>JAYZVL010000077.1:0-5596 GCA_036155675.1 Pseudomonadota bacterium | reverse complement strand
CAGTGTGATCCGCTTGAAGTGTTTTAGGATTCAAGATCTGCCCCGATATTTTTGGTTTAGAAGATAGTCTACGCTTTTTTTCTATAGCGTTAAATTTTCAGTTTACCCGCATCTTTTTATATGATGTGCTATGCGGATCTCCAATGATGCACTAACTTTTGATGATGTTTTGCTTAAACCTGATTATTCTCAGGTACTTCCCCGTGAGGTGGATCTTAAAACTCAGGTAAGTCGAGGTATTGATCTTAATATTCCTCTTGCTTCAGCAGCAATGGACAGTGTTACTGAAGCCCGACTTGCAATTACCTTGGCGCAAGAAGGCGGCATCGGCATCATCCATAAAAATCTCAGCCCTGAGCAACAAGCTCTAGAAGTTAATCGTGTAAAGAAATTTGAAAGTGGAATTGTTACCAATCCGATTACTGTTTCTCCGGATAAAACAATTGAAGAGGTTCTTGAGATTACGCGTGCCAAAGGTATTTCTGGCATGCCAGTTGTAGATAATGGAAAAACAGTTGGCATAGTGACAAATCGAGATCTTCGTTCTGAGATCAACTCTGATAAACCGATTTCTGATGTTATGACTCCGAAGGATAAGCTCGTTACCGTCGGAGAAGGCCCAGATAAAAAGGAAGTGCTCTCTTTAATGCATAAGCATCGCATTGAAAAGGTTCTTATTGTTAATAATGACTTTGAGCTGCGAGGTATGATTACAGCTAAAGATTTCCAAAAAGCGGTTGATTATCCTCTTGCATGTAAAGACGATGCTGCAGCTTTACGAGTAGGCGCAGCTATTGGAACTGGCGATGATACCGATGAACGCGTTGAAAGGCTGATCAATGTTGGAGTTGATTTATTAGTTGTTGATACTGCACATGCATACTCTAAAGGCGTGATTAATCGCGTACAGTTAATAAAAAAACAGTACCCCGAGATACAGGTTGTTGCCGGAAATATTGTTTCTGCTGATGCGGCTGAAGCTTTAGTTAAAGCCGGAGCAGATGGCGTTAAAGTTGGGATTGGCCCAGGCTCAATTTGTACGACTCGAATCGTTGCGGGAGTAGGAGTTCCTCAAATCAGCGCAGTTGCTGAAGTGGCTGAAGCAATGAGGAAAAAATCTATACCAGTTATTGCTGATGGCGGCATTCGATACTCTGGAGACATCGCCAAAGCAATAGCAGCTGGAGCCTCTTGCGTCATGATCGGCAGTTTGTTCGCGGGTACAGAAGAATCTCCTGGTGATGTTGAGTTGTATCAAGGTCGTTCTTATAAAACCTACAGGGGTATGGGCTCAATAGGGGCGATGGGTCAGCAGTATGGTTCATCAGATCGTTATTCCCAAGACCCATCAGAGCAACTGGATAAGTTGGTCCCTGAGGGCATAGAGGGTCGAGTTCCTTATAAAGGCAGTATTGTGGCGATTATTCATCAGTTAGTTGGAGGGGTTCGTGCAGCGATGGGCTATACAGGCTGTAACAATATTGATGAAATGCGAACTAAGCCAGAATTTGTTCGGATAACGACAGCAGGAATGCGCGAGAGCCATGTACACGATGTTGCTATTACTAAGGAAGCTCCAAATTACCGTACCGATTAAAAAGAATCGGGATTCTTCAAGTTCGACCAATGATGATTTGCGCTTAAAACCAAAGCACTTTATTTTTTCTAATGACTCAGACTGATCGTATTTTAATACTGGATTTTGGTTCTCAATATACGCAATTGATTGCACGTCGAGTTCGTGAAGCGAAGGTTTACAGCGAGATACTTCCTTGGGATGTCGATCCTGCTTTAATTAGTGATTTTTCACCTCAAGGTATCATTTTGGCCGGCGGGCCTGAGTCAGTTGTATTTGATAGTCCGCCAACTGCACCCCAAATAGTTTTTGATCTTAAGGTCCCGTTGCTGGGTATTTGTTATGGCATGCAAACTATGGCCGCCCAGCTTGGTGGTCAAGTTGAACCATCTTTAGAACGAGAATTTGGCTTAGCCGAACTTACTTTATTAGAAGGATGCAATTTACTTGATAATCTTTGCGAATCCGATCGAATAAACGTTTGGATGAGTCATGGCGATCGAGTTAAAAACCTGCCAGATGGTTTTAATATTGTGGCAAGCAGTAAAAATGCGCCATTAGCAGCAATAGCCGACGAGACACGCAATTACTTCGGGCTTCAATTTCATCCTGAAGTTACTCACACTCAGCATGGCCAGAAAATTCTCGAACGATTTATTCATGAGATTTGTGGCTGCAAAGATGATTGGGAGCCCGGGAATATCATTGCTCGTGACATAGAAAACATTCGCAAAGACGTAGGGACAGATAAAGTATTGTTAGGCTTGTCGGGCGGAGTTGATTCGTCGGTTGTAGCAGCTCTGCTATACGAAGCGCTTGGCGATCAGCTTATATGCGTTTTTGTAGATCACGGCCTTCTTCGATTAAGAGAAGGTGATGAGGTTATGCAGCTTTTTGCTGAGAACCTTGGCGTCAATGTTATTCGCGTCAATGCCGAGCAAAGGTTTTTAGAGGCGCTTAATGGAGTAACCGATCCTGAAGATAAGCGTAAAGTTATCGGACGTTTATTTATTGAAATCTTTGAGGAAGAGGCTAATAAAATATCCAACGTAGAGTGGTTGGCGCAAGGAACAATTTATCCCGACGTCATTGAATCGGCTGGCGCGAAAAGCGGTAAAGCGCATGTCATTAAATCCCATCATAATGTTGGTGGTTTACCTGAAAAAATGCAGCTTAAATTGATTGAGCCGCTTAAAGATTTGTTTAAAGATGAAGTTCGCCAGATAGGTCTTGAATTAGGCTTACCTCGATCGCTTTTATTTCGCCATCCATTTCCTGGGCCAGGGCTTGGCGTTAGGATACTTGGTGAAGTCAAGAAAGAATATGCTGATTTATTACGAAGCGCGGATAACATTTTTATTGAAGAGCTTATTACGGCTAATCTTTATGACTCTGTGAGTCAGGCATTTGCAGTTTTTCTACCCATAAGATCAGTTGGTGTAATGGGAGACGGAAGAAAATACGATTACGTGATCGCATTGCGTGCAGTGGAAACCGTTGATTTTATGACGGCAAGATGGGCCAATCTCCCTTATGAATTCCTGGATTTAGTTTCCAGAAGAATTATTAATGAGATCGAAGGCATATCAAGAGTGACTTATGATATATCTGGAAAGCCACCCGCGACTATAGAGTGGGAATAAAGCGCTACATATTAGTAATTTTTAGACACTTTTAGGAGACATAACTATGTCAGAGCAAGCAAAAATCCCTCAAAAAGCTCCTTATCCCGTGGATGTTGAAGCAGGTAAAACTTACTTTTGGTGTTCATGCGGCATGAGTGAAATCCAGCCATTTTGTGATGGCTCGCATAAGGGCACTTCATTCACACCGGTGCAATTTGATGCAGATGAAGATAAGCAAGTTTACTTTTGTGGCTGCAAGCATAATCCGGATCAACCTCTTTGCGATGGCAGCCATGCAAAAATCTAAAACTAGATAATGACAAATGCCGCACTAGGTTTTTTTGGTTTTGTCTAACCCTGATCATGAATTCATGGCCCTAGCCATGGAATTAGCTAAGGAGGCTGAATTAATTGGCGAGGTTCCAATTGGGGCAATTGTTGTTAGTGACGGTAAAGTTGTTGGCCGCGGTCGGAATGGTTCAATCAGTCGAAAAGACCCAACTGCACATGCTGAAATTGAAGCAATGCGTGAGGCCGCTATTTTTTTAAACAATTATCGTCTAACGGGCACCACTCTTTACACCACACTTGAGCCTTGTGTAATGTGTGCCGGAGCCATGATTCATGCCAGAGTGAAACGTCTTGTTTACGCCTGCAAAGACCCAAAAGCTGGTGCTGCAGGATCTGTCTATGATTTGCTCACATCATCTGAGCTAAATCATAAGCTAAAAGTTTCTTTTGGGGTTCTTGAATCTGAAGGAAGAGATTTGCTGCAGAGCTTTTTTCAAGCTCGACGTTGAAATAAATTATTTGAAGTTATTAGATTTTAACGTCAGAAGGTTAATACCGTTGATTTTTTATTTAGCTCAGTATTTAAGTTATGTTTGATTGGCGTAGCTCTATTTTTATTTGGCTGTTTATTCGCCGTTAGCCAGTTGAGGGTGCCAAGGTAATTTCTTACGTTGCTGACGTATTTCACTGTTTCCCATCCCCGAGCATAACCATACTTAACTTTTGAGAACCACTCTCGTTGGGCAAGCAGCGGAAGCGCTTCTTCAACATCCAACCAGCGATTTGGATTGCCCCCATTTAGTCGTACGATATGACGTGCATCTTGAAGATGACCAAAGCCAATATTGTATGCAGCCATTGCAAACCAGGTTCGATCTGGCTCTGGTATATCAAGTAATCTTTGATGAAGCATTGAAAAATATTTTGCTGCAGCGGGAATACTTTGCTTGGGATCAACTCGGTTTTTTATCCCTAATGAATCAGCAGTCACTTTGGTGAGCATCATCATGCCCTTTACGCCAGTTCTTGATACTGCAGATGGATCCCAATGGGACTCTTGATAACTTATTGATGCAAGTAATCTCCAGTCGATTGAATTTTCTTTTGCTGCCTTTTCGAAAAGCGATCGATAAGAAGAGAGTCTTGAATCAAAATGCCGTATAAAAGTTCTGGCACCAACATAATCAAAAGTAGTTGTATGACCATAATACCTATCTAGAATTTGCTCTAACATGCCATTTTCTTTGATAGTGTTGAAATACTTTGAGGCTTCTACCCTGAGGCTTGAGCTATTGTTAAGGTTAAATGCCCATGCAATCTGATCACTTTCTTTAAGATGCATTGCGACTCTTAAATCAGGCATATACTGACGATATATTTGAAAGGAAGTAGTATCAGCTATCGTGTAATCGATATCCTGGCTCTCTACTGCCATTAGTAATTCGCTAACTTCAGCATTTGGATTTTCAGACCAAATAAGATCGGGGTGTTTTAATTGTTTATTTTTTAGGGTGTCAATATAGCTAGCACCAGCCATGACTTCGAGTTTCTTGCCATCAAGGTGAGAGAGATTTCTTGGTTTTCCAGTGCCAAGACGATAAATAAGAGACTGTTTGACGGTTTGATAGGTTGGCCCAAAGGCAACCATTTGCTGGTTTTTTTCAGTTATTGATAGTCCCGCAGCAGCAATATGAAAATTTTCAGATTCAACTGCTGGAAGAATGGCACTCAATTGATCAATTGTTGTAATTTCCAGTTTCAGATTACGATTATATTTAGCGTTAAGAAAATTTCTAAAGCCTCGCAGAAGAAGATATTCAGGCCCTTCAAATTCTTTTGTGCCGCGATAATAAGTTGTTGGGCCGCTTTTCGTAATCACACGCAACACACCACTTGCTAGAATTTCATCTAGCGCAGTCGGCGGTTTTGAGCAAGTGCTCATAAGCACCGCGAGTAAAATGGTGATCGCTTTTTTCATATTATTATTATTTTGCGAGCGATGAATCTTACACTTTGAGATAAGTGAGAAATTCATTAAGGAACGCTAAATTGGGGCGCAAATATTACATGGACCGCTGATATTGGACCACTTAATTTCTTAGTA
>JAYZVL010000076.1:0-6407 GCA_036155675.1 Pseudomonadota bacterium | reverse complement strand
CATATCAATTTTCAATAAAAAACTAGTTTTTTATATGCTTATCAAGTAGAGAAGAAATATCTTCCTGAACACGTTCGATGGACTGATTAGCATTAATTATTTTTACTCTATTAGGTTCTGCTTTAGCTATATTAAGATAGCCTTCCTGAACGCGACTAAAAAAGCCTAAGTCCTCTTTCTCGAACCGATCCTTCCAATTTCGACCAGCCATCCTTGAGGCTGAAATTTCTAATGGCGCATCAAGTAAAATGGTTAAATCAGGCTTCAATTCACCTTCAATTAATTCCTGTAAGGATAAAATAATCTCTTTTTTTAAACCTCTTCCATTGCCTTGGTATGCAAGAGTAGCATCTGTAAATCGATCACAAATAACAAGTTTTCCCTCTTTGAGAGCAGGTATTATCAGTTTCGAAATATGCTCAGCTCTTGCTGCAAACATAAGGATTAACTCTGTGAGGTTAGTCATATCATCTGGTTGGCTATTTAAAATTAAGTCTCGAATTTTTTCACCAATAATTGTTCCGCCAGGTTCTCGCGACACAATCACCTCATAACCATCGGACCTACATTTGTTAGCAATAAACTCCAAATTAGTGCTTTTACCCAAGCCCTCAATACCTTCAATTGTAATGAAAGTACCATTCAGCATAGATCACCTCTAAATTTAGATTTATTGTATTTCATTCTTTAAGTCTTTTTAAATAGCGCGCAACAGCATCGTTATGATCTTTAAGCGTATCACTAAATTCATGCATTCCCGTTCCATCTCCAATTGCTACAAAATAAAGAGCCTCACTTTGTGATGGGTTTGCAGCGGCGCTAAGCGATGAAAAGCTTGGTAAACCAATTGGAGTTGGTGGCAAACCCTTGTATCGATAAGTATTATAGGGAGAGCTATTTTGAAGGTCTAAACGCGTTAAATCCCCATTAAATGAATCACCTAAGGCATAGATAACGGTTGGGTCTGCCTGAAGCCGCATGCCTTTTTTTAAGCGACTAAGGAATACAGCTGCGATATCTGGTCGTTCGGACTCAAGACTGCTTTCACGCTCGACAATAGATGCGAGTATTAACAACTCATAAGGGCTATTCAAGAATAAATCCTTATCCCTAGAAAGCCAGGCAGCATTAACTTGCTCTTCCATTAAACTTTTAGACATACTTAGTATGTCCATATCGCTGTAACCCAATGGAAAAATATATGTATCAGGAAAAAACATACCTTCAAGGTTCTCTGTGGACATATCTAAAGAATCTATAATTTGCTCTTCAGTTGTAATATTATGATTAAGCTTTTTAACTTTTTTTAACGCATCAAGCATTTCTTTAACAGTCCAGCCTTCAAGGATAGTAAAGCTGTATTGAATCACATCTCCATTTACCAATTTCTCAATAATTTCTAGGGGTGTTAAGTCGTTTTCAATAAGATACTCCCCGGCCTTAATTTTTTTTGCCTGCCCGGTAACCCTGCCCCACAGCTCGAATAAAATAGGAGAATCAATAACACTTAGGCTTTGAAGTGATTTAGAGACATAACGAAATGATGTACCTGAAGGAATTTGATAAGTGACACCAGCTTCACCGAAATTTAAAGGTGTATTAATAAACTTTATGGTTATTAATGCTAAAGCAATAGTAGGGAAAGTTAAAATTGATGAGGCGATTATGATCAAGCGTTTCATGGCTGACACTCGATTACGCCAAGTTTAAATAACTCGGATTGGATTGATTTTGTTATTGGGCCAATACTAAAGGATACATTCTCAAGATTGTTAACTGGCCATATACCAATAAGGCTATTAGATAAAAATACTTCCTGAGCATTCTCAAGTAAAGATTTATCAAAATAAGATTCATTAGTTTTTATTCCTAACTTCTCAGAGACGACCATAATCTGGTCTCTCATAATACCCGCTATACCACTTTCATGTACTGGTGGTGTTATTAGTTTTTGGCCATGAACTATAAATATATTAGTCATTGTTCCGCCAATCGCATTACCCAGCTCGTCGAACATAATCCCCTCATCGTAATTTTCATCATCACATTCAGCTCTGGCCAACACTTGGGGTAAACGATTTAGGCTTTTAATACCAGCAAGTTTTGAATTACGGCTAGCGATTGTTGTGCAATAACGGACTTTAATATCATTTGGTGAATTAAATGATTGAAGATTGCTAATGCCTAGTAGTCGAGAAGGATTAATTGTAGCGTCATTATAATAATAACCTCGGTCTGAGATACCTCGCGTGACAATAATTTTTAACACGCCGTTATTACAACTATTAATATCGATCAAATGCTTAATTTCTTTAGGTAATTGAACTAGATCAGTAGTAGGTATTTTTAATCTCTCACAACCCAAATTAAGCCTACTTAGATGCTTGTCAAGAAATCGACCTCTCGATCCTCGCACCGCGATAGTTTCAAAGACACCATCGCCATAGGCAAGACCTCGATCATTGGCATTCAAAAATAAGCTTTCTTTTCCATTAATTAGCCATCTATCCATAAAGACAAGCCTTATTCTTCGTTCAACGCTAGCAATAAACCTTTAGCCTTAGCTCGGGTTTCATTTAATTCCGCTATTGGTTCAGAATCAGAAACTATTCCCGAACCAGCATCTAGCGAGATTTCACGCCCCCTCACAATCATTGTTCTGATAAGAATGTTAAAATCACAATTACCATTATTATCTATAAATCCTATAGAGCCTGTGTATGCATTTCTTGACCTACCCTCAAGTTGACGGATAATCTGCATGCAGCGAATTTTTGGGCAACCAGTTATAGTCCCTCCTGGAAATACTGCTCTTATCAAATCTCCCGGAGTAAGACCTGGGGTCGCTCTTCCGCTTACATTTGAAACTATATGATGAACATGACGGTAACTTTCAACTGTCATAAATTCATTAACATGAACACTGCCGGCTTTGCAGATTTTCCCAAGATCGTTACGCTCTAAGTCGATAAGCATGACATGCTCAGCTTGATCTTTTTCGCTTTCTAGTAAGGCTCTTTGAGCTGCCTTGTTTACAGGATTAATCTCACGATTTGGACTTGTTCCAGCTATGGGCCTTGTATCAATCATCGCGCCTCTACGTCGAACTAATCTTTCTGGTGAAGAGCTGATTAATGTAAAATCAGCATGAGAAACTAAAGCAGAAAAAGGACTAGGGTTTGTTTCACGCAATCTAGCGTAAAGGCTTGTAGGTTCAACGCTTTTCTTTGCGGTAGCCTTCCATCGGCGAGATAAATTAGCCTGATATATATCGCCTCTTTTTATATACCTTTTTGCTTCATGAACTGCATTTAGGTAGTCATCCGGAGCATCCTCTTCAATATTAATAACGTTTGCTGATTTAGGGTGTACTGATGATAGGTTTTTAAGCTTATTAAGATCTTTTATGATCTCAGCAAGTTCATTTTCATAGCCTTGCTCTGCAACTATTTTAATTTGATCCTTTTGACGATCAAAAATAATTGCAGTAGGCACTCTTGTTGCAAACGCTATTGGTATACCCTCCTCTACATCAAATTGTAATTCTGGTTCAATCTCACCTGCTAACTCATACCCTAAATATATAAACCATCCACCTGAAAAAGGAATATCCTGCTCAGGATTAACCTTCACAGCGCTCGAGGCCCAACATGCATCAAGAGAGTCTAAAAAAGATTTTTTTTGAGGGTAAGGCCCAGACAAGGAACCATCATCTTTAAGCGTTAAGGTTTGTTGAGGAAATGCAAACAAGATGTCATATCTTCCTTGCCTACCAATTGCTGTACTTTGAAGCAGAAATGGGTATCGATCAGAATTTAATGAACTTAAGTCAAGTAAATCAATATGATTTGGGTACAGGTGAATACTGTAATTATGTTTCCCGGAATGATCGATCGCAACACTCACGATTTCACTTATATCTGGTAAATAATAGACTTCCGTTGGTTCCCCCGAAGCCAAAAGAATTACTTATAACAGCATTCAATTTTGCATCCCTAGCTTCATTGGGAACATAGTCTAGATCACATGCAGGATCTTGATTATCTAAGTTTACTGTTGGTGGGATAACTTGATCATTCAGAGACTTGATACTTAAAACGGCTTCTAAAGCCCCTGCTGCTCCTAAAAGATGACCGGTAGTGGATTTAGTTGAGCTAACACTGAGTTTAGCAGCATGCTGATCAAATACAGATTTAAGGGCATTAGTTTCTGCAATGTCGCCTAATGGAGTCGACGTTCCATGAGCATTAATATAATCTATATCTTCAGGATTTAATCGGGCATCGAGCAAAGCAGCAGTCATGCATCGAGCTGCACCATTGCCGTCTTCAGGTGGTGCTGTTATGTGATAAGCATCACCACTCATCCCAAATCCTGACAGCTCAGCAAGAATTTCTGCTCCTCTTGCTTTTGCATGTTCCATGTCTTCAAGAACAAGACTTGCAGCACCATCACTTAAAACAAAGCCATCCCGATCTTTATCCCAAGGTCTACTTGCAGACATTGGGTCATCATTTCTTGTTGAAAGCGCACGCGAGGAGCAAAAACCGCCCAAGCCTAAAACAGTTGTTGCATGCTCCGAACCGCCAGCAACCATAATATCAGCATCGCCATATGCGATTGTTCTAGCAGCAAATCCAATACAATGAGTAGAGGTAGTGCAAGCTGTTACCAAAGCAATATTTGGTCCTCCAAGGCCATATTGAATTGAGATGTGCCCGGAAATCATATTAATAATGCTGCCAGGAACAAAAAAAGGAGAAATTCTTTTTGGGTTTCTATCTGAAGAGATATATTTCTCATGATTAGCCTCTATAGTTCCAATACCTCCTATTCCTGAACCCATAGCAACACCAATTCGGTTTCGATTGGAGTCAGATATTTCTATTGATGACTGATCTAAAGCTTCTTTGGCCGCTGCAATACCGTATTGTATGAATTTATCAACTTTGCGCGCTTCTTTTGCTGGCATGCATGAACTGACATCAAAACCCTTGATGCGGCCACCAAATCGAGTTGTAAAGTCAGAAACATCAAAATCAGTTATCTGCGCGATACCACTAATGCCGTTAACAACATTTTTCCAAGCGGTAGATGAGTTGTTACCCACAGGTGCGATTGCACCTGTACCTGTAACGACTACTCTTCGCCTATTCATAACAGCCAATAAAATTGAACTTATGAATAATTAACTACTAGAGTGATTAGTGATGTAGTCAATTGCCTGCTGAACTGTTGTAATTTTCTCGGCTTCTTCATCCGGAATTTCTGTCTCAAACTCCTCTTCAAGAGCCATAACTAATTCTACGGTATCAAGAGAATCAGCGCCAAGATCACCGACAAAAGATGATTCATTCTTGATCTCTTCCAACTTAACACCGAGTTGCTCAGCAACGATGTTTTTTACTTGCTCTACGATATCACTCATATTGACTACTACCTTTTTTAATGGGGAATCGTTGCACAAAGCAACAGAACATAAATAAACCTTTATTTTAAGGGACAGTGGAAAGCGTTGGAAGCCCAAGAGTAAAACTTTTATTACTAGTTGCTCTTCCGCAGCTAAATCATATACATACCACCATTAATGTGAAGGGTCTCTCCGGTAATGTATGATGATTCAGGAGATGCGAGAAACCTAACTGCGCTTGCTATTTCGTGAACATCACCAAAACGATTAAGCGGAATTTGCTCGAGGAGCCTTTCCCTTAGCTGCTCAGAGATACCATCTGTCATATCGGTTTTAATAAAACCCGGGGCAATTGAATTGACCGTAACCCCACGTGAGCCTACCTCTCTGGCAAGGGCCTTTGTAAAACCAATGATACCGGCTTTACTTGCTGCATAATTAACCTGGCCAGCATTGCCCATAACGCCGATAACTGAAGCGATATTGATAATACGACCATTGGGAACCTTTAACATGCCCTTTAAGCAAGCCCTGCTTAAATTAAATACGCCTCCTAGATTTGCTTCAATAACTTCGTCCCATTGGTCATCTTGCATTCTCATCAGAAGGTTATCTTGGGCAATACCCGCATTATTAACTAGCAGTGAAACAGGTCCCTCATTAATTGCAATATCATTAATTAAGCGATTAATTGATTCACGATCAGTAACATCAAGGATTGCTCCACGACCACTTAAAGAATTTTTACTCATTCGATTTGAGATCATATCTGCTCCAGAATCTGTCGTTGATGTCCCAACAACAATAGCACCAGCTTTTGCCAATGTTTCTGCAACAGCTGCGCCTATACCTCGGCTAGCCCCTGAAACCAAAGCAATATGACCTTTTAATGAAAACGGTCCTTCCATAAGTAAATTTCTATCTGATAACAATTGGCGAGTTGAATTTATGCTGATTATACCTATTTATAATAAAATTCATCATCCATATACAGAGA
>JAYZVL010000075.1:0-12120 GCA_036155675.1 Pseudomonadota bacterium | reverse complement strand
GATCCTTTTGGATTTATTTATTTTTCTTTAAAAATTTTTCAGCTTCCTCCCAATGTTTTGGATTTAACCAGCTTTTAACAAATCCTTCCTGTGAAGTTTCTTTAAGAGCTATCTGTAAATTTTTTCTATATTTTGCTGCAGTGGCTTTGTAAGCACGTAGAACTGTAATTTCAGCATTACATAATTCTTTAAGAAATTTATCTGTGAAAAGCATGAAATCCTCTTTATCTAAACAGACTTGCTCATAAATTTTATGTTCCCTTGCATCCATTGCTGTTAATCGTTGACCTGAGCAGAGCATTACCAAAGCAGCACTATTTCCAACTGTGTTAATTAAATCAATTCCTCCTCCCCAAGCTGTAGTTACATTTAATTTAGATTGAATAAGTCCAAAATCTGCATTTACTGCGGCAATCCTAATATCACATGCCATAGCTAGTTCTGCGCCGCCCCCAAGCGCAACCCCATTAATTGCTGCAATAACAGGAACAGGAAAATATCGAATAGCATTTAGAGCCGAATGTCCGCATTCTGACATTAAAATTGTTTCTTCCTTACTGCGAATTTTATTTAGTTCGTTTAAATCGCCACCCGCAGAAAAGCATTTTTTACCGGCGCCAGTTATAACAACACATTTGATTTCTTTTTCTCTAAAACTCTCTAAGGTTTTCCGAATTTGATCTAGTAATGGAATACTAAGGGCATTGCTTTTTTCCGGCCGATTTAAGGTTAGCCGTAATACCTCACTTTTTTGATCTACAAGAAGTGTTGGAGTGTCATTCATTATTATTCACAGTATTTAGAAATACAGCCGCATAATGCATTCAGCTACACAAGCAGGGCGATCTTGGCCTTCAACTTCTACGGTGTATTTCTCTATGACTTCGATGCTATTTTTTATTTCTTCCGCAGATATCAGCTCTGAGTGAGAACGTATTCGACTGCCTGCTGTAACAGCGCCTGGAAATCGTAATTTGTTTATACCGTAGTTAATAATGTTCTTAACATTAGGAAAAATTGGCTTTGATTCATCCACAAGATTTCGCAACTGGGGATAAAGCGATAGAGTAAAATAGCCATGTGCAATTGTTGCGGAGTAGGGCGATTCGGTTTTAGCTCTCTCAGGATCAGTATGTATCCACTGCATATCTCCTGTGACTCGACCAAATTCATTAATCATATCCTGAGTAATTTCAAGCCACTCGCTTACGTGAATTTCCATACCTTCTTGTTTTTTTAATTCACCAAGCGATTCTTTTAAAGACATAGTATTTTCCCTTTTGTTAAATAATTGCTGCTCAATACGAAAAAATATTTTTTTAGGAAATGTCTTGATTAAGGATAAGATTTTGGCAGCAATCTTACATAGATCGCTGCAATCAGTAATAGCGCACTTCCAATGCCCATCATTAGGAATGGGCCACCATTCGTCCAGACATCAAAAAGAATGCCACCAAGAACGCTACTAACGAGCGTCCCGACAGATCCGAAAAAATTGAATGCACCTAATGTTGTTCCAGTTATTCGAGGGTCCGCTTCTTGCCCTATTAAGGTTTGGCCTGCAATCACAGCACCAACTTGACCACATCCCATTAAAATGCCTACCCAAATCGCCATATTAACCAAGGGGCTTTCCAAGCTGCCAAACCAAAGATAACCAACTGTGGCAATTGCAGTAGCTATAATAAGTCCAGTAATCCGGTTATTTTTGTCGTTGAAATAACCAAATACTGCAGCTAAAGGAAGCGGGGCTACATTGACAATAGCCACAAGTATTCCTGCTTTAGCTAACGCGAAATTATCTGTTAACCCATCTTGAATGCCTGATTGAATGGCCCATGCTGAAAGGTAAGCCCCTATAACTACGTTGTCACCCCGAGCAATAAATGCACTTGCGTAAGCCAGAGCAATCCTCGGGTTCCGAGCTGCACCAAAACCTTCTCGGATAAGTTTATTAAGTGGAATCTTTTTATGCTCAAGTTTAAGCTCTTCGCCTTTTAAGCCATTCCAAACTACCACGGCAGAAACAAAGCCCACCAAACCAACACCAGTGATTGCAATTCTTCCAGCTGTAATTGGATCAAAACCTGCCTCTGCTAGCCAATTAATTGTTTGGCCGCCAACTCCCGCAAGAATTGCAAGGCCTAGTGCATTGAGCACAGAACCCAGAGCAATTAATTTTGATCTCGATTGTTCTTTTGGGTAGTCGGTTAATACTGTAGTAAAGGTTGAAATGATAGCTGCAGCACCAACAGCGAAAATTGCACGAAATGCTGTCAGCATAAATACTGTAGTTGCGAAAGGATAAGCAATATAGCCAACCGCCGCTAAAACATAACCCAGCGTAATGATCGGTCTTCTGCCAATCCGATCGGCTAACGCTCCGAATGGGCTAACCATCCCAATAAGAACCAGTTCATGCACAAGCGCCATTTGAGCTATGACGCGGCCTGTTTCTGTTTGAGGAATTCCCAGCATATTTTTTAAGACATAAGGCTGTTGGAAATTTAGGAATACCAACATACCGATGCTTATAAAAAGTACGTAGAGGAGCGTCCAGCCGTTTAATCGCGACACTCCGGGCTTTAACCAAATATACCCGAGCTTTAAGCCCTGATCATTAATCATATTTTATTCCTTCGGCTTGATGTAGTAAGCAGGTATATTTATTTGCTAGTAATTAAATATAATTTTAGTATGAATCTATAAGACATTATCACTTATTACAAAATAATGAAAAACCACATGTATTAAATTTTTTTAATTCAATTTAAGGTATTTTAGTCTTAAATAAAGGATTTAATCACGAATGAGCAGCAAAGCGTTAATTGATAAGAAATGCGTTCCTTGTGAGGGAGGCGTTCCGGTGCTTGAAGCGAGTGCGGCTAAGGAATTACTTTCAGCTTTACACAATGATTGGAATATCAGTTCTGATGCTAAATTAATTAGGCGTAATTTTGAATTTACTAATTTTCACCGAACCATAAGTTTCGTTAACGCTGTCGCATGGATTGCCAATACAGAAGACCATCATCCAGATCTAGAAGTTTCCTATCGTAATTGTGCAGTTAATTATTCCACTCATGCGATTGGAGGTTTATCAGAGAATGATTTTATTTGTGCCGCAAAAATAGATCGATTATTGGATTGATATTAGATTTGCTCAGAACATTGAATTGCTATCCGTTTCTTCCTGAGGATTACCTACTTCTCTTGAAGGAATGAAGTCGCCTGTAATCATCGATTCATAAGAAAGACCAGGACCTACCATCGGGTATACACCAGCATCTGGATCAATAATAACCTCGAGGAATGCAGGGCCAGGAAAATCAAGCCATTCTTTAATTAGTTTTGATACATCAGAGGCTTTTTCAAGCCGCTTGGCAAATTTAAATCCGTCTGCTTCGGCAGTTTTAATAAAATCCTTCCTTCTTAGAGATTTATCGCTCGCAGATAGCCTGCCCTTGTAATATAGTTTTTGCCATTGTTTAACCATTCCGTCACCGAAGTTATTTAATACAACAACTTTAATTGGTAACTCATATGTTGTCACAGTTTCTAATTCACCTATGTTCATTCGGATGCTTGCATCGCCATCAACGTCGATCACTAGCCGATTAGGCTTTGCAAATTGAGCGCCTATAGCTGCAGGTAGGCCAAAGCCCATGGTGCCCATACTTCCTGAAGTTAACCAGAGCCTAGGGTCACAGAAATCGAAGTACTGCGCTGCCCACATTTGATGTTGGCCAACACCTGTAGCGATAACTGCATTTCCCTTAGTATGATTATTTATTTCTTCAATAATCGCATTCGGTTGAATTCTTTTACTATCTCGATCAAAGTTCAAACTATATGTTTTCTTAAGCAAAATTATATGATCTTGCCATGCGCTCAAATCTAATTTCACGTTGGCATGTTTTCCATAATCAAGAATTCTTTTTAAATCGCGGTCTAGTATGCCGACGTGAAACCAGTCTACTGATTTAACTTTACCTATTTCTGATGGGTCAACGTCAAATTGCGCAATATATTTAGCATTGGGCGCCCATTTTTCTGGAACTCCCGCAACACGATCATCAAAACGTGCTCCAATCGCAATCACCATATCGCAATCTTCAACCGCATAGTTTGCATAGGCAGTTCCATGCATACCTAACATATGTAGAGCTAGGTTATCGGTAGTATCTATTGAGCCAATCCCCATTAAAGTGGTTGTGACAGGAATACCAAAATGAGACGCTAAGGCCCTTAGACTATTTGAAGCATTACCATTAATTACTCCACCGCCAACATAAATAAGTGGACGAGATGAATTTTTTAAGAGCTCATAGAAACTCTCACACTCCTTATCCCCAAGTATTTTTTTATTAACTAAGTTCACGCGTTGCTGATAGCCAGAAAAATTTAGAAGCCCATTACCAACAAACTTTTCTTCCCAATTTTGCATATCTTTTGGAACATCAATAACAACAGGCCCGGGGCGACCAGTCCGAGCAATTTCGAAAGCTGTGCGCACAGTTGCTTCAATTTTTGAAGGGTCAGTAATTAAGAAAAGATGTTTTGCCAGGGGGCCAAGAGAAGCAGAGACCGGAGCTTCCTGAAAAGCATCTGTACCAATACTTGTTGTCGGAACCTGCCCGCATATAACCACCATTGGTGTGCTATCAGCTAAGCAATCGCGAACTGGTGTCGCGGTATTAGTAGCACCTGGCCCTGAAGTGACCATTACAACTCCAACTTTCCCGCTTGCTCTGGCATAACCTGCTGCCATAAATCCAGCACCTTGCTCATTGGCAGGCACAATCAAGGGCATAGGGGAATTAGATTCAGTTGTTCGGTGTTCATCGTTATATCGGAAAACAGCATCATAAGTGGGCAAAATTGCACCACCACTGTATCCAAAAATAACTTCCACACCCTCATCCGCTAGAACCTGAACAATAATATCTGCTCCAGTCATTCTAGCGCCGCTCAGCGGGTGATCAGATCCAAGTTTTTGTTTCATTAAGTTTTGGAAAGGTTAAATTAAATTGACAAATCATAGGCTAGGATTGTTTTGTAGCCTATTGCAAATCATAGTTTTAAGCATGTTCAGTTTCGATCAATTATTATCGCATTGCAATAGCTAGTATTCTAGGCGACCATAAGAAAATTAGTCACATAGGTGCCAAAATACATCCAATATTGAGATTTATAGTAAACGGCTAATTTAAAACAATGCGACACATAATTTCTATTCTTCTTCAAAATGAGGCGGGCGCTTTAACACGCGTTACGTCATTATTTTCTACACGTGGTTATAACATTGAGTCGCTAAGTGTTGCTCCTACTGATGATCCTACAGTCTCTAGACTTACTATGGTTAGTGATTGCTCTGATGCTGTTATGGATCAAATAAACAAGCAGCTCTTTAAATTAGTTGATGTGGTAAATATTGCTGATATGACAATGGATAAACACTTTGAGCGAGAGCTTTTACTTATGAAAGTAAAACTTGAACCTAATGCGGACATTAAAAAAATTATTTCGACAGCTGGAGCTCGAGTGCTCGATGATGCTGACGCCAATTTTACAGTTGAGCTTACTGGAACTGGGGTTGAGATAGATAATTTTATGAATTTGGTGAGTACTCAATCTGAGATTCTAACTGTTGTCAGAAGTGGAGCTATGGCAATTGCTCGCGGAACTAATATTTTAGCTTCTGATTTTTAATTTAATTTAAACCTAAGTGTTATGGCCAACACAGAGCAAAAATTTAAAAAAGATGGTGCTTTTCTAGCTCAATCCAAAAGGGTAGTTGTCAAGCTTGGTTCCTCCTTACTAATCGATAGCTCAAATAGATCATTGAATATCGAATGGCTTGAATCTTTTGCTTCCGAGCTTGCAGCTCTGAAACGCGCGGGGCAGGAAATACTTTTGGTATCTTCTGGCGCAATTGCTCTAGGTCGAGTTTATCTTGGGCTAAATGAGAATCAACGTTTGTTAGAAGAGCACCAAGCAGCAGCAGCAGCAGGGCAAATTTTGCTTGCACATGCTTACCAGGAGTTGATGGAGAAGCATGATTGTAAGGTGGCTCAAGTGCTATTAACACCAGATGATACAGAGAATCGTCAGCGTTATCTAAATGCTCGAAATACGATTCAAACTTTGTTGAATCTTGGAGTTTTACCGGTAATAAATGAGAATGATACTGTGGCTACTGAAGAAATTAGATATGGCGATAATGATCGTCTTGCTGCAAGAGTTGCTCAGATGGTAAGTGCAGATTGTTTAGTTTTATTATCTGATGTTGCAGGAATGTTCAATGGTGATCCAAACGAAAATAATCAACTTGAACTAATTTCTCAGGTGACAGAGATTACCCCAGAGCTAGAATCCCTAGCAGGTTCAACTAAAACAGCGTATGGGTCAGGCGGTATGGCGACAAAATTGTCCGCTGCACGCATTTGTATGTCAGCTGGATGTGCCACAGTTATTGCGAGCGGAAAAACAAATCATCCACTGACTCAAATAATTTCTGGAGTTCCATGTACTTGGTTTTTGCCATCAAGTTCACCTCTTGCGGCAAGAAAGCAATGGATAGCAGGTTCATTAAAGCCATGCGGTAAGTTGATTATTGACGATGGAGCTAAAGAAGCACTTGCAAATGGAAATAGCTTACTACCTGTCGGGGTTAAGGAGATTTTTGGTGAATTTCAATGCGGTGATCCAGTAGTTTTGTTATCAATTGATGGTCGAGACATTGGTCGTGGCTTAGTTTCTTTCAGCAGTGAGGATGCTATGAGGATTATTGGTAGAAGAAGTGAAGAAATTGAGATGATCATTGGCTATGAAAGTGGCATCGAGATGATACATCGCGATAACTTAGTCATAAATGATATAAATTAAATGGTGGATCAAATCGATATAAAAATTGCTGACTTAATGAATGTCTTGGGTAAGCAAGCTCGCAATGCTTCCAATGATCTTTGCCGATCATCTGAAGCTCAGCGCTATGATGGGTTAAATGCAGCCGCAGATCAGATAATTAAGGCCCAGGATGAAATTCTTTGCGCTAATCTTGAAGATATGAAAGCTGCTGAGAAGAGGAATCTAACAGGCTCGATGCTGGATCGATTATTCCTTGACCTGAGTCGTATTGAAGCAATTGCTGAAGGTATTCGAAATGTTGCTGAATTGCCTGATACCTTAGGTTCAGTTTCAGATGAATGGTTGCGACCCAATGGACTTGTTATTCAGCGTGTAAGCGTCCCGCTTGGCGTAATTGGAATCATCTATGAGAGTCGGCCTAATGTGACTGCTGATGCTGGTGCCTTATGCATCAAGTCTGGAAATGCAGTGATCTTGCGTGGTGGTTCAGAGAGTTTTAATTCAAGTCTTTCAATTCATGGATGCATGGTTCGTGGTTTAGTTTCTGCTGATTTGCCTGAACATGCGGTTCAAATGGTATCAACAACTGACCGCGATGCTGTTGGTTTTATGCTCTCTAGTATGCAGCAGTTTGTTGATGTTGTGGTGCCTCGTGGGGGACGAAGTCTTATAGAAAGAGTTTTATCTGATGCGCGTATCCCTGTAATTGGTCACTTAGAAGGTTTGTGTCATGTATATGTTCATGCTTCGGCAAAACCTGAAATGGCTCGTGATATTGTTATCAACGCTAAGATGAGGCGCACAGGTATTTGTGGGGCTGCTGAAACTTTGCTTATTGACAATGACTGCATCGATACGCATTGGCAGATTATTGCAGATGCTCTGATTGATAATGGCTGTGAAATCAGAGCCGATGAAACGATCTGTTCGCTAGACTCGAGAGCTAATCTTGCTGATGATTTAGATTGGGATACAGAATATTTAGATGCCATTATTTCTGTAAGAACTGTAAATAGTGTTGATGAAGCTATATCTCACATTTCTAAGCATGGCTCAGGCCATACTGAAGCCATTGTTGCTGAAGATAATGAGATCGTTGATCAATTCTTCCACGATTTGGATAGCGCTATTCTCTTGCATAACGCCTCAACACAATATGCCGATGGAGGAGAGTTTGGCATGGGAGCTGAGATAGGTATTTCAACTGGTAAAATTCATGCTCGTGGCCCGGTTGGAGCAGAGCAATTGACTAGCTATAAATATATCGTTCGTGGTAAAGGCCAAACTCGTCCTTGAAGATACGAATTATATATAAACTTTATAATTTTTAATTTCGTTGCCAGATAATTTCTGCAAAAAATTCCCGGCTTCTTCCAGGGAAATATCTATATGTTACTGGATCGGTTATTGACTGCAGATCTGCACGGTCAGCATACACTTCGTCGGTAGCATTATTTAGGCTTATTTTAATTGACCAATTTTGAAATAAATCAATTGAAGCACGAATATTAATCAGATCATGCCCTGGATAAACAGCGCTATTCGCTGCATCTAAATAGTAGTCATCATGATGAACCCACTCTAGCTCAAGATTAGTTATACCAAAATCGTAGCCAATTCTTGAACTCGCAAGAAAAGGGGGCGCTGTATCTACTTCATTGCCATCTGAAATTATTTCGCCAAGCGCAGCATCACTATTAAATCGATATTGATGTTGGGTAAAGCTTGCTGCTAGATCGAAGTAAAATTGATCACTTATTTGCCAGTTCAAGGTTGTTTCAAAACCAATATGACTACTTTTCCCATTACTGACATTTAAACCCTCTGAGTCCCTTAGAATATAATCAGATTTTCTTAATCCAAAACCTGTAATTTCAAAATCATAAGTATCGTTATCATGACGCACACCAACCTCAGCGGAGATTATTCTTTCACTATCTATTTCATTCACGTTTTGTTGTGCTTGTAACCGATATAGTTCAGTTGCTTGTGGCGCACGAAATCCAGTAGCTAGATTAGCGAAAATAACAGTTCTTGGAGATACTATGTGGCGCAACCCAATGTTTGGAGAAATATTCAGAAAAGCATCATTCCGGTTACTTGGTCTAGTGTATAAACAGCCTCCAAAACCACAAATAGTTCCATCATCACGAGTATTTCCATCAAGCATTTTGTTGTCATAGTTGAATACCAGATATTCCAATCGAGAGCCTAGCCTAAGCTCCCAAGAAGGATTCAGTTGGAATAACCAACTTGCAAAACCTGCCGCAGAATAGCTATTAACGCTGTAGTCGTAATGTTGTCCCTCTGGACGAGTTGCTTGAAGAAAGGCGCTGCCCTGAGTTGGGCCAGATTGAAATTGATCAAGTTCGCCATGAGCAAACTCTGAATCAAGGCCAACCGTAAGCTTTGAATCAAGCCAGCTATCTTTAGTGGCAAGCAAATTTATTCCGCTGCTGATTTGGTTATTTTTTTCTAGTGGTTTACCAGGCAAGAAATGTTGAAGAAATTCCATATCAGAATAACGAAAAAATATTTGATATTCTTTGTTCCAAGGTCCATCTATATTTGGAATCCATTTTGCAGATAATCTTGTGCTATTCGCTTTTCGAAATGCTTCCGGATTTAGATTATCGAAACGTATTTCTCGATTTCTATAGACATCTTTTCCAATGATAAACCCAGCTGTTTCTTGATCTAGCCATGAGCCGCTAGCGCTCCAGGTAAGAACTCCGTTTGCTCTTTCAGTAAGTTTTTTACCAAAGAATTTAATTTGTTCATAACCTGTATCTTCTCTAAAACCACCATCATGATCAATTACTAAACCAAAATTATATAAATCACTTTGATCATTTGAATTCCAAAAATATTTACTTCTCCAATAACTATTTGGTCCGCTTTTAATAGCAATTTTAGTCATTGGAAAGTTTTTTGGCGAAGGCAGAATTGAATTTAGTGTTCCATGAAGCGCATTTGAGCCATAAAGAGCATTAGCAGGACCTCGAATTACTTCTATTGAATCTGCTAACTCTGTTGGGATTTCAAATAATTGATTAACATTGCAAAATCCACTTGGTCGAGTTGGTATCCCATCTTCCATAATTAGGAAAGCTCCGCAAGAGCCAGGTCCAGTCAAAACCGGAGAACGTATTGCTGTTAAATGTTCTTGACCACTACCTCGGCTTACCCAAACTCCCGGTACTCGAACCGCAAGTTCGTGAATATGAGTTGCTGAGGTGCTTTCTATTTCCGTTTTATCTAAAGAAGAAATATTACCGATAATTTCCAGCGTTGATTGTTCTGATCTATTAGCGGTAACGACAATATTATCTCTGACTTCTGAAGCTAGCAAAGAAAAATAAGGAATATAGAAAGAAAACGCTAATACAATTAGACTGCTTAATCTTTTTTTAAAAGAAAATTTTGAATTAATTAAATACATCTAATTATTATTATTAGTTAAATTTTTATCTATTGCTGTAAATATGAGAGTTGGTTTATCACCATCTCGTGAGTAAATATGTTCTGAGGACATATCTTTAAGCGCCTCATCTCGAACGAATTGATCGTTAAACCAATATTCTGTCGACCAATTCTTTCCAATGAGGTTTATAAAAGGGTCATCCTCTTGAATCTCGACACGTATTCCAAAATCATTTAACTTGTCAGGATCATTCATATAGAGTGGCTTTAAAAACAATAAGAATAGTCATTGCTTAAGAATTATGCCAAGTCTTAAGAGATTTTTATGTATCAGTTTGTATCAATTAACTATATTAACGCAATGTTATGATCTTCTGTTAGTTGTTTATGAAATTAAGGAAAAATCATAGAAAAAAATAGTAAATTTTTTGTAGTGGGCGGCCCGGTTCAACCTGGACAGCCTTCTTATCTTATGCGAAGAGCAGACCATGAATTATATGACTATCTTATAGATGGAGAATATTGCCATGTTTTGGCTCATCCACAGACTGGTAAAACAAGCTTAATTGCAAATACTTCAGCTCGACTTAGAGACAAAGGTGTTGCTGTAGCAATTGTTGATTTAAGTCAAGCAAGCAGTGAAGAGGTATCTGAAAATCCTGGACGTTGGTACTATAGCATTGCATATCGAATTATACGTGATTTGCGCATTAGGACAGATATTCAACAGTGGTGGAAAGATCGAGGAGGTTTAACAAACCAACAAAGATTCCGTGAATTTTTTCTAGAAATAGTTCTTGCTGAGACATCGATTCCGGTTTTGATTTGTTTGGATCGAATAGAGGCAACTATTTCTCAGCCGCTTGCGCAGGATTTATTCAAAACTGTCCGAAGTTGTTATGACTCTCGAGCGACTGAATTTCAATTTCAGAGATTAACTTTTTTATTATCAGGGTCAGCATCATCAAATGAAATAGTACCCAAAATAAGAGATTCAGTCTTTGAGATATCAAGAACTATTGATCTTGAAGATTTTAATTCAAAAGAGCTCTTAGGTTTGGCGTCAGGGCTAGGTAACTTAGAGTCTAACCCGCAAGATGTTGCCCAAAGAGTTTGGCATTGGACTAAAGGTCATCCATATCTGAGCCAGAAAGTTATGCGGGCTCTTTCGAGACGATTGAATTCTTCACCAAATTTATCACATATTGATGAATTAGTTCGGAATCAATTTCTATCTAGAACTTCTATTGATGCAGAGCCTCATTTATCAGCTATTGCCGAATTAATTTTGCGAAAAGATCGAAGTAAGTCGAAAAGACTAAGTTTGTATGGGCGTATTCGTAAGGGTATTGAGATAATGGCAGGCGCTGATAGAGGCGCACAACACGAACTAGTGATTTCTGGGCTTATTTCTGAAAATAAGGATCGAAGATTATGTATTCGCAATGAAATTTATGCGATGGTGTTTGATGTAAGTTGGGTTAATCAAAATCTCTCTTTCGGTTTTAAGGGACTGACAACGTCAGTCTGTTTTATCCTTCTTCTTCTTTCGATATCAATTTGGTATTCAGAATATTTACCAAGACCTTATGTTAGGATCTTATCAAATCCTAGTAGTGATTATACTAGCGCTTTAACTGCCCATGAAACCCTTAAAAATATTCCGGGCTATTCAATTCTTGCAGATCGATTGCTAACCGGTTTTATTTCGGAAAGCACTCAACAGGCACTTAATAATTCTAGCAGTGTTTTTAGTAGGCTTTCTCAGAGTGGCTCGATGGTTTTGGTTTGGCCAGAAGATTCTAAGGCTCTAGGCCCAATTGTTGT
>JAYZVL010000074.1:0-9243 GCA_036155675.1 Pseudomonadota bacterium | reverse complement strand
TATTCATAAAGAACGTCCTTTTTTTAAAAGTCTAGTTACCTACATGACTTCAGGCCCTGTTATGGTGCAAGTCCTGGAGGGGGAAGATGCAATTAGTCTTAATCGAGAGCTTATGGGCGCCACAAACCCTGCTGAAGCATTAAAAGGTTCAATAAGGGCTGATTATGCTGAAAGTATTGAGGAAAATATTGTGCACGGTTCTGATGGCGAAGAGACAGCCCTCTCCGAGATCTCCTTTTTTTTCCCTAAGGGTGTTTGTGCGCGAGTTCGATAGGCCTTCATAAGGCTTGATATTTTTCGCTCTACTAAAACTTTGTGTCTAAGTCCACGAAAAATATAATTGGTATTCCAAGGGTTGAATTGGAGGATTTATTCCTTTCCTTCGGGGAAAAACCATTTCGTGCAAAACAATTAATGAGATGGATGTATCATCGTAATATCCTAGATTTAGCAGAAATGACAGATCTCAGTTTATCTCTACGTCAAGCTCTATCAAATCAATTTAATTTCAATTTACCTAAAGTTAGTTTACGTCAAGGTTCTGAGGATGGAACTGTAAAGTGGCTACTGGACGTTGGGCGCGGCCAAGAAATTGAAATGGTTTTTATACCCGAAGATAAAAGAGGAACCTTGTGCGTTTCATCTCAAGTTGGTTGCGTGCTAGATTGCCCGTTTTGTGCAACTGGTCTTCAGGGTTTTAATCGCAACTTATCTGTTTCTGAGATTATTGGCCAGGTGGTATTAGCGATTTCTGATCTTTCTACCAGCGATAGTCCTTCACCAATTTCGAATATTGTCTTTATGGGCATGGGCGAACCTCTTGCCAACCTAAGAGAAACCGTTAAAGCTTGTAATTTATTAATTGATGATTTCGGTTTCGGTTTGTCTAGAAGGCGAGTAACAGTCAGCACATCGGGCCTAGTGCCACAAATTCATAAACTAGCGGACCTCAGTAATGTTGCTCTTGCCGTTTCGCTTCATGCCAGTAATGACAAACTTAGGAATGTTCTGGTTCCAATAAATCGTAAGCATCCAATTGATAAGCTCCTTAGTGCATCTTGGCTTTATGCCGAGAAAACAAACAGCCGACAAATAACCTTTGAGTACATAATGTTATCCGGTGTCAATGATAAGGTTTCCGATGCTAAGAATTTAGCAATACTTCTTCGCAACCGTCCTGCTAAAGTAAATTTAATTCCATTTAATCCAGTCAAAGGTATATCCTATGAGAGACCGCAAAGCTCTACCATCGACTTGTTCAGGGAGGTCCTAATACAAGAAGGCATTTTTGCAATTACTCGTAGGCCCAGAGGAGTCGACATTAATGCAGCTTGCGGCCAACTTGCAGGCAACTTTGATAATCGTGTTTTAGCGCCGTTAGCTCATAAAATGACGTCTGCTTTAAGTGAGCAGTAACCCATAGAGCATCTTATTAATGTTTACTATAGAAGACAATATTCATGATCCAAATCGAGAATCAACAACTCAGAAGATTGGGCGTCAACTTCGTGAAGCTAGATTAGAAGCAGGCGTAGACTTTGAAAAAATTAATGAAGATATTCATCTTAGCCGAGAAATAATACTTGCGCTTGAAGCAGGGGATTTTGAGAAAATTGGTGCAGCTGTATTTGTGCGCGGTCATTTGCGGAATTATGCACGATTACTTAAATTACCCGAAGAGGACGTTTTGTCAGGGTATCAAGATAAAAAATCAGGTCCTGAGAGTTTAAACATTCAATCAGGCCAACACCAATATAGACCTGGATTTAGTATCGTTAATGCTGTCTTGCTGGCAGCACTTGTGCTTTTATTATTACTTGCAATTATTTATTGGTTTTCTGGGACGCGAGTGTAATTCAGTTACTATGAGTTATATTAATAGCTTCACCAAGCTTAAAACCTTTTTTTAGAGCTTTGAACAAGTAATAATATAATTTTAATTATTAAACCTTAAACATATAGTCTTTAACTTATGAGTCAAAAGCTAACAGGTGTGCGCGGGATGCCAGATATTCTGCCTGAGGAAATTCCTTCATGGCAACATATAGAATCTGTAATGTTCTCAGTGCTGCGTCGTTATGGCTATCGCGAAATAAGGCTTCCATTGTTAGAGCGTACGGAGCTATTTAAACGTTCTATTGGCGAAATAACCGATATCGTTGAGAAGGAAATGTATAGCTTCGAAGATCGGAATGGAGATGGATTAACCTTAAGACCTGAAATGACTGCAGGTATTGTCCGTTCTGGAATTAATCATGGTTTATTTCATAATCAGAAGCAGAAACTTTGGTCCATTGGCCCGATGTTTCGTTATGAAAAGCCGCAACATGGCCGTTCTAGGCAGTTTCATCAGTTTGACGTTGAAGCTTTTGGTTTTGAAGGCCCAGATATAGACCTGGAATTACTTCTAATTGCTTCAAGGATATGGAAAGAACTAGATATAAATGCGATAGAGCTGCAGATCAATTCAATAGGTACTCCAGAATGCCGTTCCGAATATCGTGATGTATTGATTAAGTATTTTAATGATTATCGTAACGATCTAGATGATGAGGAGGTTGCTCGTCTTAATAGAAACCCAATGCGTTTGCTCGATAGTAAAAAAGAGAAAATTCAGGGTTTAATTAAATCAGCTCCAAAGATTACAGATTACCTTGATTCTGAATCGGCTGAACACTTTTCACAGCTTCAAGAGCTATTATTAGCAACGGGTTTAAATTATAAGATCAACCCTCGCCTTGTTAGAGGCTTAGATTATTACACTAGAACGGTATTTGAATGGACTACTGATAAGTTAGGTTCGCAAAGTGCGGTTTGTGCAGGAGGAAGATATGACGGCTTAGTTCAGCAGCTTGGAGGAAAATCAACAAATGCTGTTGGCTGGGCTTTAGGTATGGAAAGACTTGTAGAACTTTACCAAATTGAGTCGAGTAGTTCACCAGAAATTAATCCTGATCTCTATTTGGTTGCAGTTGGCGAAAAGGCTTTTTCAGCAGCTTTGACTTTAGCGGAAGAATTGCGCAACAAGGATCCTAAATTAAGTATTGAAGTAAATTGTGGGGGAGGTAGTTTTAAAGTTCAGTTTAAACGTGCAGATAAAAGTGGCGCAAAATTAGCATTAATTCTTGGGGAAGAAGAGCTACATAACAAAAAAATTGGTATCAAGCCTTTGCGAGACGATAGGGACCAGCAAACTGTCTCATGGACTGATATTGCAACTTCAATTAAAACTTATTTGTAATTTTCAATCTCAAGAACTTTAATATCCTAAGGAATAATTCATGGATGACCTTTTAACAGATGACCAGGAAGTTGATCGCGCAAAAAATTGGTTGCGCGAGAATGGTCTATTTTTAGCTCTCAGCCTTTTAATCGGAATCGGAAGTTTTTTTGGCTGGCAGCAATTTCAGAATAATAAATTAGAAAATTCAGGTAAAGCTTCAGCAATTTGGGAAAAGATGCAAGCTGCGTTTGATGGCGAGAGAGTAAATGAGGCATCAGATTTACTGGTAATGCTAGAATCAGATTATTCTGATACACCTTATCTAGATCAGGCTCGTTTAGCTTTTGCACGCATGTACATGGATCGTAATGAACCAGATAAGGCCGCTGATCAATTACGTTTACTTTCTCAGCTTAATGGCAATCAGCAGATACAAAGAATCGCAGAATTGCGATTGGCTCAAGTTCTACTGTATCAAGAAAATTACAATGAAGTGATTGATTTACTGATTAATTTTGAAGACTCAGCCTACGCAGCACAATATTTTGAATTACGAGGCGATGCTTATTTTTATCTAGGAAAATTTGATGATGCTCGCACTTCTTATCAAAGAGCTTTGGAGTCAGATGTTGCTGGCGTAATAAATCAAGAATTTGTTGGGTTTAAGCTGACAAGTTTGGAATATCCTGAAACGATAAAAAGCTCCTTTGAGCAAATTGAATCTAAAGTAGATATTTCTGAAAAAAAAGAACCAAGTAAAGATATTTTAGAATCTATAAATTAAAGTATTGTAGCTGAATACTTTTTTAAATTTAACTTTATAGCCTTAATAATTTAATGAATATGAATTTAATAAAAATTATTTTTATAAGCATTTTTTTAATTGCATGCACTTCTAAGGAAGTTGATCTTGAGACTCAGCCCGCTGAGTTGGTTGCATTTGAGAATACAGTCAATTTAAAAAAGATTTGGAGTAAAAGTATTGGTGGCAGCTCGGAATTTCTGCGATTAGCACTTCGGCCAACCTCAGATGGGTCTAGAATATTTGCAGCGTCACATAATGGAAATATCGTTGCGCTGGATGCTCTGACAGGTAATGAAATATGGGAAAGAAAAACTAATTTATCCCTATCTGCAGGACCTGGAACTGATGGAAAAATTGTAATCGTTGGTTCCAAAGATGGAGATGTTGTCGCGTTAGATGCTAAAAATGGAGAACAATTGTGGCTCAAAGGAGTTACTAGTGAGGTTCTTGCAATACCAGCTGTGGCAGCTGGAAAAGTTTTTTTACGCACCGTAAACGGCAAGCTCAATGCTTTATCAGTTGATAGTGGCAATCAGTTATGGACTGCGCAACAATCTATGCCTCGATTATCTTTGAGAGGTACATCATCTCCTGTTGTATCCCGTGGATTGGTAATTAGTGGGTTTGATAATGGCCGTGTTGCGGCATTTGACACAGAAGATGGGAATCTGATTTGGGAAGTAGTGCTTCAATCGCCTACAGGTCGGACCGAAATTGACAGACTGGTGGACATTAATTCAGATCTTCAGCCTGCTGGTGGAGATTTATATGCAGTTGGCTATCAGGGGCGTTTGGGGGCGATTGCTCTTGAGTCAGGTCAATTGATTTGGTCTCAGGAGTTATCTAGCCATAGCGGGCTTACTGTAGACAGTAACAATATATATGTTAGCGCTCAAAACAGTGAGATAATTGCATTATCTAGAGGCTCAGGACGTCAAATTTGGCGAAGTGAGATGCTCCGCAATAGGGATATAACGGCACCTGTTGCTTTCGCAGGCTCAATTGTAGTCGGAGATTTTGAAGGTTATTTGCATTTCTTTGATCCGATTACTGGTGATATACAGTCAAGAATTCGAGCTGACGATGCTCGAATCACTTCTCAGCAATTAGTGGTTAATGACTTACTGTATGCGATGACGGACAAGGGGCTTCTGACTGCCTTTGGTTTTTTAAAGTTTAATTAAAGGGAGGATGAATTCTGCTTCCCTCAATTGCGTTAGTTGGTCGACCGAATGTAGGTAAATCAACTCTTTTTAATCGCTTAACTGGTACTCGGGATGCGCTCGTTGCAGACTATCCCGGGCTTACTCGAGATCGGCTGTATGGTTATTTTAATGCGCCCTCAGGTAAAACAATTTTAATTGATACTGGAGGAATCACAGGCACTCAAGACGAGATAAGCATTCTGATGGCAAGGCAAGTTGAATTTGCTATTGATGAGGCAGATGTAGTTATTTTTCTTGTTGATGCTAATGATGGCGTAACACCGATCGATAAAAATATTGCTGAATCTCTTCGTAAGAGTGATAAGGATATCGTTCTGGCTGTCAATAAATCTGAAGGTTTATCTCCCGATGAAACCGCCGCAGAATTTTGGTCACTTGCTATGGGTCAACCCCAGATAATATCTGCAAAAAGAGGAGATCGAATTTCTTCCCTGATTTCAGAAGTAGCAAGATTGATCCCGCAAAGGGAAAAAACTAATGATTTGATTCAATCTGCTGGCTTACGACTCGCAGTCATTGGTCGCCCCAATGTTGGAAAGTCAACTCTTATAAATCGATACCTTGGAGCTGAACGATTACTCGCCTCAGATCAACCAGGCACAACTCGAGATAGCATATATGTTCCATTTTCTGTAAATGAAGAAAATTATATTTTCGTTGATACTGCTGGTATTCGGCGCCGAAAGAAAGTGACTCAAGATATTGAAAAATTTAGTATTGTTAAATCTCTTGCTGCAATTGAAGATTCAGACGCAGTTATACTTCTTATTGATGCCCAAGAAGGGGTTACCGAGCAAGATGTTTCTTTAGCTGGACTTGTTATTGAACGAGGCCGTGCTCTTACTTTAGGAATTAATAAATGGGATGGCCTTACTGGACATAAAAGAAAAAATTTACGTGATCAGCTGCATCGACGTTTGCCTTTTTTAGACTTTGTGGAGAGACACTTTATTTCAGCATTACACGGTAGCAATATATATGAACTTCTTAATGGTGCTGCAAAAAGCGCTGAATGTGCTAATCAATCCTTTTCAACTAATCAATTAACTCGCTTACTTAACAGTGCAACAGAAACGCACCCACCTCCATTGCTTAGGGGTAGACGGCCTAAGTTGAGTTATGCCCATCAGGGAGGTAAGAACCCACCTGTAATTGTTCTTCACGGTAATCAAATAGATAAATTATCGCTATCTTATCGTCGTTACCTTATGAATTATTTTCGCAAAGCCTTTAAATTAACAGGCACTCCATTAAGGCTTGAGCTGGTTCGCAGCAGAAATCCTTTCGCAGGACGTCGCAATCAGTTGACATCTCGTCAGAAAAAAAGAAGAAAACGTATTCGTAGCCGCTCTAAATAACCTGATAAATCGTTATACAGATTGCTATTTAGCTTTGTTGTTATGTGCTTATAACAAAAAACCTGATTGAAAGGGTCTTCGGTCAAGCATAATTCACCTTGATTAGTTTTTATTGATTGAAATATCAATTATTGGAATTTAGATGTGAGCGCAGCCAGAAAAAAATTTATTTATAAAGGCAATTTCCAGATGCGACGCGGAGGCTCGCTTAAGGATCCTATCATTGCCTATGAAACTTGGGGCCAGTTAAATTCTAAGCGTGATAATGCCATTGTCATATTTACTGGCTTATCTCCTTCTGCTCATGCAAGCTCTTCACCGGAGGATCCTGCGCCTGGATGGTGGGAAGAAATTATAGGGCCTTCAAGACCAGTAGATACTAATCAACACTTTGTCATATGCATTAATTCTCTTGGAAGTTGCTTTGGTTCTACTGGACCTGGCTCTATTAACCCTGCTACAGGTGAAAATTATCGCCTAGATTTTCCGGTTTTAACTTTGGAAGATATTGCCAATGCAGGCTATGCCGTTTTAGAAAGCCTTAATATTGAGCGCCTTTTTGCTTTAATTGGCCCATCAATGGGCGGTATGACCTCTTTGGCATTCGCTTGCATGTATCCAGGGACCTATGAAAGATTAATGTTAATTTCCACTGCAGCTCGAGCCCTACCTTTTGCTATTGCGGTTCGATCTCTGCAAAGAGAAATGATTCGGAAAGATTTAACTTGGCAAGATGGTAATTATTCTTCAGAGAATCCACCTGTTGATGGAATGAGATTAGCTAGAAAGTTAGGGATGATGACTTATCGTTCAGCAGAAGAATGGGAGCAGCGTTTTGGCCGAGAACGTATATCGGAAGAACGAAATTCAGGAGATGGTTTTGCGATGGATTTCGAAATCGAATCTTACCTTGATGCTCACGCTGCAAAATTTACTGGCCAATTTGACCCTAATTGCTATCTTTATTTATCAAGAGCTTCTGATTTATTTGATATTGCTGAGCATGGCGGTTCTCTTTCCGCTGGGTTGTCAAAAATTGATGCGAACAAGATCTCGATTATTGGGGTTGTGTCGGATTTGCTCTTTCCAATTCATCAGCAAAGAGAATTATCTGATGGCCTAAAAAAACTTGGCCGCCAAGTTGAATACACTGAGCTAAACTCTACTAAAGGCCATGATTCATTCTTAGTTGATATAGATGTATTTCGCCCTGTGATTTACGAATTTTTGCGATAGCGGGACTAGTTATTCTTTTTGATTACTTTTGCTCGTAGTTCTCCCTTCGCTAATCTAATAAGTATTTCCTGCCCAATTTCAATTTTCTTTGAGTTTTGAATTACTTTCTTTTTATCAGCGGTATTTATAATTGCGTAACCTCGTTCAAGCGTTGCTAATGGGCTCACTGCATTAAGCTTGTTTTCAAGCAAGGTTAAAAATTGATTTTTTTGATCTATTTTTTTCTGTCCAATTAAAGAAATTCTTTTTTGTAAATTATTTAAAAGAACAAAATTATTTGCAACGAGAGCGCTAGGTGAAGTGTATTTTAAACGTTGGTTATAGGTTGAGATGTTATATTGTTTTTTTTCAAGCTCTACGCTAATAGCTCGAATTAATTGTTTAGTTGAAATATCAACTTTTTGCTCAAGTTGCTGTAGGACGCTGCTTGGTTTCGATCTTTCAAATCGACTAATTATTTGTGAAAAGTTTTCACTAACACCTGACCAAAGTTGCTTTAATTTTAATAAACATCGTCGTTCATAGCTTTCCAGTTTCTGTTTCAGTTCATTGGCATCTGGAGCGATAATTTCTGCTGCACCCGAAGGAGTAGGCGCTCTTTGATCTGCCACTAGATCCGCAATGGTTACATCAATTTCATGCCCAATTCCTGCGATTAATGGAATAGGGCATTCATATATTGATCTTGCGACTGATTCTTCATTAAAGGTCCATAGGTCCTCCAATGAGCCACCACCCCTGGCAAGTATTAGAACCTCACAGACGTTAGCTTGAGTTGCAAGATTCAATGCATTGATAATTTCTTTTTCAGCATTCTTTCCTTGAACTCGAGTAGGGTAAATTATTATTCTTGCAAGTGGATAACGCCGCTTAAGAATATTCAGAATATCTCTTATTGCTGCACCACTTGGTGATGTGATAATACCGATAGTATTCGGTAGACTAGGTAGGGGTTTCTTCTTGGATTCACTAAATAAACCTTCATTACTCAGTTTCTGTTTCAGTTCCTCAAAACGTTGTCGAAGCAAACCTTCACCAGCTTGTTCCATGTGTTCAATGATTAGTTGATAACGCCCTTGTGGTTCATAAACGCTCACCCGAGCATGCACTAGAACCTGAATACCATTTTCGACCTGAAAATTAATTTTTCGGTTCTGTCGGCTAAACATTGCACATGAAACCTGGGCATTTTCATCTTTTAGACTAAAATATATATGCCCAGAAGCTGGACGAGATAAGTTTGAAACTTCTCCTGATACCCAAAGGTTAAGAAACCCTCTTTCTAATAATTGCCTAGCTTCTCGATTAAGACGTGCAACGCTGTAAACAGTGTGATCCGCTTGAAGTGTTTTAGGATTCAAGATCTGCCCCGATATTTTTGGTTTAGAAGATAGT
>JAYZVL010000073.1:0-15764 GCA_036155675.1 Pseudomonadota bacterium | reverse complement strand
GGACATCAGACCCGTTACTGGAACCCGAAAATGGCACCCTATATTTTCGGTCAACGTAACAATATTCATATTATTAATCTTGAGCAAACTCTTCCTCTGTACCAAGAAGCCTTAGATTTCATTAAAAGTGTTGCCGCTAATAAGGGTAAAGTACTTTTTGTTGGAACTAAGCGTGCTGTGCGTGAGGCAATTAAAAACGAAGCTGAGCGATGTAGTATGCCTTATGTAAGTTATCGTTGGCTTGGAGGTATGCTTACTAATTTTAAAACTATTAAACAGTCTATAAAGCGCCTGGAGGATCTTGAGGCAAAGAGTCAGGATGGAAGTTTTGACAATTTAACCAAAAAAGAAGCACTTGGTCTTAAGCGAGAACAGGATAAATTAGAGAAAAGCCTTGGCGGCATTAAGGAAATGCGTTCTTTACCAGATGCTATATTTCTAATCGACGTTGGCCATGAGAAAATTGCTGTAAATGAAGCTCGTAAATTAGGCATTCCTGTAGTTGCTGTTGTTGATACTAATTGCTCACCAGGCGATGTTGATTTCATTATTCCTGGTAATGATGATGCAATGAGAGCTGCGCAACTTTATGCTAGTGGTGTAGCAGACGCAGTTCAGGAAGGTAAATTTACAATTGCAGAATTACCTGAAGGAGATGGAGATGAATTTGTTGAGTTAAGTTCAAATAACGATGGTTCTGATTCCAAGAGGTCATCCAAAAAATCATCCAAAAAAACCACCGCTAAGGTAAAAGTAAAAAAGGCTCCAAGAAAGAAAACTGATTTAGATGCAGAAAGTAAAGACGATAATTCAGTCATCACTGCAGCTAAAGTTGATAATGAATTACCCGCTGCTGATAATACTGAAACTAAAGTTCTTTCTGGGATATCTGAAAATTCTTCTGATTTAGTCGATTCAGAAAAGGTCAGCACGGAAGATAAAGAATCAGAATGAATTATCCGGGCATTTTAACGATAGCTACCATGAGTTGATTTTTAAATGGCTATAACAGCAAAACTCGTAAAAGAGCTGCGTGAGATTACTGGCGCAGGAATGATGGACTGCAAGAAAGCATTGGTAGATGCTGATGCAGACCTAGAGGTAGCCGCAGATATTTTACGCACTAAGGGGCAAGCAAAAGCTCAAAAGGCTGCAGGCCGTATTGCTGCTGAAGGCGCCATAGAAATTGCCGCAGATTCTGTAAATAAAATATTGGTTTTAATGGAAATTAATAGCGAAACTGATTTCGTAGCAAAAGATGAAAATTTTCTTGCTTTCTCAAGATCTGCCGCAAATTTAGCTCTTGCTAGCTCCGTAAAAGATTTAGATGATCTAATGGAAAGCCAGCTAAACACAGGCGAAACTTTGAATAGCGCGTTGGTCAATTTAATCTCTAAGATAGGAGAAAAGATTGCTGTAAGGCGCTTCGTTAAAATCGCAGCTGTTGGTGACTTTGGGCTCTATCGACATGGCAATAGAATTGGCGTGATTGTAGATATTACTGGAGGCGATGAGGAGTTAAGAAAAGATTTAGCTATGCATATTGCTGCTTCCTCACCTATCTGTATCTCTGATTCAGATGTGCCTGCTAAAGATTTAGACCGAGAGCGACGTATATTGACTGAGCAGGCGTCTCAAGAAGGAAAGCCCGAAGAAATAGTTAAAAAGATGGTTTCTGGTAGATTGAAAAAGTATCTTTCTGAAATTACTTTACTTGGTCAAGCTTTTGTTAAGGATCCGGATATTTCAGTGTCTAAATTGCTTGATCAGAAAGGCGCAATTGTAAATAGTTTTTCTCGCTTTGAGGTAGGTGAAGGCATTGAAAAGAGAGAGGAAAATTTTGCTGCTGAAGTCGCAGCTCAGGTGAAATCAAGCCAGTAGATAGCTAGCCCAAAGCAGGTTGACAGTTAAGCAATTTCAGGGGCATGTAATGACCGATAAAGAACCATATTTCCGTCGAATCTTACTGAAAGTAAGTGGCGAAGCATTAATGGGCGATGAAGATTTTGGAATCGATCCTTTGGTTCTAAAACGACTAGCCACTGAGTTGAAGGCCGTTAAGGATTTAGGTGTACAAATTGGTGTCGTGGTTGGCGGAGGAAATATATTTCGAGGCCATGGATTAGCTCAAGCTGGAATGGATCGAGTCACTGGCGATCATATGGGTATGCTTGCTACGGTGATTAACTCACTAGCCCTGCAAGAAGCTTTAGAGCGAATAGATGTTATGGCAAGAGTTATGTCTGGCCTGGAGATAAATGCAGTTTGCGAAGTTTATATTCGACGTCGAGCAGTTCGCCATTTGGAGAAAGGCCGTATAACTATTTTTGCAGCCGGACTTGGGAATCCCTTTTTCACCACTGATACTTCTGCTAGTTTAAGAGCGATTGAGATCGGAGCAGATATACTCGTTAAAGCCACTAAAGTCGATGGAGTCTATGACTCAGACCCTAAATTAAATCCTAATGCTGAACGGTTTAGTCATTTAAATTTCGATAAGGTTATTGATGATCGCCTTAATGTTATGGATACAACAGCTGTGGTTATGTGCCGGGACAATAAATTACCTATTAGAGTCTTTGATATTCATGTCCCCGGTAATCTCATGCGACTTATTAGCGGCGAAAGTATCGGCACCCTTGTAGATGGCAAATAAAATCATATTTGGGGTTACCTATGATTGAAGATTTAAAAAAAGATACTGAAAGCCGCATGAGCAAGACCCTGCAATCTCTTTCTCAGACTTTAACAAAGCTTAGAACCGGGCGGGCTCAGCCAAACCTACTTGAGCAAATCAATGTTCCTTATTATGGGTCTAATGTTCCCATGAGTCAGGTTGCTAATATTGCCGCAGAAGATTCTCGAACATTAACGGTCACCCCTTGGGAGGATTCACTTGTAAAGGAAATTGAGAAAGCTATTCAAAATTCTGATTTAGGCCTTAACCCAGTAACCGCAGGTAAAGTTATTCGTGTTCCATTACCTGATCTAACTGAGGAACGTCGGAAGGAATTAGCTAAATTAGTAAAGCATGAAGCAGAACAGAGTAGGGTTGCCATAAGAAACATAAGGCGTGATGTTATAAGTGACCTCAAGTCTTTACTTAAGGAGAAAGATATTTCAAGTGATGAAGAAAGAAGAGCAGAAGTAGAAATACAAAAGTTAACTGATAAATTTGTAAAAGAAATTGATCGCTCTTCTGAGTCAAAGCAGGCAGAGCTTATGGAATTCTAATTTATTAATCCTGAGAAATTTTATTTGGCAATTGAATGGCTATAATTAATCAACAATTGGATGATTTACCTTCTCACATTGCGATCATTATGGATGGTAATGGTAGATGGGCTCACGCGAATGGTTACCCTCGGCATACGGGCCATCGGAATGGGGTGATTGCCACCCGAAATATTGTTGAAGCAGCAGCAGATATAGGCGTTAAGGCCCTAACTTTATTTGCATTCAGCAGTGAGAACTGGAAGCGACCAGCTGAAGAAGTTAATAGCCTAATGCGTTTATTTCTTGAGGTTCTTCAACGTGAGGTTGATACCCTTGATAAGAATGGTATAAAAATTCGTTTCATTGGTGCACGCGAGCAGCTGTCAAAAGGTTTGCAGGAGAAGCTTGATTCCGCTGAAAAACAGACAGCATCAAATTACCGAATGAACTTGGTGTTAGCAGTTGCTTATGGAGGCCGCTGGGATATTGTGCAAGCAGTTCGTAAGCTTGCAAATGAGATAGAAGCTAGTTCTTTACGCGCTGAGGAAATTACTGAAAAGCTTATAAATGAAAGATTATCTTTAGCCGATATTCCTCCCCCTGATTTGCTCATAAGAACAGGAGGTGAACATAGAATCAGTAATTTTCTTCTCTGGGAATTAGCTTATACAGAACTATATTTTTCTGACGCTTTTTGGCCGGACTTCACCCCTGAAAATCTCAATGAGGCAATAAAATTTTATTTAAGTCGTCAAAGGCGTTTTGGCAAAACGAGTGAACAGGCCATAGGCGGATAATCCATATTATTGTGAGTAATCTTTTTCAGCGTACTGCAACAGCAATTACTCTTATTGCTGTAATTCTCGGTTCTTTATTTATTTTGAATAAGCAAGCTGCAACTTTTGTGTTCTTGCTTTTCTTGTCCTTTGGATCATGGGAATGGGGTGGATTCTTATTTCCTAGGAATGTTTTTTTTAAATTGCTATATTCATTCTTCTTTTTAGTGATATCTATTTGCTTCTATATAGTTTTGACTCTGATTGATTCACTCAGCTCTTTCTATTGGTTGGCTTTGGTCTGGTGGCTAATAATAATTTTATTACTTCTAAAGTCTTATAAGGAAGTTACTAGTTTTTGGGTTGCTCTTTCAGGTTATTTGATAATGATCCCTGCAGCCGTTGCATTGCTTGGCCTAATCCGCATTGATCATGGTGAGTTTTTAATTATTTCGGCGATCTCTATAGTTTCTGCTGCTGATATTGGCGCTTATTTTTTCGGTAAAAAATTTGGTAAAAGTAAATTAGCTCCTTCCATTAGCCCCGGGAAAACCTGGGAAGGCTTTTTTGGCGGATTAATTTTTTCTCTTTTTATTGGCTGTATACTAGCAGCCTCATTGGGCTACCACGTATTTTTATTTACACTTACTGCTGGCCTACTCGCTATTTTATCTCTTATAGGTGACTTAACTGTTAGTGCATTCAAACGGCAAGCAGGCTTAAAAGATAGCGGATTTTTTTTACCGGGCCATGGCGGAGTTTTAGATCGAATTGATGGTTTGGTTGCCGCGTTACCTTTATTTATGATTATGCTTGAATGGATGAAGACTTGATTATTTAATTTTTTTTATTGCTGCTGTAAATTCTTGTAATTCAAATAGTTTCGTGTACTGTAATTAGAGCAAAACTTCAAATAATATTTCTGTTTTTTATGAACATGATTATCATTTCTATTTTATCTTTTTTAGTAACTATAGGGTTGCTCGTTGCTATACACGAATGGGGTCACTATATCGTTGCAAGATTAGTTGGCGTTAAGGTTTTACGTTTTTCTATTGGCTTTGGTAAACCTCTTTATTCTCGTAAGTTAGGACCTGATGAGACAGAATATTGTATTGCTGCTATACCCTTGGGTGGTTATGTCAAATTGCTTGATGAGCGCGAAGGTGATGTAGATCCAGCTGATCTAGAGCGTACCTTTAATCGACAAACAATTATGAAGCGGATTGCCATTTTAGTCGCTGGCCCAGCCATGAATTTTTTCTTTGCAATCTTAGCGTATTGGCTGATGTTTGTTTATGGAGTTCCAGGTGTAAAACCAATAATTGGGGAAGTTGAGCCATCATCGATCGCAGCTAAAGCTGGTCTGAGAAAGCAGGATCAGTTTATATCAATTGCAGGTCGTTCTGTCGCTACTTGGGAAGGAACAATTCTTACTCTTATTGATGAGATGTTGAAAAATCCCCGAGTTACTTTTGAGGTTCTTGGAAAGAATGGTGATTCTCGATTGGGCTATCTTGAGCTAGAAGGAAAAATTTCTAATTTAACCGAGCCCGGAAATTTTTTTACTGGCCTCGGTTTCGAAAGCTGGACACCCGTTATTCCTCCGGTTATAGATGTCGTAAGCCCCGGAGGTAGCGCAGCGCTTGCCGGTATGCTGCCTGGCGATATTATTTTAAGCGCGTTTAATGAAAATATTAATTCATGGACTGAGTGGACACAATTCATTCGTGCTCGGCCAAATGAGAAAGTTGATGTTGCGGTCCAGCGTGACGGGCTTATTTTTAAATTATTAATTTCTATAGATAGTAAGCCGGAAGATAATGGAGGCATTATAGGCTTTGTAGGGACTTCACCTGTTATTCCAGAAAATCTTTTCGGTGATTTTTATGCAGAACAATCTTATGGCCTCAATCAGGCCCTACCAGTTGCAATTGAGCGAACATGGTCGATGTCTTCCCTCACCTTAAGAATGATTACTCGTATGTTTACAGGAGATGTTTCGATAAAAAACATCAGTGGGCCAATTAATATAGCTCAATATGCTGGTTATTCAGTTTCGACTGGCTTCGCCTCTTTCTTAAGCTTTCTTGCAATTATTAGCCTGAGTCTTGGTATTTTAAATTTACTCCCAATTCCTATGCTTGATGGCGGTCAAATCGTTTATCAAACTATTGAAGCTATTAAAGGGCAGCCACTTTCGGAACAAGCCCAATTATTGGGACAAAAAATAGGCATTGTTTTTTTGATGTTGATAATGACACTCGCCTTTTATAATGATCTCAATAGTATTTTTTAGCTGATATCTTGTGAAAACTGTTTTTTTTGGCAATGTTGCTCGCGGCCTTTTATTGATCGTTCTTTTATTACTGAACGCTCAAATATTATCTGCTCAAACCTTGGAAGATGACTTCGTATTGAGAGATATTCGGGTTGAAGGATTACAGAGAATTTCTGAGGGCACCGTTTTTAACTATTTGCCCCTAAATATTGGCGACGTTGTTAGTAATTCAAAAATAAGAGAAGCCCTAAGAGTTATATATTCAACAGAATTTTTTAAAGATGTAGAGTTTCGTCGCGATAATGATACTTTAATAATAGCAGTTCTTGAACGACCCTCTATCTCAAATTTTGAGATTACTGGCAATAAGGATATTAAGACTGAGGATTTAGTTGAATCTCTTTCGGAAATTGGCTTAAAAAAAGGTCGTATTCTTAATCGATCCGTACTTGAGGATGTTGAGCGATCCCTAACCGAAGAATATTTTGCTCAAGGTAAATATTCTGCTTCAATTGCTGCAGAGATCGAAGACCTTGAGGATAATAAAGTCAATATCACCATTAAGATAAAAGAAGGTGAGCGCTCTCGAATTCGCCAGATAAATATTGTCGGGAATCAGGTTTATGACGATGACGTCCTTTTAGAAGAATTAACGCTTAAGACTCCAAATTGGTTGTCTTGGTTTCGACAAGATGACAGATACTCTAGAGAGGCGCTTCAGGGCGACCTTGAGAAAATCAAATCTATTTATATGGACAGAGGTTATGCAGATTTTGGAATAGACTCTACTCAAGTTGCTATTTCTCCGAACAAGGAAGATATTTTTATTACAGTTAATATTGTAGAGGGTGACCTCTATAAAATATCTGACGTTAAGCTAGCTGGTGATTTCATATTGCCTGAATCTGAACTTACTCCATACGTTTTAGCTAAACCCGGTCAGATTTTCTCCCAACAATTATTGACTTCTACAGAAGAGCTTATTCAGTTAAGACTCGGAGAGGAAGGATACGCTTTTACAGACGTGGAGCCAGTGGTTGAGCTTGACGAAGAAAATCTTGAAGTTGAAGTAACTTTTTATGTTGACCCTAAAAGTAGAGTTTATGTCCGTAGGATTAATTTTAATGGTGCTGACTCAGTTAACGATGAAGTGTTTAGGAGAGAGATGCGTCAGCTCGAAGGTGCTTACCTTTCGAAAAACAATGTAGATCGATCAAAGATTCGTTTGCAGCGCTTACCTTATATAGATGAAGTTGGGGTTGAAACCATTCCGGTGCCAGGAACACCTGATTTAGTTGATATAGATTTTGAAATCACAGAAGGCCTCCCAGGCCAATTTGGAGGAGGCATTGGTTATTCTGATGCACAAGGGGCCTTGTTTAATCTAAATTTTGTTCATACGAATTTTTTGGGGACAGGTAACCGCGTACAGGCTAATGTTAATACTGGGCGGTTTCGCACAATATACAATGGCTCTTATACTAATCCTTATGTTGGTCTTAATGAGGTGAGCCAAACTATTAACTTTGGCTATGCAAATGCAACGCAATTTACCTCAGAGGCTTCTGATTTAGAGACTGAAACCCTTTCAGGCGGAATGATTTGGGGTTATCCGCTTACTGAGTATCAAAGAGTTAATATCGGATTTAACATACAAAGGGCAGAGCTTATTGCCAGCCAAGGGGGTAGTTCGCAGCAATCTTTAAATTGGGTATTAGATAATGGCAGCTCAAGTTTGAATTGCGTTCCGTTCCCAAGTTGCCCTTTAGGCTCTACCGGTATCGTCAGCTCAGAATTTGATAGCATTGAGCTTTTGGCCGGCTGGAGTTTTGATACTCGCAACAGGTCATTATTTGCAAACCGCGGCGCTCGCCATGTCGTTTCTTTATCTGCTACCTTGCCTGGCAGTGATGTAGAATACTTTACTGCTCGTTATACAGGTACTCAATATCTTCCGTTTACTCGTTATTTTACCTTAGCGCTGAATCTAGACTTGGGTTATGCGCAAGCTTTAGGGGATACAACATCAATTCCGCCATATAAAAACTACTTTGGCGGAGGTCCTGATAGTATTCGAGGGTATCAGGAGGATTCGCTTGGACCTCAGGATTCGCGGTTTAATCCCTATGGCGGTAATTTACTTGTTGCTGGCCAAGCTGAAATAATTTTGCCGATTCCTGAAAAATGGCGATCTAGATCACGTTTTGTATTGTTCTATGATATTGGTAATGTGTTTTCTACAGAGGGAACTATTGATTGGTTTGATGTAAACGGTAATCAGTTATCAAATGACTTTTATGATTTTGATACCGATTTTCTCAAGCAGTCATTTGGAATAGCTGCTGAATGGCTTGCGCCATTAGGCTTATTTCAATTCAGTTATGGTGTTCCAGTTAATGAATTTAAGGGCAGTAATAATATATTGGCAGATGAAACTGAGACATTTCAATTTACAATTGGGGGAGCTTTTTAAGCACCACTTAATAAAGACAGGAAGGATAAATAATGAATGGCAGAACATTTTTAAGTATTTTTTTTATTGGAAGTATTTTTTCCGTTTCTAATCTAATTGCACAAGACCTTAGCGGACTTAAAGTTGGTGTTGTTAATGTAGGTCGGTTATTGCAGGAATCACCTCAGGCTGTGGCTGCTACTCAATCTCTTGAGGATGAGTTTGCTCCGAGACGAAGGGAGTTTTTAGCGCTTCAGTCAGCTTATGAAGCTAAGGCAGCTCAGTTGGAGCAAGATCGTGACGTAATGGGCGCATCTGAGCGAGAGAATGTTCAACGAGATCTAAGGGACGATCAAAGAGAATTATTGCGCACCCAAAATGAATTTCGTGAGGATCTTGATATCAGGCGCAATGAAGCTTTAGGTAAAGTCCAACAAGAGGTTTTCATCGTTATAGACGAATTTGGGAAGAGCCAAGGTTATGATCTGATCTTTGCAGAGGGTATAGTTTTCGCAAGTAAAGAAGTTGACGTAACCCAGCAGATTCTTGAAAAGCTAATTAATTAGTAGCTTGCAACTACTCAGGAATAGATTTTGTGAAAATAAAATTAGCTGATCTAGCAATCAGATATGGTTGCACTTTAAAAGGCGACCCTGATGCAACTGTTGATAGCGTTAGCTCGCTTCGAGATTCATCTCCTGGAGCAATTTGCTTTCTCGCTAATGCTGGCTATCAACATTATCTAAAAGACTCTAAAGCAACAGCAATTATTTTGGAAGAGAAATACGCTGGTGATGCGCCAGGAAATTGTTTAATTACCCATAACCCTCATGCAGTATATGCGCTTATTGCTCAGGAATTGCATCCTGCTCCATTAGCTCAACCAGGGATTCATGCTTCAGTAGTTGTTGGCAATGATTGTGAGATTGCTAATAGTTGTGAAATTTCTGCTGGAGTTATTTTAGGCAATCGAGTAAACGTATCAGAGGGTGTTTTCTTGGGGCCTAATTGCGTTATTGGGGATGGCGTTTCAATTGGACCATATACTAGACTTTATTCTAATGTGTCTTGTTATTCAGATGTTAGCATTGGCGAAAGATGCATTATTCATTCGTCAGCTGTTCTTGGTTCTGATGGATTTGGCATTGCTCAGGATGAATCAGGGTGGGTCAAGGTTCCTCAAATAGGCGGAGTTCGTATTGGAGATGATGTTGAGATTGGCGCTGGTACTACGATTGATCGGGGCGCCATCGAAGACACTTGCTTGGGGAATGATGTAAAGATTGATAATCAAGTTCAAATTGCGCATAACGTTACTATTGGGGACCATACTGCTATTGCCGGACAATCCGGAATTGCTGGAAGCTCAAAGATTGGCTCACGTTGCTTGCTCGGAGGCCAAACTGCAATTGTAGGGCATCTAACGATAGCTGATGATGTTGTTTTAATGGGTAGGTCGACTATTTCTCATTCGATAAAGACACCTGGAGTCTATTCCTCTATTTTACCAGCCGAAGAAGCAGCTAGTTGGCGTAGAATTTTAGCGCGCATCAAGCAATTAGATAGTTTAGCAAAGCGAATTATTAAGCTTGAGAAACAGTCCGGACCTCAGGACTGATTGGAAAAAGGTTTATAAAGCATGACACTAGTTCATGAGACAGCGATTATTGCAAAAAATGCGAATCTTGATTCAAATGTCGAGATTGGGCCTTATGCGATTATTGGAGAGGATGTATCAATAGGCTCCGGAACTATTGTTGGCCCGCATTCTGTGATTAAGGGCGAAACTAAAATTGGCGAAAATAACAGAATTTTTCAATTTGCATCTATTGGCGATGACCCGCAAGATAAAAAATACAACGAAGAAAAAACTCGTCTTGTGATTGGAAATGGCAACACTATTCGCGAGTACTGTACTTTAAATAGAGGTACTATCCAGGATGCAGGAGTAACTACTCTTGGCGATAACAATTGGTTAATGGCCTATGTACATATTGCGCATGATTGCCAGGTTGGCAATGAGACCATCTTTGCAAATGCAGCTACTTTAGGAGGGCATGTAAAAGTTGGAGATTATGTGATCTTCGGAGGTTTTTCTGCCGCGCATCAGTTTTCCCGGATTGGAGCACATGCTTTTATTGCTAATAACTGTGCTGTGACTCGCGATGTTCCGCCATACTTGATGGCATCAGGACGACCTGCAGAACCAAGAGGAATAAATACCGAAGGCTTGAAGCGTAGAGGGTTTACAAGAGAGCAAAATAAGGTAATTAAAGACGTATTTCGTTTGCTTTATCGTCAGGGCTTAAGGTTGGAGGAAGCGCAAGGAAAGATTAATGCTATGGCATCCTCCCATGATGAAGTTAAAATTTTCGCGGAATTTTTAAATCATTCTGAACGCGGCATTATTCGTTAGTCAGCATGAGTTTATTGCTATTAGCATCATTCCCTCAAGGCAATCAGCAGTGACCCGTGTCGTAATCATTGTTGGAGAAGCTTCTGGCGACCTCCTGGCTTCCGGTCTGATAAAATCACTTAAAAATCAAAACCCAGAGATTCAAATTGAGGGTATTACAGGCCCAAGAATGCGTGATGCTGGTTGTAGTTCCTGGGGGGATTACCAACAGCTTGCAGTAATGGGAATAGTAGAAGTATTTTGGCACCTACCACGTCTTTGGGCCTTAATGAAGCATTTGATTTCTCGCCTTGAAGAAAATCCACCAGATTTACTTATAGGGGTTGATGCCCCTGATTTTAATTTACGCTTATTAAAGCGTGCTCGCTCCTCAGGAATTAAGACATTGCAGTATGTTTGCCCATCTGTTTGGGCTTGGCGTCAGAATAGAATAAAAACCATTGCAAAGGCTTGTGATCATGTTCTTTGCTTACTCCCTTTTGAATTGGATTTGCTTCGTAAATCCAATATCTCATCTGACTTTGTCGGTCATCCTTTAGCTGATGAAATCGCTACTAAAGAAAATTTCATTCCAGTTAAATCAAATCCTGTGATTGCAGTTTTACCTGGAAGTCGACTGAGTGAAATTAATCACTTAGGCCCAGTATTTGCGGACGCAATTAACTGGCTAAAAGAGCGAAGACCAGATTTATGTTTTGTTACTGGTGCAGCAAATCAGCAAACTGAAATGGCGTTTAACAAACAATGTAAATTGAAAGGGATTAGCGAGGAAATCTTTATCAAGAATTCCAATGCTCGATTAGCCATTGAGAAGTCGGATGTAGTCTTAGCTGCATCTGGTACAGTGACATTAGAGGCAATGCTGATCGGAAGGCCAATGGTGGTAGCATATAAAGTATCATTCATAACATCTTGTATAATAAGACTTTTAGGAGGTCTAAAGGTAAAGTATTGCTCTTTACCAAATTTACTTGCAGGCCGTAATTTAGTCCCAGAGTTTATTCAAGATAGAGCCGTTGGGTCAAAGCTTGGCACAGCAATTCTAAGTCAACTCGATAGCCCTGAGTATCAAATCAAACTTAAGTCGGAATTTAAAACTTTAAGTAAACAGCTGCGACAATCAGCAAATGAATCAGCAGCCCGAGTCATTCATTCAATCTTGATTTAGTTGATTGCAAAATAAACTTTTTTTTATGTTTAATATTAAACCAATAGCTTCACAGAAAAATTCAACTTAGAGTATTTTTAGTGTGGTTTTTCTAGATTTTTTTGGAGAGCCAGTTTGTACCGTTTTATAGCAGGATTAGACGAAGCTGGTCGAGGGCCATTGGCAGGACCTGTAGTAGCAGCTGTTGTTGTAATGGAGGCTGGGCAGATAATTGAAGGAGTGCGCGATTCAAAAAAACTTAGCCCAAAAAAACGTGAAGTGCTCTCAGAAATTATTCAAAGACATTCAGTAGCTTTCGCCATCGCTTCCTCTTCAGTTATTGAGATTGATAGAATGAATATTCTTTCAGCGACTATGCTTGCAATGCGGCGTGCAGTTTCGCAGCTTAAATGTAAGCTTGATTTACTTCGTGTCGATGGGAGCCAGAAGCCAGATCTAGATGGAATTTTTTCAGGCCCAATCGAAACCTTAGTTGGTGGAGATGATATATGCCCATCCATCGGCGCAGCATCGATACTTGCTAAAGTATTTCGAGATCAAGCAATGGATAAATTACATAAAAAATATCCTAAATACGGATTTGATAAAAACCGTGGTTATCCGACGTCAGCCCATAAGGATGCTTTATCTGAGTTTGGGCCGACGCAAGCCCACAGGAAAACTTTTCGCCCCGTGAGGGAGAGTATTAATTTTTTTGAAAAAGGATTAATAAGGAATCCTCAGTGAACCCTAAATTTATTCATTTGCATATTCATACCGAGTATTCCTTGGTAGATAGTGTTGTGCGCATACCTAGTCTCTTAGTTGCTGCCAAAGAGAATAATATGCCTGCTGTTGCTATAACTGACCAAATGAATCTTTTTGGTTGGGTTAAATTCTATAAGGCAGCTATTGCCTCAGGCATAAAGCCAATCATAGGGTCAGACGTCTTTATTGCTTCTCCTGATCGACCAAATGAAATCAGCCAACTTGTTTTAATCTGCAGATCCAATGAAGGTTATTTAAACCTTAAGAAACTGATTACGCGTGCTTATATATCTGATAATGCCTCCAAAACACCTTTGCTCTCTGAAGTTTGGTTAACACCAGATATTACTAAAGGAATTATTGCCTTATCAGGCGGCTCTTTTGGAAAATTTGCTAATTTGTTAGATAAGCCTGGCGGTTTAGGTGCTCGGGATTATCTTAAAAAATATCGCGATATTTTTTATGGCGATTTTTATATTGAATTGATGCGAACAGGCCGCACAGGAGAAGAGGCTTATATTGATCAAGCCGTTAATCTTGCTAGCTTGAATAATATTCCGGTAGTAGCAACAAACGATGTTCGATTTATTGAACTTGAAGACTATGCTGCCCATGAGGCACGTACCTTTATTCAAGGTGGCTATACTCTTTCTGATAAAAAACGACCACGTAACTATAGCGATCAGCAATTCCTTAAGACCCAAGAAGAAATGATCACTCTCTTTGAGGATTTGCCAGAATCTTTAGAAAATACTGTTGCAATTGCTTGTAGGTGCAATGTGGACTTAAAACTGGGCGATAGTTATTTGCCTGCATATGAAATACCTGGAAACCAATCTCCAGACCATTATTTAAAAAAGCTTTCAAATGAAGGTTTGGGCAAGAAATTCGCAAGTCATTCGATTAGCGATTCCGAGCAAAATGAGTATCAAAATCGCCTTGAGAGAGAATTGGACGTTATTGGAGAGATGGGTTACCCAGGATATTTTCTGATTGTCGCAGACTTTATTCGGTGGGCAAGAAAAAATGGCGTACCCGTTGGTCCTGGCCGAGGATCTGGTGCGGGATCGCTTGTTGCTTGGACTATCGGTATTACTGATATTGATCCCTTGGAGTACGATTTATTATTTGAACGTTTTCTTAATCCTGAGCGGGTATCGATGCCAGATTTTGATATCGATTTTTGCATGGATGGTCGCGATCAAGTGATTGATTATGTTGGAGAACGTTATGGTCGTGACAGGGTCGCCCAGATAATTACATACGGCACGATGGGTGCGAAAGCAGTAGTTCGAGATGTGGGACGGGTGATGGGTCACCCCTATGGATTTGCAGATCGAATTGCCCGTCTAATTCCTCCAACTCCGGGGATGACTCTCGAGAAGGCTTTTGAAGAAGAATCCGAGTTATTGGATATTTATAACAAAGACGAAGAGGTTCGAGAGTTAATTGACTTGGCTCGCGAGCTGGAAGGGCTTAATCGCAATGCCGGTACTCATGCTGGTGGAGTAGTTATAGCTCCATCAGACCTTACAAATTTTACACCACTGTATCGCGCTGAAGGCGAGCAGAATACGGTTACTCAATTCGACATGAAAGATGTAGAGTCCGTCGGACTTGTTAAATTCGATTTTTTAGGCCTTCGAACGCTCACAGTTATTGATCAAGCAGTTTCTAAAATCAATGCATCCCGAGCAGAAACAAATCAATCTCCTATCGATCTTGATGTTATTCCGCTTGATGATAAAAAGACTTTCAACTTACTTCAGTCCAGCCAGACGCATGGAGTGTTTCAGCTTGAGTCTAGAGGTATGCGCGATTTAATTAAACGTTTAAAGCCTGATTGCTTTGATGATATTGTTGCCTTAGTAGCGTTATTTCGCCCTGGTCCTCTTCAGTCAGGAATGGTCGACGCTTTTATTGAGCGCAAGCATAACAGTGACAACATTATCGACTACCTCCACCCTGACCTTGAACCCATTTTAGCAAATACCTATGGCGTTATACTCTATCAAGAACAAGTAATGCAGGCCGCTCAGATTCTTGCTGGTTATACCTTAGGCCAAGCTGACCTTTTGCGCCGAGCAATGGGTAAAAAGATAGCTGAAGAGATGGCTGAGCAAAGAGATGTATTTATTGATGGCGCTATCTCAAACAAAGTTGACAAAAAGGTCGCCGAACGTATTTTTGACTTAATGGAAAAATTTGCAGAATATGGTTTTAATAAATCTCATTCAGCTGCCTATGCTCTTATTGCCTATCAAACAGCATGGTTAAAGTCACAACATCCTGCTGAATTTATGTCTGCAGTTCTATCTTGCGACAGTGAGTATACTGAAAAACTGGAATTGCATTGTCGCGAATGCAAGGCGATGGGCCTTAATCTTTTAAGCCCTGATATTAATCACTCCGCAGAATATTTTTCTGTAGTTGACGAGAAAAATATTTCTTATGGACTTGCAGCGATTAAAGGTATCGGTCTGCACGCCTCAGAAGCAATTATTAAAGAGCGAAATAATGAAGGGCTTTTTAATGACTTACATGATTTCTGTCGTCGAACCGCGATGTTAAAAGTAAATAAACGCGCGCTCGAAGCCTTGATTAAATCGGGAGCTTTGGATTCTATGGGGCCAAATAGACCTAGCTTACTTGCTGCTTTGCCTGATGCTATGGGCGCGGCAGATCAATATTCTCGTGATCAAGCTGCC
>JAYZVL010000072.1:0-17383 GCA_036155675.1 Pseudomonadota bacterium | reverse complement strand
ACATTTATGAGGCCGGATTAATACCTTTTACCGAATTTATATTTGTAATACTTTTAAGTTTTATTGTGCTTATACTCTGTAGGGTTTTCGGGTATGGCAGAGGAAAAGAAGCTAATTAATATGCTATATATATTTCAATATCTATTTGAGTGTCTAAAATGAAATTAATTTATTCTATATGCATGCTTTTAATTGCATCCCAAGCCCCATCAGGCACTCACAATAGTCTCAATCAGCATAAAAACCATAATAATCATAATATGGCGGTTTCAAACAACGAACCCGATGAGCTCGGGCGACGCCTATATGGAATGAAACACGAACTTACCCCAGAAGTCTCAAATGAATTACGAAGGAAAATTCCACTTTTTAACCAATACACTGACGCCCAAATTAGTATGAGCATGAGCATGATGGGCTCAAACTATGCATGGTATCTCAGTAAACCAGAATTAAAAGCTAAGCAAGGAGTGTTAATTTTACTGCATGGTTTTCGTGATGGTGATCAACTTTTTAAACAAGAAATAAAAAATTTCACTGATATTTTCCCAACTGCAATGGCTCCAGGAATGAGCATGATGATGTCTAATCATATTCAGCTGGCCATTAATGACTTGGAATCAGCTGGAGCTGAACAGATCGTAATAGTCCCAATTGTTTCCACATCACACAATACATTAATGCGTCAATGGGAGTATATATTTGGATTGGAAAAAGAGGCTCCCTACGCTTCTGTAGCAAAAATAACTTCGAAAAGTGAAATTCTTTTTGCTAATCCGCCCGGAGATAACCCTTTAGTTGCTGAGATCTTAATTGATCATGCATTAGAAATAAGCGAAAACCCTAAAGAAGAGGTTGTTATTGTTGTCGCGCACGGTCCAAGTTTTGAGAATGATAACAAAAAAGTTTCTGAGGAGCTTTTACAACTAGCTAAAATTATGAAAGAAGATAGCGACTTTTCAGATGTCCAGGCCTTAACCCTACAAGATGATGCTACACCTGATATACGAAAAGCGAATGTAGCTCAATTAAGGGAAATGGTTATTAATGCTTCAGAAGCTAAAAAAACGGTTTTAGTAGTTACAAACCTTATTGGAACAAGAACAATACAATCTAAACTTAGGAAAGATCTTAATAAATTGGATTTTAAATTTAATAAAAAGGGACTGTCAGAGCATCCTAATTTCATTGATGAATGGTTAGGTCAAACAATTTTAGAAAAGTTTGAAAACAATCCAATTTAAATCTAAATATTTCTCTTCAGAAAACTTAATTATAAGTATAAAAATGTCCCTGTCTTCTATTAGATTAATTTCTTTAGGGCTTGTATTAATAACTTTTATCTTTGGCTGCACAAGCCTCAAAAAAAATATCAATTTATCGATTACTTCTGGTACACAATTTAGCGTAACAGGGGACAAATCTAACTTTTATTTCGATATGCAAGGAATTATATGGAAACTACCTAAGGACAGTAGCAGAGCCATTCAGCTCACAGGACTCAAAAATGATCTTCGTAGACCTCAAATTAGTCCGGATGGAAAATGGCTGACTGCGCAAAGTTTTTCAACTGGATCGTGGAATATTGTTCTAGTAAGTCTAGAAAATGGAAAACTCAAGCGACTTACCCAAAACTTACACGATGATGTTGAGCCCGTTTGGTCAAAAGATGGCTCATTAATATTTTTCAGTTCAGACCAAAGTGGAAATCAAGATATCTGGTCAGTGGATATACATTCAACTGCACAAACCCAACTAACTGAAGGTCCTGCAGATGAATATGCTCCTGCAATCTTAGGTTCAGAATTACTATTTATTTCTAATAAATCAGGTAAGCCAAGTTTTTACCGAAAAGCACTCCAAATAGATGCTCATGAATTCGAATTTATGCCTAATTTGAATAATGAAGGATTATTCGCGCCAAGACTAAATCAAAATGGTGAAAAATTAGCCTGGGTGCAAACTATAGAACGAAATGGTTTTCCGAGTGTTAGGATAAATGAAATCGTAATGATGGATTTAATCAGCGGCGAGAAAGAAATCCTATCTAAATCTTCAAATGATGTATTTGGAATGGCTCCGTTCTGGTTAGATACAGACACATTATTCTTTGTCATGGATGGCATTATCAAAAGATTTGATACCAAAAATAAAAAAATTAGCTCTGTTAAATTTGTTGCAAATCTTCCACTGCAATCAATACATTTTAAACCGCGTGTTCCATTAGCATTTTCAAATAAAACACAGCCAGTGCTTGGAATTGTTGATCCAATCTTATTACCTGATGAAAGTATTATTTTCACGGCAATTGGCGATCTCTGGCAACTATCTAATAATAATGAACTTAAACAACTTACTAATGATTCATGGGTAGAACGAGATGTAAATATCTCTCCGGATGGGAAAAATCTAGCGTATATCTCTGATCGAAGTGGAAGCATGCAAATCTGGTTGAGAGACCTTAAAAATGGTGAAATCAAAAAGATTACAAATAATTCGGGTGGTCCACGTTATCCAACATTTTCTCCAAATAATAAAAAGCTTGCCTATCAGGAAAGAGGACCTATTGGAGTTAGAGATTTTACAATAAGAATTCTCGATCTAGAGAGTAAAAAATCTTATCGCTTGCGTAGCGCCCCAAAAATATGGCCTGGTCGTATGAGTTGGAGCATGGATGGAAATTACCTAACCGTTGCAGCATTAGTTAACCAATCATCGCGTTCAAATGATGGCAGGAACCAATTAATTCGAATCGATGTTAATACAGATAAAAAGCAAGTTGTTAAATTGCCCAATGCTATAACGCCTGACTTCGGACCAGTTGCATCGCCGGATGGAAAGAATATTGCGCTTATTGTTGATGGTTCTCTATGGCGCATGGCTTTAACCAAAGATGGTCGTAGCGCTGGTCAACCTGAACAAATTCTAGATGCATTAGTGGAGTCACCAGCATGGTCTAAGGATGCTAAAAAAATTCTCGTACTTACATCTCAGGGTTTAGAATTAGTTGATAGCTCCAACGGAAAACGCAAATTACGACCAATCAATTTAAAATGGAAGCCGTTGACTGATGGCAAACAAAAAATCATTCATGCCGGAAAATTATGGGATGGAATATCCAATGAATATCGAGAAAATATAGATATATTAATCCAAGACAACCGTATTATATCCGTTCATCAACATCGTGATCATGCCAATAAAGTTGTCATAGATGCGTCTAATAAAACTGTTTTACCAGGTTTAATTGATCATCACATTCACTTTGAACCACATAATGGGGAATGGATAGGTAGAGCTTTGCTCGCTTTTGGTATTACTACCGCCGTTGAGCCAGGCGGCCTTCCATATGAATCAAGAGAAATTATGGAAAGCTGGTTAAGCGGAAGACGCATTGGTCCAAGGTTAGTGTTTGCGGGACCACAACTTGATGGGGCAAGACGAACTTTTAATTTTGCATCACATATTAATTCTAAAAACCGCTTGATGCGTGAATTAGAACGTGGTGATTTTCTTGGTTATGGATTGTTAAAAACATACCGACGACTGCGCCCAGAACTTCAAGAGGAAGTAGTTAGGCAAGGGCATTTACGTGGATTGCCTGTAACTTCTCATGCAGCTTTTCGTAATCTTGGATTCGGTGGCAATAGAAGCGAACATATGCGAGGTTCCAGTCGACTAAATTATTCCGATAAACAATCAGATCTTCTCAATAGCTATGAAGATATACAAAATATTTACTTAGTCACAAAAAGCTCACTGACACCAACTATTATTAATCAAGGTGGTTTTTTTGATTTTGCATCTAAAAATAATATGGAAGCAATCAAATCCTATATTTCGATTTATCCACAAAGTTATCGAAAAAATTTAAAAAACTTCACCCAATTTACCAATAGAAATATTGACTTAATAAGAAAGGGGCTTAGAAATGCAGGTACCTCATTAAATATGATGAAAAAAAATGGGCTTAATATTGTCGCAGGCACTGATTCGCCTATTTTTCCTTACGGTCTTGCATTGATTATTGAACTTCAAAACTACGTAGATTCGGGTTTATCCCCTTTAGAAGCATTAAGAACAGCTACTACAAATGCAGCAAAAACAATGGGTGCAGAGCAACATGTTGGAAAAATTGCTCCAGGGATGCTTGCGGATCTTATAATTATTGATGGCAATCCAATTCAAAAAATTACTGATATTTTTAATATAGAAGGCGTAATTCTAAACGGGAATTATCAAAAGATTGAGGATTTAACTAGTTTGTCTCAAGCCAACCCATCTGCCAAAAATCAGGATTTTTAAGCTCTTCCAGGCCTATTTTGTAATGGCGTTTACTATAAACTGATTCTAAAACACAAAAAAATCCTTCAGTATCTTTTTTTAACGCGGTAACAATAAAATGTTTTTCCTGATCTGTTGGGCGCAAAGCTGTCCATTTACTGTTTAATAATTTATTTGTGATAATAGGCTTCATAAAAGTTTAGAAAAATTATTCTCTGCTAATGGTATTGGTATTAATTAAAATTACATAACCTAGAAAAATGTCTACATTTATCTTTTCACAAATTCTAGCAGGTGTAACATTAGTTATCGGTATGGCAGCATTTCAATTTGATAAGCGCGAATATATTCTTAGAGCTTGGTCTTTAGCAGCAATATTCGCAGCAATTCATTTTTTTCTCCTAGGCAGTATCGAAGCTTGTTTGCTTGTTTCTGTTACATCATTGCGGATGCTGATCTCATCATTTACAACTGACTCTAGGGTTATGTGGTTATTTCTGGGTTTAGCTATTACTGGTTTCACAATAACTTATGAAAATCCAGTTAGTTTGCTAGGTATGGCAGCAACAATTTGTGGCACAATTGGTGCTTTTTCAGGTTCTGAAAAATCAGTTCGATATTCCCTTCTAGTAACTGAAATACTCTGGGCGACACACAATTTAATCATTTGGACACCAGTTGGTTTTATGATGGAAGTTCTATTCTTTGCCAGTAATATTTTTGGCTTAATGAGGCGCCAAAAAGCTAAGGCATCTGGGTTTTGAATTGAATCAATGGTTAAATACAGTAGAAGTTAGCCTTTAAACTCTGCAATCCCTGCAAGACATCGATTAGGTGCTTTCATACCTGTATCAATCTCTCCCAAAACCTCACCACTTGCAACATCTATCTTTGCAACAGTGCCCTCCCAAATATTACTTACCAAGCAATGCTCTCCATGACCTGATATCTCAATATCAGACCAACCATAAGTTTCCAATGGATAAGTTCGAAGCACATCACCATTTTCGTCAAGTAACTCCATAAAATCACCGCGAGTAATAAGCAAACGCCCATCTTGAAGATACTTTACTGCAATAACCCAATCTCGCTCATGACCTTCTCCACTTGGATAAGTTACTAAATCGTCCATTTGTTTATCGTTAATTACGTCATAGCGCATCAATCGCTTTCCGGTTTCAGTGGCATAAGTAATAAATTTTTCGCTTGGATGTAAACTAGAATGCGTAACGCCTTTAAATTGCGTCATCTCTGGCGCAGTTTCGGTTTCAAAAACTTTTATTAAATTCCAGTTTGGATCATATTTATAAATAAACCCATAACCCAAAACATCATCTTTCGGTATAACCGGAAACTTTATGGTTGTTCGATCAGCAATTGGATTATTGGGTTTTTCCTTAGCTTTCATATGTTCGCCAAGATAAATATTACCAGTATTATCAAAACTTACACTCCGATAACACCGAGGTAAAAATTTATCCGATAACGGCAATTGATTACCATTTTCTGAATCAACATGAATCACTGATAGATCATTAAAAGCCCACAATAATCCTTTTGGATCACACTCTAATCCTCCAACGTAATGCTCACCGCCTTTAGTCCAGAGCTCGCCTTTGATTTTCAGATCTTTTCCATATTGAACAATTCGCCCGTCGCCAGCATGATCGTCATTTGGATCATTCAACGCGGTTAAACCGAGGAAAATATCACCTATTTCAAAGGGTTTCATAGTGCTTTCTTTTTGCATTATTCTTTCCCTCAATTAATTTACGTAAATATTATTTTCAAGTCTGGTCACAGTGTTATAGTAATTTATATGTTAAAACAAATATCCTTTTTAATACCTCTCTATCTTTGCGCTCAAATCACTTTTGCGTACAACGGCCCTGTAATTGATGTTCACGTGCACGCCTGGCCAAGCGGCGAAAATGGGGGGCCAGAAAAACCAAAAAATCAATTGGCTATGAAAAAAAAACGAGCTGAATTGATTGAGCATAATATTGTTTTAGCCATAGCAAGTGGGCCAGAAGCATTCTTAGAAGAGTGGTCTAAAGATAATCCAGAATCACTCATGTTAGCCCCGATATTTCCTTGTATTAATGGTCAAAATCCAGTGTTTTTTCAACATCAATGTTTTTCCACAGGGGGAAATTTCCCTGATATTAAGTGGCTAGAAGAGCAATATCGAAGTGGAAAATATGCAGGTATGGGCGAGTTATACAATCAATATGCTGGTATACCATTTGATGACCCACGAATGGATCCTTACTATGAACTTGCCGAAAGATTAAGAATTCCTGTCGGAGTGCACACTCATGCAGCACCACCTCTAACTGCATCTCAATGCTGCCCTGAATTCCGACTTGGAAACGGTAATCCTCTTTTGCTTGAAAATGTGCTAATTAAATACCCCAAATTGAAAATTTTTATCATGCATGCAAATCCACTTGTTTATCCTGAAGTGATTGACTTACTAGCGCAATTTCCTAAAGTCCATGTTGATATAAGTGCATTGCAGATGGCTTACTCGCGTAAAAAGTTTCACCGTGTTCTCCAGGAATATGCAGATGCGGGCTTAGTTGGTCGAATCTTATTTGGTAGCGATGGTCATGATTATGCTGAATCCTTTGAAGCTTACGAATCTGCAGAATTTCTAAGTGAAAACCAACTCGAAGGTATTTTCTGTCGAAATGCAGAAAGATTTCTTCGAAAAAAAGACATTTGTGATAAATAATTCTAATTTTATTTCTTAAGTATTAGGATTTACAGTTTTATTTTGTTAAATTCTTTACTAAGCGTAAAACAATTCTAAATTCTCATAATTAAGTCAATAAACCCAAGGGGAGCCCGAATGGAAAGTAACTGGATGCATAAACCACGTACACGAAGAGATACATTACAGGCTGCGCTGGGAATAAGTGGTGCAGCAGCAGGGGGAATGCTTCTCGGGAGCTGTTCTACCGCAACAGAAAAAACAAATCGGGTGCCCGTCGATTTCTCAAATCCTGCTGAAAGCCTTGAGGCCTTTATCAAGCTGACAGGTGATCTTGATCCCACTAAAGAAACAGCCGGATGGTTTGGTGGTGCGGTATTTGGAGATACCCGGCGTGATCGGCCACTGAAGCCTCTCTTTGGCATTCAAGGCTTTGGTGTGATTCGAACAGAGCGCCAAACTGATGGATCCTTCCGAGTATTTAATCGTGAATGCGCTTTTTATACTGATATCAAAACAGGAAAGTTTATTGATAAATGGACGAACCCTTACACAAAAGAGGTTTGTGATGTGAAGTCTATTCACAATTTAACCGTTAACGCACATTTAATAGTAAGTGAAAAAGTTGGTACTGCAATTGAGATGGATTTTGATGGCACGCTGATGGAAGTTCCACTACCTCTAGGCTGGGACCAATTTGACGAAAAACTATTTTCAACTTTCGAAGTGCATACAGCCTTCCCAAGCGAACTTACACCAGAAAAATGGCCGCGCGAATCAGCTGGAAAAGTATTGAGGATTGCAGAAATTTTTCAACGGGTTGCAAATAATTCGGAACTTGAAGATCGAAATGCTACCAGTGCAGATTATTCAGGTTGCTGGACACGGATTGGGCCTTGGTTGCCATGGATGAGGCAAGGCCAAGCCGATGGAAGTTTGTTATTCAGAACTTTTATGACAAAACTAAAATCAGTCGATCAATTACCAGCAGACTTAAAAGCTATCACAGAAGAGCGCTTGCCAGAATATTTCCAGGCTCCCCCACAAGAAACATGGGGCAGCAAAAATGATTCGAGCTTTAGTGTATATGCAAAAGAAAATGATCCATTGCCAGCAAAATAAAAAATTAACTACTTCCGTTGCGCTAAGATAATTGCAATAAAGGCAATAAAAGCGCTTAGGACAAATAGGAACTCTGGGACTATAACGCCATCGATCATTCGCCCATCGGCTAATGCGCGTGCAATTTCCTCTGCGCCTATATAAACCAGCGTAAAGATCACTGCTGAAAATATTGCAAGTAACTTTCTAACAATGGGCATTCGTATCGGCCGTATAAGCAATATGTAATAAATGATCAAAAAAATAAGGGCATAAGTTCGAGCTAATAAGCTGTAAAAAGGTGCATAAAAGAAATAGTGATTTATAATAAAAAAACTTCCGCCAATTAAAGTAATCAACGCATATTTCCATCCGGGATGTTTCACTTTAAACAACTTCTGCCAAACAAAAAGCAAAAATAAATATGCAATTGGAGTGCCAAAAGCTAACTCATAAAATGCTCTCCAGCCCTGCCAAGCTTCGTCATACATGACTAACACCCCTAAATTTTTAATCAATTATCTAAAATAAGGCAATACTCGTTCTGAAATCACTTCTAAAGCTTTAAACGGTTCATCAAAAACTCGTATCGCTAAATCCGTAAGTCCTGCTTTCTCAAATTTTTTATACCGTTCAATCTCTCTGTCAATATCATCATAATCACCGGCTGAACTGACTTCATCAATAATTCTCTGCACAAGGTCAGGCGGCACATTCTTAATATTTCCTGAACCATCAATGTCAGCATTAATAAAATTACGGAAATTATCACGTACTATTTCTGCTTCATCATTATTAAGAAGATGATCAAGGCCAATATGAGGAGGAATAATCTCTGCCCGAGCGAATAATTTTCTTCGGGCCTCATGCATAGATTTCTCCCTGTCTTTTTTTATATGCCAAGCCCAAAAATTACCAATTCGAAAATCTTCCTCTGGCCATGTTCGTTTCCCTAATCCTTTTCTTATTTCACCTATGACTTCTGGTATTCGGGATGTAACAACATCACCTACTTGCACTCCATCAGTTATTCTTCCACCCATTCGCAACATCTGTGGGCCCATTGAACAGGCAATAATTTGAGGCCTTGGTGATTTCAGATAAGTTGTTTGAATAGGTAGATTAAGTTGAAAGATTTCGCCTAAATACGGAGGGAAAAAATCACCTGAAGTAGCACGATAAATGATTTCAGCAGCTTCCCGAACACCACGGACAATCCTCATTTTCTTGAAATCTAGTTTAATAAAATCTTCATTTTTCTGCATCGCAAGCGCCATTGCGCCGCCGCCGCCTAAACCAATAATTGCTCGGCCATTACTAAGCTCATTTAAACTACTAAGCGAATAAGCAATCTTAAGCGGATGCATTTCATAAGGACTTAAAGCCAGAGGACCGAGTTTGATTCGACTGGTTGCTAAAGCTGCTGGAACAAGGCCAATGAAAGGATCCCAACCATTTGTAAGATTAGAGTGCCAAAGTGCACGGACTCCAGCATCTTCAGCTTTAACAGCAAAATCCGCCACTTGTGCTGGATGCATTTCACAACCAATAATGATCTCAATTTGCATTGTCAAACTTCGTGTCGATACTTTGCCATCACTTTTTTGTCATAAACAAAACCAAAACCGGGACCTTCTGGCAACTTGTATAGGCCATTATTAATTGGATTCTGATTTTCAATCATTTCATAGAAAAAAGGATCCGTATCTTTCATGTAAACCTCAATCCCATGTTTAACCCCATCCGGAGTTGCTGCCATTAAATGTCCTGCAATCTGTGGTTGCTGATGTACCGACATCTCAATGCCAAATGCCTGCGCCATTCCGTAAATCTTCCGCCAAGCTGTGGCACCACCGCCATAACCGGGATCGTAATTACATACATCAATGGCTTTATCTGTCATTAAATAGCGGGCGCCATCAATGGTAATTTCTGATTGCCCAGCGCAAATTGGTAACCCAGTTGCAGCGCGCACTCGTGCCATATCTCTTCTCTCAAGACAAGGCTCTTCAAGCCAGCGTAAATCGATGTCATACATTTGACGGCCAAAATCAATAGCCTCCTCAGCAGTCCATCTAAGATTTGCATCTGCTTGAATAAGAAAATCAGGGCCAACAGCATCGCGAACAATCTTTACCCATTTTACATCTTCTTTAGGAGTATAAGGCGGTCTTCCAGGTTTCAGTTTTACACCGGCAAACCCCATTTCCGGGAGCTTTGCCATATGCTTACCAAACTTTATCGGATCGTAATTAGATCCCGGATGACGATAACGCATATCAAAGGAAATGACGGGCAATTCATTACTGTGAGCGCCCCACATTTTATAGCAAGGCGCATTCAATGCCTTACCAACGGCATCCCATAAAGCCGCATCAATTGCAGCAAGGGCTCTAGTAAACTGAGGTAAAACCGAACTTCCAACACCCCGAGCAAATTCACGATCTAAGATAATCCAAGCTCGCTGCCAACAACGTTCAACTTGCATAGCATCCATACCTATTAGTAATGGCTCTATTCCGTTGCGTATTAAATCAATCACTTTGTCCCAGCTATGCCAGAAAAAAGTATAGGCTTCACCAACAACTCCTTCTTTGGTATATACCCGCACAAATAAACGCGGGAAACCTGCGCCCATTTTAGTACCATCATGCAACCAAAAAAGTTCGAAAGACTCAATCGTCAGTCCGCCAGGCCCCACCGGCGGCAAAGGTGGAATATTTATAGGCATCATCGCGCTATGCGCACCTGCATTTGTTATTGTCGGTAGACCACTAAGGGCAAAACCAGTCGCTGCATGAAGCAATTTCCTACGATCAATCAAACCTGAATTGATAACATCGGATTTAATTTTATTTTTCATCTACCTAAACCTCTAAAAAGAAAGTATTGATAAAACTTTAAAATCAATTTGGCAAAGAACTGTAACTTAATCAATCATTGCAAACTTCGAATCTCTTCCATATCAACCGGAGGGGCTTTCCACATGGGGGCATATTCTTCAACAAAGTCTCGCAATGTGGCAGGAACATCATCATAATTATCATAACGTTGAAAATACCCGTGCATGGTACTTCTGCCCGGCCCCATAAATGGTGGTAAAGGAAATACACCGGACCATTGAGCAGAATATTCCGTATTACCGGCATGCTCACGCTCAATAAAATCATAATTCTCCCAAACTTGGAGATTTCCTGCGGTCCGCACTGGGCCTCTCATGGTGCCGGTTATATCCGGCATAGAATAATTAACTGGTGTTGTGTAAACGGTCATACCATCGTAGCGCTGCACTTCACTGCGCTCAAATCCGTCTATAACAGTATTTATAAAGGGTCCTGCTCCTTGCTCTACCTCATAAACTAAATATCCCTTTTCCAAGCGCATTCTAAATAATTGATAAGTGAAATTATTAAGCCATGCTGGTTCACCTTTTGGCCCTTTAAGTATCTCACCATTCTTTGGATCCCTTAATACAACAAGTTTACGAGTTAATCCCACTGCCTCAGATTTTTCAGAATCAAAACTGTACAGTCGTCCAGTATCATAACCTTCAGTTCTCATAAACATCTTACCCTTAGGAAAAGTTGAAGCATCCCCCACCCCATACCAATAGACAGGGTCTCCATCTCCATAACGCAATCTGATGAAATTTGTAAAATCCTCTCGTGTAAATCTACCGGGCAACAAACTTAGTGAATAGTTTGATTTAGAAGATTGCTTAACTAAACTGGATGCCTCACATCCAACTAGCAAGCTACCAGTTGTACTTAAAGTCACGCCAGTAAGAAAATTCCTTCGGTTCATATATTGATTCATGAGTCCCCCCGACACTTAACAATTATTTATTTTGGCATGATCAGTTTAAGTCATTCAGATTTAAGCAGCGAATCTCGATAAAAGCCTTTGATAGCTTATATCTCAGAGTTAATGATTTAATAGGTAATAACTTATAAAGAGATTCAAATTAGAGTAATCCAGCGATATTATTCTTCAGGTACGAATCAGTGCTATGTAAAATAGATATATAGAAATAAACTAATAAAGATTAGAAAATTAAATGTTACCAACGCAACCTAATTCAAATCATATCGTTGATCTTATAAATCAAGGAAAGGATAATGCGCCAGCATTAATCGCACCTAATAGGCCAACATTATCCTATGCTGAATTGCGTAAGCAGATTAATCGAACATCTGATCAGCTTAATGAAATAGGTATTGATGGAAATATGACGGTTGCGATTGTTTTACCTAATGGGCCTGAAATGGCCAGCGCTTTTATCTCTATTGCTGCGTGCGCAACAACAGCACCATTAAATCCGGCCTATCGACAGGAAGAATTTGAATATTATCTTAATGATCTTAAGACTGACTTACTGGTTGTGATAGAAGATAAAAATGCTCCCGCATATAAAGCTGCAAAAAAACTTGGAATACCGATAGCTAAACTGAATTTCTCTACTGATGACCCAGCTGGAGTATTTGAACTAACTGCTAAAAAATTAAATGGTCATGCAGGTAAAATCTCCTTAGAAAAAAAAGACGCTGTTGCCCTAGTTTTACATACCTCAGGTACCACATCTCGACCAAAAATAGTTCCTCTGACGCATGAAAATATTTGTACTTCGGCAAAAAATATAGCTGTTAGTCTCAAACTAAAAGATAGTGATCGCTGTTTAAATGTTATGCCTTTGTTTCATATTCATGGACTTATTGCCGCCGTACTTGCATCACTTTATGCAGGTAGTTCTATTATTTGTAGTTCTGGTTTTAATGCATTACAGTTTTTTCTCTTACTTCGTGAACATAAACCTAGTTGGTATTCTGCGGTTCCAACAATGCATCAAACAATTCTGAGTCGAGCATCCAGAAACATTAAAATAATTGGCGAAACACCACTCCGTTTTATTCGTTCTTCTTCAGCTTCTTTACCTTCGCAGGTTATGAAAGAACTAGAGTCAGTTTTTTCTTGTCCTGTAATCGAAGCCTATGGTATGACAGAAGCTGCACACCAAATGACATGCAACCCACTTCCGCCTCAACTAAGAAAACCAGGAAGTGTTGGTATTGCAGCAGGTCCAGAGGTAAGAATCATGGATGCCAATAATAATCTAATGGAAAATGAAAAAATTGGTGAGATTGTTATTCGAGGAGCAAATGTTACAAATGGTTATCGTAATAACGATGCCGCTAATGCCGAGGCTTATTCTTCTGGTTGGTTTAGAACTGGCGATCAAGGAATTATTGATAATGAAGGCTATTTAAGGTTGACAGGTCGATTGAAAGAAATCATCAATCGTGGAGGAGAAAAAGTCTCCCCCCGTGAAGTAGATGAAATAATACTGGATCATCCGGCTGTTTCCCAAGTAGTAACTTTTAGTATTCCACATAAAAGGCTTGGGGAAACCGTAGCAGCAGCAATTGTTCTAAATGATGGTCAAAAAATTAGTGAGGGGGAAATTAAATTTTTTGTAGGTAAACGCTTAGCAAATTTCAAAGTTCCGGAACGTGTCTTATTTCTAGATGAAATACCAAAAGGGGTAACTGGAAAACTACAGCGTATTGGTTTAGCGAAAAAACTTGGCCTCAATTAACATAATAATCTATGAATTTTTCACCTAAAAAAATTTGCATTTATGGTGCAGGAGCAATTGGCGGATATCTGGGAATACAACTTATAAAGACAGAATCTAATGTAAGTTTAATTGCTCGAGGACCTCATCTTGATGCTATGAAAAAAAATGGACTAACTCTAAAAATTGGCGGTATAGAAAAAAATATCTCAATTAAATGTACAGATAAACCAAACGAGTTAGGCCCGCAAGACTATGTAATCATAGCGATGAAAGCACACTCAGTTGAAAACATCTTGGATGAAATTTCTCCTCTACTTGGACCAGATACGACTATTGTTACTGCGCAAAATGGTATTCTATGGTGGTATTTTTATAAATTAAAATGCCCCTGGGAAAACCATAGACTTAAATCTACCGACCCTAAAGGAAATATCTGGAATACTCTTGATCCAAAACGCACCATAGGATGTGTTGTTTATCCATCTTGTGAGATTGTTGAGCCGGGAATAATTCAACATATCGAAGGTAACCGTTTCATGCTGGGCGAACCTGATGGCAATAAATCTAATCGTGTGGTTGAGCTTAGTAAAATTATGCAGGATGCTGGATTTAAGGCTCCGGTTAGAAAAAATATTAGAAAGGATATATGGCTTAAATTACTAGGAAATGCCACATTTAATCCGGTTAGTGTAATAACCGGTGAAACATTGCAAGAAATGGGAACTAATCCTAAAACTCGATCACTCATTTACAAAATGATGCATGAAGCAAAAAACGTTGCCAATAAGCTCGGCATTGAATTTCCAATAAGTATTGATCAAAGGATTAATGGAGGAGCAGCTGTAGGTCAGCACAAAACCTCAATGCTCCAAGATTTTGAAGCTGGAAGATCGCTGGAGCTTGATGCTCTCGTGACCTCAGTTTCAGAACTTGGTCGACTGGTTAATGTTGAAACACCAACAATTGACTCAATTTTAAATCTAGTTAAATCAAAAATATCTTAGCGCAAAGATTTATCTTGCCGTTAGGAAAGCTTATATAGATTCTCCGCTGCTTTTGCAGCAACCCCTTTATAAGTCAACACATTTTGCTTACTAAGAGTTTTTTCCAAGGCATCGAGGCAAAACAAAACATTTCTCTGATTTGCTGCATAGCCCATCAAACCAATCCGCCATACTTTTCCAGCTAAAGGGCCAAGCCCAGCACCAATTTCCAAATTAAAATCGTTTAATAGGGACTTACGGACAGCTGCATCATCCGCTCCATCTGGAATGTTGACACAATTTAGTTGAGGTAATCGATATTCACTATCAACTACAAAATTGATGCCTAATGCTTCTAGACCTGCAGCCAAAGCTCTATGATGAAACTGGTGGCGATTCCAAGCATTATTTAATCCTTCTTCCTTTAAAATTAAAAGCGTTTCATGCAAAGCATACAATGCATTAATTGGCGCAGTGTGATGGTACGCGCGCTGAGTGTTTTTCCCCCAATATCCCATAACAAGATCCATATCAAGAAACCAACTTTGAACTGGTTGCACTCTGGATTTAATTATTTTCTGGGCAGTCTCACTAAAAGTCACAGGTGAAATACCCGGAACACATGATAAACATTTCTGAGTGCCTGAATAAACTGCATCGGCCCCCCAATCATCTACATCAAGCTCTATACCACCTAGTGATGTAACAGCATCAACAATAGTTAAGCAATCATATTTTTTTGCAAGCGTGCATAACGTTTTGGCATCAGAACGAGCGCCAGTTGAAGTTTCTGCATGGACAAAAGCCAAAGCCTTTACATCAGAATTAGTCTTTAAAGCATCTTCAACTTTCTGTGGATTAACTGGCATGCCCCATTCATCTTGAACCATAATGGCTTGACCCCCAAGGCGCTCAACATTTTCTTTCATGCGCCCGCCAAAAACTCCATTCTGCGCAACAATTACTTTATCTCCGGGTGATAGCAAATTAACAAAGCAGGCTTCCATACCCGCAGACCCTGGTGCGGAAATTGGCAAGGTCAAAGTATTATTTGTCTTAAAAGCAAATTGCAGTAGACTCTTAATCTCATCCATCAATTCAATAAAGACCGGATCAAGATGTCCAATTGTGGGGCGGGATAAAGCCTCTAAGATCCTTGGATTAACATCCGAAGGGCCAGGGCCCATAAGTATTCTGGAAGGAGGCTGAAAAGATTTAGACATATCTATTATTTCCTGTTTCTCACTGCACAAATAATCTTCTAAGCTAAAACTAATGTTAGCTTAGTGCTTATAAGATATTGGATTGAAAGTACATTGTGGCACACTATGGCCTCTAGACTCTATGCTTAGCCATACTCTATGCTTACCATATATTAGTTCAGCTGGATAATAGATTGTATGGCATGAGCCGTAAAAGCCAATTTTCCTTTATATAATTAGATCTTGCTGCCAATACTTATTGAATGTATAAGAACGGCTAAACTAGCAAAGCTTTAATTGAGTTTTAAATGCAATGAAGAATAAATTTCTAATAAAAATTATTGCCGTTTCAGGATTTACTTTCCTCATAGGTTCGGCATTTACACATATTGATATTTTCCCGGGCTCTTTCTTAAAAAGAGGGTTCAACAAAATTGGTCTTGTCGGGAAAAATAACACTTACACGGGTCCTATTCGATATACAGGAAGTTCAGTTGAAGCTCAAAAAGATCAAACCATTCCTGGGGATACAAGTTCTCAGGGCTTGCTCACTGAACCTCTTGCCTGGCGTTCTCCCCATCTGCAAGCAACATTAAATGTTCCTGCTGGCGTGTTTGATCCTTATGAGGCCGAATGGACAGTATTACGAGTCATGGAACATAACCCTAATCTATTTGATCAGAAACGTGTGATGGAGATTGGAACGGGTTCTGGAATTATAAGTTTGTATGCAGCGAAATTAGGAGCCTCTAACGTTGTCGCAACAGATATTAACCCCAAGGCAATTGAAAGCATTACTACAAATGCACTGGATATGGGTTATGGCAACCAGATCGATGCGCGACTTGTGTCGCTTGATGACCTTGGTGCTTATTCTGTAATAGGTGAGAATGAAAAATTCGATGTTATTGTTTCAAATCCACCTTTCGCATTAGATTTAGATGCGCCTGGGAATGATGCTGTAACCGATACTGGTGATCTTGGCTTTTCAATTATTCGTGGCCTTAAGAAGCATCTTGCTCCAGGAGGTATTGTGATACTGCTTTATGATTCACTTTTCTATCACCAAGTAATGGTTAGATTCGCGAAGTACGAAGGTTATAACGTTCGGAATAATCACCCAAACGGAATGTATGGCTGGGAAGCAGAATCGTTATTTAATGGCTACATGCAAAGACTACTTAAAAAGGAAAATGTTCCTGAAGATGCATTTCCATTTAATTATCATAAAGATGAAGGTCTTGAAATAAGGTACTTGCGAAACAGCGGTTTGGATCCAAAAACATTCCCTTTTCAACCTTTATTCGACCCCCCTTCACCTCAAAGTTATTACGCAGGATTTATTGTTATTAGAAACTAATCAAAATTCAGACATTATTGATTCAGTGAAAACAAAACTTAAAAATCTTATTAATCTCGATTCTCTTAAAAAGAGCCTAGCAAACGATGGTGAAGAAAAACCAATAGATCATTGCATTGTTGATAATTTTTTTAAAAATGAAGTGGCGATCCAAATTGAAAA
>JAYZVL010000071.1:0-5524 GCA_036155675.1 Pseudomonadota bacterium | reverse complement strand
TAAATTGATATTTGTTTTGTGTTTCATAATCTGAGGGTAAACTTCTCAATCAGTTCAATTCGCATGTCAAACCAATAACTGGAGGATTATCAATATATTCTTGCCAATAATCAGTTCCATACTCCTCCAAACCTTTAGGAGATAATTCCAGAGGAATCCATTTTATGTTGCTAAATCCAGCATCTTGTAAAGCTGATTCATATGTTTTTTTACTGTAATAGTACGCTTCAAATTGAATTAGATTTTGGCCGCTTATCATTGAATACTTGATCGGGCTTCCTTCATGTCTTGGCTGGTCGGTTATTTTGTTAAATCCATATTGACTATAACCAGCATATTGGTGAGTTAGCTGATAAGGGTTTTCATTTATAGCAACAAAACGCCCGGAATTTTGCATAGCTCCTGCAATCTTTCTACACATTACGTTAAGTTGATCTATATTTCTTGAGTAATGAAGCAAATAAGCAGCAGAAATTAGATCAAATTTTCCAAAGTCTGGAAGTTTACTAACATCATTACAGAAATATTTAATACCTAGAGGTTGATTAAGTTCCTGTTGCTTTGCCAACCTAATCATTTCAGATGAAACATCTACACCAATAACCTCTGAAGCGCCCAAACTCTTGATTTGACGTGTATAAAAACCTTCCCCGCATGCAAGATCAAGCACACGCAGACCTTTTAATAAACCAAGCATTTTAAAAAATGACCAAGATTCAAGGTATTTGCGTAAAGGAGATTCTTTAGTTTGCTGATAGGTAGCAGCAATATCATCGTATTGTGAATTCAACCTAAGGATCCCCATAAATCCAACATGGAAACACATTCAGATTCAAGCACACCACCTGTCATCTTAGGTAATGAATAATTGATGTCGTTTACATAATTATTGGCAGATAATTCGTTACTTGTTATCGCATGCATAGAATCAATACTTGCGCCAAAATAAACGTGCTCGACAGCAGCATAGTGACAAGCTGCAAAACACATAGCGCAAGGCTCTACTGTTACGTATAAATTTGTTCCTGAAAGGGATAGCGTCTGTAATCCTCGACAAGCTTCTCGAATCACAACAATTTCAGCATGTGCCGTAACATCAAGTTCAGCAACAATACTATTTTGGGCCATACCTATAATCGTCCCATCACGTACCAAACAGGACCCAACCGGAGGACCACCAGCAGCTAAACTGCGCTCAGCCATTAAAATTGCTTTTCGCATGAAATGCTGATGATCATCGGCACCCAGGACTTTGGGACCGTTCATTACTTAGCTTACCTCTGCATTCCTTATCATTATTTATCTATCAATTGATTCTTAAACTTATAAATTACAATTGACTGGTGAATTTGCCTTGTATAAATGTGATGCGGGATCACTTCAGACATATTAGTTGCTTAATTCTGACATATTCAGCAAGATGAATTTAAACTGACTAACCTCCAATGCTTTTTCATAATGCAATTTAATCAAATTACTTACGTAATCTGCTTACAAATATAAATAAGTTATTGTTTTAATTATTTAATTTAATTATTCATTTTTCCATATGACCAGTGGTTTCAACGAAATGTAATTGCATCGATTCTTTTTAAAGGTCTTTGGGCGACGAATAAGCGCATTATTTGCGAACATCAAGCAAATTGATCTCATCTAGTTAAATGATAGGTAATTAATTTAGAATGGAATTGTAATAATTTGGATTCATGGAAATTAATCTTTTTGGAAGGATTTGATTTATGCACACAATTAGTGTGATCGGCGGGACTGGTGAATTAGGTAGTGGCTTAGCGCAACGATGGGCAAAAGCAGGCATACCTGTAATTATCGGATCAAGGGATTTAAATAAAGCAGAAATCGCATCAGCAGAACTTAATGCGAAAGTAAAAAACAATATAACTCAAGGTATGACTAATTTTAACGCCGCATCTAAGAGCGATATTGTCGTTTTAACTGTTAAATTTGAACATCAAGCTTCGACATTAGATGAATTAAATTCAGCCCTCCACGGAAAAATTCTCGTTGACACAACAGTTCCGTTAATGCCGCCAAAAGTTGCGCGAGTCCAACTTCCTTCTGAGGGGTCTGCCGCAGTAATCAGTCAAAATTCTGTCGATAAATCCACTCAAGTTGTTTCTGCATTTCAAAATGTATCGGCAGCAGCATTAAAAAATGATGTTGTTTCTGAATGCGACGTCTTGGTAACGGGTGATAATCCAGAAGCTCGTGAGATTGTTGTGAAACTGGCTGAGGAAGCTGGATTCACAGCTTGGCATGCTGGGCCATTAGAAAATTCAGCTGCTGCTGAAGCCTTAACATCATTACTAATATTTATGAATAAACGATATAAGAATAATCACGCTGGACTTAAAATAACCGGTATAAGTAAGCCCTAGTTAGGTCCTATCGTTCCATGAGAAACCTACATCTAGAACTCTTCGCCGTTCCCGAAATTCCAAAAATCTACCCAGGAGATGATCTGGTAAGCCTTATTGCCAGTGCTATGGATAGATCAAATCTTAAACTATTCGATGGGGATGTATTAATCATTGCACAAAAAATTGTTTCTAAGGCGGAAGGAAGAAGTGTGTGTCTTAATGACGTAAAACCTAGCTCAGAAGCCAGAAAACTGGCCAAGCTAACTGATAAAAACCCTTCAATTGTAGAGCTAATAATAAGAGAGTCAGAAGAAATTATACGTCACCGTCCGGGGATAATAATTGCTAAACATAAATCTGGCTGGATACTTGCTAACGCGGGCATTGATCAATCTAATGTTACAGATAATCCTAATGATGTATTACTTCTACCCAAGAATCCAAACCAATCAGCCGCGAATCTTCGATCGTGTTTCTTGGAGCGTTTTAAAGTGAAAACTGGAGTTATTATTGCGGATAGTGTTGGTCGACCTTGGCGCGTAGGAACAACAGGTATAGCCCTTGGAAGTGCGGGTGTAGATGCATTAGTTAATCTTCGCGGCAGATCAGATTTATTTGGTAGGATTCTAGAAGTCAGCGAACATGGAGTTGCAGATTCTATTGCAAGTGCTGCTGAACTTCTTTTGGGTGAGGCAGATGAAGCAATACCTGTAGTAATACTTCGTGGAATGAATGAGGGTAAATCAAAACAAGATGCCCGTGTTCTTCTCAGGCCCGACAAGGAGAATATGTTCCGGTAACGGAATATCATCATTATGGATCGAAATTATCTGGTTCTATCCGGGGGAGTGGGCGGAGCAAAGCTTATTCGTGGATTGCAGCAAGTTGTAGAAGAAAAACACATTAAAGTAATTGCAAACACTGGGGATGATTTTCAGTATTTAGGTCTACATATTTCTCCAGATATCGATACGCTAATGTATACGCTAGCAGGCATATCAAACCCGAAAACGGGCTGGGGTTTGATAAATGAATCATGGTCATTCCATGCTGCCTTAAAAGAACTTAGTGATAATATTTGGTTCCAAATTGGAGATAGAGATCTAGAAACTCATATAAGGCGAACGGAATTGCTAGATAAAGGACTTTCACTTTCGGATACAACCAGAAAAATTTATCAGCGCCTAGGTATTAAAACTCAAATTATCCCCATGTCAGATGAGAAAGTACGTACAGAGCTAGAAACCGATCAGGGTAATCTCGCATTTCAGGATTATTTCGTTCGGTTAAAGGCAGAGCCGATCGTAAAACAAATCCGTTATAAGGGCGCTTCGAAAGCTAACGTTTCTAGGGAATTGCTAGCAGCTTTTGATGAAACCCGACTATCAGGAATTATTATTAGCCCCTCCAACCCATGGCTGAGCATTGAACCGATATTGTCTGTATCGTCATTAAAGACCATGATAGTTAATAGCGGTCTTCCCGTTATTGCTATATCGCCCATAGTAGGCGGTAGAGCAATAAAAGGTCCTACTGCGAAATTAATGAAAGAATTAGGCTTAGAGGTTTCTGCTAAAGGTATTGCAGAACATTACAAAGGTTTGATCGATGCATTGATTATTGATTCAAGCGATGCGCAACACGCGGATGACATAAACAGAATAGGCATACAAACCGCTGTCACACAAACAATAATGTATAACGATGCAGATAAAGCTGCATTAGCAGAGTTTGTCATTACATTTCTCGATTCATTGGATAAAAAAAAAGATAATAATTATGAATAAAACTTTAGCACTAGTTCCTGTAAAAGCATTAAATAAGGCTAAATCTCGTCTTGGGCCCTTATTATCAGCAGATGAATGCGCCAATTTAAGCCTAATGATGCTTGAAGATGTATTAATGGCAATTTCCTCTGCAAAAAAGGTTGATCAAATAGTTATCTTAACCAATGACTTTCAAGTTATCGAAATTGCTAACAAACGCGGTTACTTGGTTCTGAACGATGAAACAGGAGAGCTATCTGCTGAGCTGGATAAAGCAGCGTTTAAACTTAAAACCTTCGGGGCAAATAAAATTGTTGTAATACCTAGTGATGTCCCGACAATTAATGGTTCTGATATTGATCGACTTTTAACCGAACATTCAGCTGGCTTAAGTGTATGTTCGGCTTATAGAGACGGTGGAACAAATGTTCTTATTTGCTCACCTCCAGATGCATTACGATTTCAATTCGGAAAAAATAGCGCTAAACGTCATGTTGAAGAAGCTGCAGCTGCTGATTTACCCGCTAAATTAATAAGACGTGCTGCTTTTGGACAAGATATAGATACGCCAGATGATTTATTATGGTTATCAAAACAAAAAGCAACAATAAACAGCGTTGAGTTTCTTCTAAACACAGGTATCGCGGCCCGCGTAAATCAATACACAGTAGGAACTTCAGCGTGACACGAATCAGTATTCATAAAAAAATAAACGGCATGTCTTTGGACACGCTGATGAATACCGCAGCAAATTTACGAAATGAAAGCTGGGGCAATCAGATCTCTTACTCTCGTAAAGTATTTATTCCATTAACAGAGCTTTGTCGAGACGTCTGTCATTATTGCACTTATGCAAAAACCCCTAGAAAAATTAAAAATGCATTTTTGAATCCGGATCAAGTGCTTAGTATTGCCGAGGCTGGAAAGGCTCAAGGGTGTAAAGAAGCCCTATTTACTCTTGGCGATAAGCCAGAACTACGTTATAAAATTGCTCGAGAAATGCTTTCAGACCTAGGCTTTTCAAGTACTCTGGATTATCTTAAATCCATGGCAAAACTTGTCATCGAAGAGACTGGTTTATTGCCTCATCTTAACCCTGGAGTTATGAATGAAAATAATATTCTTGAGTTAAGAAAGGTTGCACCATCGATGGGCATCATGCTCGAATCAGCATCTCCTAGATTATGTAATCGTGGGCAACCACATTTTGGCTCTCCAGATAAAGATCCTAGGGTGCGTTTAAATACTATCGATAATTTAGGTAAAGCAAAAATACCAACTACCACAGGAATTCTTATTGGTATAGGTGAAACACGCAATGAGCGTTTAGACAGTCTACTTGCATTAGAAAAAACTCACAAACTACACAATCATATACAA
>JAYZVL010000070.1:0-7258 GCA_036155675.1 Pseudomonadota bacterium | reverse complement strand
TTTTTCTTTATTTGCCTTATACTGTACCGCATTCGCGGTTTGAAATTCCTGATTTGGGTCCTTATTCGGATAGAGATTGGCCGCAAAAGGCCAAAGTATACGCTGCTATGATAACACGGATGGATGATCATATTGGTCATATTATGTCATTACTTAAGGAGTTAACAATTGATGAGAAGACGATAGTGTTTTTTTGTAGTGATAATGGAGCGGCTAATAGATATGAAGGCTTATTTGACAGTAGTGGTCCATTACGTGGTCGTAAACGTGATATGTATGAAGGCGGCTTGCGAACACCTATGATTGTTCGTTGGCCTAAGAGGGTTCCCGCAAATCAGATCAATGAAGCTGTTTGGTCTTTTGCTGATTTTCTTCCGACAGCTGCAGACTTAGCTAATATTAAGCAACCGGAAATGCTTGATGGCATTAGTGTTTTGCCGACGCTTCTTGGTAAACCGCAGGAGACTAAAAATAGGTTTTTATACTGGGAGTTTTTTGAAGGTGGTTTTCAGCAAGCAGCTCGATGGAAAAATTGGAAAGTTATTCGGCGTAAGAAAGGTGATGCATTGGAGTTATACAATTTAGATGAAGATATTGGAGAAAAAAGAGATGTGTCGAATCAAGAATCCAAGATTGTTTCTGAATTTAAAGCATACTTAAAAACCGCTAGAACTGAATCAGAAGATTGGCCCATTAATTAGACCTTGGTAAAGGTTGATATTTGAATTTTATATAATAATGAAAAATTTAATCATATTCACATTTGCCGTTTTGATTTGTATTGGTTGTAAAAGCTCTCCGGCTGTTTTGATGCATCAAGCGGCTTTTTATGGAGAAGCAAAAGTCGTTCAGCAATATTTGGATTCTGGATTAGATCCTAATTCAATGACTCTCTCAGGAACAACTTCACTTCATTCAGCGGCTTATCGCGGAAATGCAGTTATTGTTGAGCTTCTTTTGAGGAATGGGGCAAATCCTAATTTGATCGACGGTCGCGGTTGGATTCCTTTGCATCAAGCTGTTGATCAAGGGCACTTTTCGGTAGCGGAGATACTTATTAAAGCTGGTACTAATGTGAATTCTAGAATGATAGATAGTGGTTATACTGCTCTAGATTGGGCTGATATTCGTCAATGGCCAAAACTTGCTTGGTTAATTCGAAAACACGGAGGCCTTAATGGCATTGAATTAGAAACTGTTAAATAATAATTTCAGGAATTGTTTGATGGATTAATTATAATTTTGAATGAAAGTTGCAATAATAGGTTCAGGTATATCAGGGTTAACAATAGCAAGATATTTAAGAGAAGAATTAGATGTAACTATTTATGAAAAATCAGGAGGTGTAGGTGGGAGGATAGCTACGAGAAGGTCTGGTCCATTTATTTTTGATCATGGTGCGCAATATTTTTTAATAAAGAATAAAGAATTTGAAGAATTTGTATCTCCTTACATTAAATCGGGTCTAGTCAAACGTTGGGATGCTAATTTTAAAGAGATAAAAGATTATAAAGTCATTGCTTCTAGGAAATGGAATAGTTCATTCCCTCATTATGTAGGAACGCCAACAATGAATCATTTTTGTAAGGTTCTATCCGAAGACTTAGATATAAGAAAAAATGCTAAGATACTTAAAGCTGTCAAATCTGATAAAGGTTGGAATTTATTTAATGATCAGGGAGGTGAATCAGAATGTTTTGATTGGTTGATAACGACAGTGCCTTCAGTACAGGCAAACGAAATAATGCCTAAGTCGGTAAGTTTTTTTGATAAAATCTCATCAATTAATATGTCTGCCTGCTTCACATTAATGTTAGGCTTTGAAACTGACTTAAATTTGCCATTTGAATCAGCAATGATTCATAACGATTATATAAGTTGGATTTCTGTTAATAGTTCAAAGCCAGATAGGCCAAAGGATTTTAGCATGGTTGTCCAATCAACAAATAGATGGGCAAATAAAAATTTATCAGTGAGTCGGGATGTTGTGCTTAAGAAAATGATCGATGAAGCATCTAAAGTTGCCGATAGAGACCTTGGTGAAGCAGTTCATATTGATTTACATGGATGGCGTTATGCGAATGCACCAAAGAGAGATCTAAGTACATTCATCGATCATAATAATAGGATTTCGGCTTGTGGTGATTGGTGTATGCATGGCCGAGTTGAATCGGCATTCTTAAGTGGGCGTGAAACTGCAAAAAAAATACTGGAATTGATAAAAATTAATTAAATTATTATCTCTTTAGTTTGATCTTTTTACTGTGTTGTTTGCGCAATTGTTGTTGAATTTTTCTAGTTGTTAAATCGATGGCATGATAGAGATCTTTTTCCCTGTCTTCAGCATAAATATCTGTCCCTTTTAATATTATATGCATTGAGCATTTATATTTCTTTAGCACTTGGCCTACATGGTCGCGTTCTATGTGGACTCTTGCCTCTACTGCTTTTTGGTTTAAATGCTCTAACTTTATTACGCAGAGCTCTACATGCTCTTCTATTGCATTTGTAACTTCGATATTATGAGATTCTATAATAATTTTCATACAATCTTTTGACGTCGAAACATGCTCTTTCCGTTCAAAAAATTAATATTATTAAATATTTTAAAACCTTGAAATTATCTATGATATTCTAATTAAGAGTAAAGCTGGTATTGCTTATTCATATGACAATCTATTGATGGCAGGTTTTGTTAGAACTCAGACTTTAAATCAAAAAACCTCCAAACTGGTTCTTCGTCAAAATACTTGTTGGCCATTTCTTCCATTACCCCGCTCTCAACTCTCCATTGTATATATTTATCATAGTGCTCTTTTGAGTCCCATTTGCTAAAAAAATCTAAATTACTCTGATTTTTTTGATTTTGTCCAAAATAAAGAATCTGACAGCCATTATATGATCTCGTGTCTGGTAGAATTTTATTTGCCTCAGTAATAAATTCATCTTCAAGGCCGCTTTTAATTTTAAGTTGCAAGTTAACGATGATGGCTTCTTCTTTGCAATCTGAACCATCCGTCCCGCAGTTTTCTGAATGATGTCTATTTAATCTGATTTTTTGCATAGCAAAGTTAGACTAACTGTTGCTCTGGGATTAGTTCAACTGAAAACAGAACGCGTCTAAATTACTTGACGAATTTTGTGTGCTAATGGAATTTCGACGTCCTTGTAGAGGGTTGTAATTAAAAATGATGACTTACTTAGGTGTAATATACGGCTTGGCATTGGCGGCATTAGGCGTTTTTGGGTACTTCAAATCTGGAGGTGTAAGTATTACAGCATTGATACCTGCGTTTCTAGGAGCTCCGGTAGTAATTCTTTCTTTGTTATCGCTAAAACCGAAATTTTTGAAGATCGGAATGCACATTAATGTAGTGATTGCACTGGCTGGGTGTTCTGCTACTGCGAAGGACACATTTGGTTTAATTACTGGTCAAGAATTAGGAGACGAACTCGCTGTTTATTCAAAGGCTATTACTTGTATCTTAAGCCTTCTGTTTATTGTATTCTCAGTCATTAGTTTTATTAAGGCAAGGAAAGCTAAAGTAAACTAGATTAATCATTACTTTTAGTATTAAACTATCCAATATTTTTTCTGGCTGGTATAATTAAATAAACAGTTAAATTCCTTAATGGTTTTCAGATGCTTTTTTCACCAGAAAAGGGTATAGCTTCTAATAATCCTATTGTTACTAAATTAATATTTTGTTATCAAATTAACTTTCTACTGTTAGAATCGATTCTTCTTTGATCCAAGTAATAATTTGAAGGGTCTCAATAGTATTTCGATTGTTACAGAATACTATTAAATAATATCCTGTTAACTTTTATTAATACCGATGCTATTATTAAGACGATTGGAATCCTGTTCCTATGAGCGTATTGAGGCAATGAAGCAAATTTTGCTCGATGAGGTCGCTCAAATTGATGAACAAATATGCACATGTGAAGCTGAATTCGATGAGTTAGCTGAAAAGTCCTATACTGTTAAATTGGAAAAAAGGCATGGTTCCTATGAGTTGACACTCGATAAAGTTGAGTCGCAGATATTAAGGTTAAATACTCAAAAGGAAGACCTATTGGAAAAGCTGGATACCGTTGAAGAGGTCTTGCAAAAAAAATATCTTAAAGCAGAACAGATCAAAATATTTGGAAGCAATAAACTATTAATGTCAAAAGACATCATTGTCTTTTTTCTTATACTCTTTGTAATTACAGTTCTAGTTGTTGATATACTCGGAATAGGTGCTCCTGGTGCTGATGCTGTCGCAAAAGCTGAGGTGGTTGATGGAAAATTGGTCGGAGTGAAAATAGAGAATAGTGGAGGTAACTATGGGAATGTGAATATTATTGTAGAGGATAGAGTTGGCAGTGGTGGTCTTCTTTACGGTAAAATTGTTGGAGGCAAACTCTCTAGTGTGGAAATTATTGATGAAGGGCAGGGCTATGCTAACCCTCTGTTAGTAATACGGCCATATTTTTCAAATAAGGTGCTTTGGACATTCTGGATTATAGACTTCATTTGTTGTTTTATATTTTTGTTTAACTTTTTTTTCCAACTAAGACTTTCCAAATCTAAAAAGTGGTACTGGAAGCGAAACTGGATCGATTTTATTACTTCAATACCCTTGCCTCCTATTCAAATTCTTGCAGCTAGCTCTGATATGGGTGTTATTCGAATGGGACGTTTGCTAAGGGCGATTCGTTTTATAAGAGGGCTTAGAGTGCTGCGAGTTCTTTTATTCCTTTGGCGAGGCATGGATCATTTAGGAACATCGCTTAATGTAAAACTACTCAAGCGCTCTCTTCTTTATGCGGTGATGTCAATTTTGATAGGAGCTTGTTTGTTTATGAGCCTTGAACGAATGGAATCTGGTGCTGGGTTCCTTCCGAGTTTGTGGTGGAGCTTTACGACACTTGTTACCGGCGGTTACGCCGATATACATGATCCGCAGACGGGTTTGGGTAAAATACTGACGGTATTTCTTGTTATTACTGGAATGGTCTTGGTGGGGGTGTTTACCGCTACACTGACAAGTGTTATGGTTAAGAATGATGATGCATCCCAGACTATTCAGGAGCTTGAGGATCAGACCGATTTAATAAATGATATGAAGGATAATATTATTAATGTGGATAATCGGTTAGATAAATTGGAAAATGCTATTCAGAAAATTAATGATTCTATTAAGTCAAACGACAGTAAAAATAATTAGAAACTGAAATTACATGCGTAATAAACGGTGTGAGCAATCGTCGCTTGGCTTGATGAATTTTACTCTATTTATGGCGCGAGCTATATAGTTGTTTAACTATTAACGAATTTTCACGAACACACAGAGTTGAAATGGGTAGAATATTAATTGGAATTGTTATTTTGATAATTATATAAGGAAATTCTTTTATATAATTGATTCTATATGAATAATTCCTGCCAGTGCTATCAACTGTTTGTCAGTTGACAATTATGACAGAAAGGTAATGTTATCATAAGTGGATTAATATGCTTAGCTCTAGTCGTTTTTGCTTTGGTAGGTGTAGCGCTTTTTAAGATGTTCACCACGGCGCGAGAAGTCGACGATCTCCGGGAAAAGGTTCAGGACTTGGAGGAGCGATTGAATGCAATGAAGGGATCGGCTAATTCCACAATCCCGGCGCCGGTTGGCGAGCGGTCCAATAAGGAAGAGCACGATCTAACACCTTTAACCAAACTTGTAGCTCAGGCGGCCAAGGTTCCTCCTAAGATCGTAAAATCACCTCAACCGACCTCTGCTGAAAAGCCAAACACTCCAGCTAAGGCCAAACCGGCCGCGGAGCAGCGGTTGCCTAGAGTTGATGCCCAGTCAATCGAGATGAAACTAGGCACCTACTGGTTTGTACGGATCGGCGTGATGTTAGTGTTAACCGGTCTCGGTATTTTAGCCTACTACAAGCGAAGTTTTTTTATCGAACTTACCCCTTTTGCAAAGGTGATTTTGTTTTATTTGCTGAGTGCAGTGATGGGAGGTGTCGGATTTTGGCTTCAACGCACAAAAGAGCTCTTGAAGAACTATGGTCAGGTGCTGATCGCTGGCGGTTTTTCCGGGGTATATTTTACGACCTATGCGGCACATGTTATTGAGCCAATTCGAGTTATTCCAAATGCGAACGTTACTCTGCTACTCTTGTTTGCCTGGGGAGGGTTTATGGTCTGGTTCGCAGATCGACTCAAGTCAGAGACGATCGCACTCTTCGCTACGGGTGCCTCTTATTATGCAACCTACATACCGATGATTCATACTGATGGAGTATCACATTGGGTAATTATTTTCTCAAACTTAGTCCTTGCAGTAGGGGCAGTGGTTTTCATGTTACGTAATCGCTGGCTAAAGATGCCGGTGTTAAGCCTGTTAGCGTCTTATGCCGGTTTTCTCCTATGGCGCATGCGAGTGGACGAGCCGTCGCTTGCCATAGTGGTGAGTTTTGCAGTGTCGCTCTGGGTGGTTTACTCGGCGGCAGTTTTTCTCGCTCGCAGTGGAGCGTTTAGTGATCGCCAGCGAGCTGCGTTTCTGACTGCCAATAATGCGGCTATGTTCGGCCTGATCACGGCGGACGTTCTAAAATACCACGAGCCAGAATTCTGGATTTTGCCGATGTGTGTCGGAGTGGCTCTGCTTTGTTGCACTTTTTTGGCGGCTCGTTGGTTGGGGGACCAGTCGCTCTCGCGCAAAAGTTATCTTACTCAGGGACTGGTGTTGTTGACGCTTGGCCTGATGACGATGGAGATGGCCGACTCAGTTCAGGGTCCCATTCTTGCAGCCGAAAGTGTTGTTCTCCTTTTAATGGCGATTCGTCGTGACAACTCCATTATTCAAATCGGTGCGCTTGTTGTATCAGCGGTTGCTGTGGTTTATGCGCTTATTGATATTGGAAATCACAATCCTGATTATTTTCTTGGTGGTCTTTCTGTAATGGTTTTTCTGTTGTTCAATGCTCGGCTTTGTCACGGCCAAATCGAGTCTTCGGTTGAGTCGATTTTACGGCCTCGGGTTAGTTATCTTACAGGGCTTGGATTATTTGTAGGATTGGCTGCTTTTTTGACCGAACCAATCAAGGATGCTCTATCGGAGGAATGGCTTTCTGTTATGCTTCTAGCAATAACCGTATTGTTAACCGGATCGATTTATAGATTGAGGCTCCGTGAATTTGTGCTGCTTGGTCTGCTGCCTGGTGTAATTGGAGTGATCTTGGCTCTTAGCTTGGTTGAAAAGACATCCGG
>JAYZVL010000069.1:0-5065 GCA_036155675.1 Pseudomonadota bacterium | reverse complement strand
CACAGAATTTGCAGGCCTACTAAAGCAGGGCTCTAAAAAGGCAGATGTTGAGACTTTTTTAATTAAATCCACCGAGGCTGAGGCGGTAAAGTTATTTGCTAACACCTACCTTGCCATGAGAGTATCTTTCTTTAATGAACTCGACTCCTTCGCAATGGCAAATGGGCTGGATACTAAGAGCATCATCGAAGGCGTGAGCCTTGATGAGCGGATAGGGGGTGGCTACAACAACCCATCCTTCGGTTACGGTGGTTATTGCTTACCAAAAGACACAAAGCAATTATTGGCCAACTATGAACATGTGCCGCAGACCCTAATTAAGGCAATTGTATCCTCCAACACGACGCGCAAAGACTTTATTGCTGATGAGATTCAAAAGCGTAACCCAAAGGTTGTAGGATTCCATCGGCTAGTAATGAAGGCGGACAGTGATAACTTTAGGTCCTCTGCCGTTCAGGGAATCATGAAGCGTATCAAGGCAAAAGGTGTCAAAGTAGTGGTGTATGAACCAGAGCTTGATGAAGAAGAGTTCTTTGGGTCCAAGGTAATCACTGATCTTGATCAATTTAAAGAAATGAGCGACATGATAGTTGCTAATAGGAAGGCAGATTGTTTGAAAGACGTTGAAGAGAAGTGCTTCTCTCGAGATCTCTTTGGTGATAACTAGGCGCCTGTTTAATTCAGATCAGTTAATCGACAATTGGTAATAGATAGGTAAATTAAAAAATAAAAACTATTATATGAAAGTATTAGTAACAGGGTCAGCGGGTTTTATTGGTTCAGCACTCGTAATCAGATTGCTGGATAGAGGTGATAAAGTCGTAGGTATAGATAATCATAATGACTATTACGATCCATCTCTAAAAGACGCACGACTATCTCGTCACGCAGATCATCCAAATTATAAGCATATTAGGATGAATATTGAAGATCGTGAGGCTATGGCCAAGCTCTTCAAAGAACATCAATTTGAAGTCGTGGTTAATTTAGCTGCTCAGGCTGGTGTTCGCTATTCTATTGAAAACCCTCTCGCCTACATTGATACCAATATGGTTGGTTTTGGTCACATATTGGAAGGCTGTCGACATAACAAAGTTAGTCACCTTGTCTATGCTTCAAGCAGTTCAGTGTATGGCTCTAATACCAAAATGCCATTTTCAATCCATGATAATGTTGATCATCCACTGAGTCTTTATGCGGCAAGTAAAAAAGCCAATGAGCTAATGGCACATACTTATAGTCACTTATATGATTTACCTGCAACAGGACTACGTTTTTTTACGGTGTATGGTCCTTGGGGTCGACCCGATATGGCACTTTTTAAATTTACCAAAGCAATACTAGCCGGTGAAAAAATACAAGTATTTAACTATGGCAAGCATCGCAGAGACTTTACCTATATTGACGATATTGTTGAAGGTGTGATTCGAGTCCTTGATAAGCCCGCCCAGCCAAACTCCGATTGGAGTAGTGACAATCCAGATTCTGGAACCTCCCAAGCACCGTGGGGTGTTTATAATATTGGAAATAACTCGCCGGTTGATCTAATGGACTACATTAAAGCTATTGAGAGTGCACTAGGGATTAATGCCGAGAAAGAGCTTCTGCCATTACAGCCTGGAGATGTTCCAGATACTTATGCGGACGTGGATGACTTGGTTAGAGAATTTGGCTATAAGCCTTCAATGAGTGTTAAGCAGGGTGTTAAGAATTTCGTTGACTGGTATAAAGAATATAACAATCTATGAAAGATACAAAAATAGCTATTATTGGTTTGGGCTATGTAGGCCTACCGTTGGCAATTGAATTTGGAAAAGTATTTAAGACCGTTGGTTTTGATACTAATAAGTCTAGAATTGATGAATTGTTAACAGGTAAAGATTCTACACGAGAAGTAACATCGCAAGAATTACAAGAAACAGCTATGCTCAGCTATACGACTGATGCTAAAGATATTCAAAGTTGTAATATCTTTATAATCACAGTGCCAACGCCAATCGATAAATATAATAATCCCAATTTAGAGCCGCTTAAATATGCGAGTGAAACTGTAGGCAAGTTTTTAAAAAAGGATGATATTGTTATTTACGAATCCACTGTTTATCCCGGAGCAACAGAAGAGGTGTGTGTACCAATACTTAAACAATATTCAGGTTTAAAATACAACCAAGATTTCTATTGTGGTTACTCCCCTGAAAGAATTAATCCGGGTGACAAAACACACCGACTTACAATGATAAAAAAAGTGACATCAGGCTCAACACAAGAGACTGCTGATAAGGTGGACGCACTTTATCAAAGCATAATTACTGCAGGTACACATAAAGCGGAAAGTATCAAAATAGCTGAAGCTGCGAAAGTTATCGAAAATACGCAAAGAGATGTGAATATAGCTCTTATAAACGAACTTGCCAAATTCTTTAATAAGTTAGGAATTGACACTGAATCAGTGCTTGAAGCAGCAGGAACAAAATGGAATTTTCTCCCATTTGTACCAGGCTTGGTTGGAGGTCATTGTATTGGGGTTGATCCATATTATCTGACCCACAAAGCTAACGAGGTAGGCTTCAACCCGGAAATGATTCTCTCTGGTCGGAGTATAAATGACAGCATGGGAAGCTATATTGCTAATGAAGTGTCTAAATTAATGACAAAAAATCGAATTAATTTAGTTGATGCAAATGTGTTAATCATGGGCTTAGCTTTTAAAGAGAATAGCCCTGATTTGCGAAATTCAGGTGTGGCTAGACTAGTAACAACTTTAGAGGGTTTTAACTGCAATGTAGACGTGCATGATCCGTGGGTAGACGAAGCTGAGGCGCTTAAGGAATTCAATATTAAACTGGTAAGTAAGCCTGAGAATGGAAAATACGATGCAATTGTTCTTTCAGTAGCTCATGATGAATTTAAAGAATTATCTTTAAAAGAAATAAAAGCTTATGGCACTAGCAAGCATGTACTCTATGATGTTAAGTACATATTCAAACAATCCGAAGTCGATGGAAGGTTATAAATAACAAAATATAAAGACTTTATAAATAACAAAATATAACGGACTTCAAGACTATCTAGATATAAAACAGCATTTGGTTTGCCCCTCAAGTTTTTTGGTATTGGTATCTTATTCCAAGGACACAATGTTTGTTCATTTCTCATCAAAAACAAGATCAATACGGATTCTAACAACTAATGTATTTATATTTTAAGGCTTAAAAGAATGCTAAAAAGACTTTGGATTCACTTTTCTAAGCGCCGGCAAAAGCAATTTGTTTTATTGCAAATTTTGATAGTGATAGCTTCTTTCTTGGAGATGGCTAGTTTGGGCGCTGTACTTCCGTTTTTAACTGTACTAGCTGAACCGGAGCTTGTTTATGAATATGAGTATTTGCAGCCGTTTGTACAATTTTTTGAAATTAGCGAGGCCAGCCAGCTTGCACTACCGATAACTATAGTATTTATTACGCTTATTCTTCTGTCAGCTATAGTCCGCTTAGTATTACTCTGGGCAATGGTTAGATTATCACAAATGGCTGGGGCAGATCTCAGTATAAACATTTATCGTCATACGCTTTATCAAGATTACTCAGTTCATGTAGGACGCAACAGTAGTGAAGTAATCAATGGAATAATTACAAAAACAACAACAGTGCATAAGGGTGTAATTGCTCCGGTATTAAATTTAATCAGCGGATCTGTGACAATTATTGGAATAATTGGTGTTCTTTTTTTTATAAATATATCCGTTACGCTAATTGGATTTATCGGTTTTGGAGGACTCTATTTGATAGTAATGTATTTGACTCGGAGAAACCTTAAAGAGAATAGTCAATATATAGCTGAAAAATCGGATTTAATGGTTAAATCATTACAGGAAGGCTTAGAAGGGATACGTGAAGTTTTAATCAATAATAATCAACAATTCTATACCCAACTGTATCAAAGTTCTGATCTTCAGATGAGGCGAGCAGCATGGAGAAATGAGGTTATTTATTCTAGTCCTCGATTCGGAATGGAAGCTGTTGGAATAGGAATAGTCGCATTATTTGCCTACATAGCAACTCTTAACTTGGGGGGCATTGACCAATTTTTACCAGTGCTTGGCGCGTTTGTGCTCGGCGCCCAAAAATTATTGCCTGCAATCCAAAAAGCTTATGCTTCATATAGTAGGATCAAGGGCGGACAATATTCCTTAATAGATGTAATAGATTTGTTAGACCAGCCGTTACCAGATCATGCAAACCTTCCACCGCCAAGTCCCAATTCTTTTAATAAATCAATAGAACTAAAAAATTTATGTTTCCGATACTCCGAAGATTCACCCTGGGTATTAAAGAATATTAATCTCAAAATACCCAAAGGTTCGGTTATTGGAATCGTCGGAACTACAGGTTGCGGCAAAAGCACACTTCTTGATGTAATTATGGGGCTGCTTCCACCGACAAGTGGTGAATTATGGGTGGATAATCAACTTATTGATAATAAAAATAAAAGGGCGTGGCAAACACATATTTCTAATGTTCCACAACATATTTATTTATCTGATGGCACAATCGAAGAAAATATTGCTTTTGGTATTCCTAACGAACAAATTGATCATCTAAGAGTAAAAAAAGCAGCTCAACAAGCTCAAATAGCTGAACTTGTAGAGGGTTGGGAGAATGGGTATAAAACTTTGGTAGGTGAAAGAGGAACGAAACTATCTGGTGGTCAACGCCAACGAGTTGGTGTTGCAAGAGCTTTTTATAAGGAGACAGATGTGCTAATTCTTGATGAAGCAACCAGTGCTCTCGACGACAAAACAGAGTTAGCGGTTATGGATGCGATAGAGAATTTTGATGGAGAGTTAACTGTCATTATCATTGCGCATAGATTAACGACCTTAAAAAGTTGTGACAAAATAGTAGAATTTGAAGAAAATCATGCAATTCAAATGTTAAGTTATGAAGAGGTTATGAATTTAAATAGAAATACAGGGGATAGCAATGTTGAGTAATTCTTCAATATTAGTAACAGGCGGGACCGGTTCATTTGGTAATGCATTTATACCCAAGACTTTGAAAAAATA
>JAYZVL010000068.1:0-55404 GCA_036155675.1 Pseudomonadota bacterium | reverse complement strand
GCAATATCTTATATATGTCAGACTCAGAACCACAGATGGACCCGAAAAATACCAAATTACGAGCTATTCGTCGCAAGGGCATCTATTTGCTGCCCAATCTTATGACAACTGCGGCTTTGTTTTCAGGTTTGTATTCGATTGTTGCAGCAATAGACGGTAATTTCATTAGTGCCTGCATCGCTCACTATGTAGCAATGGTCTTTGATGGGCTAGACGGAAGACTTGCCAGATTAACCAATACCGAAAGTGATTTTGGTAAGGAATATGACAGCCTGTCAGATATGGTCGCTTTTGGCCTTGCGCCTGCAATTGTTGTGTATCAATGGGGCTTAGAGGGCCTTTCAGATTTTGGTTGGATATGGGGTAAGTTAGGCTGGCTAGTTGCATTTTTTTATACCGTTGCTGCTGCGATGAGGCTTGCAAAGTTTAATACCTTTCATGGAAAAACCAGTAGTGCTGCATTTCAAGGTCTTCCGAGTCCGCCAGCAGCATCTTTAATAATCGGAACAGTTTGGTTGGCTACGGATTTAGAATTATCAGGTTTTTTTGCCCTCATCATTGCATTTTTAATGACTGCCTCAGCAGGGGCTCTAATGGTTTCTCGATTTAGTTACAACAGTTTCAAGCAAATTAATGCAAGCGGTAGAATTTCATTTACTTATGCCTTTGCTATACCTCTAACTTTTATCATTGTTGCTATAAATCCACCTTTAGTTTTGTTTACGATGGCATTTGTTTATGCTGTTTCCGGTTTATTTTCAAAGTGGCTACCGTCAAAAAAAATTACATCAGATCGTTCTAGCTAATTGGAAAAATAGTAAGATAAGTAATGGCAATTCATGGACAGACAAAAAATCAATATCGCGCTCTAAGAGCCATGGCTATTGAAAGTTGGGAATTACGATCTAATCAACCCATAGATGAAATAACTCCTGATAGCATTAGCCACAACCAGAAGAAAAATGATTGGCCTAGTCTAAATACTAGAATTTGTAATTGTACTGCCTGTGATTTGCATGTGCATCGCATTCAAGCTGTTTGCGGGGCTGGTAATGTTAATGCAGATTGTTTGATTATTGGGGAAGCGCCTGGAGCAGAAGAAGATGGAAAAGGAGAGCCTTTTGTCGGTCCTGCTGGAATGCTTTTAAATGAAATGCTCTCATCTATTGGTTTAGATAGAAATGTAGTCTTTGTTGCTAATATCTTAAAATGCCGTCCCCCTCAAAATCGTGACCCTTCTTTAACTGAGATTGCTAAATGTCTGCCCTATCTTGAGGAGCAAATCGCTCTCATTGATCCTAAATTGATTATTGCGGTTGGAAGGATTGCGGCCCAGAGTTTACTTAATAGCAACCAAGCCATAGGCCGTATGCGTGGCGAGATATATCAGTATGGTAAAAATCACATTCCCCTAGTGGTGACTTATCATCCAGCTTACTTACTCCGTAGCCCTGCTCAAAAGGCCAAAAGTTGGAACGATTTACTTTTGGCGCATAATATTTTAAATCAGGTTAACTAGTGAGTGCGCAGAGAGGAGTTTATGCCCCCTTAATAAGGGTTATGCAGATTGCTGATCTTGAGGCCATTAGCTCCATTGAGCGATTAGCCTACGAATTTCCATGGAAGCAAAAGATATTTAATGACTGCCTTATCGCAGGACATTACTGCATTGTAATTGAATCGCAACATCTTATTGTTGGTTATGCTGTTGTCTCAATTGCAGCAGGCGAAGCACATATTTTAAATCTATGTATAGATATAAGCTATCAGAATCAAGGTTTTGGTGGTCAATTACTGAAAGAAATTTTAGACTATTCTCGTATTCATAGAGTGCAGAGAATGTTTCTTGAGGTTCGCCCATCTAATCAATTTGCAATTCAATTGTATGAACGCGCTGGATTTAATCAGTTAGGTATTAGGCCAGACTATTATCGTAAGAGGGTTGGGCGCGAAGACGCCTTAGTTTTGGCTATTCAATTAGGTAATCAGGTTTAGTTGCTTATTTATATTTGGCTTAGTTTTTCTAACTGCTCATTAATCTGATCTAAATCCCTACTTAAACTTTTACCAAGATCGCGCTGCTTGGCAATAATTTCTTTTGGTGCACGCTCCATAAAGTTAATGTTATTAAGTTTGGCATTAATTTTTTCAAGATCAGAAATTATGTTCCTACTTTTTTTAATCAATCTTGATTTTTCTTTATCCGTGTCAATAATTCCGGCCATTGGTACCAAAATTGCCATTCCTCCCAAAAGAGCTGTTGCCGCTGTTTGCTTTTCTTCTCCATCTTCAATGATTGTTATGGACTCAATCCGACCAAGCTGATTTAGAAATAAGCGGCTATCCTCCAAGTGTTTCAGGTCATTTTCGGATGCATTTTCAACTAAAACTGATAATGGTGTATTTGGAGAAATATCCATTTCACCACGAATTTGTCGAACCCCAAGAAGAAAACTCATAATCCAATTTATTGATTCCTCTGCAGCTTGATCTACTGCATAGGATTTAGGGTTTGGTTGAGGCTGAAGCATGATTGTATCGCCTTCTATTTCTGCAAGCGGCGCAATTTTTTGCCATATCTCCTCCGTAATAAACGGGATTATTGGATGAAGTAATCTTAGTAGCCCTTCAAGCACTTCTATAAGGGTTTGTCGAGTAGCGTTTAATTTATGAACACTAATCTCAGATTCTTGTAAAACAGGTTTAGTTAATTCCAGATACCAGTCACAATATTCATTCCACGTAAATTCATAAAGTGCTTTGGCAGCTAAATCCAACCTATAATTTTCCATTTGTCGATTAACTTCAGTAATTGTTTTAGAGAATCTAGAGCGAATCCATCGGTCAGGTAAGCTGAGGTGTTCACCTTTTTGAGGTTTAGGGATAGTTGTAATATTTATTAATACAAAACGCGAAGCGTTCCAGAGTTTATTGCAAAAATTTCGATACCCTTCAATTCTCCCCATGTCGAATCGAATATCTCGGCCGGTGCTTGCTAGGGCTGCAAAAGTAAAGCGTAATGCATCTGTTCCAAATGCCTTAATACCCTGAGGAAATTCTTTGCGGGTAGATTTCTCTATTTCTGATTGTAATTTTGGCTGCATTAATCCAAAGGTTCGTTTTTTCAAAAGGGTTTCTAAGTCAATACCATCGATTAGATCTAGTGGATCTAAGACATTACCCTTTGATTTAGACATTTTCTGACCATTCTGATCACGAATTAGCCCATGTATATAAACTTGTCGGAATGGAACATCCCCAGTAAATTTAAGGCCCATCATGATCATTCGTGCGACCCAAAAGAAAATAATGTCAAAACCAGTTACAAGCACAGTACTTGGGTAGAAGCTTTTAAGTTCAGAAGTTTCTTTGGGCCATCCGAGTGTTGAGAATGGCCATAAAGCAGAAGAAAACCAGGTGTCGAGAACATCTTCATCTTGATTGAGTGATAGATTCTCTTTTAATTGATATTTTTCTCTAACTTCATCTTCAGACCTTCCCACGTAATATTTACCCTCATTGTCAAACCAAGCCGGGATTCGGTGTCCCCACCAAAGCTGTCTGCTAATGCACCAGTCCTGAATGTTCTCCATCCAGTCGAAATATGTTTTTGACCAGTTTTCCGGAATAAATTTGATTCGGCCCTCTTTAACTGCATTGATTGCCGGTTGGGCAAGTGGTTTAGTATTAACAAACCATTGGTCCGTCAGATAAGGTTCAATTATTTCCCCACTTCGATCCCCCCGCGGAACTAAGATTACATGGTCGAGAATTTTTTCTACTAAGCCTGCTGCCTGCAGTTCATTTACAATCTTCTTGCGTGCGACATACCTATCCATCCCTTGAAAGGATTTAGGCGCATTTTTATTAATGGCCGCGCTTGGAGTAAAAATATTAATTATAGGTAAATTATGGCGTTTACCGATTTCGTAATCATTGAAATCATGAGCAGGCGTTATCTTTACGCAACCACTACCAAATGAAGGGTCAACATAATTATCTGCAATTACAGGAATTTTTCTGTTGCATAAAGGCAGCTCAACTGTTTGTCCTATAAAATCTCTATATCGCAAATCATCTGGGTTTACAGCGATTGCGGTATCACCCAGCATAGTTTCAGGCCGGGTGGTTGCAACAACGAGATAACCATTTTGATTTGTTAATGGGTAGCGAAAGTGCCAAAGGTGCCCTTTTTCTTCAGTAGCAATAACTTCTAGGTCTGAAACAGCAGTAAGTAGATTGGGGTCCCAATTTACAAGACGTTTCCCCCGATAAATTAATCCTTCCTCGTAAAGCCTAACAAATACTTCGATAACAGCTTCTGATAGGCCTTCATCCATAGTGAATCTTTCTCGCTCCCAGTCTAAGGATGCACCCATACGTCTTAACTGATCTGAAATTTTATTGCCGGATTGCTCTTTCCATTCCCAGACTTTTTTCAGAAAATTATTACGACCAAGATCCTGTCGATTTAGATTGTCAGCCTCAAGTTGTCTTTCAACGACCATTTGTGTTGCGATCCCGGCATGATCAGTTCCTGGCTGCCAAAGAGTGTTATAACCCATCATGCGATGATAACGTGTCAACGAATCCATGATTGTGTCTTGGAAAGCATGGCCCATATGCAGTGTGCCTGTGACATTAGGAGGAGGAATCATGATGCAGTATGGGTTTTCTCCGCCCGAAGGAGAAAAATGACCTTCCTCTTCCCATTTTTGATACCAGCTTTTCTCAATTGCTGCTGGCTTATAGCTTTTCTCCATCAGCGCCGAACGCTCCTTTGGAAAATTTCAATATGATGAAATAATTTTAAAGATGGCATGTCATTAAGTTATATTGTGAGTGTCAGGTTCAAGGCCTAAATTTCGGTAATGCTGGAAACGTTTTCGACCATTCTCAAGCGCATCTTTATTAGAAGTTATTATTTCTACAATTCTTTGATACGCCTCTGAAAATGTTGGAACTACCTCGCATAGATTAATCAATATTTCCCCAGAATCACTATAAACTTCAGGTGTTCCAATTTTTATCGGAGATTGAACTGACTGATTACGATTTATGCATTCATGCGGGACAAAGCTATCATTTCGGAATGTCCATAGCATCCGATTTAGTTCTTCTGCTTGGTTGATGGATTTTGTATGGGCATATACCTTTTTTTTCATGCGATATGCTTTTTCGGATAAACGACAAGCAAAAAGAAGTCTGCTGGCTTGGTTTTCGCTAGCCAGAATATAAAAATCAACGCGAGAAATTGTCTTAACCAATCAGTTAACTCATCGGTGATGCAGTAAATATTCAAAAAGCAAAGGCACGGGTCTTCCTGTACTTCCTTTCATCGGCCCCGTTCGATAAGCAGTACCAGCAATATCTAAATGTGCCCAGTTCATCTTATCGGTAAATTTTTCTAGGAAGCACGCAGCGGTTATAGTTCCAGCATCTCGCCCACCTATGTTAGCTATATCTGCAAAATTACTTTTTAATTGTGCGCTGTATTCTTCACCTAAGGGTAATCTCCACGCAGGATCATCTGCATAATTGCCGGCCGCAATAAGTTTTTTTGCTAGTTTATCGGAGCTAGAAAGCAAACCAGAATAATGCTTTCCTAGTGCAATCACACATGCTCCTGTTAGCGTTGCGATATCAATTACTGCAGCTGGATTAAATATACGTGAATAGGTTAGGGCGTCACAAAGAATCAGTCGGCCTTCTGCATCCGTATTGAGAACTTCTATTGTTTGCCCAGACATCGATTTGACAATATCCCCAGGCTTGGTTGCATTACTGCCTGGCATGTTTTCGCAAGTTGGAATTAACCCGATAACGTTTTGATTTGGGTTTAACTCAGTAAGAGATTTGAAAGTCCCCATTACTGATGCCGCTCCACACATATCGAATTTCATTTCATCCATTGCGGATGGCGGCTTAAGCGAAATGCCTCCTGTGTCGAAGGTAATGCCTTTTCCAATGAGCACAACAGGGGGCTTGTTTTTTGCTGCGCCTTGATAGTTGAGCTCAATAAATTTCGCGGGTTCTTTGGAACCAGCCGTTACTGAAAGCATGGATCCCATTGCTAACTTTTGCATATCGCTTTCGTTAAGGACTTTACAGCTTAGACGGGCATTTTTTTTTGCCAGCGCTCTTGCTTCTTTAGCAAGGTAACTTGGCGTGCAAATATTTCCTGGTAGATTGGCTAAGTCTCGACTAAATGCTATTCCGACACCCAAAGCCTTACCAATTTTTACACCTTTTCTTAATGCTGATTTATTCGCCATGCTGCCAGCAATAGTTATGCTATCGGGTGTATTGGACTTCTTAATTTTTTCTGATTTCATTTGTGTAAATGAATAGAAAATATCCAGCCAAGTTGATGCACTAATTAAACCAATTTGTTGTGCGTTAGCTCCACGAATTTTTTCCAACCCCAGATAAAGAGAAATTTGACTATAGGGCTTGTTTTTTAACCAAGAATAACTGCTTTTTAAAGCCTTTCTGAAAGCCTTCCTGTTTAACTGATCTCGATGACCGCAACCAACAAGAAGTATACGTTTGCAGATTAAATGAGGGGTTGGTAGCAGCAGAACGCTACCTATTTTTCCATCAATGTCGCCATTTTCTAAAGCATCTGAGATTAATCCGTTAGAAGCTTTATTTAAAGCTCGTGCTGTGACCCCTAAAATTCCATCTGAGAATACTCCAACAATAGCTAAATCGGTTTTAAATTCCTTTGGTTTGATTGATTTAACTTCAAAGCGCATTTAAAGCTCCCTCCGAATTGATTAATTTCTATAATCCTTATTGTTTCATATATTGCTTGACCAAATAACAAAGTAGGCTGAATATAAGAATAAAAAAGGCACCTTATACAAATTTAAGGTTGCATCTAGTGTACTTGAATTTTTGGCTAATCGTATAAATTTGAGCCTGTAATTAGGCAATTGTAAAGGGAAAAAGCAAGCTAAATATAATGCGTAAAATCCTACATGGTTATATTTTTCGTGAAACAGCTCAAACCTGGCTTGCTGTGACGGGCGTATTATTATCTATCTTGCTTACTGATCAAATTGCACGCGTTCTTGATGATGCAGCTATGTCTAAAGTGCCTGAAGATGAGATAATTGCTGTTATAGGATTTTCCTCTATCCAATATTTAACCATTCTTATCCCCGTAGGTATTTTGCTAGCGGTAATGTTGTCTCTTGCCAGGATGTACCGTGATAGCGAGATTTCCGCAATGATGTCTTGTGGGATTGGTAATAAATTTTTATATAGACCAATTATGTTTTTTTCCATGATTCTAGTTGTCTTCTCTGCTTGGCTGTCTATCGAAGCTGGGCCTAATGCCCAAAGAAAAATTCAGTTGATTACAGACAAAGCCCAGCAGAAAGCAGATCTTGCTGTTCTTGAGCCTGGTCGTTTTATTTCATTTGGCATGGAAAATTTTACTTTATATGCTGAAAAGATTGGTGATCAGGGCCAGCTTTTGAATGTGTTTCTTCAGCGACGCGAAGCGAATAAAGTGACTGTTGTTGTTTCTGAAGAAGCGACCCAGCGAAATGATGAGATGAATAGCAGTAAGGTGCTTACATTTAAAAATGGCACTCGTTATGAGGGCAAACCGGGTAGTCGCGAATTTCGTGTAATGAAGTTTCGCGAGCACGGGATTCCATTTGCGGCTAATGAATCTTCATCTAGCGCTGCACCGATTGAGGCTATGACAGTCAAAGAGCTTTTAGAGCTTGCAGATTTAAAAGCTACAGCTGAATTGCAATGGAGAGTATCGACTCCTTTAACCTTGTTGATATTAACTTTGATTGCTGTTCCGCTAAGTCGTTCAAATCCGAGAGAGGGAAGATATAACAATCTTGTAGCTGCTATATTGCTCTATATCATTTATATAAACTTGCTTGGGGTAGCAAGGGTTTGGCTTGAGCAAGGGATAACTGCTTCATGGGTTGGGCTATGGTGGGTCCATGCGTTTTTTCTTTTGTTTGCCATCTCAATGCTTATGAGTCAGAACCGAATTCTTTATAGAATGTTTTCTAAGCGGATAGCGAATTAATTCATGGGTATTCTTCACAGTTATCTTTTTCGTTCAGTGTTTTCTATGACCTGTTTAGTTTTATTGGTTTTAATTGCACTTGGAGCCTTCATTGAATTTCTATCTCAGATTGAACAAATTGGAACTGGTGGATATGATCTTTTTATAGCCGCACAGTATGTTTTGTTGAAATTACCTCGACTGGCCTTTGGAATTTTGCCTGTTTCTATACTTATTGGCGCTTTAATTGGCTTAGGCGTTCTTGCCAGCAATAGTGAATTAATCGTTTTCAGGGCAGCCGGAGTTTCTTTATGGAGAATGGCCAATTCTCTTGCAATAACCGGACTAACAATCGCAATCATTGGTGGTGCAATAGGTGAGCTCATTGCACCTAAATTGGATTTATATGCTCGTCAAATTAGGGCTGAAGCAATGCATGGTGGAAATGCTGATCTTAATGGCTCCAATGCATGGATTCGCGATGGAAATACATTTTTTAATATTCAGCCTATTGTTGATGATTTGGATCGAGGTGGTGTTTATAGCTTCGAAATAGATTTCCCTAATGCAATCTCAAGTATGGGGCGCGCAGATTCAATTCAGGCTGATGGCGATGACTGGACTCTAGTTGGTATGATAGAGAGTACTTTTGTTGGAGATAAAATATTAAATGAAGGTGATGTTAATGTTGAGCAATTTAGAAAGCTAGGTGATTTATTATCAATATCAATCGTTCGTGAGAGCAATATGACAGCCATTGAGCTTTATCGATATATTCAGTATCTGGAATCTAACGACCTCAATTCTGGTAAATACATTATCGCTTTTTGGAGCCGCATGGCTAATCTTGTTGGAATCGTTGTTATGTGTATTCTCGCCCTGCCATTTTTATTTGGTAACTTAAGAAGTAGTGGTGCAGGCGCACGTACGATGGTTGGAATACTTATTGGCCTAGGCTATTTCCTGATGAATCGAACATTAGCTGATAGTGCAGCAGTTTTTAATCTTTACCCATTATTTGTTGCTTGGATGCCAACCATTTTACTTACAGCCGTAACTTTTCTTTTACTTGCTAGATTGCGATAGTCGCTTCATTTATTTTTCTGTGGAGAGTAATTTATTCTAGTGTCGGAATAACGATCTAGCAGACTTAATTCATCTCGATCAAACAATTGCCACCAATGCCCTATTCCTAAAGCAATTACTCCAAGAGTCGCCGCCAATAATCGCTTTATTGACGATTGTATTGAAACAGCATCGCCGCTGATATTTGAGATCTGCAACCTCCAGGCCAGCATCCCCGGGGTTTGACCTCTGTAGCTCCAAAAACCAACAAAAAACAAGACAATTATCGATAGCAATATTGATCGATAAAGCCAATTTTTTGGATCAATCACATCTCCTGTTTTAATGACAAAAATGAGAGAAACCACAATCATTAGCGCGATAATTAACATCCAATCATATAAACCAGCAGCGAGGCGCCTGATCAATCCAGAAGATCTAATATTTTTCGACTTTTTAAATGCCATTATTTTTTAATTGATAATGTCTTGATGAATAAAGATAAAACTATAACTTTCTTTAGCCGTGAAACGGAATACAACTAAGTGGAAATTTACAAATTAAGTAATACTGACATCAGGAAGCTTTCTTTGTCATACTATTTCCGATCATCGAAGATATATTTTGGAGGGTACCTATGGGACCGCATGTTGAGATTCGTTATTGCGTTGGCTGTCGATGGGGCTTACGTGCAGCTTGGTTAGCCCAAGAGCTTTTAAGTACTTTTGAATCTGACTTAGGCATGGTCAGCTTGATTCCTGATCCAGCTGGAGGTGTCTTTGAGGTAAATATTGACGGTTTATCTGTATGGTCACGTGAAAAGAAAAAAAGATTTCCTGAACCTAAGGAAATTAAGCAGGCTGTTCGCGATATTGTCGCCCCCGGAAGAGATTTAGGTCATATCGATAGTTAGCACCTAAAGTGTCCCCAAAATTTTTCTACAATCGAAATTTAGTTGAGCTTGCCGAATTACTTTTTTCTGGTGAGGTAAATTCCTCGGAAATAGCTAAGGAGGTTATTGTCGCTGCGGAAAATCATTCCGATTTAAATTTATTTGTTGATTTTGATGCAGCTAGGCTAATTAAAATAGCTAAAGAAAAGGATCGTGAGAATAAGCTAGAGAAAAACAGAAAACCGCTTTCATCCATACCGTTACTTATAAAGGACAATATCAATACTTTTGATATGCCAACCAGCGGGGGAACGCCGGCCTTAAAACAGAATGTTTGTGCATCCGATGCTCCGGTGGTGAGTCGTTTGCGTGCAGCTGGTGCGATTATTGCTGGCAAAGCAAATTTACATGAGTTATCGCTTGGTGGAACGAGCAACAATGCGACTTTTGGTGCGGTGGGAAATCCTTTTGATTCAGATTATGTACCAGGCGGAAGTTCGGGCGGTACAGCAGCTGCAGTTGCTGCTGGTGTCGTAAGTGCTGGGCTTGGAACAGATACAGCAGGCTCGGTAAGAGTGCCAGCAGCACTATGTGGTGTGGTGGGGTTTCGCCCAACCACCGGGCGATATCCAATTGAAGGTGTGGTCCCAGTGACTCAGTCTTACGATACGGTTGGATCAATAGCTCAAACGGTTGAAGATGTTACGTTAATCGATAGCATCCTTGCTAATCAGACCTTGAAAGAAATTAACTACGATCTTAATAAAGTGCGATTGGGTATTCCTAATGATTCTTTCTTGGAGGCCTCATCGTTTGAGGTTCAATTAGCATTCGATCGAGCAATTGGTAAATTGGTTGATGCCGGTGCTGAGTTAGAACAAATTAATCTTAGTGAAATTATATCTCTTGGAGAGCAAGCATCTTTAGCTATTATGGAATGTGAGTACGTTCCTGTTATGCGCTCTTACTTAGCTGAGTATGGTCATGGTCTTTCGTTAGAGGTTTTGGCAGAGCAGATTGCTTCACCTACGGTTAAGCAGATTATTCAGTTAAGGTTAAAGCAGGAATTTGATGCCGTTATTTACAGTGAATCAATCAACAATATGATTCCCCGTCTGCAATTTTTGCATCGCGATCTATTCCAGAGGAAAAATTTGGATGCCCTTATTTTTCCAACCACTCCTGAATCAGCACTGCCGAGGGATGTTGATGACAAGATTTTAAGAAACGGTAAATCAACCTTTGCATGGCTTTATTTTACTCATACCTTAATTGCAAGTGCAGCCGGAAATCCCAGCCTTACTTTGCCCATAGTTCTCAATCAATCTGCTTTACCTGTTGGGATTTCCTTGGATGGCTTAAGGGGTCAGGACAGTGATTTGCTGGCTTTGGGAAATGCTGTTGAAAAGGTATTAAATCAATGAGGCTTGTCTAGAATGGCCTAAATGGTGCTCCCTACGGGAATCGAACCCGTGTTTCAGCCTTGAGAGGGCCGCGTCCTTACCGCTAGACGAAGGGAGCTTGATTATCTGAAAACAATTGATAGAGCTCGATGAGTTCTAGGCTGCTATGATAATGCTTTAATGCTTACTCAAGCCACTTTGTGGAAAACTCCATTAATAAATCAAATGCAAATCGCCGAGTTCTAACTCGAAAAAATCATCAAGTTAGCCGAAAGAATATATCCAAATCGGCACTCAAAGTTCTTTATCGTTTAAATGGTCAAGGTCATCAGGCTTATCTTGTTGGCGGTAGCGTTAGGGATTTATTGCTCGGAGGTCAACCAAAAGATTTTGATATTGCAACTGATGCAACGCCTGAAGAGGTTAGGTCTCTATTTGGTAACAGCCGTCTTATTGGCAGGCGTTTTCGACTTGCCCACGTTCGATTTGGAAGAGAATTGATTGAAGTGGCTACATTTCGAACATCTTCTGAGCACAGCAAAGATGATCGAGAAACGATTTCAGGTTCTGGTCAAGTATTGCGGGATAATGTTTGGGGGACGCTTGAAGACGATGTTTGGCGAAGGGATTTTACAGCTAATGCGCTTTACTACGATGTTAGTAATTTTAGTGTCATTGATTATGTTGATGGAATTAAAGATATTGAGGCTCGCCATTTAAAGCTAATTGGCAACCCGCAGCAACGTTATCGAGAAGATCCAGTTCGTATGCTCAGGGCTATTCGATTTGCGGCTAAGCTGGATTTTTGTATTGATGAAGAAACCGCAAGACCTTTGGCTGATCTTGGTTCCTTGCTTGTTGATATTCCGTCCGCGCGATTATTTGATGAGTTTAACAAATTGTTTCAGTCGGGCTATGCCCTAAAAACATTTCAGTTGCTTAGAGAGCACAACCTTTTTGGAAGTTTATTTCCTTTTACAAATGATTGGCTTGATGAAGACTCTAAGCTTGCATCAGATCGCCTTATTTTTATTGAATCTGCCCTGCAAAACACTGATGAAAGAATTTCAAATGGTCAAACTGTTACGCCTATGTTTTTATTTGCAGTATTTCTTTGGGGCCCAGTGAGCACGCTTTCGCAAGAGCTTATGGAATCAAAAAAAATGTCTAGGGTGCAGTCTTTGATTGTGGCAGCGGCTGAAATCACTACTCTGCAAGTTCAAAGAATTGCAATCCCAAAAAGGTTTTCTTTCCCGATGCGAGAAATTATCCGCATGCAGCCATACTTCGATGATAAAAGATCGCGGAGAGTGAAATCAATGCTTAAACACCGACGTTTTCGTGCAGCATATGATTTGATGTTACTTCGGGTTAACCTTGGAGAAATTGCTCAAAAAAATGCAGACTGGTGGTCTGAAGTGCAGAAGCTTCCTGAAAGTAAAAAAACCCTCAGTCGGAAGAGGAAGCTTAAAAGAGCGATATAAAAGTTAGAAAAGATATTAAAAACACCCACTAATCAAATAACCTTAATAGAGTTTTTTAAAATATTCTAGGAATTGCCGATGGTTGAGTTTGAAAGTTACTGGCTGCCAGCATATATAGGTATTGGTAGTAATCTGAATGAACCAGCATCTCAGGTGCGGATTGCTTTTAAAGCATTGTCGAAATTAGCAGATACTCGTTTGATTTGCGTTTCTCCACTATATAAGAATCCGCCGATGGGGCCTCAGAATCAACCAGATTATGTTAATGCAGTTGCCGGATTGATCACTCAGCTTAAGCCTATCGATCTCCTTAATGCTATGAAGTCTATTGAGTTGAAGCAGGGCAGGATTCGCAAATCAGGGGATCGATGGGAGGCAAGGATTATTGATCTAGATTTGCTGATTTACGGTTCATTAACAATGGAAGAAGATGAGCTTAAGATTCCTCATTCGGGAATTCGCGATAGAAATTTTGTTTTGTTTCCATTGTTGAACATTGCACCAAATTTAAATGTTGTTGGTTACGGGTCGGTCGCAGAGCTTGCAAAAAAATTTACTGGCACTTCGATTGAAAGACTGGAAGAATAAAAAAATATATGCGAATTAAATACAGTGTCTAATTTTAGAATTTACAGATTAAGAATTTTTTAGTTATGGGTCAATCACGTTATATTGCAATTGAAGGACCGATTGGCGTTGGTAAGACAAGCTTGGCACGTCGACTTTCAGAAGCATTAGATGCTGAGTTAGTCCTAGAAGAAGCTGATTCAAATCCATTTCTTGAGCGTTTTTATCAGGACCCTCGAGGGGCTGCTTTACCTACACAGTTATTTTTTATGTTTCAGCGCGTTCGTCAGCTAGAGCAACTATCCCAGGCGGATATGTTTAGTGATACGCGAGTTTCAGATTTTTTAATGGCTAAAGATCGCCTTTTTGCGGAAGTCAATCTTGATAAGGATGAACTAGTTCTTTATCAGCAAATTTTCGATAAATTAGACTTTCATCCGCAGCCCCCAGATCTAGTGGTTTATTTGCAAGCGCCTGTTGACACTCTTCTCTTTAGGATAGCGCGACGTGGGATTGATTTTGAAAAGAAAATCTCTAGACGCTATCTTGAGCAACTTGCTGATGTATATGCAAAATATTTTCATCAGTACAATGAATCTCCTTTGCTGATTGTAAATGCAGCAACAATTGACCCAGTATCTAATGAAGAACATTTCATTATGCTGCTTGACGAAATAAAAAATACTCGAAGTGGGCGTCAGTTTTTTAATCCGTTAATATCTGCATTGGCCTGAGATAAAGACTTATGTATTCACAACTTGAACAACGCTCAATGGCTGAACCTCCCGTGAATGTTTCTACATTGGGCAAAATGAAAAAAAACAAAGAGCCAATTGCTTGTTTGACCGCATACGATGCGAGTTTTGCTCAGCTTGTTGATCAAGCAGGCACTGATCTAGTGCTTGTTGGCGATTCCCTTGGAATGGTTGTGCAGGGGCACGACACGACTGTTCCGGTTACCGTTGAGGATATTATTTATCACAGTAAATTGGTCTCTCGAGGCTTAAGGCGAGCGTTCCTTGTCGCCGATATGCCTTTTATGAGTTATACCAATCCAGACCAAGCTCTTGAAAATGCAGTGCGTTTGATGCAAGAGGGAGGCGCAATGATGGTTAAGCTTGAGGGCGGAGAAGGGCAAATTTCAGTGGTTGAATATCTCTCTAGGCATGATATTCCCGTTTGCGCCCATTTAGGTCTAAAGCCGCAATCCGTTCATAAAATTGGTGGTTTTAAAGTTCAAGGCCGTGATGCTGAGCAGGCTAAACTTATGAATCAAGATGCCCTTGCGCTGCAGGATGCTGGTGCAGATATTGTTTTATTAGAATGCGTACCTAATGAAGTTGGTTTAATTGTAACCGAAGCTTTAGAGGTTCCTGTAATTGGAATTGGCGCTGGTCCTTCCGTAGATGGTCAGATACTTGTTATTTATGACATGCTAGGTATTACGCAAGGCAGAATGCCACGCTTCGTTGAGAATTTTATGTCTGAAACAGACAATATTCTTGATGCACTTCAGGGCTACGTTCAATCAGTTAAGAAAAGAAATTATCCAGCATCTAAACACTGCTTTTCGTGATTTTTTCGTGCAGCATATTCTAACTACAGCTGATCTAAGGAAAGTTACCGCAAGTTTTTCTGAAGCAAGAGAATCGATTGCTTTGGTTCCAACCATGGGAAATCTTCATAGTGGCCATATAAGTTTAGTGGAGTTAGCTAAACAAAATGCCGAACATGTCATTGTCAGCTTATTTGTTAACCCTTCCCAATTTGGTCAGGGTGAAGATTACCTTGAATATCCTAGAACCTTAGAAATTGATTCACTCAAATTAGAGCAAGCTGGAATCAAAATGCTTTTTGTTCCAAAAGTTGAAGAAATTTATCCTTTGGGTCTCGATGACGCAACGCATATTGAAGTTCCAGACTTATCAGATGATTTATGTGGCGAATCCAGACCAGGGCATTTTTTTGGCGTTACTTCAGTTGTTTGCCGATTGTTAAATATTTGTAATCCTGATATTGCTGTGTTTGGGCAAAAGGATTATCAACAGTATGTGATTTTGCAGCGGATGGTTAGCGATTTAAATATACCCGTGAGATTGCTCCTAGGCCCTACGCAGCGAGAAGGCAATGGGTTAGCTATGAGCTCACGAAATGGGTACTTAAGTAAAGGTGAAAAAAAACAAGCCTCTTTTATTTATTCCACTCTAGTGGCCGCATCAGAAGAAATTATTCAAGACTCTTCTGATTTAAATGGAATAGAAATTAATGCTTTTGAAGAAATGACTAAAAAGGGTTTTAAGGTTGATTATGTTGCTATAAGACGTTCCTCAGACCTTAAAAAACCAAAAGGAGGTGACACCAAACTCGTCATTCTTGCTGCTGCAAGGCTAGGAAATGTTCGATTAATTGACAATGTTTTGGTTAAACTTACTAAAAATTAATTTTTAGGCTTTTTATTTTGTATGTTGTTCAAGTGCCCATTCCACATGTTCGCGGACTAACTCAGATTCATAATTGCTTCTTGCTTGAAGTGAGCTAATCACAGCTTTTGTGGTTGTTGCATTTCCCAGCGCAACAGCAATATTTCTGAGCCAGCATTCAAAGCCAATTCTTCGAATTGCACTTCCTTCGGTTTTACTGAGCCATTCTTCTTTGCTCCAGAAAAAAAGCTCGATCAGTTGGGTTGAATCCAATCCGTGGCGAGGATTGAAACTGTCTTCAGAGGAAAATTGAGCAAATTTATTCCATGGGCAAAACAGTTGGCAATCATCGCAGCCAAATATTCTATTTCCTATCAATGGTCGTAATTCGATCGGAATGCTTCCACGTAACTCTATGGTTAGATAGGAGATGCATCGCTTAGCATCCAATTCATATGGCGCGGTAATTGCTGCTGTTGGGCAAATATCTATGCATGTAGAGCAACTCCCACAGTGATTTTCTGTAGGTGAATCTATAGGCAACGGTAGATTTGTAAATAATTCTCCGAGGAAAAACCATGATCCAGTTGATTTATTAATCAGGTTTGTGTGTTTTCCAATCCATCCAAGACCTGCATTGCGAGCAAGAGCCTTTTCTAGTATTGGGGCACTATCAGTAAAAGCGCGATAACCGAAAGGCCCAGTAGTTTGAGTAATTTTTTCAGCCAGATTTTGTAGCCTTTTGCGCATAAGCTTATGGTAGTCTCGGCCTAGGGCATATCTTGAAATGTAGGCTTGATGTGGATCATTTAGAGGAGCAAACAATTTTTCATCTTTTGATAGATAATCCATTCGAACGGAAATGATACGCTTAACCCCTGGAAATAGTTTTGATGGGTTTGAGCGAAGTCCCGCATGTTTTTCCATATACTTCATTTCACCGTGTCTTTCTGACTCCAGCCACTTAGAAAGATGTTCCGCATCTTTTTTTAGATCGATTCCAGTCACACCAGCCGCGCTGAAACCAAGCTCTAAAGCCCATTGACGAATATTTGCAGCCAGCTTTTTAAAGTTAAGTTCAGAAGTTGCCATTATTCTAGTAATGTATTTTATTAATGCTGCTGTTAGTTAATTGGTCTAAGTATAATCGTATTAATGTTACCTATATCAAAAAGAGTGTTTTCTGCAGAAAGTGTTCGTTCGCTTGACAGAATTGCTATTCAGGAATATGGCATTGAAGGTTATGAGTTAATGCTTCGAGCTGGGAAGATTGCCTTTAAGATTTTAAGGTCCGAATTTCCAGACGCAAAGCATTGGCTGATTTTTTGTGGCAGCGGCAATAACGCTGGAGATGGATATGTTATTGCTGCCTTGGCCCTAAAAAACAATATTGAAATTAGCGTTATTGCCCTTTCTGATCCAAATCAACTTTCAGGGGATGCAAAACTTGCTTATAAGGACTATTCAAAAATTAACGGCACTTTCGTGCTTCAGAGCACCAAAATTTCTGATTTGCCGAAAGACTGCGATCTTATTATTGATGCCTTACTCGGCACTGGGGTTAATCGTAATTTAAAGGGCAGTTATAGCAGTGCAGTTGAATTGATTAATTCAATGAACTTGCCTATAGCTGCTGTTGATATTCCCTCAGGATTGAATTCAAATACCGGCCAAGTTTTGGGCAATGCAGTTTATGCGAGTTTAACCATAAGTTTTGTTGGGTTGAAGAAAGGGTTTTTCTTAATGAATGGACCCGATCATATAGGAGAATTATTTTTTGATGATTTATCTATACCGTCTCAAGTTTATGAAACTATTCATCCTGATCTTAAAATTTTCGACCAAGCTGATTCAATCCAATTTTTAACTCGTAGGTCTAGGGTTACCCATAAGTCTGATTGCGGTCATGTTTTAGTAGTTGGTGGAAATGTTTCTATGGGAGGTGCCGTTAGATTGGCTGGGGAGGCAGCATTGCGAAGTGGTGCTGGCTTGGTAAGTGTGGCAACTAAACCAGAAAATATATCGGCTTTATTGACCGGAAGACCTGAATTAATGTGCCATGGAATTACTTCAGATAACAACCTGCAGTCTATGCTGGAAAAAGCTGATGTTATCTCTATTGGCCCAGGTTTAGGACAGGATGAATGGGCTCATTCTTTGTGGAGCCAAGTTAAAAATACAAATTTACCTCTTGTTGTTGATGCTGACGCACTTAATTTGCTTGCCGAAGAACCATATAAACGTGATAACTGGGTTCTTACACCGCACCCAGGAGAGGCAGCACGTTTGCTTGGCGTGAGAAGCCAAGATATTCAGGCAGATAGAATTGCCGCAATTAAAGAGATTACAAGTCTTTATGGGGGAATTACTCTTCTAAAAGGCCATGCTACTCTCATTTCTTCTAGCAAAGACTTTCCGTGGATGATTAAAGCAGGTAACCCAGGCATGTCGACTGCTGGTATGGGGGATGTTTTAACTGGAATTATTTCTGCATTAATTGCAGGCAACTTAAAGATTTCCTCTGATCTCGAGAAGCTTTCTGGAGTTGTTGCTACAGCCGCTTGGATTCATGCAGAAATATCAGATCGAAAAGTTAATGTTAATGGAGAGCGAAGTTTAATTGCGAGTGATCTTTTTGATGGCTTGAAGGAAATTTTAAATCCATGAATCTTGATTCTAATGATCAGACTGAGGATGCCGCTGCCGAATTTGTGGCGGCTATTAGATTAATTTCGCCACCAAGATTATGTATTTGGTTAATAGGTGAATTAGGGGTAGGTAAAACAACTTTTTGCAGAGGGTTTTTGAGGGCATTTGGCCATAGCGAAAGAGTGCCAAGTCCCACTTATACTTTAATTGAGCCATATTCCTATGCTGGATACCAGATTTATCATTTGGATCTCTACCGACTAGTTGATTCCGCTGAAATTGAATTTCTTGGGATTGATGCAATTTGGGAAAACCACTCTTTGTTGCTAGTTGAATGGCCTGAGAATGCAGTTGAAGGCCTGCCAGAACCAGACCTTAAGTTGTCATTTCAATTCAATCAAAGCGGAAATGATGCACGAAAACTTATTTGTGAACCAAAAACATCTCTTGGGTCTGCTTTAGTGAAAGAACTTAGTATTCCTTATCAGACATAGCTTTGGGGTAAATTAATTAGATCTAATTGAGCATATCAATATATATCTATGTTTATATTTAAAAAAATTTTAATTTATCTATTAAATTACCTTATACTGCAAATCGCAAAAGCTTGATGGTATTGGTATGCAGATACAGCGTTTCAGCTTGGCTTTGCTTTGGATGTTGTTAGCGGGGGCGCTAGCAGCAAAAACTGCGCAACTTAAAAATATACGCATCTCTGATGACTCTGAAAGAACTCGAGTTGTTGTCGATATTGATTCTCCTGCAACTCATAGCTTATTTATCTTAAATAACCCAGATAGGGTTGTCATTGATGTTCCTGGCGCGCGATTTGCCTTAAGTGACAAAATTCCTGCAGGAGTTGGCGCTGTTGAAAATATTCGTGCTGCTAATCGCGAGAATGGAATGGCTCGCCTCGTTCTTGATATGTCCTATATTGCTTCCCCAAAAAGTTTTTTTCTACCTCCTAATGATATTGATGGCAATCGATTAGTTATTGATCTTTTAGATGCTTATGACTCAACCAAAGCATTTTCTTCAGGGAGCGCTGAAGTTGTTAAACGCACTCCTGAGTTTTCGAGTGAGCGCGATCTAATTATCGCTATAGATCCAGGTCATGGGGGGAAAGACCCTGGGGGTATCGGTCATAGCGGGCTTTTTGAGAAGCATGTTGTGCTTAAAATTAGTAGGCAGCTTGCAAAAATAATCGATGCTGAGCCAGGTATGAGCTCTTTCTTGACAAGAAGTGATGATCGTTTTTTAAAACTGCGAGAACGAATTCGACTTGCACGCGATGCAGAAGCAGATTTATTTATTTCTATTCATGCAGATGCGTTTACCGATCAAAGGGTTAGAGGCTCGACTGTATATGTTTTATCTAATAAGGGCGCAACTGATGAAGCTTCAGCTTTATTGGCAAAGCGAGAAAATGCTACAGATCTCATTGGGGGTGCAGATATTGCAGATAAAGATGATTTACTTGCAAGTGTATTAGTTGATTTGTCTCAAAATGAATCACTTGAATCTAGCATTGAGGCTGGAAATCTTTTGGTTGGAGAGCTTGCAAAAGTAGGAAAAGTTCGCAAAAAAAGAGTGCAGCAAGCCGGTTTTCTTGTCCTGAAATCTCCGGATATTCCATCTGTTTTAGTTGAAACTGCCTTTATCTCGAATCCAGAAGACGAGAGAAATTTACGTAGTGAGAAGTATCAAAAGCAGCTATCGAAAGCAATTTTAAATGGCGTTAGAAGTTTTTTTTATGATAATCCTCCTCTCGGAACTAAAATTGCACGCTTGATCCAAGATCGTGGTGTTACTCATCGTTATATTATTAGGAGTGGTGATACATTGAGCCAAATCGCTCAACGTTACAATGTTACTGTCCCCCGAATACTTTCTGCTAATGGTTTGAATAGTGTTAGCATCCAAGTTGGTCAAGTCCTAAAAATTCCGCCTTTAGTTGGGACTTAAAATTTATTTAAAATTAGGACCTCTGGTTTTTTAGTAAATAGAGTTGAAAATTCCCCTATTTTTTTCTACCCCATTTAAAAAGTTTTTAGCCTAAGTAAAGATGGCCTTTCCCGTGCATGACTCAACGAATAATTTTTTTGCATTATGTTTAATTGGCCCTACTGCATCCGGTAAAACTTCTGTCGCTTTGGATTTAGTTAAGAGATTTGATTGTGAAATTATTAGTGTTGATTCTGCTCAAGTTTATCGAGGCATGGATGTTGGAACAGCGAAGCCAAATTTAGCACAACTTAGTTCTGCTCCTCATCGATTAATAGATATTAGGGATCCTTGGGAATCTTATTCTGCTGGTGAATTTTGCAGTGATGCAATGATAGCTATTGAAGAAATTAGCTTATCCGGGAAAATACCATTACTGGTTGGAGGAACCATGTTTTATTTTCGTGCCCTTCAGCAAGGTTTAGCTCAATTACCCAAGGCAAATCCTGAGTTGCGATCTGACATTGATGCTCGAGCATCAAAAGAAGGATGGCAATCGCTTTATGAAGAATTATCAATTCTTGACCCTGATTTAGCCTCAAGACTTAAGCCAACAGATCGGCAGAGAGTTCAACGAGCTCTTGAGATTTGTATCTTATCGGGTAAACCAGCCTCAACCATACATAAAGCTGATAGTTCAGAATTTTCAGTTGATTATATTAATATTGGGTTATTACCGAAAAATCGAAAAGAATTGCATGCGCGAATCTCTGATAGGTTAAGCCATATGAAAAGAAATGGGCTGCTTGAAGAGGTTATAAGTCTTAGTAAATTACCTAAAATTCATCGTAATCTACCCGCTATGCGCGCTGTTGGTTATAGGCAGCTTTGGCAATTCATCGATGGAGAATGTAATGAAAAAGAGGCTTTTGACAAGGTTTTAGTGGCTACACGTAGGTTAGCCAAACGTCAGCTAACTTGGCTAAGGTCTTGGCATAACTTAAAAACTTTTGATTGTTTTGCTGAAAATGTAACAGATAATACCGCTAAGTTTATTTCTAATGCTTTAGATGTTCGTGCAACAAAAGCAAGAAATAGCTAGAATTCGATTGATGGTTGGTTAATCAGTCATTACTATCTGTCTTTAAGTAGAAACAGAAAAATACTAATATTTTAACTTCAGACTAATTTTGGGAGTCGACAATGGGCAAAGGGCAAACCCTTCAGGACCCTTTTCTTAATTCCTTACGAAAAGAAAAAGTTCCTGTTTCGATTTACCTTGTGAATGGAATAAAGCTTCAAGGTAATATCGATTCTTTCGATCAGTTTGTTATCCTCTTGAGCAATGGCGTAAACCAAATGGTTTACAAGCATGCAATTTCAACCGTCGTGCCTACACGAGCTGTAGATATAAATGATGATGAAGAGGGCGAGGAAGAGGATTAAAACTATTCCTTCTTATTTCTTTTGAATCGCAATTGAAACGATTTATCTTGATTAATTCCTGGAGCCGCCATTTTGTTTGAAAGGTATCAGGGTGGCGAACGAGCGATTGTTCTTCATATAGGAAAAGGTAAGTCCATTGATTTAGCTCAGAGGGCAGAGTTTAATGCCCTTTCAGAGTCCGCCGGCGCAGTTTTGGTTGATGAAGTTAAAGTGGTTATTAGGTCTTTTAGCCCCAGTCACCTATTAAATCAAGGCAAGATTGATGAAATTCAAGCTTTAATTAAATCTAAGGACGCAGAGGTTTTATTGGTAAATCATACCTTAAGCCCACGACAGGAAAAAAATTTAGAAGCCAATTTACAATGCAGGGTGATCGATCGCACTGGTTTGATTTTAGATATTTTTGCACTTCGTGCTCGAAGTTTTGAAGGTAAATTACAAGTTGAGTTGGCTCAACTTCAGCATCTTTCCACAAGGTTAGTCAGAGGTTGGACACACCTTGAAAGACAAAAGGGCGGCATCGGACTTAGAGGCCCAGGTGAAACCCAATTGGAAAGCGATCGACGTATGGTAAATCAAGCAATCAAGCGCTTAAATAAAAGACTTGATCAGGTTAATCATCGTCGTCAACGGGGTCGGCAGCATCGCAAGAAATATGAAATTCCCACAGTGTCTCTTGTTGGCTACACCAATGCTGGCAAGTCCACTTTATTTAATAAATTATGCGGATCTAATGTAACTGTTAAAGATCAATTATTTGCAACCCTTGATCCAACTTTACGAAAACTCAAACTCCCTCAGAATTGCGATATTATTCTTGTTGATACGGTTGGTTTTGTTAGGGATTTACCTTATGAGTTAATTGCATCATTTAAGTCCACTCTAGAAGAAACTCGAGATGCTCGATTGTTATTGCATGTAGTAGATTGTGCTGATTCGGCTCATCTCGATCGAATTTCTGATGTTGATCAAGTCTTGGCTACTATAAATGCAAATGATTTACCAGTTATCCTTGTCTACAATAAGGCTGATATAATAAAAGTTGCTCCTCGAATAGATAGAGCTGAGACCGGCTTACCTTGGCGCGTTTGGATTTCTTCAAAAAATGGAGATGGTTTAGACTTACTTCGCCAGGCAATTGCGGAGTTTATTTTGCAGGGAAGGCTTAGTGGAACTGTTCGTTTAAAAACTGATGAAGGGCACTTACGTGCGTTATTATATGAATTTGCTCATGTAATGACTGACAAGGAACTCTCTGAAGGCGGTTGGGAGCTAGCTGTAGAAATTGGCCGAGATCGATTTAATCGTCTTCAGCGCAATCATGGGCTAGAATTTTTGCAACAACAAGAAATTCCATCTTTGATGGCAAAAAATTGATTTATATAAGGTGAACTTGAAAATGGCGTGGAATGATTCCGGTAACGGAAATAAAAACCCTTGGGACCGTAATTCTGGTCCGAACTCTCCCCCTGATCTCGATAAGATAATCCGAGATTGGCAAAAGAAATTTGCCGGTATCTTTGGTGGCACTGGAGGCTCATCAAGCCAAAAGAGCGGCGATAATGGATTACCAGTGTTAGGTTTATTGGTGATTGTTCTTCTTGGTTGGGCAGCGACCGGATTTTATATTGTTGATGCTGCTGAAAAGGGAGTTGTTCAGCGCTTTGGTGCTTACACTCGAACTTCCGATGAAGGGCTTCGTTGGCGATTGCCGTGGCCTTTTGAATCAGTCGATATTGTTAATGTTTCAGTGGATGATTACTTAAATCAGACTACTAGCATGCTGACCTCTGACGAAAATATTGTCTTAGTTGATATGGTAGTCCAATACAATCGAGGCAATCCATTGCCTTATCTATTTGATGTTGAAGATCCAGTTGGGACTTTAGCTGACGTAAGCGAAAGCGCAATTCGAGAAGTTATTGGTAAGAGTGATATGGATTACATTCTTGGTGCAGGTCGTGAGCAAATTGCAGCTCAGACAAAGGAAGTGATTCAGAGTGCGGTGAATGATTACAGCGCTGGTATTATTGTTACTCAAGTTACTTTACAAGATGTTAATTTTCCCGGCCAGGTTGAAGCAGCTGTTCAGGATGCTATTAAGGCTCGGGAGGATAAAGAGCGACTGAAGTTTGAAGCAGAATCTTACGCAAACGATATTTTACCTAAAGCTCGAGGTGCTGCGGTTCGTCAACTTCAAGATGCTGATGCTTATCGGCAAAGGGTGACTGCCGATGCAGAGGGAGAGGCCGCTCGTTTTACTGCGTTGCTTACTGAGTACTCTAAGGCGCCTAGAGTTACTCGAGAGCGTTTATATATTGATGCAATTGAAGATGTATATGGTAATTCAAGTAAAGTGCTTCTAGATGCTGAAGGCAGCGGGAATCTTTTGTATTTACCCGTTGATAAATTGATGGAGCAGAGCGCCAATAGACAGAATCAAAATACATCAAATTCAGCTTCTTTGACTCAAGGGGGGCAAGGTTCCATGGGTAGATCACAGGAAAGAAATGCTTCGCGCGAAAGGGGAGCACGCTGATGAAAAATACTAGTTCAATTATTTTACTTGGCGCTCTTTTCGTTTTGATTTCAGGTAGTGTTTTCACTGTAGGCGAGCGTGAGCTTGCCATCAAATTTCGTTTTGGCGAGATTGTTCGGGATGATTATGATGCTGGCCTTCATTTTAAATTTCCTTTCATTAACAGTGTGTCGAAATATCCGAAACGGCTTTTGACAATTAACAATCCTCAACAGCCTTTTTTAACTAAAGAGAAGAAAAATCTTCTTGTTGATTTCTTCGTTAAGTGGAAAATTAACGATGTTGGTGAATATTATCGATCCAGCGGGGGCCTTTCCTCAGTAGCTGCCCAACGTTTGCTACAGATTGTTCAAGATGGTATTCGTCAAGAATTTGCTAAACGAACTGTTCTAGAGGTAGTTTCTGCTGAACGCCGAGAAATTATGGCGGATATGCTGACAAAGGTTAGATCAAATGCCGCGCGACTTGGCTTAGAAGTTGTTGATGTTCGAGTTAAACGTATTGAATTTTCTGCTGATGTAAGTGAATCCGTTTTTCGTCGAATGCGCGAGGAAAGATCTCGAGTTGCTGCTGAATTGAGGGCCGAAGGTGCGGAGAATGCTGAAAGAATTCGAGCTGAAGCTGATCGCGAGAGAACCGTAATTCTCGCCGAAGCTTATCGAGATTCTGAGAAGTTGCGAGGGGATGGTGATGCTTCTGCAGCTAATATCTATGCTAATGCTTATAATGAGGATCCTGAATTTTATTCCTTCTATCGCAGTATTGAGGCTTATAGAAATTCGCTTGGCACTGCTAGTGATGTTTTGGTTCTTGGTCCCGACAGTGACTTTTTAAGGTATCTCAATCAATCAGAAAGCAAATAATCGGCTGAACGAATAACTGGCTTTAGTCTGAATTTTCGAGTAACTGGGAAATGATCTGGAGCGATTTGCTTGCAGCTTTTGCGCTTTACTTGATTCTTGAGGGTTTACTGCCATTCATTAGCCCTCGCAATTGGCGAGAAACAGTATTCATGTTGGCTAAGATGCCTGAAAATCAACTCCGATTTTTTGGAATATTGAGCATGTGCGCGGGATTGTTATTATTAGCTTTAGTGCGTGGTTAGCCTAAGAATTAAAACAGGAAAGATAAAAACGTTGTGGCAAAGAACGTAATTATAGTTGGCACTCAGTGGGGTGATGAGGGTAAAGGTAAGATTGTTGACCTTTTAACCGAGCACGTTGCTGGTGTGGTTAGGTTTCAAGGTGGCCATAATGCAGGGCACACGCTTATTATTGACGGCGAAAAAACTGTATTACATCTGATCCCTTCCGGTGTGCTGCGTAATGGTGTTGAGTGCGTTATTGGTAATGGCGTAGTTGTTCATTTACCTTCTTTAGTAAAGGAAATTGAAGGACTTATAGCAAATGGAGTCAATGTTGAAGGCCGACTTAAGATTAGCTCAGCTTCCCCATTAATTCTTTCCAGTCATATTGCAATTGATTTAGCTCGTGAATCGACTAATGTAAAGATTGGAACAACTGGTCGCGGAATTGGACCAGCCTATGAAGACAAGGTTGCCCGTAGAGGGCTACGCATGTCTGATCTGTTAGATAAAAATAAATTTTATGCAAAAATGCATACTGCAATCAGTTTCCACAATTTTATTTTAGAAAATTATCATAAAAAACCCGCGATTAATGTCGATGAAGAAGTTGATCATTGGTTGAAATTATCCGAACGCATTACCCCACTAATTATAGATACACCAGCTTATTTGAATGAGATGAACGCTCAAGGCAAGAATTTGTTATTTGAGGGGGCGCAAGGGACCTTGCTTGATATTGATCATGGTACTTATCCTTTTGTTACATCCTCTAATACTACAGCGGGAGCCGCTGCTACTGGAGCTGGTCTTGGCCCTACTGATTTTGGTGCAGTTTTAGGTATTGTTAAAGCCTATACAACAAGAGTTGGTTCAGGGCCATTCCCAACCGAGCTTAATGATTCAATAGGAAAACATCTGGCTGAGGTTGGAGTTGAGTTTGGTTCCACCACTGGTAGAGCTCGTCGTTGTGGCTGGTTTGATACCATTGTCGTAGGTCGCGCAATTCTCACGAGTGGAATTACTTGTTTATGCGTTACTAAGTTGGATGTGCTTGATGGGCTTGAAACCATTAAAATATGCACTGGCTACAAATTAGATGGAAAGGTATTGCAACACCCCCCATTATCGGCAGATGATTACGTAAATGTTCAGCCAGTCTATGAAGAGTTACCTGGTTGGGATGAGCCAACAGTTGGAATCACTGATTACCATTCATTACCTGAAGCAGCTCGCAATTATTTAGAAAGACTGCAGGAGATTCTCGACGTGCCATTGGATTTAGTTTCTACTGGTCCAGATCGAGAACAAACCATTATTCGAAATCACCCTTTCAATTAAGGAATCTAAATTAATTGTATTATGAGCGCATGAAAGCTTATAAATTTTTCCTTTTAACACTAGTTTTTATTGTTCTTTCTAGTTGCACCACAAAATTTCTTTACAATCAATTAGATCGTTTAATTATTTGGCGTGTGGATCAATTTGTTAATTTGACTGATGGGCAGAAGCAGCAATTTAAGGGAGATCTTAGGGCTTATCTTGATCTAGCGCGAAAAGAACAAATACCCATACTTGCTTATGAAGCGAAAAAAACTTCACAGCTTCTGGAGTCAAAAAAACTACCCTTGCAATCAATTCAAAAAATTTCAGGCCGTGTAACTAATGAAATTGATAATTTGATTACCAGTGCTGTTCCATTGCTAGTGAATTTATTATCCCAATTAGATCCTTCTCAAAAGCTGGAATTGTTCGAAAGTCTTAAAAATTTTAGAAATAAAACTTATAATATCTATTCTGGCGAAACAGCGGAAGAAAGGGTCGAAAAATCTAATCGAATGACCTTTAAGACTATAGAAAGATTTATAGGTAGACTCGATCAAAGCCAGGAGATAATCATACAAGATTCACTTAATAAGATGGCAGATACCAGCGAAGATTGGATTGCTTATCAAGCTGTTTGGCAGGAAAACCTTTTTGCTTTAATTGATGAGCGCCCAATGCAAAAGGAATACGAGCTTCGATTAAAGCAGCTTTTAGTCAATCCAAGCAATTTATATTCTAAAGAATATCAGCGGCGTATTGATGTAAATGCTGGAATCATGCTTCAGATGACGACAAGCTTGATCAAGAGCCTCAATGAAAAACAAATTAAAAAAGCAAAATCTAAGCTAAATGAATATTCAACAACTTTGACCCGTTTAGCTGAATCCAGTTAATTTTTTATAATAGGTACATGAGGAAGATTATGATTCAGGAAAGCGGTGTTTTAATTCGACATATCCGTTTTCGTTCAGCGATTGCTCTCGTTGTAGCTAATGTTATCGGCGCTGGGGTTTTTACAACCACTGGTTTTCAGTCTGCTGATCTTGGAAATCCTATATTAATTTTAGGGCTTTGGTTGTTAGGCGGAATTCTTGCTTATTGTGGCGCCCTCTGCTTTGCAGAACTAGGAGCAGCAATGCCCGCCGCAGGTGCAGAATATGTTTATTTACGAGAATCTTATGGCCGTGCTTTTGGTTTCATGAGTGCATTTGTTTCGCTTATCGCGGGTTTTTCTGCCCCGATTGCTGCTGCAGTGAAAGGGCTTACTTATTACTTAGCTGCTTGGTTTCCTAGTCTCGAAAGTGATTTATTTTTCTTTGGTGGCTTATCTTATGCAGATTTATTTTCCGTATTTTTGATTTGGATATTAGTTTTTGTTCATCTGCGAGAAAGGAAAAGCGCAATTGGATTTAACGATTTAATGACCTTACTAAAAGTTGGTGGAATTGTAGCCATAATTATTGCTGCAATTACAATTGGTAAGGGCAATATAGATAACTTTACTTATGTGTCTAGATCTTATGAACAGATGGAAACAATCGATATATTTAGTGCTCTTGCTACTAGTTTAATCTTTGTGATGTTTTGTTACTCAGGTTGGAATGCAGCAGCTTATGTTGCTAGTGAGATTGTTGAACCTCAAAAAACTTTACCCAGAGCTTTGCTTTTTGGTACTGCGATAGTAACAATTTTATATTTGTTGCTTAATTCCGTTTATTTTTATGGTGCGAATGTAGACGCACTTGCAGGAAAAGTTGAAGTTGGTCTTGTGGCTTCTCTCGAATTATTTGGTTCTTGGGGTGCTGCTTTTGTTACTGCCGTTCTGGTTGTTTCATTGTTAGCATCTGCTTCTGCAATGACTATCGCAGGTCCAAGAGTTTATTATGCAATGGGTCAGGATATAAACACATTCAGCATTCTTTCGAATACTAACAAAAATGGTGTGCCAGGCAATTCTCTCTTGCTTCAAGGAGGAATGGCATCAGTGATTGTTGTTTCAGGTACCGTTGATCAGATTCTGTCATACGCTGGTTTTACATTGGCGCTGATGTCTGCTTTGGCTGTTTCATGTGTAATTATTCTTCGCGTTAAGCAGCCAGAACTTTCTCGGCCATTTAAGATTTGGGCGTATCCTTTGCCCCCAATATTTTTTATTTTGGTCAGTGTATGGACTATGTATTGGGCATTTCAAGGGCGTCCATTGGAGTCGACACTCGCACTTTTAACAGTGATCCTTGGAGGGGGAATTTTTTTTACAGCCTCATTATTTAAGCGTCGCACCTAATTTAGAAATAATTTTTCTTAACGTCCGTGCTAATATCCAGTCCATGAGAATTTTAAAAATTACTTTGCTTGCTTTATTAGCTAACGTATCGATAGCTGATGGACTCACTGAAATGACACAGGGCGAGGGCGGCAGTGTCGTTTCCGGTTCTGCCGGACCGTCAGGCGCTCAGGAAACTACAGCGGGCCTTGAAGCTTGTCCTCAGCCCATGGCCGCTTTAGCCGTCCAGGAACCCCAAAGCTATGTTATATCGGCACTGTCGCGCTATAAATTGCAGTCTCCCACAAGCCTGATTCGCTTGCTGATTCAGCAATCCAATTGTTTCATCGTAGTGGAGCGGGGCTTGGGCATGCGCAACATGCAACAAGAACGATCGCTAGCGCAATCAGGTGCTTTGCGTGAAGGTTCCAATATTGGTGGCGGTCAAATGGTTGCCGCTGACTTTTTACTAACCCCGGCTGTTGTCTTCTCTGATAAGGATGCAGGTGGTATCGGAGGGGCGCTAGGGGCACGCTTGGGAGGGACACTTGGGGGGCTCATCGGCGGACTAAAATTCAAGGAAGCACAAACTAGCATGCTTTTGGTGGATGCCCGATCCGGCGTTCAGGTCGCTGCCGCAGAAGGCAGTTCTAAGAAGGCAGACCTAAACTTGGGAGTCCTGGTCGGCCTTTCAGATGTAGGAGTGGGTTTGGGAGGATACGATAAAACTTCCGAGGGTAAAGTTATCGCGGCCAGCCTGACGGATAACTACAACGGTATCGTACGTTCAGTAAGAAACACTCCCAGTCTGCAAAGAAACGTAGGAAGCCTAACCGAGGAGGTTTCCGCAGGTGGATCCACAGCAGCAGGCCAAGTATTTAACGTTGGCGATGTGCTGCGTCCCAAAATTTCCAACGTGAAGATATACAAACAACCTGACCAAAATAGCTCTGTAGTGACTACCTTGGCTAAAAACCAAGAGATGATATACATGGGCGAAGACCAAAATGGTTTTATCAACGTGGAAAGCGGCAGCGGCGGCGGTTGGATTAAAAGAGTTTTAGTTCAGCGCTAACCGAGCGTGTGCGGGAGGGGCGCCTTGATCAGCGCTAAGGCCCATCATGATTGCTTTATCGTGTCAGTCCTCAGGCATAACATAAAAACTTAAAAAATAATGTCAGATTCTACTAAAAATCAAAACCTTGGCATGGAAGTAGAGAAAAGGCGAACCTTCGCTATTATTTCTCATCCTGATGCAGGAAAAACTACTCTTACTGAGAAACTTTTATTGTATGGGGGCGCTATACAAGAGGCTGGTGCAATAAGAGCTCGCGGAGCCGCGCGACACGCTAAATCAGATTGGTTGGAGATTGAGAAGCAACGTGGCATATCTGTAAGCAGTTCAGTTATGCAATTTGTCTATTCTGGCCATACGATTAATTTACTTGACACGCCTGGGCATGAGGATTTTTCTGAGGATACATATCGAGTTCTAACAGCAGTTGATGCTGCTGTAATGGTTATAGATGCAGCAAAGGGAGTTGAGGCGCAAACTATTAAATTATTGGAGGTCTGCCGCTTAAGGGATACACCAATAATTACTTTTGTTAACAAGTTTGATCGAGAGGTTAGGGGGCCTTTAGATATACTCGAAGAAATTGAGCAGACACTAAAAATCGATTGCGCCCCCGTTAGTTGGCCAATTGGTATGGGTAAATCTTTCAGAGGAGTGTTTGATTTGCTTTCGAATCGATTGGTCCGATTCAAGGGTGGGCAATCAAAGCAGGAAGTAGATAAAGAAATTTTAGAAGGTTCAGAAAACCCTAAGTTAGAGATAATGTTTCCAGATGAAGTGCATACATTTCGCGAGGAAGTTGAATTAATTCGAACTGCAGGCTCATCTTTTGATTTAGAGATGTTTTTGAGCGGCATCCAAACACCTGTATTTTTTGGCTCCGGGATAAATAATTTCGGCGTCCAAGAAATACTCAATTCTTTAATTGCTTGGGCACCAAAACCGCAGCCGCGAGTTGCGCTTGAGCGCACTGTTACACCAGATGAGAATCAATTAACCGGTTTTGTATTCAAAATACAGGCAAACATGGACCCTAAGCACCGCGATAGGATTGCTTTTTTTCGTGTTTGCTCTGGAGAATATAAACCCGGAAAGAGACTTAAGCATTTACGTTTAGATCGAGAGATTCGTATTGCCAATGCCCAGACTTTTATGGCCAATGCTCGCCAATCGAGTGAATCTGCATTAGCAGGCGACATCATTGGCATTCACAATCACGGCCAACTTCAGATTGGTGATACTTTAACAGAAGGAGAAACTCTTTCTTTTACTGGTATTCCTTATTTTGCCCCTGAGCTATTTGTTACAGCCCGACCTATAGATCCAATGAAAAGTAAGCAACTGCAGAAAGGTCTTAAAGAATTAGGAGAGGAAGGTGCTGTTCAGGTGTTTACAAACCAGCTAGGGCGTCGATTGCTTGGAGCTGTGGGGCAGTTGCAATTTGATATTGTCGCTCATCGTTTAGAGGGCGAGTACAACGTAGAAGCAGTTTATGAAAAAGCAGATATTTACTCTGCAAGGTGGTTGATTTTTCCCGATGCTGAGATTAAGAAAGAATTTCTAAAGCGCGAGTCTTCATCTATTGCTGAGGATGTTGATGGTAACCCTGTGTATTTAGCATCCAGTAAATATAAATTAGAGATTACTCAAGAAAGATTTCCTAAGGTTAAATTTAATTCTACTCGTGAGCATGGCGAGATACTTCAGCAAGAGAAATAAAAAAGCTAATTATGAAAATTTTATTTTTTTCAGATAATTTCCCTCCCGAATCGAATGCGCCTGCAATACGTACTTTTGAACATGTTGCGTTATGGGTCAAGGATGGGCATGAAGTTACGGTTATTACGTGTGTGCCTAATTTTCCAGTAGGCCGAGTATTCGATGGATACAGCAATAGTTTTTATCAAAGAGAAACTATAGATGGCATTAGCGTCATAAGAGTATGGAGCTATATCTCTAGAAATGAAGGGGTCTTTAAGCGAACCCTTGACTATCTTAGCTTTATGATTAGTTCAACTATTGCTGGATTATTTTTACCACGCCATGATGTTGTAATAGGAACCTCCCCGCAGTTTTTTTCTGCAGTTGCAGCATGGCTAGTAGCTAAAGTAAAGAGAACCTTTTTTGTATTTGAGCTCCGTGATTTTTGGCCTGAGTCTATTGTTGCCGTAGGCGCAATGAAAGAAAGTTGGGCCTTAAGGAAGCTGGAGATCTTCTCAAATTATCTCTACAGGCAGGCAGATCTTATTATTCCAGTAACAAATGCATTTTCGAATGTGTTAAAGAAACGAGGGATTGACCCAAAGAAAATTGTCGTAGTGACTAACGGTATTGAGCCAGGAAGTTATAAACCAATTACCTTACCCAAAGAAATCAAATCTCGTTGGGGCATCCCGACCGATGCTTTTGCATCTGGTTATATTGGCACATTGGGCATGGCGCATGGCGCCAAGACTGTGCTTGAGTCCGCAGAATTATTAAGAAACGATAAACGTTTTCACTTTATTTTGATGGGTCCTGGAGCAGAAAGAGCAGAGATTATTTCTTATGCTGTTGAGAGTGGCTTAACTAATGTTTCGATAATAGACGCCCAGCCGCGACAAGAAGCTTTGGATGTTCTTAATGCCCTTGATGTCTCTTTAGTTCTGTTGAAAAATTCACCGCTTTTTGAAACTGTTATCCCTTCTAAAATTTTTGAAGCCATGGAGCTTGGTAAACCCATCATTCTTGGGATACGCGGGGAGAGCAAAGATATTGTTGTTGATCAGGCGAAAGCAGGAATTGCTATCAAACCTGAAGATTCAGAAGATTTGGTTGAAAAGTTACTTGAATTGTATAAGGAGACTGATCTTTGTCGCTCCATGGGTAAGAATGGACAATCTTCTGTGCAAAATCAGTTCCGACGCTCTACTCTAGCGCGAAAAATGTTGGCCGCAATTGAAACTCGCATCTCTAATTAAAAATTTTTGGTGCCCAGGAGAGGACTTGAACCTCCACGGGGTTTCCCCCACTGGCACCTGAAGCCAGCGCGTCTACCAATTCCGCCACCTGGGCATGCGCGGAGTCTAATTCTACGAATAATTTGAGAATCTACAATCAAGCTATATAGCTGTCAACGCGTTATGCTTAGGCTATTGTTGTGATTGAATTTATTTTTGAGGCGCATTTGTGCCGTCACGTAAAACGAAAAAAAAATCATTAGCTAAGCGCCCACGTCGGTCTAAAAAGACTCGCGTTAGGTCTGCGCCGAGGACTTACAAGCATCTAATACCTTCTGTTAAGAAGATAGCTGATGCTGTAAATGCAAAAGCAACACCAGTTAGCTTTGCTTTTCTTGCTGATTTTTTTGGCATTAATGACCAGAAGCTTAAACAGCGATTAAAAAATAGACTCAAAAAAATGTTATTACGTGGACTGATTACTCAGAATCGCGCTCAAGAGTATTCTGTTCAGAAGATCACAGATAGAATTGTTGGGAAGGTTTCAGCACACAGAGATGGCTTTGGATTCTTACTGCAAGACGACAGCAAAGAAGATATTTTTCTTGCTCCTCACACGATGAAACAGCTTATGGATGGAGATCGTATTAGTGTTAATTTATCCGGTGTTGATAATAAGGGACGCCCCAAAGGAGAGTTAGTTGAAATTCTTGATCGTGTTAAGACTACTGCAGTTGGACGTTTCTTTAGCGAACGTGGCTTAAATTATGTGATAGAAAATGGGGGTTCTAAACAACGTTATCTTGTTGCATTGAAGGATGTCGGAGGAGCGATTGACGGACAAATAGTTAAGGTTGATATCCTTAGTTATCCTACTAAACGTCGTCAAGCACATGGGAAAGTAATTGCTTTGCTTGGATCTATGGAAGATTCAGGCATTCTTACTAAACTTGCAATTGAGAATTTTCAATTACGCGATTCATGGCCAAAAAAAACGCTTAACCTCGCCAATGCTTTTGGCGAAAAAATTAATTCAAAGGATGGAAAAAATAGAATTGATTTGAGAGGCACCCCTTTAGTAACGATCGACGGGGCTGATGCTCGAGATTTTGATGATGCAGTTTATGCTGAGCCATTAGAGAATGGCTGGAGATTAATTGTTGCAATTGCCGATGTATCTCACTATATCAATATAGACGATGCTCTTGATAAAGAAGCTAGCAAGCGCGGGACTTCTGTTTATTTTCCTGATTTTGTGCTCCCAATGTTGCCGGAGAAATTATCGAATGGTTTGTGTTCACTGAACCCTGATGTTGATCGTTTATGTTTAGCATGTGAAATTGAGGTTTCATTGGCAGGAAAGGCCATTCGTTCGAAATTTTATCGCGCAGTTATGAAGTCGCATGCCAGACTTACTTATAAAGAGGTTGATGCAGCAGTTTTTCAGCAGGATTATGACGCTCAAAAGAAGCTTGCGAGAGTACTACCTCACCTGCAAGAGTTAGGTAAATTATATAATGCGCTTGCTGAATCAAGGGATCAGAGAGGCGCTCTTAACCTTGAGATCCCTGAGGTTCGAATTGCTTTGACTGAGAATCTTAAAGCTGTAAAGAATATTGCACCTCATCAAAGAAATGATGCTCATCGCTTGATTGAGGAATGCATGATCTTAGCCAATGTTGAGGCAGCTAAGTTTCTAAGTCAGCATAAAATACCAACTTTATTTCGTGCTCATCCTCAACTAGAACTAGAGCGTTTTGAAGAGCTGAGATTATTTCTTCAAGGAATAGGTTTCAAGGTTTCAGCAGAGGTTCGAAGTCAGCCTCAAGCATTAAATAACATTTTGCTTAAGATGCGAAAGCAGCCAAATTTTACGATTATGGCAATGTCGATATTGAGATCCTTATCTAAGGCAGTCTATCAGCCAAGAAATGAAGGGCATTTTGGTCTTGCCCTAGATGCTTATTGTCATTTCACCTCTCCGATACGTCGCTACCCTGACCTTTTGGTCCATAGAGGTATTATTCATATTCTTGAAAGTGAAAAACCTTCTAAATTTTTTTATAAACCTTCAGATTTAGAGCAAATTGGAAAAAATTGTTCCATATTAGAACGTGAAGCAGAGAGTGCAGGTCGCTATGTCGAATCACGTTATAAGTGCCTTTTTCTCAAAGACCATGTGAACGGAGAGTTTGAAGGAGTTATTACTGGCGTAATGAGTTTTGGTCTATTTGTGATGCTTGATGATTTTTATGCGGAAGGTTTAATTCATGTAACTAATCTTGGAAAAGATTATTTTAGTATAGAGTCTGGTGGTTTGCGATTAAGCGGGGAAAATACTGGTAAGAGTTTTAGTCTTGGTGATGCATTAAGAGTTAAAATAAAAGACGTTGATGTTGAAGAAGCTAGGATAGACCTTCAGTTGGTTGAATTTTACAGTAGAGACTGACTATTAGCATCAGAATAGGCTTGAATTAATAAGATTTTAAAAAAATATGCAATTTAGCCTGATGAAGAATAATTTAATATTCAAAGAGCAAAAATGAAAGAACGAATTATTTTTGGAATCAATACTGTTGTAAAAGCACTGCAGAATAATCAAGCAAATTTGATTCGGATATACCTTCTGCATGAATTAGGTCATAAACGCCTAAAAAGGCTTGAGGATGAGTTACGTCATCATTCATTGGCTGTAGAATATATCGAGGCTGAAGAGATGATATCTTTGACTGGCAGTAGAAATCATCAAGGTGCTGCAGCTGTTCTTAATGCCGTTGATGAAATGGATCAAAAAACTGCTTTGGAGTTTCTTCAAAATATAACCGATCCAATCATTTTGGTTCTTGATGGCATTGAGGACCCACGTAATTATGGCGCATGTTTGCGAACCGCTGAAGCCGCTGGCGTTGATTTAGTTGTTAGCTCGCGCAGTCGAGGAGCTAGTATTACTCCATTGGTTAGTAAGGTGGCTTCAGGTGCTTTAGAAACCCAAAGTATTGCCCGGGTTGCAAATTTGGCTCGGTTCTTAAAGTCTATTCAGCGTTTAAATTTCAATATTATTGGGTTAGATGAAAAAGGAACTGTTGAAATTTTTGAGTCCAGTCTGAAAGGACCTCTTGCTTTGTTGATTGGCGCGGAGGGCAAAGGTCTTAGGCGCTTGACTAAAGAAAACTGCGATCTGCTTGTAAAAATTCCTATGATGGGCAGAGTCGAGAGTCTCAATGTGTCTGTGGCTGCAGGTATTTGCCTTTACGAGGCTTTAAGACAGAGATAAATTAATTTTTCATCCTTGCACTGATGCATTAGGTTAGTTAAGATCGCCAGCCCTTTTATATAAGGGACTCCTTGCCGCACCTTAGCACCTTAATACATGGGCGGCTTTTTAATCCACGAGGAGCAACAATGAGACACTACGAAGTTGTATTTCTGATTCATCCTGATCAGAGTGAGCAAGTACCAGCAATGGTAGAGCGTTATGAAGCTATTGTTACTTCAAGCGGTGGTAATATTCATCGTTCTGAAGACTGGGGAAGAAGGCAGCTTACTCATACCATAAATAAAGTGCACAAGGCTCACTATTATCTTATCAATATTGAGTGTAATAAAGCGGCATTAGAAGAACTTTTGAATGCTTTTAAATTTAATGATGCCGTTTTAAGGCATTTAGTTATAAAGCGCGATGAATCAATTACAGATCCTTCACCTTTAGCAAAACCTGATGATTCAGATGAATCAAACTCGAGCGAAGCGAAAGAAACTGAATCACACTCAAGCGAAGCGAATGAAACAGCATCAGAGTCATCAAGCCTTCAATCCGAAGGTGCAATCAAAGATGATAATGATCTAGCTTTAACTGCTTCTGATTCAGTTGATCATGCTGATGCTACTTCTTCAGACGAATTAGATAATGACACAGTTGCTAGTTAGAAATATTTTAAGGATTTAAATAAAATGAGTAGATTTTTCAGACGCCGCCGATACTGCCGTTTCACTGCTGAAGGGGTTAAGGAGATCGATTACAAAGATATAGATACTTTGCGTAACTATATAACTGAAACCGGAAAAATCGTCCCTAGTAGAATCACTGGAACTAAAGCTTATTATCAACGTCAGCTTACTACTGCAATAAAGCGCGCTAGGTTTCTTGCTTTATTGCCTTATTCCGATAATCGCTAAGCTTAAATAGCCAAGGTTTTTGTCTTTTTTTGCACATTGGATTGCTTCTTCGAAGGTTCGGAGAATAATTCTAATGGCCGCTCTTTTCCCATTACCTTTTTTGGGGATAGTTGGTAATTGTATCCCCGCTATGACAGGCCAATTATTTGGTTTTAGACAAGCTTTGATAGAGAGTTTTTTAGCTTTAGGGTTATTAGCGGTAACGGCTACTTTTATTGGTGTAGAAATTAGCTCCATACTTGGATTGGCAATCATTAGCTGGGGGATTCTATTAATTCTTGGTAACCTTGTCGGTAGAACAAGGTCAATGACTCTGGCAATTCAGGGTTGTGTTGTTTTAGCGCTTTCTGTTTTATTAATTTTTCAGATATTGCTTGGGGATCCACAATCTTTCTGGCAGCCAATCTTAGAGAGCATTTATTCAGATTTAGCTGTTCAAGGTCTAAATATTGATATAGATATTAATGCACAAGCTGCGATCGCTAGCTCGGCACTAATAACAGGGATGTTAATAGGTACATTATTTAGTCTTTTACTTGGAAGTCGTTTGGCTAGTATTATAGCTGCTCACCCGGAAGTAGAACCATTCTCTGAGCTTCGCTTGGGTTATTTTATTGGTAGCTTAGCGGTATTTGTAGCTTTAGCTAGTATTTTCTCTATGCCTACAAGTGGTGCTTTGCTTTTGTTTGGAACGGCATTTATGTTTCAAGGCGTTGCAGTCTTGATTTGGTGGAGCAAGTTAAAATCTTGGCCCAGCTTATGGTGGTTGGGCTTAATTGCTTTGGCCTTAATACTTCCAAGTATGTTTTTGCTAATAACTATAACCTTATCAATCGTAGGATTTATAGATAATTGGTATGGATTACGAAGGCAGGACTATAAATTTTGATTTCCAAGATAATTGTGTTGTAGTAATAAATAATAAACTAATTTTTGATTAGCTGTAGGAGTTTGCTGTGCAGGTTATATTGTTAGAAAAAGTTGAAAATCTTGGAGACCTTGGAGATAAGGTAAATGTTAAACCTGGTTTTGGTAGAAATTTTTTAATACCAAAGGGTAAGGCTGCGATTGCAAATGAAGAAAATATCGCGCTCTTTGAAGCCAGGAGAGTTGAATTAGAAGCCAGAGAGGCTAGTGAATTAACGTCTGCTCAGAAGCGTGCAAATCAACTTGAGGCACTTCATGTTTCTATTGCTGCAAAAGTTGGCGCAGAGGGTAAATTATTTGGTTCAATTGGAACAGTTGATATAGCAGAAGCATGCTCCTTGGCTGGGGTAGACATCCAACGCAGTGAGGTTCGCCTACCAGATGGTCCGTTACGAATAGTTGGGCAACATTCAATTGAGTTGCATTTACACTCAAGCGTTAACGTTAAAATTTTAGTCGATGTGATTGGGGATGATAGTCAAAATATTGATTCAGTTGCAGACTCAGAAGAATAAGTTTAGGTAAAAGGTTTATGGTTCAATCGGTCAGAAACTCAGAAGAATCAATTTCGCTGACTGATCAGGCTGTCGTTCGTCCTGCCTCTATAGAAGCTGAGCAAGCTTTGCTTGGCGGGCTAATGCTTGATAATAATTCTTGGGAACGAATCGCTGGAAAAGTTTCAGAGTCCGATTTTTATCGTCCTGATCATCAATTAATTTTTTCTGCCATCGTTCAACTTGCCGAGGATGATAACCCAAGAGACGCAGTTACTCTTTCTGAATATCTTGATAGCCGAGGTAAATTAGTTGATGCTGGAGGGCTTAGCTACTTAGGCGCTTTAGTGAAAGACACTCCTAGCGCGGCTAATATTTTATCTTACGCTGAGATCGTCCGCGAGCGTGCTTTGCTTCGAGATCTTATTGCTGTTGGAAATAATATTGCTGCAAATGCTTATCAACCAGAAGGTCGACCGGCAAAGGAATTGGTCGAGCTAGCAGAAAGATATGTTTTTGATATTGCTGAAAAGGGCTCAAATAGCCAACGAGACTTTATCCCATTAAAGGATTTGTGTTCACCGATGGTTGATATGCTCGATAAAAGGCATCAAGAAGGGTTATCCGTTACCGGTCTGACTACAGGATTTAAAAAATTTGATGAGATCACACAGGGCTTACAAAAAGGCGATCTTATAATCATTGCTGGCCGACCATCGATGGGCAAAACAACCCTTGCTTTGAATATTGCTGAAAGCGCTGCTTTTGACATAAAAGAGCCAAAACCAGTTGCTATTTTTAGTATGGAGATGTCAACCGAGCAGCTTGCCTTGAGGTTTGTGTCTTCTTTGGGAGAAGTTCGCCAGGGTCACTTAAGGAATGGGAAATTCTCTGATTCCGATTGGCCCCGAATTAATAGCGCTATTCAGTCTATGGCCCAGGCCCCGATTTTTATAGATGATACTCCAGCTCTTAGCACAGGAGACATGCGTGCTCGAGCTAGAAGATTAAAACGAAGACACGATATAAGTTTAGTAATCGTAGATTATTTGCAGCTTATGCAGGATGTTGGAACCTCTGAGAATCGAACCACAGAGATTTCTAATATCTCTCGCTCTCTTAAGGCGCTTGCTAGAGAACTAGAAATTCCTGTTATCGCACTTTCTCAATTGAATCGAAGCGTTGAGCAGAGGCCAGGGGGGCGACCTCAAATGTCAGATCTTCGTGAATCTGGCGCAATCGAACAGGATGCTGATTTAATTCTTTTTATTTATAGAGATGAAGTTTATAACTCTGAATCCCCAAAAAAAGGGCAGGCAGATGTCATAGTAGCTAAACATCGGAATGGGGAAATAGGTGATTTCTTACTTACTTTCCGAGGTCAATTCTCTAGATTTGAAAATTACAGTCCTGAGATACAAATAGCCCCTGACAGGGGTTATGTGTGACAGAATTTCCTGTTGCCAGAATTAATACTGCTGCAATAAGCCAAAACTTTGACCGTCTTCGTGATGCTTATTCCGATTGTAATTTTATGGCTGTTGTCAAGGCGAATGCTTATGGTCATGGGCTTGCCCAAGTCGCGCAAATTTTAAAGCAAGCAGATGCGTTAGGAGTTGCTCGAATCTCTGAAGGTAAATATCTTCGAGCCCTAGGTATTGATCAAAGGATCGTTATTCTTGAAGGCTGCTCGTCCACTGAAGAGATCGAATGTGCAGCTAAATTAGAATTAGAAATCGTTGTGCATGATTTAAACCATCTTGATCTTATTAAAAATTTAAGCGCAGAAAATAAATTACATATATGGCTTAAGATTGATACTGGTATGGGTCGTTTAGGAGTTCATCCGCAGCAATTTCAAGACTGCATAAATTTTTTAGATTCTTCTGAAGTGGTCGCTAAACCAATCAAGGTAATAACTCATTTAGCATCCGCTGAAAAAATAGATAATTCCATAACAGCAAAGCAAGTTAAAGTATTTGGCGAGACAATTGGAATGTTTAATGGTGATATCAGTTTCGCTAATTCCGCTGCAATTCTTTCTTGGCGTACAAGTTTTAATCGTAGCCCAACGCTTAATTTTAGTGGGAAAAATTGGTTGCGGCCAGGACTTGCACTTTTTGGTGTAAGCCCTTTCCCAGAAAAAATATCTAAAGACTTGAATCTTATTCCTGCAATGACTTTTGAGTCTTGTGTAATAGCTATTAAAACCATTAAGAAAGATGCTTTTGTTGGCTATGGGTCGACTTGGCAAGCAAAGGAGGATACTAATGTTGCAGTTGTTGCTGTTGGTTATGGCGATGGGTACCCTAGGCAATTGCCACAGGGAACACCTGTTTTAATAAACAAGTATCGAGCAAAATTAATTGGCAGGGTCTCCATGGATATGATTACTGTAGACATTACAGATATACCTTTGATAAAGATTGGCGATCCTGCGTTGCTTTGGGGCGAATCATTACCAATTGAAGAAATCGCATCGCTTGCTCAAATGATTCCCTATGAGCTTATGTGCGGTTTGAGCAACAGAGTCAAACGAATATATATAAATTAAATTGATAATCTAAAAATTATGAGTAAAAGCAATCCTTTATATATATGCTCAGAATGCAGGAGCTCTAGCCTTAAATGGCAAGGCCAATGCGCAAGTTGTAATTCCTGGAATACTTTAGAGGCTGCAAGTTCAGTTGAGTTGCAACGAAGTGGTTATGCTGGCGATATTAAGGGTAAGAAGTTAAGTGAAGTACCTTATGTTGATGCAAACCGATTCTCCACAAGTATTTTGGAGCTTGATCGAGTTTTAGGCGGTGGTTTAGTTTCAGGCTCTGTAGTACTTATTGGTGGCGAACCTGGTATAGGTAAATCAACATTGTTGTTGCAAACTGCTGGTGGTTATTCTTCAGATCAATCAGTTTTATATGTGACGGGTGAAGAGTCATTGCAGCAGATTGCCATGAGAGCAAAGAGATTGGGAATTGACCCTGGATCTCTTTCTGTTCTAGCTGAAACGTCTGTTGAGCAGCTTATACAGGCTGTTATATCAGAGGATATTCAATGCGTTATTATTGATTCTATTCAAACCATTTATAGCGAGTCCTTAGCATCCGCTCCAGGTTCAGTTGGTCAATTAAAGGAGTCAGCTGCTCAGTTAGTCAGATTAGCTAAAACCACTGATACCACAGTTCTTCTGGTAGGGCATGTTACCAAAGAAGGTAATATTGCTGGACCAAGAATACTTGAGCATATGGTAGATACAGTTTTATATTTTGAGAGTGAGAATAATAGTCGTTTTCGGATTTTACGGACAATAAAAAATCGATTTGGTGCCGCAAATGAACTTGGAATATTTGCTATGACGTCGGAAGGCATGACTGAGGTAAAGAATCCTTCTGCGATTTTCCTTTCTCGGCATACGGATTCAGTGTCAGGTAGTGTTGTTACAGTTGCTAGGGAGGGCAGTAGGCCATTATTAATTGAAGTTCAAGCGCTTTTAGATCAATCTGGAGCAGCTGGCTCAAGGCGATTAGCTGTTGGGTTAGATCATAATCGTTTGTCAATGTTATTGGCTACACTCAGTCGACATGCTGGTATTTCAACACATGATTGTGATGTATTTATCAATGTGGTGGGCGGTGTAAGAATTTCGGAAACATCGGCTGATTTAGCAGCAATTCTTTCTGTGGTTTCCAGTCTTCTGAGTCAACCCATTCCTAATGATACTGTTGTATTTGGCGAAACTGGATTAGCTGGAGAGATTCGTCCGGTTGCTTATGGTGAAGAACGATTATTTGAGGCAGCGAAACGTGGTTTTAATAGAGCAATCATTCCTCGTGGCAATTTACCCAAAAAACCTATCGCAGGACTTGAACTGATTGGGGTAGATTATCTCAAAGGCGCTTTAGAAGCCTTAAAGTTGAATAATTAAACGACAGCAGTTATTTTTTCTTGGCGAAGTGTTTTTACGCGCACTTTATTTATTAAATTTTCGCTGGTTTGTATGATTTCTAAATTGTAGTCACCAACAGTCAATGTGGTACCAGTAGTCGGTATTGTTTCCAATTGCTCTAATATTAAACCGTTTAGGGTAGTTCCTTCATGCGTTGGTAGAGTCCAGTTCATGGTTCTATTTAAAGCTCTTACATTAGCATTTGCATTAACCAAGAAGCTCCCATTTGGCTTTTCTGGTTCTACATCAGCATGTATGGGTAATCCATCATTACTAAGCTCACCTACAATTTCTTCTAAAATGTCTTCAAGAGTAATAAGCCCTTGAATGTCGCCATATTCATCAACCACCAATGCTGACCTTTGTCTACTCCTCTGAAATTGAAGGAGCTGATGGTGAAGGGTTGTGCCTTCAGGAATAAAATAAGGCTCATCAATTAGTTCAATCAAAGATTCTTTCGATTGTTGACCCAGAGCGCTCGCTTGAATTAAGCGACGAAGATTCAGAATACCTATTATTTCATCAATATTATCTCTGTAGACAGGTAGTCGAGTATATTCACTTCTTTTAATTGTTTTAATGATATCTTCCCATGGAAGATCTAGGTTTAAACCAGAAATTTCATTATGTGGCAACATTATGTCATCCACTAATATTTCTTCTAATTCTAGAATTCCTTGAAGCATTCTATGTCTTTTTCTTGGCAATTTTTTTGCAGACTCTTTGACAATTACACTAAGTTCTTCAATCGTTAAACTGTCATGTTCACTAATATCCTCTGGATTTACTCCAAAGAGCCTAAGAAATGTATTAGAAACTAAATTAATAAGTGATGTGATAGGCAAAGCAATTTTCTGGAGCACTATATAAACGTAACTTGCAGGGAAAGCTAGCCTTTCAGGATGCAATGCAGCAAGAGTTTTGGGTATGACTTCGGCAAAAATCAGAACGATTACAGTGAATACGAAAGTTCCTATAGCGGAAATCCATGCGCTTGCACCAAATAAATTAAGGGTGAGATAACTTGCTAATGCAGCAGCAGTAAAATTAACAAGATTGTTGCCAAAGAGGATTAAGGTGATAAGCCTATCAGGGCGCTTGAGAAGCTTTTCAGCATATCGCGCCCCACGATGACCCAAGCGAGACTTATGCCTCAACTTATAACGGTTGAGAGCAATCAGAGCTGTTTCTGAACCTGAAAAACAAGCTGATAAAATAATAAGAAAGAAAAGGACGCCAGTTAAGAGTCCTAAAGGAACATCTTCACTCAAGTGAGTGAAACTCCTTTATTGCTAAACATTAATACATATTCTCTAGCAATGAACCTTCTGTCAAGATTATTCGGGAGATCGACCATTAATTAAATCAAGCTAAACGATCAGCTTGCTTCAAAATCTATATTTATTGTGATTTTCAAGGCTCATATTTTTATTTGATAATGATACAAAAAAGCCTGAAATTAAATACTCAGGGCCTTTTTTGCATGCTTAATTTCTCTTGAAGCCCCTCAGGATTCAAGAATTTTGATCAAATATTGATGCTTTAGCCCCTAAAAACTCTTCACAGGTAGTTTTTTTCAAGTAGAATTAGCAGTTTATTTAATTCGTCGAAGCTTGAGCTGCGGCGAATTTTTTGTCTTACATTACTGCGGGAGCAGAATACCTGATGGTTAGTATCCGATTATCTCGAGCCGGAGCCAAAAAACGACCTTTTTACCATATAGTTGTGTCCGATCAACGCAATAAGCGAGATGGTCGTTACATTGAGCGATTGGGTTTTTATAATCCAATCGGCGATATCGGCCCAGAAAAGCTAAAAATTAATTTATCTCGAATTGATTATTGGATTAGTCAGGGCGCAAAGCCTTCTGATCGAGTTAATGATCTGCTTAAGAATTATAGAAAAGTTTCTGAGTCAGTTAACTAAGTTTGGTTCATGGTTTAAATACCCTTTAAGTGTTTGTTGAAATGCAGACTCAAAAATCAGTTCTTATGGGTAAGATAACCGGAGTCTTTGGTGTGAAGGGCTGGTTAAAATTGAGTTCTTTTGCTGATCCGCCAGAGAAACTTGGCGATTATTCACCTTGGCGTATTTCTGATTCCTCAAAGAGCATAATTTTTGATCCTCTTGAGTTTAAACCTCACGGGAAAGCTTTTATAGCGAGGCTTGAAGGAATCAAGGATCGAGATCAGGCTAAGGAACTAACTGGTATGGATATTTTTTTAGCGCGGAACCAGTTAGGCGAACTTGATGCAGGACAATATTATTGGTCTGATTTAGAAGGTTTAATAGTAAAAGATATAAATGATCAAGAGCTTGGTCGGGTTGAGCAAATGATTCCAGCAGGGGCTTCTGATGTAATGGTAATTGAAGGAGATCAACGTATATTGATACCTTTTAGTTTAAATGAAACTGTTGTTTCTGTAGATATTGAAAAGGGCTTCATTAGGGTTGATTGGGAGAAAGATGGCTGTGCATGACTGCATAACATCTATATATTTATGTTTATAAGCGTTGTAAGTCTTTTTCCAGAGATGATTAAGCATCTAGCATCTTTTGGTGTTTTGGGAAGAGCATTTGAAAATCAAATAGCTTCATTACAATGCTTGAATCCGAGAGATTTCGCCACAGATTCGAATAAGTCAGTCGATGATCGGCCTTATGGAGGCGGGCCCGGAATGTTATTAAGGACTGAGCCATATGCAGCAGCGATTGAAGCAGCTAAAGAGAGACAGCCTAGTAACCCAGTAGTTTTTTTGAGTCCTCAAGGCAGGTTATTTTCTCAAGAATCTGCATTGCAATTTGCTAATGGTAACGGAATAACATTAGTTTGCGGGAGATATGAAGGGTTTGACCAACGATTAATTGAAAAATACGCTGATGATGAAATTTCTCTTGGTGATTATGTTTTAAGCGGAGGAGAATTGGCCGCATTAGCTGTTATAGACTCAGTGGTTCGCTTGCTACCTAATGCCTTGGGGAGTAATGAATCGGCATCACAAGATTCATTTAGTTCTGGATTACTTGAGCATCCTCAATATACTCGTCCAGAAATATTTGATGGGCAAGCTGTTCCAAGTGTTTTAATTAATGGGGATCACGCTAAGATTGAGCAATGGCGTATTAAGCAAGCGCTAGGACGAACTTGGGCTAATCGACCAGATTTATTAGAAGATAGAGAATTAAGCGATCATGAGAAAGAGCTACTCCAAGAGTATGTTGCCGAGTACAATGCCCGTTAGATAGAAACCATAGTAATAAGCATGAGCTATGTCTTTTTTTTTACTTTATTTAATATTGGATTGCAGTAAATGAACAAGATTATTAAGGAAATTGAGCAAGATCAAATGAATCAAGAGCTTCCTGATTTTGCACCAGGTGATACCGTCAAAGTTCAGGTAAGGGTTCGTGAGGGAAACCGAGAGAGGCTCCAAGCTTACGAAGGAGTTGTTATTGCCAAACGAAACCGTGGGCTAAATTCATCTTTCACGGTTAGAAAAATTTCTCATGGAGAGGGTGTTGAGAGAGTCTTTCAGACTCATAGTCCAGTTATTTCAAGTATTGAAGTAAGACGTCGTGGTGATGTAAGACGAGCCAAGCTTTACTATTTGCGAGATCGAAGCGGTAAGTCAGCACGCATTAAGGAAAAAATTTAATTTTATAGTTTAGCCGATGCTTTTATTACATCGATTTTTATATAATTGCCGATTTCAGGAATGTCTGAGTCTTTTTATTGCCAGTTATCGCTTTAATAAATCAATATTAAGTGTATATCTTGCATCGCTTCCATTCCTCTTGGTCTTGGCAGCATCAGTTTTGATAATTACATTTCCCCCTCCCTTTCATTAGTTTGCTAGATTGCTCGGATGAATCGATCAACCATCATGACCCTGCTTGGCGCGACATTCGGCGCCAGTTTTCTATTCATGGCCATGACCGGCTTCGTTTTGCTGACGGCACACTTTAATGCTGCCACTATGCCTGGGTTGCCCTGGTTCCCGGTGCCGGTGCTGGCGGGGGTTTTTGCGGTGACCTGGTGGTGCGAGCGCCGTTGGCGTATTGGGCTACGCACCCCCCTGCAGGCGCCGCTTGGCCTGACCGTGGCGTTCGCTGTCCTTTCCATGATCGCCGCCAACGCTGTCATGGTGCTCTCAATGATCGCGCATGACTTGACTTACGTGCCCACACTGGGGCCTGCCGAGACCTCGTTTGTATTTCAAGTGACCTACTGGGTGGCCATTTCAATCGCGATGTCGACCCTTTCCGAAATGTGTTTTCGCGGCATCATGCAGACGCTGTTGTCCAGACACATGGCCATCGGTCTCGCGGTCTTTGTTGTGGTGCTGTTTAACACTTTTGCGCATCCATGGGATACGCTGTGGCCGAGATTCTTCAGCGCCATCGCATTCCTGACCGCCTGGTCATGCCTGATTCTACTTTGCGGATCACTCAAGGCTGCCATCATTACTCACCTGTTCGCGGTCATGGCTCGCGACATCCCTTACTGGTGGCTAGATGAAGTGCCGATGGGCGACGTGAGTAAAAGCTTCACGATTGGCGTGCTTATACTCGGCGGAGCAACCTCTTTGGCAGCTGGATGGGTCGCGGTGCGAATACGACGGGTGCAGCAGCAGTATGTTTCGATTGAAAAAAATAAAATAAGTTAGATTTTCTTATGAGTTTTTTTAAATTAATTTGGCGATTTATATCCGGAGTTATGCGCGCTCTCCAAGTGCTCATTTTTTTTGGTATTTTATTCATTTTTATTATTATTTTTCGCCAGAGTTCTGATGTAAGTTTTAATATCGCAGATTCTACTGCCCTGATAATAAATCCTACAGGGGTTCTTACAGACCAGTTGGAAGGCGAACCATTGGATATAGCCTTATTGAATTTTCAATCCAATGCTGGTTCGCAGACATTAGTTCGGGATGTTATTAAGAGCTTAGAGTTGGCTGCTCAAGATGATCGTATTAGGTTAGTTGTTCTGTTTCCTCAGATGCTTCAATCTGCTGGATTGACTAAATTACAGATGATTGGGGATGCGATTGATAAATTCCAGGAGTCTGGGAAACCGGTTATCGCCATGGCAGATAGTTATACCCAGCCACAATATTATTTAGCCTCTAGGGCTGATGAAGTATATATGCATGATTTTGGTCTTGTGTCACTTGAGGGATTTGGTTATTACAAAACTTATTTTGCCGAGGCCATTCAAAAATTAAGGGTTGATGTCAATGTTTTCCGAGTAGGCGAATACAAATCATTTGTTGAACCATATTTGAGGAATGATATGTCTTCAGAAGATAAGGACTCAGCAGATCGTTGGCTGAATGGTCTTTGGGCTGCGTATCAGCTTGATGTTACTAATGCTCGTTCCTTAGATAGTAATTCCATAAGCTACTACATTGATAACTTAACCGAATTACTGAAACTAAATGATGGCGATACTGCAAAAGTCGCTTTATCTCAAGGTTTTTTAGATGGGTTAATGAATCACCAGCAGTTTAGAGACTACATTATTGAGAAAGTTGGCCCTGATGAAAAATATCCAGATGATTTTCAGTCAATTAATTTTAGGAGTTATCTTGCTGCTCAATCAATAAATGAAGAAAGTAAAAGCATCCAGAGTAAAAACGTTGGGGTTCTAGTTGCATCTGGTTCGATTGTGGATGGTGAAGCAGCTCCAGGTTCAATTGGCAGCGCTAGCCTTTCAAGACTTATACGCGAAGCTGCAAATGATGAAACTATTTCAGCTGTTGTGCTCCAGATTGATAGCCCTGGTGGAAGTATGTTTGCTTCAGAAGTTGTTCATGATCAATTGCAAATCTTAAGGGAAAAAGGTAAGCCGCTTATAGCTTCGATGAGTAGTGTTGCCGCTTCTGGAGGTTACTATATTTCTCTACCAGCGGATGAAATTTGGGCTTCTGACGCTAGTATTTCCGGTTCTATTGGCGTTGGCGCAATTTTCCCTACTTTTCAACGCAGCCTGAATGCTTTGGGTGTAAACATTGATGGCTTTGGCACTTCTGATCTCAGCGGCCAATTCAGCGGGCTCCAGGAATTAAATGAAAAATCCAAGGAGCTTCTAAATATTAGCGTGTCTTCTGCCTATGATACTTTTATTGCTAAAGTGGCTGAAGCCCGAGGAATGGAAATTAGCGAAGTGGATCAGATAGCTAGAGGACGGGTATGGATTGGTTCAGATGCACTTCAGATCGGCTTAATAGATTATATTGGCTCAATCGATAAAGCTATTATTTCCGCCGCTGCACTTGCGGATCTTCCTGAGGGTAAATATGGAATAAAGTATATTGAGCGTCAGCTTAGCTTTAGCGAAAAGATTTTATTGCAATACAGTCGTTTACTTAGTCAATTTATTGCTCCGAATAATTTGATGAACAATTCTATAATTTTCCAAAGGTTAATAGAAATTATGAAAGAACCCATGGATATGTTGAAGATTTGGAGTGATCCTCGCGGTATGTTTTTTTATTGCTTCTGCGAGGTCTCATAGAGGATATCCATATGCCACGCTCTGAGCTCGCCACACATTCTAAGCACGAACTGAATAATACCTACCAGAGTTTTTCAGTCATACCACAAACAGGCCACTTTGGTGCTCTGGTCACGGATATTCAGGTAGCCGATGCGCTCGATAACCCGGACTTGCTTGCTGATCTGCGGCAGGCGTGGCTCGATCATCAAGTGCTGTTTTTTCGCGACCAGAATATGACTCCGGATCAACAACTCGCACTGGGCGAACATTTCGGTGCGATTCAGAAACAAGGCTATGCCCCCAGCCTTGATGGACATGATGGGGTTTGGGTGCAGGAATATCCTGATTTGTATGACGGTATTGTCGCCGACATTGACTGGCATTCTGACAGTTCGTTTCGCGCTTGTCCTACTCGCGGCTCGCTGCTCTATGCGCTTGATGTACCTACCGGTGGCGACACAGTCTGGGCAGATCAATGCGCTGCATTTGCTGACTTAGCAACCCAATGGCAGACATTTCTCGAAGGACTCAGCGCTATACACGACAACATGCAACGAAACCTTCAGGAGGTTCTGAACAGAATGGACCCTGTCGAATACAAAAAAGTCCGCGAATATCTGCCGCCCTGCGAGCATCCGGTGGTCTGCACTCATCCGGAAACAGGACGTAAATTCTTATTTGTGTCTGAATTGATGTGTCGTGAGATAGTGGGTATGAGCCGAGCCGAAAGTTCGACTGTGCTCAACTTTTTGTTTGCGCACCAGACTCGACCAGAGTTCCAATGTCGTTTCAAATGGGAGCCTAAGTCGCTTGTAATATGGGATAACTTTTCAACATTGCACCGCGGGATCTTTGACTTTGGTGACCTGCATAGACTTATGCACCGGGTCTCCTTCAACACTATCTGGTCACCCTCCTGAAAGAATCTCGATAGCTGCAGCGACTCGCTAATTCAGATCGCTAGTAAAGAATAATTCATCCTTAATTTTTATTGGTGATATTTTGCAGTCGTCGGATAATCGACGCAGAGAAATAGCTATATCAGATTAAGCCGAAGGTATGGTCAAAAAGTAAATTAATTCTTCATGTAACGAGATCTTTTTTTGGGCATAGGCTCCAGTCAATTTCACTATTCGGTTGAAGTAAATCTCTCCATTCATTGCTCTTCAATAAAATACTCACAATCCCACAAGTGGGTAGATTTTGTATTTGAGCATCGCTGACCAGGTTTATAAAATCCGTTATACCCGGATTGTGACCTACTAGCATGATGTTTTTATAATTAGCGCTGATTTTAATTGACATGTTGAGTAGAGATTGCGCTGAAGCTAAATACATATCTTCCTTAAGGTGTATGTATTTACTTTTCAGGCCTAACTCTTCTGCAAAGTTTTTAGCAGTTATTTTTGTTCGCTCTGCTTTGCTTGAGAAGATTACCTCAGGTTTATATTTCTTTTTCTTTAGTAACTTCCCCATGAGGCGAGACTCCTCTTCCCCGCGTTTATTTAGAGGCCTAAAAAAATCATTTGCCCCAATATAGTCCTGACTTGATTTAGCATGGCGTAATAAAGTGATTCTGAGAGGCATAAAATTTAAGGGGGTTTTTAGATTAGACCTAATTCGAGGCGTGCTGCTTCGGATAGCATTTCACGATTCCATGGAGGGTCAAATACAAGCTCAACTTCAGTGTTTTTAACTGTTGGAATAGCAGAAACTTTTTCTTGCACATCTTCAACTAGAATTTCGCCCATACCACATCCAGGCGCTGTTAACGTCATAATAACTTTTACTGATCTTGCCCCTTTTTCAATAGTCGCTATATCACACCCGTAAATAAGACCTAGATCTACTATATTCACTGGAATTTCTGGGTCATAACAACTTCGAAGTTGCTCCCATACTATTTTCTCGAATTCTTCATCGCTGGCACCTTCATGAAGGATCGGTGGTTCAATGACATCCTTACCGAGGGCGTCTGCATTTAATCCAGCGATACGGTAAAGATTGCCCTCCAGATAAATTGTGAAGCTTCCTCCCATTGATTGAGTGATATAAACCAATGAATCTTTTTGGAGGTCTATTTCTATTCCAGCCGGCACAACAATGGCTTTCACATCGCGCTTAAGGACCACTGGCTCACTATCCTGAGAAAACATGAATTACTCCGTGCTCACTTGGTTATTTTTTCCTTCAAGTGCTTCTTGAAGTGTTAGCCAAGGTAAAGTTGCACACTTTATTCTTGATGGGTAACTTTTTACGCCCTCTAATGCCTTGGCTTCATTTAGCTTTACATCTAAGTTTATCTTTGTTGCGTTAAATAAACTTCTGAAGTTTAGTATTAATTGCTCGGCTTTTTCTAGTGAATTACCATTAATTGCATCTGTCATTATTGATGCAGAAGCAATTGAGATTGCGCAGCCACTACCTTGAAAATTGATAGAAGTTATTTGATTTAGATTCATCGTTACATATACAGTTATTTTATCCCCACAAAGCGGATTAAAGCCTTTAGCAGTTAGGTCTGCATTATTAACACTGGCGAAATTATGGGGATTTCGACTATGTTCAAGAACACGTTTCCGATATACTTCTTGTAAATCATTGTTTTTCAAAGAAACATATCCCTTGCTACAGATAATCCTTCTATTAGTTGATCTATCTCAGATTCAACGTTATAAAAAGATAAAGATGCTCTTGCTGTGCCTGGTACGTTAAAAAATTCCATTACTGGCATCGCGCAATGATGCCCTGTTCTTATTGCTACACCTTGATGATCCAGCACTGTGCCAAGGTCGTGAGGATGGGCTCCTTCCATTGTAAAAGATTGAACGCCAGCGCGGTTTTCAGCAGTGCCGATAAGCCTTATTCCCGGAGCTTTGCCTAGAGATTCAGTTAGGTAGTTAAGTAAATTTTTCTCATAAGAGGCAATCTTATCCATGCCAATATCTTCTAAGTAATCAACCGCAGCCCCAAGCCCTACAACTCCCGAAATATTTGGTGTTCCCGCTTCAAACCTATAAGGTAAATCGTTATAGATGATTTCATCGAAGGAGACACTTAGAATCATTTCACCGCCTCCCTGCCAGGGGGGCATTTCTTTCAGAATGTGTTCTTTTGCATAAAAAACCCCTGTTCCAGTTGGTGCACACATTTTATGACCAGAAAAGACATAAAAATCACAATCTAATTCATTTACATCTATTGACTGATGGGGTATCGCCTGTGCGCCATCAATTAAAACGGGCACACCGCGCTTATGTGCAGCATTAATAATTTCCTCAACAGGATTGATTGTTCCGAGTGCATTAGAGACATGTGAGCATGCAACAAGGCGAGTTTTGTTTGAGATAAGATCAATCATTTCTTCAAGAATTAATTCACCTTTTTGATTAATAGGTGCAACGATTAGACTCGCTTTGGTTTTTTCACAAAGCCTATACCAAGGAACAATATTAGAATGATGTTCCATGTGAGTGATTAGAATTTCATCTCCAGCGACAATCTTAGATTCCATGGTTGCCGCAAGCAAATTTATTGCTTCAGTCGTACCAGAAGTAAAAACAATTTCTTTAGAGGAGCTAGTATTAATAAATTTCGCTATTTTATCGCGTGCAGCTTCATAGGCATCAGTTGCTTTGTGGCTTAAATGATGGACACCCCTGTGGACATTAGCATGATCTTGTTCATGATAATCTTTAACAGCTTGAGTAACTTTTATTGGTTGCTGAGAGGATGCAGCATTATCAAGAAATGCTAAAGAATGTCCATGGATTTTTTGTGAAAGAATTGGGAAATCTTTACGTATATGACTGACATCAAAGTTTTGCTTTGGGTTCATGATGATATTCCTACCATCCGATTTATGTGCTGTCTGAGATTAACTCTCAGTTCAATCCCAACATTTTCCAGTATTTCACCAGCAAAAGCCTGAATAAGTATATTGTGAGAATCAGTTAGGCTGATACCTCGAGTGAGAAGATAAAAAAGTTCATCTTCGCTAAGTTGCCCAGTGGTAGACCCGTGAGTACATTTTACGTCATCGGCATAAATTTCAAGCTCAGGTTTTGCATTGATTTCAGCGGCTTCACTCAAAAGTAAATTACGATTAACTAATGCAGCATCAGTTTTTTTACCGTCCTTATCAACTAAGATCCCCCCATTAAAAACACCTTTTGCTTGATCACTAAGGATGGATTTGTATTTTTCTCGGCTTTTTGTATCTGGAGCCGCATGTTCTACATCTATTCTACTTTCAACGTAGTTTTTAGTATTTGCGACAAGCAATCCATTGCATTTTGCTTGTGAGCCTTGCCCACGTAAAATAATTTTTGATTCATTTCTTGATAATTCTGCACCAACGTCTATAGATGTTGATGAGATATATGATTCTTTATCTAATGATGCATATTGAGTTGAAGTATGCGAGCTTTCTTCATGCTCCTGCTGGATTTTGCAATAAATAAGTCGACTTCTGGGTTCACAGTTTATTTCGGTAACAGCATTAACAATTCTGGGTTGATTGCTTGTGTAATGTTCAATGATTTCGGCTTTGCTTGATTCTTTTAAGTGTATTAACACCCTAGGAAATATAACTGATTCACTTATAGTGCCAATGAAATTTAAATAGAGCGGGTGTTCTAATGTGATTTCCTTAGCTATTGATATTAAAACCACAGTATCAGAAAAAGCGGAATTTAAAGAAATAAGTCCATTGTCTTCATCTTTAGCCAGATTGCCCCAATAATTTGAGATTAAATCTGGGTTAGTATTGATAAGGTCATTGATGCTGCCCGCATAAACTCCCTTTGGGAGAGTGCTCGAAATATCAGGACGAAATGTTCCGTCTACGATTGCAATATGTATCGAATTTTTAAGCGAGATTAGTTTTTTTGGGTCTGTATTACCACTTGTCTCTTTTCGAGCAAGCCATCTAGAGTAGTTTTTTTCAAGTTTTTTTAAATCAGTATATTTCCATTTTTCATTTTTTTTATTTGGGAAACCTTGCTTTATAAAAGACTCTAAGCCAAATTTTTGTCTTTGTGCTAACACTGTATTTTCTGGTTCAGGACGTTGCTCCCAGATTTTTCTTAGCGTATCAACTTTATTTATACTTTTATTCATAAATAGATTAACGATAAAAATCAATTAGCTTTTTTCTGAGTTTTCATATCCATGTTCCTCTAGCTCAAGGGCAAGGCTCTTATCGCCTGATCGGACTATTTTTCCATCAGAGAGAACGTGAACAAAATCTGGTTCAATATAATCAAGTAAGCGCTGGTAATGAGTAATTAAAAGGAATGACCTATCTGAATCACGTTGTTGATTTACGCCATTTGCAACGATTTTAAGTGCATCAATATCAAGCCCAGAATCTGTTTCATCTAATATTGCTAGTTTTGGCTGAAGAACAGCCATTTGAAAGATTTCGTTACGTTTTTTTTCGCCTCCTGAAAACCCCTCATTAACCCCCCGAGATAAAAATTTCTGATCAATTTCCATTAATTTTGCTTTCTCTTTAACAAAGCGCATAAATTCAGCCGAATCAATTTCAGGCTGGTCCATTGACTTTCGCCTTGCATTTAATGCAGCCCTCAGTAAATAGATATTAGTGACACCGGGGATTTCAATCGGGTACTGGAACCCAAGAAATATGCCAATTCGAGCGCGTTCATCTGGATCGAGGCCATCAAGGTTGTTATCCAAATAATGCATATCACCATTGGTGATCTCATAATCTTTATTACCAGCGAGTGTTTGCGCTAATGTGCTTTTACCCGATCCATTGGGCCCCATGATCGCATGCACTTCGCCGTTATCAATGGATAAATTTAACCCTTTAATAATTTCAGTGTTATTAATGGATACATGAAGATTTTTTATTTTAAGTAGCATGATTTTTAACCGACTGCACCTTCTAGGCTAACGTTCATAAGATTCTGTGCTTCAACTGCAAACTCCATAGGAAGCTCTCGAAACACATCTTTACAAAACCCATTAACAATAAGATTAATTGCATCTTCTTCTGAAAGACCACGTTGCATGCAATAAAATAATTGATCGTCAGCAATTTTTGATGTAGTTGCTTCGTGCTCAACAATGGATGATGAATTTTTAATCTCCATGTATGGGAAAGTGTGGGCAGCACATTCATCTCCCATCAGAAGCGAATCACATTGCGTATAGTTTCGAGCATTATTTGCGCTTGGAAAAATTTTCACTAGGCCG
>JAYZVL010000067.1:0-12215 GCA_036155675.1 Pseudomonadota bacterium | reverse complement strand
AGCATTCATATAATCTTCCGTATCCACAGTGCCCGGTGCGATAATGCCGATAATAACGCCTTTGCTCTTCATGGTGATTGCATAGCTTCGCATCGCCATATTCAATCCTGCCTTACTAGCTCGATATGCAGGGGCAATAGGAATTTCCAACTCCGTAATCGAGCCTCCGTCAGAAGTCATAGAAATTATTTTTTTCTGGTCACTGGCAAGCACATTACTCATAAAGGCTTCGGATACTTTAAGTTGGCCAATAATATTTACATTTAGAATCTCAGCAAACCAATCATAATCAAGTTTGCCAAAACGATTGGGTCCAAAACGGAAGGTATTTATTGCCGCATTGTTCAACAAAACATCGATGGGTTTCCCCTGATACTTTTCTACTAATGCTGCAATTTCAACATCATCAATAATATCTAATTCTTCAACAACAATATTAGGATACTTTTTTGCAAGCTCATTGAGTTTATTTGCCTTGCTAGGACTCCTACATGTTGCAATAACTTGCCAACCTAATTCTGCATATTCCTCAACAAATGCCAATCCATGGCTTGCATTGGATCCAGTAATCAAAACAGTTGGCTTCGAGTCTGAACTAAATGCAACAGAAAAAGAGAAGAAACAAAAAAAACAAAAAACTAATGTTAAATTTGTTTTTAAGACCCAAATAAAGTTTTTAGCAATCGTAAACATATTTTAATCTCCGCCAAAGTTGTTTAAATTGTAGCCTAACTATTCAAAATTTCTAGAAAATTACATTCAATGTTATATAGTTCTGATTATGTATAAAAATTTTTGGTACCCGGTGGCCGCTAGCCATGAAATTACAAACAATGCCCCTCTGCGGGTACGTATTATGCATCTTGATTTCGCTGCATTTCGCGGCTCCAATGGTCAGGCACATGTTCTCGCAGACACCTGCGTGCATCGTGGCGGGGCCTTGGGTGCTGGAAAAATAAAAACTGACTGCATTGAGTGCCCATACCACGGATGGCAATTTGATGGTAATGGTCGATGTCAGGTCATTCCCTCATTAAAGGATGAATCGCCTCCAGCAAGGGCGAAAGTCGATAGTTACCCGGTCCAAGAAAAATACGGAATTGTGTTTGCCTTCTTAGGCGACCTGCCTGAATCTGAAAGACCACCTCTCTGGGAAATAGAAGAATACGAGGCAGAAGGCTGGAGAGCGAATAAGTTAGTAGTTTTCGATGTTGATTATTATTATGAGCGCTCGGTTGAGAATGCATTGGATCCTGCTCACAATGAATTTGTTCACCCTAAACAGGGCGCTCCGGGCATGATGTTAGATTTTAAAAAAACCCCAATTCAAATCGAAAAAATTCAAGATTGGGGCAGCGGATTTATGATGCCTTTTTCTCAAATCGAACCTGACGATGGTTTGCTTGATGAAGCAAACAGTTGGAGCAGAGAAGTTGTTACTGCAGGATCCGGTCATTTTGGACCAAACGCCGTAGTTACATGGCTTCACTTCAATGAGAGGAATTGGTTTCATCAATATTTTTTTGAAGCTCCCATTGATGAAAAACGCACCCGCATATTTTTTGTCAACATGCGTAGATTTATGCTTGAACCTGATAATGATCAACGAATTATTGATATTAATATGGAGATTGCCCAGGAAGATATAGATTTATTAATTAATCTTAATCCAGTGCAAACACCAGAATCGCTAAGTAAAGAAATTCTTGTTCCGTCGGATAAACCAATTGTCAGTTATCGAGAATATTTGAAAGAATGGGAAAAGCTTGGTTGGAAACTCGATCAAAATAAAATTAAACAACTTCGTGATAATCTAGCAATGGCTATACCCAGTCCAAACCGAAAGATAGAAAAAAATTGGGTGCTTGATGAAGTGCCAACAATTTAATAAGGAAAAATTGGATATATCACATGACTAAAAATTCAATTAGTGGCGATGAGCTATTAACTACTACACGAGCTGTACGTAAAAGACTTCAGCTAGATAAAACTATCCCTGAAGAACTTATTAATGAGTGCTTTGAAATTGCTTTACAAGCTCCAACTGGAGGAAATGCGCAAAGTTGGCAATTCGTTGTTGTGTATGATGCTAAAAAGCGGGCCGCTTTAGCCGATCTATATCGAAAAGCTTGGAGTCGTTACAAACAATCTCCAGGATCAGTGTTTGATCTAGCAGAAAAAGAAACTGAAAATAAAAGAAAAGATCAACTTGTACGCGTTGGTGAATCAGCAGACTATCTGGTTGAGAATTTACATCGAGTACCGGTTCATGTGATTCCCTGCGTTACTGGTCGAGTAGAAAAACTTAGCGGTTCCTTTGCGAGTGTAGGACTTGCAAGCATTTATGGATCAATTATACCGGCTACTTGGAGCTTCATGTTAGCTGGAAGGGCACGGGGGCTTGGCACATGCTGGACAACCGCCCACTTAATGTATGAAAAAGAAGCCGCAGAAATACTGGAGATACCTTATGACAAGGTCACACAAATTGCGCTCATTGCTACTGCGTTCTTTAAAGGTGAAGGCTTTAAGCCTGCACTTCGTAAACCATTGGAAACTGCCCTTCACATCAATAAATGGTGATTGAAATTATCGATTAAAAAATTACAAAAATTTCCAAACGACTCATGAAGATAAATTTTTGCTAATTAAGCCCTTAGAATCGATATATTCTTCATAACTATCGTCCGCTGTGTAACCAAAAAAAACATACCAGTTTTTTATTCTTCCGATTCACTTAAGCTAATTAAAAAAAATAACCAAGCTGATCAATTTCAATATTTATAGAGAGACTAAGAATGAAGAAATTTACCCTTTTAATTGCAATCGCTCATCTATGCTTTATCAATCTAGTACTAGCGGCTGGTCATTCAGGTCAAGCAGTATCGGATTTAGAAAATCTTCCTGTCCGATCTGGTGATTGGACTCAAGAGGAAATTGCAAAAGGACGAGAGCAATTAGTTCGTGCCTTTGATGCAGCGTGGATAAGAGTAATTGCATCTGGCAAAGATCGTGAAATTGTTATGTCTGAACCTCTCAATCAGCCAGGCGCAGCACAATTCTATATAACAAAACTGGTAGATTGCCTGCCTACTCCTGAACTTGCAGAATGGCCCAAAAATCCTGTTGGGCCATTTAAAGATATTCTCGAAACAGGAATTATCCGACAGCTTGTTCAAGGTGTCCCAGATTCCCCAACTAACACCACCTGGTATTTTTCAGGAGTTAGTCAAAAATATAAGGATGCGATATTTACTGAAATCAGCAATCACTATAATGTGGATATTAAAATTGAAAGTGTCGTGGTTCCCCCAGGAGATCTCCCGGCAACATATCTTCTTGTGGATAACAAAATTGATTTTATTTCGCAAATCAATGCACTGGGCGGAATAACTCAAGACTTAAGACGACGAATATCTCGACGATTTAGCTGCACAATGAATGCATCTGGTCAATTTATTCATATCCCCAAAGAATCTGAATTGGTGAATAAAATTAAAACATTTAATGATCTAATTGCCCGTCCGGATGTAAAAATCTGTTCAGGCCCTCTGAGCACTCAAATGGCTGAAGCTTTCATGCCAAATCATACTGTTCATACTCGCTTTGTTGACGATCTAACATCATGTGATCAAAATATTGCTAAAGGTAAATACGATGTGATGATGAACCCGATACATGATCTTTCTATAACTGGAATTGATGGCTATATATCAGTATCAACTCCATTAGTTGCAGGAACGCCTTTATGGGTGGCACTGGAGGGTATTGAATGCAACTCAGATGGTAAATGGGAAACTGAACCAGAAAACCAAAATAGCGATAATGCATGCTTTGAGACAGAAAAATTTTAAAAAGCACAACCTAAATAAAAATTCCAATATAAATAATGATTTAAACTACAATTGATAATCATTCTTATTTAGATTAAATTTGTTTTTACATATTTAGGATTAACTTTGTCTATAAAATGCCTATAATGTAAAGAAAAGTAATGCCTCTACTGTTTTTTGAGTGGAAGTATAAAACAAGTCCTATTTTTTAATAATTCATTCAGAGCGATCCCAATATGGACGGTTCTTATCGTGGACAGCTTGATGAGGAAATTCAATCTCATCTTGGGTGGGCACAACTAGAAGAGTTTGGTGCCCTAATTAACAATCGCGCGCTAAAGCGTGATGAACTAGTTACATTTCTTGCATCCACAGGGTGCTTCTTTAAGGAAATTCCTGGTGGAATTCTAGCTTTGGCCTTACGTGTTTCTGATGATTGGATGGATGACGATCATTTTGATGCTGTTGAAAATGGCGCGAAAATACTTTATTCCGCCGTAGATGAGTATGGCATCGATACAAATCTTCAGATTTTTACTCGCACTCATCATCAGCTATTCCTAGATATGTGTAAAAGGATGGGTATTTCAAAAGCTGAACTTTTCGATAAATCCAATATCATTGATGAAGCTTGGCCTCTTGCTAAATTAACTCATGATTACTATCGAACAGGCTCTGTTGCAAGAGGAGTTGGGTTTCATTATTCCTCAGAACGATCTTCAGATCGTGAATTTGTCCTTTGTTATGAAGGACTAACCAAATTCGTCGATAGATATACGCTAAAAGATGATAAACCCGAAGAAAATGACCTTGGCTTGCTAAACTTTTATTATATTCATACTTTAGTTGAGCCCATGCACGGCAATTCAAGTGCTGAATCAGTGCAGCTCTATTCGAGCAATCCAGATAATCGTCGACAAGTCCTCGACGGCGCCATGGCTTGGATGAAATATTATGGTGAATTCTGGGCTGCATTAACTCGTAAGTTTTCTTAAATTTTAAATCAGAGGCTGATCCTGTGTCTGATTATGAAGAGTTAGATGATCCAAAGTCTCAACCAAGATACACCGGCATACCGACTTTCATGCGGACTGCTTTCACAGATAATTTAAGTAAGGTCGATATTGGTTTAGTTGGTGTTCCTTGGGATGGAGGAACGACAAACCGTCCCGGAGCACGTCATGGCCCAAGGGAAGTTCGTAACCAATCCAGTTTGATGCGCACCCATAACCAATCAACTGGTGTTGCTCCTTATGAGCTATGCAATATCTTTGATGTAGGTGATGCCTGGGTTAAAAAACCATTTGAAATTTCTGGCGCTTTAGACGAAATTCAAGAATTCTTTGAGATATTGCATAAGGCCAATGTAAAGCCTATTTCTATCGGTGGAGATCACTCAATAACTTTGCCAATACTTCGTGCCATAGCAAAAGATAAGCCACTTGGCATTATCCAGTTTGATGCTCATTGCGATACAGGTGATGATTATCTAGGTTCTCCATTACACCACGGTGCAACTTTCCGCCGAGCCACAGAAGAGGGCTTGATCGATCCAAAACGAACCGTCCAAATTGGTATTCGCGGGGGCACTGTCCTCCCAGATCTATGGCGCTTTAGTCGTGAGTCAGGCATGCGAATCGTCACTATGGATGAATTATATGAAACCGGAGCAGATGCAATTATTGAAGAAGCCCGACAAATTGTCGGTACAGAACCAACCTATATCAGTTTTGATGTTGATGGATTAGATGTTGTATTTGCTCCTGGAACTGGCACGCCTGAAGTTGGTGGATTTTCCAGTTATGAGGCCCTAAGGATGCTGCGCGGTCTTGGCGGCCTAAATATTGTTGGAGGAGATGTGGTTGAAATAGCCCCTCCTTTCGATCCTTCAGGGGTTACGGCAATTACCGGTGCAGCCCTAATGTTTGAAATTCTATGTCTAGTGGCTGAAAGTCACGCAAATGAAAAATAGGCCATTCGATCTAGCAATAAAGGCGAAATTCTCAATGCAGGAAATCAAAGCAATTAGTTTCGATTGTTACGGAACTCTCGTTGACTGGGAATCAGGAATAAAATTAGCATTCAGAAATTTATTTCTAGATCAAAAAATTTCTGAAGATGAAGATAAATTATTAGAGCTATTTGCAAAGCATGAATCCGATTTGGAATCCCGTCTTCCAATAATTCCCTACTTTGATGTTTTAGATCAAGTAGCTCAAGGTGTTGCAAAAGAAATTGGTGCGGATGTTAGCGCAAGTAAATGTAAGGATTTCGCTGAATCAATTGAGGATTGGCCCCTTTACGATGATGTAATGCCAATGTTAAAAAAACTGAATAAAAAATACATCTTTTGTATCTTGTCAAATGTTGATCGGCGTTGCTTTTCAGTAACAGAAAATAAATTTGAGGGGATGATTAATATTGTATCTATAGCTGAAGATAATGGTTTTTATAAACCATCTCCTGAGGCTTTTATGGCCCTTCTTAGCAAGCTTGCAGAACAAGAAATTAAAAAAGATGAGTTACTTCATGTCGCCCAAAGTCTTTTCCATGACCATGAGCCCGCTTCAAAACTCGGTATTAAAAGCTGTTGGGTAGACCGAAGATTAGATAAAGAAGGATGGGGAGCGGTTCCTCCACCAGAGAATTCTGTCGAGCCAACATTTCGTATTAAAACGCTTGCAGAATTACCAAATCTTTTAGCGACATGAATGCTATCAATCTACTAGCTAAAGCGCGCGCTGCTGGTGTGCGAATTTCTCCTAATGGGAATCAATTGAAACTGCGGGCAAGTAAAGGTGCAATTAAAAAAGAGCTAATAGAAGAAATTAAAGCAAACAAAGAAGAACTTCTGATTTTGCTAAGTAAAACAATTAATAATTCAAAAGTTATCATTCCAAAAGTTGATAGATCCAAAGCTCTAGCGCCTTCATTTGCCCAGCAACGTTTATGGTTCCTAGACGAACTGGACCCAGAATCATCGATCTATAATATTTCTTACCGCCTTGGTTTAGAAGGAAAGCTTGATAAAGAAAGACTGCAAGATGCGCTAGATCAAATCATTGTTAGGCATGAGTCACTAAGAACTGTCTTCAGAAGACAGGGGGACAAATTAACTCAGGTCATATTATCTTCTATGCCGTGTCCAATTGAACACATAAAAACTGAGGATGTAAGTGCACACAAAAATGATCTAGAGAAAAATTTTATTACCCAAAAATTAAATTTAACCGATGGTCCACTTATTCGAGCAGGTTTAATCGAGCTCAGCAGTAACACATATCAACTTTTGATATGTGTTCATCACATCATATTTGATGTCTGGTCCGGTCAGTTATTTTTCGAACAACTTTCAGATTTTTATTTTAAAAAAAATGATGATGAACTAACCAAATTACCAATTCAGTTTGCAGATTATGCTGCCTGGCAAGCAGACACTCTTAATCAAAAAGAAAGAGAGCGTTTACTTAAATATTGGCGCAAAGAAATGAATGGGGCCCCACCATCATTAGAATTACCTTTCGATTTTAAGCGGCCAATCGAACCAAACTATTCAGGCGCATGGCGGGCAAAGCGTTTAAGCAATAAATTATTAACAAGACTTAATAGTCTTGCTGCAAAAGAAGGATCAACATTGTTTATGTTGATGTTTTCTGCATTCGCAATTCTACTTTTTCGATACACTAGAGAAACAGATATCGTTATTGGGACTTCAATCGATGGAAGAAATAATAGTGACTTAGAAGGTGTGATAGGGTTTTTTTTAAATACAATTGAAATTCGCTGCAAACTGGATGGAAATCCAAGTTTTATTAATCTACTAGCAAGAATTAAAGAAAGTTTACTTGGAGGATTTGAACATCAGGAATTACCTTTCGAAGTTCTGGTTGATGATCTCCAACCTGAGCGTGAATTAAGTCGAACTCCCCTACTCCAAGTTATGCTGGATTGGCAACAAGAGGGTGAAGGAAATATTAAAATACCAGGTCTGAATGTTACTGGGCCAGACTTTATAAGCCAGGAATCATCAAAATTTGATCTCACATTAACAGTGCTCATTAAAGGAGATGAATTAGAAATAGGTTTTGAATACAGCACAGAATTATTTAATGATAAGACCATCATTCATTTAACAGATAGCCTAGAATGTTTGCTAGAAAATATTACGGAAGACCCTAAGAAAAGTATTGATAAATTAAATGTTACCAACAATTCTGATAAAGAATGGTTACTAAATAAAATCAATAAAACTGACAAACTACTTGAAAAGATTTGTTTGCACGAGCTGATTGAAAAACGATCAGAAATCGAGCCTAATTCAATTGCGCTTGAATGGGAAAACAGGAAACTTAGCTATAAAGAAATCAATTCTCATGCTAACAGTCTTGCCAGAGCGCTTATAGATCAAGGCCTAGGCCCTGGGAAAACTGCATGTGTACTTGTGGATCGAGGTCTCGACTTTCCATTGATTTTATTAGCAGTATTGAAAGTTGGTGCAGCATACGTTCCAATCGCTCCAGATATCCCTAAAGAGCGCCTTACCTATATGCTTGAAAACGTTTCGGCGAGCTTAATTATAACTAACGATAAAAATTTAGATATTATTGATTCAAGTAAAGCAAATATTTTCCTTATTAATGATTTCAATTACGAATCTGGCGATGGAAGAAATTTAAAATTAAAGATTCAACCTAAAGATGCTGCCTATGTAATCTATACATCTGGTTCAACTGGTCGTCCAAAAGGGGTAACATTATCTCATGAGGGTCTTGTTAATCTTGTAAAGTGGCAGGCGAAACAACCAGGATTAGAAACTGCAAGACGAACTATTCACTATGCATCTCTGAGCTTTGATGTAAGTTTTACAGAAATTTTTACCACTTGGGACGCAGGTGGCACCCTAGTAATCATTGAAGAGAATCTAAGAAGAGATTTTCAGGGCCTAATTGAATTTATAAATTCAGAAAAAATTGAACGTGTTTTTCTTCCTTGTGCAGCGCTTGATCCATTTTGCCGTGCTGTTAACCTTCAAACTGAAAACCCTCCTTTCACAGATGTAATTGTCTCTGGGGAACAATTACAAATTACGCCATCAATACGGAAAATGTTTGAAGGATTACCAAGTGTTAGACTTCACAATCATTATGGCCCTGCTGAGACACATGTAGTAACTGCATTAACACTTTCAGGAGATGCGAAGAATTGGGAAACCTTACCTTCCATTGGCTCACCTATAGACAATTCTAGACTTTATATCTTAGATAAGAATATGGAACTTATGCCTCGTGGTGCAGCTGGCGAACTCTATATAGGAGGCACCTGCGTTGGCCTCGGCTACCATGGAAACCCTCAACAAACGAAAGAACGCTTCATTACTAACCCTTTCCATCCTGAAGTTGGCTCTAAAATTTATAAAACCGGAGATTTAGTTAGATATCGGGCTGATAATAAATTAGATTTTCTAGGGCGCATAGATGCTCAAATCAAATTACGGGGTTATCGAATTGAACCAGGCGAAATAGAAACTGTTCTCACAGAAAATGACTCAGTTCAAACAGCGGCGGTTATTTTAAGAGGGAAGCAGATAAATAAAAGCTTAGTTGCCTATATTGTTTCGGCAGAAAAAAAGAGGTTTTCATCGGAGAAATTACGTGATTGGGCAAAACGTTTCTTGCCAGACTACATGATACCAAATCTCTTCATTGAAATTGATTCAATGCCTATAACGCCGACTGGCAAGCTTGATAAACTAAAATTACCCGAGCCCGATCAAACTTATAAGACGCAATACGTCAAGCCTGAGACCGAAACCGAAAATAAACTAACCGAAATATATGCTGATCTTTTAGATATACAAGAGGTAGGTGTAAATGATGATTTCTTTCGCATTGGGGGCAATTCTCTTCTCGCAATGCAATTGGTTGCAAAGATAAGATCAAATTTTAATTTTAATCTACCTTTGAAACATGCATTCCGTTATTCAGAGCCAAGATCATTGGCTGCGTTAATTGATGCAATTTTGCTAGGAGAGGAAAACCTAAATTCAGATAAAATTGAAGATAAGGAACAATTTATCCTCTAGCCAATCATCTCGAAGAAGAATTTTTATTTATAAAGCCTACTTGTTTGTCGAAATAATTTTAGGCTGCTTGAGCAGGAGTAGAGTTAGCTATTCTTTCAACAGAATTATCTTCTCGAAGAAAAACAAGGCGAGGCTTATGTTGTAAAATCTCTGTTTCTGAGAAATGGCCATAAGCACAAATGATAACTTGATCCCCTGGATTAGCCTTATGTGCAGCAGCACCATTCATGGATATTATCCCAGATCCTGCCTCTGCCTTTATAATATAAGTTGTAAAGCGTTCTCCATTTGTCAAACTATAAATCTGAATCTGCTCAAATTCTTGCAACTGAGTTAATTCAAGTAAATTCGCATCTATTGCACAAGAACCATCATAATCAGGTTCAACATGAGTCACAGATGCTCTATGAAGTTTTGCTTTCAAGAAAACTGACTGCATGCCAGCAATACTCCTTGATGGAATTAAAAAATCTAACTTAATTGTAATATAAGATCGAAAATACTCTAAGCAAAATATTTAAATAATTTTAAAAATAGGAGCATATATCAACCTAGTTTAATTTTAATCTCGCTCACTGTTCAATATATCAATAAATGCTTCGTCAACCTCAGTTACACCCCTACTCTTGGCCTGATTAACAATGCCTTGAAGCACTTGTCGAACAAAATTATTTGGAATACCAGTCAATTTTTTACAAGCCTCCATGGTAAAACGAACGTTGTCATCAAGTCGATTTGCTTCATAGTGAACAATGTCATGATTAGCCCCCATATCTGGCATGGGTTTCTTATATGCCGGCAAACTATCGCCAAACCAAAAAGTGTTCCCCCCGCGAAACCCATAAGTCAAAGGAATATGTGGCATCTCATCTCCACTTCCATCTAACAGATTCATCCACTTCTCTTTTAGTAAAATATTGTCAATACTTAACAACAAATGAGCAGATGGGGAATCACGAAGTATTGGGTTTTTTTCTATATTTTCTATATCTAAAGTACATTCAAAGACCTGATACGCGTCAGCGAGAATTTTGGGGTAAACCTTTCCAGATGATCTACCAGGAGTAGGGCTATCAATTAATTTAAAAGGATTGTATTCAGCTTTTTCAACAGCTGTCTGTCCTGGAAAACCCAATTTTAATATCAACTCAGTTGTGGCTTCGTCTTTGTACTCTACAAAATTTAGTGCACATTTTAATGTCCGTTTAACATTTGTTGCAGTATTAGATGTCGCGCGACTTATTACGATCCAAGAATAATTAGTATTTGTCTGAAATGGGAAACTAAGTTGATAAGGGCCAACATTAGTATTGCCCTCCTCGTCAACTGAAGTTATAAGTGCGAAAGTTGAACCATAATAAGAAGAACGCTGATACCAATTATCACGGATAGGGCTTGATATAAATTGATTGACTGACAAATTTTTTCTCACTAAATTCTAAAAAATACTATTTTACTTTCATAAATAATAAATAAAATTACACTGAGTACACTTTATCTATATACATCAAAAAAAACCCTGATACTTTACCAGTAACAGGGTTTTTGAATAAATGCCTGGCAGTGTCCTACTCTCACATGGGGAGACCCCACACTACCATCGGCGCTGAGCATTTTCACTTCCGAGTTCGAGATGGGATCGGGTGGTACCTACTCGCTATGGCCGCCAGGCGAAACTAAATGGAGTAATAGAAAAATCTATTACTACGAAAAATATTAACAAAAAGGAAATGTTTTAACGAATTAAAGAGCTTAACTTATTGAGTCTTACTCACGAAAATAAGATAGGTATTTTCATATACAGATTAACAATCGAAAGCTGAAAAACGATTAATAAATCCATACATCTTGGCCTGCTTTATCACATGAAGCACTCAAGATGTTTGAGTGTTATATGGTCAAGCCTCACGGGCAATTAGTACTGGTTAGCTTCATTCATTACTGAACTTCCACACCCAGCCTATCAACCTTGTAGTCTTCAAGGGCCCTTCAGTGATCTCAAGGATCAAGGGAAATCTAATCTTAGGGGAGGCTTCCCGCTTAGATGCTTTCAGCGGTTATCCCGTCCGTATTTAGCTACCCGGCAATGCCACTGGCGTGACAACCGGAACACCAGAGATACGTCCACTCCGGTCCTCTCGTACTAGGAGCAGCTCCCTTCAAATTTCCAACGCGCACGGCAGATAGGGACCGAACTGTCTCACGACGTTCTAAACCCAGCTCGCGTACCACTTTAAATGGCGAACAGCCATACCCTTGGGACCTGCTTCAGCCCCAGGATGTGATGAGCCGACATCGAG
>JAYZVL010000066.1:0-9880 GCA_036155675.1 Pseudomonadota bacterium | reverse complement strand
GAATATTTAAATATTTTTATGTTGTTTATTGATGCGTAATTTTTTTTTCAGGGACTTAGCTTTTAAAAGCTTGTTCACAGCAATCATATTAGCTCAAGGCGCCTGTTCATATTTGAGCGGAAGCCTTAATAGCCATCTAGTTTCTATAGACAGTGGCCTGTTGCGAGGCTCTGCTGTAAATGATGTCTATGTTTTCAAGGGTATTCCCTATGCTGAGGCACCTGTTGGGGATTTACGCTGGCGCTCCACAAAAGCCATAGAGCCTTGGGAAGGGGTCCATGTAGCTGATCGCTATGCCGCCGATTGCGCCCAGATATACAACAGTTCGCTTTGGTTTGAGTTGGGTGATGTCAGTGAGGACTGCCTCAAGCTGAACGTCTGGAGCCCTAGCTTAAACCCAAACGAAAAATTACCTGTTATGGTCTGGATTCATGGCGGTGGATACATTAACGGTTCAGGCAATATAAAACGTCTAAATAGCCCGAAGTTAGCATCACAAGGTGTTGTTTTAGTTACTGTTAACTATCGTTTATCTGCGTTTGGTTTTATGTCGCATCCGGCGTTTTCAGCCACCAATCCGGACCAGGCCAATGGGAATTTCGCCTTTTATGATCTATTGGAGTCGCTACGCTGGGTGCAGCGGAACATTGATCAATTCGGAGGTGATGCGGATAACGTCACTATCGTTGGTGAATCGGCGGGTGCTGGTATGGTTAATACGTTACTCGCTATGCCTAGAGCTGAGGGTTTGTTTCATCGCGCCATTAGTCAAAGTTCTGCGGTGGGGCTTTCGGCAGAACCGTTTACAGCCAAAAAGGCCGGACGCCTTAGGGCTTCCAATCGAAACGGGCTCAGTTTCACCACACGACTGGGGATCGATAACAATGAACCTGATCAAGAGGCTTCAGTTAAGGCAATGAGGGCTTTGAGCACAGAAACCATATTATCTGCATTGACACCGAGGGATCGATTTACTCCCGTGGTTGATGGTCATCTTTTGACAGACCAGGTGGCCGTTTTATTTACTCAAGGCAAACAAATTAAAGTGCCTTATATAACTGGCGCCGTGGATTGGGAAGCTAGTATTGCAAGAAGAATACCAGAGCGCCCGCAACCCGAAATGACGACGCGAATAATCCCTGATGAGGTTAAGCGGAATCTTTATCCCGCTTTAAGCGGTTCGATTTTAGCGGATGTGTTATTTCGTGATATGGGCGCGCTTTCCGCTTCAAGTTACACCGCTAAGACCATGGCGCAGCAGGGCGTGAATGTGTATCGTTTTTATTTTAGTTACGTGGCTGAAGATAGACGAGGTATCCAGCCTGGTGCGGCCCATCAAGATGAGATCGCTTTTATCTTTGGTACGCTTGATAATGAAACTGATTTGAATAACATTTCACAAAAAGATCAATTTGTAAGTGATTTAATGCAATCGTACTGGGTTCAATTTGCCCGAACAGGCAATCCGAATGCTCAAGGTTTGCCTTTTTGGCCAGCGGTGTCGTTAGAGCAATCGCCAACTTTAGAAATTGGTAATGAGGTTGCAGTTCGTGATCAGCTTTTTCAAGAACGAATGACATACCATGTGAATCGGAATTTAGATTTACTGCAAGGAACCCGTCAATAAATTTAATCGGAAGATAAATAATGAGACTTGATTTAGTGTTAGAGCCCGATAGGCCCAATCGATTTGAATCATTAGGGCGTTTAGCCGAAGAGCTTAACTTCGGTTGTGTATGGACTGCAAATCACGTTGCGGCCCCAGATCCATTCATGGCTTTTATGCCGCTTGCCAATACTTCATCGAAAATTTTAATGGGCCCGGTTGCGGTCAGTCCGTTTGAGATTCATCCGGTAAAAATTGCCAATCAACTGCTCACACTGAATGAGCAATCTAAAGGTAGGGCGAGGGTTGTGATAGGCGGCGGCGGGGCCATTATTGCTATGGGTTTAAAACCCGGACGACGCGCGATGATGCCCCGCATGGTAAGGGCAGTAAGGGAAACCATTGATATTGTTCGGGGCGCAGCACGCGATAAACCCTTGTCTTACGATGGCGATTTGTATGCGATTAATGGTTACAGTGCAGATTGGGCAAAGGCTGAGCCTCCTTTAGTTTATGCCGCGGCAACTAAACCGCAAATGATGAAAATGGCAGGACAATCAGCTGATGGTGCGATGTTTTCCGATGCAACTTTGCCGCGAATTAAAGAATGCGTTGACGCGTTGCATACAAGTTTAAAAGAATCACAAAGAGCTACTGATAATTTTCCAATCAGTAATTTATACACTTGGCATGTCAAGGCTGATCGTCGAGACGCATTGGCAGAAGCCCGCGCAAAACTTTTTGTGAGGGGTATGCTCGAGCCTTGGTACTTGGAACCATTTCTGCCGCCGGATGAATGCAATTTTGTGGATGAGCATTTAGTTGCATTTGCAAAAGCATACGCTAACAATACACCGGATATTGAAGGTGTGCCTGATCCACTGATAGAGCAATTGGTCGATAACTTAACCTTTTGCGGTGACTTTAGCGATGTGGATAAATTTACCGGGCAATTGATTCAGTTTAAGGAAGCTGGGGTAACAGAATTTGCAATTCGACTTTATTCAGAACCTGAAGAATCGATGCGGTTAATTGCTGAGAGAGTAATGCCAGAATTGACTTAAACAAGTATTCGTAGATTAAGAATCTTCCAGATTTGAATGATCATCCTTAGCCTCTTTTTCTTCACGAGCTTTCTTCTTACGCAGAAGCATTCGTATGGGCAAGATTAAAATCACCCCGATGGAGATTAAGACAATGAGCGCTAGGCCGCCCAATGCGCCGACTAGCCCGATGCCTGCACCAGGACCAACGTAGGCCATTGCTAATTCAGGGCTCAGTAAGACCAAGCCCGAAATTAAAACTTTTTGGTTGAGTTGCAAGATTTGGCTCCCAGTGTCCGATAAGTGACTTTTAGGCTTTTAGTGATCAAATTATAACGATAGCTGCAAAAAAATGTTAAAAGTATCGATCAGGCCTCATATTTATAGCGATTCCGTGCGAATTTTTGCCTTGGTAGATATTATGTATGCACAAGTATCGTTTCTGTGGGGCGAGGGGAAATTAAGGAAAGCTTAATGAATTTGCAAAATACCTCTTTTATGTTTCTGTTGCTGGCAGCGACGCTTGCTTTTTTTGGGTTGCTGTTGGATTTTTTTCAACCCATTTTTTGGGCTGCTTCATTGGCTGTTATTTTTCAACCCGTTTATGTTCGTTCGCTTAGTTTTACCGGCCAGAGAAACAGCTTAGCGTCCTTATTAACAATGCTTTGCATTGTTATTACCGTCATCCTGCCAGCATGGTTTGTGGCATCTTCTTTTATTAATGAAGCCTTGGTCTTTTATAAAAAAATCAGCAGCGGTGAGGTTAACTTAGGAATTGTTTTTGATTGGGCAGATAACAGCCTACCAATGGTTATTAATTTTCTCGAAAGCGTGGGATTATCAGAAGAAGACATGAAGGCAAATTTATCTTCTGCTGCAATAATCGGTAGTCAGTTTATTGCATCGTTTGCCATCCAAGCAGGTCAAAATGCGGTGAGCTTTACCGTCTTGTTTTTTATCATGCTTTATCTGTTGTATTTTTTTCTTCGCGATGGCGAAAACTTGCTGGAGAAAATTATTGAGGCCTTACCTTTTGGAGATTCAAGGGAAAGGGTCTTATTAACAAAGTTCGCCGAGGTATCAAGGGCAACCCTCAAAGGCACTTTATTGATTGGTTTAGTTCAGGGCGCCCTAGGCGGCATAATCTTCTGGCTACTTGGTATTGAGAGCCCTTTTTTCTGGGGGGTGTTGATGGCAATCCTCTCAATTATTCCAGTGGTCGGGGCTAGCTTGATTTGGGTGCCTGCAGCATTAATTCTACTGATTAACGGTGCCATCTTTAAGGCAATCGTAATGATTTTATTTGGTGCGCTCGCAATTGGCTTGATTGATAATTTACTGCGGCCGATTTTGGTGGGGCGCGATACTCGACTACCTGATTACCTCGTTTTGCTTTCGACTTTAGGTGGGCTCTCGATTTTTGGTGCCTCGGGTATCGTTATTGGACCATTGATTGCCGTGATATTTCTTTCTCTATGGTCGATTTTTTCATTGGAGCTGAATGACTCCAATTAATTATCTCTCGTTTCTTTTTAAGTCAAGACTTAAAACTGTTTTTTTATAACTTGGATTTCTTTGATTGGTAAAACGCTTGAAAAACACTCTCGATAAATCAGACCTAGAACATTTAAAAAGTCTTGTGCAGGGAAATTGCTGGATTGAAGACCCAGAGGTCCTTCAGTCTTATTTAACTGAATGGCGAGGGCTTTTTACTGGCCAAACTCAACTGATGCTCATGCCTGAGAACACCGCGGAAGTTTCATCAATTTTAGCGTATTGTTTTGAACATGAAATTGCTGTTGTGCCTCAAGGTGGCAACACCGGTTTAGTGGGGGGAGGAATTCCCGGCCTAAATTCTAATCGACCTGAGATTCTCCTTTCCTCAAGACGCCTTAATAAAATACATAACATTGATGCTGATAATTTTACTTTAACCGTCGGCGCTGGCTGCATACTTGCTGATGTGCAAAAAGCAGCTGCTGAAGTGCAGTGTGTTTTTCCTTTGAGCTTAGCTGCAGAAGGCACATGCCATATTGGTGGTAACCTTGCTACGAATGCCGGCGGAATAAACGTTTTACGTTATGGTAATACGCGTGATTTGATGCTTGGTTTGGAAGTCGTTCTTCCTGACGGTCGCGTTTATAAAAACCTTTCGGGTTTAAGGAAGGACAACACCGGATATTCCTTAGATCATTTGTTTATAGGCTCCGAGGGTACCCTTGGATTCATCACCGCCGCAACCGTTAAATTATTTCCTGAGCCTCTAGGTGTCGCAACCGCTTGGATTGCCATCGACAGCCCTAAAGACGCATTAAAGCTTCTCGGTTCTGCAAGGAAACGCCTTGGGGATGAGTTAGTGGCTTTTGAATTAATACCAAAAATCGCAATTGATTTGGTTTTAAAGCATATATCATCTCACCGAGACCCACTTGATACAGAATACCCATGGTATGTTTTGCTCGAAATGGCAAACAGTTGTGAAGCCCTGCAAACAGAAGCATCTCTGACAGCGTTTCTGACTGAATTTCTTGATGGTGGCTTAATTAAGGATGCTGTGCTTGCGACAAATATTTCCCAGCGAAATGCTTTTTGGAGCATACGCCATGACATTTCTTTGGCGCAAAAATCCGCTGGCGCAAGTATTAAGCACGACATATCGTTACCAATCTCTAAATTACCTGAATTTGTTAAACGCGCCGATCTATTAGTAGAGCAAGAGATCCCTGGGTCTCGACCGGTTGCCTTTGGGCATCTTGGAGACGGTAATCTACACTATAACGTGTCTCAACCTAAAGACATTCCTGCTGACGTGTTTCTCGATCATTGGTCTAACCTTAATAGATTGATACATTCACTTGCCGCAGAATTAGGCGGAAGTTTTAGCGCTGAGCATGGCATTGGCGTTCTGAAGCTTGATGAATTAGAGAGATTTACTGATGCAACAAAACTATCAGTAATGCAGGATATTAAAATGTTACTAGACCCAAAAAACATTATGAACCCAGGAAAAATTTTGCATGTTAAGTCTGACTGATGATAATCCTCGCTTGAGAAGCTGTTTTCTCTGTAGAATGAGTCCACAATTTTTTAAATAAAATTTTATGAATAGTAAAGATAATAAAAATCAAGGAAGACGATATTCGAGTGTTATCGTCGATGGTGTTGAGCAAGCGCCTAGTCGGGCAATGCTCCGTGCTGTTGGTTTTACCGATGCTGATTTTAAAAAGAGTCAAATTGGAATTGCTTCCACTTGGAGCATGGTGACTCCATGTAATATGCATATAGATAAATTGGCTGACGAAGCAGAACGCGGCGTTAATGAATCGGGCGGTAAGGCTGTCCAGTTCAACACAATAACTGTTTCCGATGGCATCTCGATGGGCACTCCTGGTATGCGCTATTCCTTGGTGTCGCGTGAGGTTATTGCTGATTCAATTGAAACCGTGGTTGGCGCAGAAGGTTTTGATGGGTTCGTTGCCATCGGCGGATGCGATAAAAATATGCCCGGATGCTTGATGGCTATGGCTCGATTAAATCGACCGTCTGTTTTTGTTTACGGTGGAACTATTCAGCCAGGACCTAATCGACGAGATATTGTGTCTGTTTTTGAAGCGGTTGGTGGCGTGGCTGCAGGCGCTGTTAGCCGCGATGAATTGCTCGAGGTTGAACGCACTGCAATACCTGGACCAGGTTCTTGTGGCGGTATGTATACTGCAAACACTATGGCCTCGGCTATTGAGGCTTTAGGAATGAGTTTGCCGAATAGCTCGGCGCAAGATGCAATTTCAGCGCAGAAATTGTCCGATTGTGAGAGGGCGGGCGCCGCCGTAGTTGCTTTGGTTGAGAAGGATATCCTGCCTTCGGATATTTTAACTCGCGAGGCTTTTGAAAATGCCATTACAGTAACGATTGCTCTTGGCGGTTCAACCAACGCAGTTTTGCATTTGCTTGCTATTGCTCGTGAAGCTGGGGTGCCCTTAGAGCTCGATGATTTTACTTTAATCGGTAAGCGCGTTCCGTTGTTGGCAGATCTTAAGCCAAGTGGCTCTTATTCCATGTCTGAATTAATTGCTGTTGGTGGAATTCAGCCGTTAATGAAGCGATTGCTTGATGCAAATCTCTTGCATGGCGATTGTTTAACTGTCAGTGGGAAATCTTTGAAAGAAAATTTGGCCGATGTTGCAGATTATCCGGTTGACCAGAAAATCATCATGCCTTTGGAGAGCCCAATCAAAGAAGAGAGCCATTTGGTTGTGCTTTATGGAAATTTAGCTCCTGAAGGCGCAGTTGCTAAAATCACAGGCAAAGAAGGTGTGAGTTTTACTGGCAAGGCGAGAGTTTTCAGTTCAGAGGAAGAAGGTTTACAAGCTATTCTTGATGGTAGTGTTGTAGCGGGTGACGTAATTGTTATTCGCTTTGAAGGACCTGTTGGCGGTCCGGGTATGCGTGAAATGCTTAGTCCGACAGCAGCGATTATGGGTAAAGGGCTTGGAGATAAAGTTGGATTCATAACTGATGGTCGTTTTTCAGGCGGCAGTCATGGTTTTGTTGTAGGTCATGTTACTCCTGAGGCAGCTCTTGGTGGACCCATAGCACTCATCGAGGATGGTGATGAAATTACGATCAATGCAGAAAAGGCTACAATAGATGTTGCGCTAACAGAGTCAGAGATAGCTGAGCGCGGGGCCAAATGGAAGTTAACTAAACCCCAAGCTAAAAGCGGTGTGTTGAGGAAGTATGCTCAATTGGTAAGCTCAGCTTCAACCGGCGCAGTCACAGGCTTTAAAAGCTGACTGATTCGCGTATTTTTATCCATTGTTTTCGCTAAGAGCGCTTTACCTCAAATACCCTAATCACCCTAAGGGTTTCCAGTGAATAAGTTTTTCCTATAAAATACATCACTTAACCAGTATAAATTTATATTTAAAAAGGATTTTTTTTTGAGCTCAACAGGAAATGATCAACCTTGGGTGGTCTTGAAGTTTGGCGGCAGTAGCGTAGCGACTTTAGAAAGTTGGTTAATTATTCGTGATTTGCTAAATGCTCGCCAGAAGGAAGGCTTGCGGCCTGTTGTCGTCCACTCTGCCATTTACGGAGTATCGTCTGCACTGGATGAGCTATTAGCGTGCGCTGCGAATGGTGATGAGGGCGACTGCTTAACAGATATTATCAGGCGGCATGAGATGCTTGCAGGGGATTTTGGTTTAGATGCTTCCGCTGTGCTCGGCAATTATTTCGTTGAGTTGGAGCAGCTGATTGCAGGTGTGCGGCTGGTTCGAGAGGTGAGTGATCGAGTTCAAGCTAAGGTGATGGCGATGGGCGAACTGATGTCTACCGCTCTTAGTTCCGCTTGGCTTAATGAGCAGGGCTTCAATGTTCATTGGCATGATGCTCGAGATACGCTTTGCAGTGATGATCTGTCGGGCGCATCAGATCGGGCTTCATTCCTTTCTGCAAATTGTGCTTTTGATTCGGATAAAGCGTTGCAAGATGAATTTAGCGGAATAGATGGCATTATTTTGACGCAAGGTTTTATTGCTCGTAATAGCCGTAACGAAACAGTTTTATTAGGTCGTGGTGGTTCGGATACGTCAGCTTCTTATTTTGCAGCAAGGCTAGACGCCCAAAGGCTCGAGATTTGGACTGATGTACCAGGCATGTTTAGCGCTGACCCTCATCAAGTAACGGGCTCCCGATTGCTCAAGCATCTTCGTTATCAAGAAGCGCAGGAAATTGCATCCACAGGAGGGTCGATTCTTCACCCCCGATGTATTGCTCCGGTTAGAACGCACGGCATTCCACTTTGGGTTAGATCAACCTCACACCCTGTTGAGAGCGGAACGGAAATATCCGCAGAATCCTCAGATGATGCCCCACGTGTTAAGGCTATATCTAGACGTCACGGCATCACACTGGTTTCGATGGAGACCCTTGGGATGTGGCAAGAAGTTGGGTTTCTTGCTGATGCATTTAAATGCTTTAGTGATCTCGGCTTGTCAATTGATTTGGTTTCAACATCGGAAAGCAATGTTACAGTTACTTTAGACCCGAGCGCGAACTCTATGGATGTTTCTATGCTTAAGAAGTTAGAGCATAATTTAGAGCGTTTATGCAGGGTGGAAGTCATGACCGATATGGCCGTTGTCAGTTTAGTTGGCCAGAAGATCCGGGCGATGCTGCATGAAATAGGTCCGGCGCTTGAGGTTTTTCAGGAAAACCCGATTCATCTGCTTAGCCAAGCGGCCAGCGATCTTAATCTAAGTTTTGTCGTGAACGAGGAGCAGGCGCATCGGCTGGTGCAACGGCTTCATTCCACGTTGATTGAATCGGATGGAAGTGATGCAATATTTGGTCAAACTTGGGAAGCCTTTCAGTCCCCACAAGATCAGACTTTTAAAAGGGCATTACCTTGGTGGCAAGTTCGTAGAGATGAGCTTATAGATGTTCTTAAAACCAGAAACGCTGCTTATGTTTATGATCGTGATTCAATTGTTGCTGCAGTCAATCGACTGAAAAGATTGGATTCTGTTGATCAGGTTTTTTATGCAATAAAGGCTAATTCAAACGCTGAAGTCTTAAAGGTCATTTATGAGGGCGGTTTGAATTTTGAAGTTGTGTCGCCAGGTGAAATTGATCTCATACTGAGTCTTTTTCCAGATATAAGTCGTGAGCGAATTTTATTCACTCCAAATTTTGCTGGCCGAGATGAATACGCCTTCGCCTTGGACAATAACATACGTTTAACCTTAGATAATCTTCATCCATTAAAAGCATGGGGCGATCTATTTAAAGGAAAAGAAGTATTTGTGCGTCTCGACCCGGGTCAAGGTCGTGGTCATCATGAGCACGTTAAGACTGCTGGTGTGCATGCTAAATTTGGTATTCCCTTATTTGAGATTCAGGAAACCAAGGATTTATTAAATCAATGTGATGCCATTGCGGTAGGGCTGCATGCTCATACTGGTAGCGGTATTTTAGATGCCGATAACTGGGAAAAAGTTGCAACTGATCTAACCGCAGCAGCAGAATATTTTCCTGATGTTAGGGTGTTAGACCTTGGTGGTGGTCTGGGTATTCCAGAGAAACCAGGCCAATCACCTTTAGATATGAAGGCCCTTGATCTGAGCCTAAAAAGTCTTTCCCAACAGTTAGCTCATGTAGAGATTTGGCTTGAGCCAGGTCGTTACGTTGTTGCTGAGGCTGGTGTGCTTTTAGCAAAAGTTAATCAGAT
>JAYZVL010000065.1:0-5305 GCA_036155675.1 Pseudomonadota bacterium | reverse complement strand
GTCACGGATAGTATTATCTGAGATCTTTAATTCTTCGGATTTAAGTCCATTAACTTTCATTTGCTTTGGAAGTAAATATTTTCTAGCAATATTTGTTTTTTCGTCTTCGGTATAGCCCGGAATTCGAATAACCTCCATACGGTCAAGAAGAGCTGGAGGTATATTTAAGGTATTTGCTGTACATACAAACATAACATCTGACAAATCAAAATCCACTTCAAAGTAATGATCAACAAAAGTGAAATTTTGTTCGGGATCAAGAACTTCTAGTAAAGCTGAAGACGGGTCGCCACGAAAATCAGTGGACATTTTATCAATTTCATCCAAAAGCATAAGAGGATTTCGAACGCCAACCTTGGATAAGTTTTGCAAAATTTTTCCGGGCATTGAGCCAATATAAGTTCTTCTATGGCCTCGGATCTCGGCTTCATCACGCACACCGCCCAAAGACATTCTGACAAACTTGCGATTTGTTGCACGAGCTAAACTTTGACCAAGAGATGTCTTACCTACACCAGGAGGCCCGACTAAACAGAGAATTGGCCCTTTAAGTTTTTTTACTCTTTGCTGCACAGCTAGATACTCAAGAATTCGCTCCTTAACTTTTTCCATGCCATAATGATCCTCTTCAAGAATCATTTCAGCTTTATCAAGTTTTCGTAATATTCGAGTTTTCTTCTTCCAAGGAACCTTAACAAGCCAGTCAATATAATTTCTTACCACTGTTGCTTCAGCTGACATTGGTGACATCATCTTCAGTTTACTCATCTCCGAAATAGCTTTTTCTTTAGCTTCGGAGGACAACCCAACATTTTCAATTTTTTCTTCTAGTTCGGCCAACTCATTTGGAGCTTCCTCCATTTCGCCAAGCTCTTTTTGAATAGCTTTCATCTGCTCATTAAGATAATACTCTCGTTGACTTCTCTCCATCTGTTGCTTTACACGACCGCGAATCTTTTTCTCAATTTGCAACATATCGATTTCAGCATCAATCAAAGCAATAATATGCTCAAGGCGTTCGCGAACAGATTGCATCTCTAAAATTTTCTGTTTTTGATCAAGTTGCAATGACATATGCGCTGCCACTGTGTCGGCAAGCCTTCCTGCTCGATCTATCCCAGCAAGAGATGAAAAAATTTCCGCAGGGACTTTTTTGTTTAGCTGTATATAGTTTTCGAATTGTGAAATCACAGTTCGCTTAAGGGCATCAAGCTCGCGTTTATCGCTTTGATCGCTAATACCATCATTAAGAGGTTGAACTTGGGCGCTGAAGTAATCCGAAGAATCAAGAGCGGTCAAACTAACCCTACTTCCGCCCTCAACTAAAACTTTAACTGTTCCATCAGGTAATTTAAGCAATTGAAGTATGGTTGAAAGTGTCCCCACAGAGTAAAGGTCTGCCTCAACAGGTGAATCAACATCCGCGTGTTTTTGAGCGACCAGCAGAATCTTTTTTTCTGCCTCCATAGCTGCATCTAAAGCATGAATAGATTTATCTCTGCCGACAAATAATGGGATAACCATATGCGGATAAACCACAACGTCACGAAGTGGCAATATAGGATAACTGTTTAAACTTGGCAGATTTTTTTCAGTCATAAATAGCTCCGTTAAGTATTCCTTCCTAAGATTACAAGGAGGTCGGAGCAATAAGCACTTATTAGCCCTCAATCATCTTGAAAACTTTGCAACCGACCAAAAATATCATGATAAAGCATCAGAACCCGTAGGCCTTTGATGAGTTTCGCCTGACTCGTATATGACATAAGGCTGTGTTTCACCCATTACCACACTCTCATCTACTACGACTTTAGATGCATTTTTCATAGCTGGTAGATCATACATGGTGTCTAAAAGAACACTTTCAAGTATTGTACGAAGACCTCTTGCACCTGTTTTACGCTGCATAGCGCGTTTTGATATAGCCCTAAGGGCATCAGACCTAAATTCCAACTCAACCCCCTCCATCTCAAATAGCTTCTGGTATTGTTTAGTAAGGGCATTCCTAGGTTTAACTAAAATAGAGATTAATGCATCTTCATCTAACTCATCCAGGGTTGGGATAACAGGCAAACGGCCTACAAATTCAGGAATTAAACCAAATTTAATTAAATCTTCGGGCTCAACGTCAGCAAGTAATTCACCAATATTAGGTTCTTCTTCAGAAGTTTTTATATCTGCCACAAACCCTATTCCAGATTTAGATGAACGGTCACGAATGATTTTTTCGAGCCCAGCGAAAGCTCCTCCAACAATAAAAAGGATATTAGACGTATCCACCTGTAGAAATTCTTGTTGGGGGTGCTTGCGACCGCCCTGAGGAGGTACTGATGCAGTTGTGCCCTCTATAAGTTTTAATAGCGCCTGCTGAACACCCTCACCTGAAACATCTCGAGTGATAGAAGGGTTGTCTGATTTTCGAGATATCTTGTCAATCTCATCAATATAGACTATGCCGGTCTGAGCCTTATCAACATCATAATCACATTTTTGAAGCAATTTCTGAATAATATTTTCAACATCTTCGCCCACATAACCTGCCTCAGTTAATGTAGTCGCATCTGCGATGGTAAAAGGAACATTTAAGAGCCTAGCAAGCGTTTCGGCTAACAAAGTCTTACCGCATCCGGTAGGGCCAATTAATAGAATATTGCTTTTGGCTAATTCAATTTCGCTATTGTCTTGAGCATTCTGGGTTTCTAATCGTTTGTAATGATTATAAACCGCAACGGAAAGAGATTTTTTTGCACGCTGCTGGCCAATAACATAATCATCTAAAGTAGCTTTAATTTCTTGAGGTTTAGGGAGATAAGAACGGTCATTCTCGGATTTTTCTTCGAGCTCTTCACGAATAATATCATTGCAAAGCTCAACGCATTCATCACAAATAAAAACCGATGGTCCTGCAATCAATTTGCGAACTTCATGCTGACTCTTGCCACAGAATGAGCAATATAAAAGTTTGGTGTCTTCACCTTTATCTCGAGTATCGTCGGACATCGCTAACCTCTGTAAATTTTTCTAGAGCAAAAGCCAGTTAATTAAGGGTAGAATTTAACCTTACTGACCAAAGAAAAGTAACATCATTTTTCCTGATCTTCATCGTTTTCATCTCTAGGCTCAAGAACCTGATCAATTAAACCGTATTCAACAGCTTCAGCACCACTCATAAAATAATCTCTATCAGTGTCCTTTTGTATACGATCAATTGGCTGACCCGTATGCACAGACAAAAGCTGATTCAATCTTTCTTTTGTTTTTAATACTTCGCGCGCATGAATATCAATATCAGAAGCTTGGCCTTGAAATCCAGCAAGGGGCTGATGAATCATCATGCGTGAATGGGGCAAACAAAAACGTTTTCCTTTTGCGCCACCACTCAAAAGAAATGCGCCCATGCTTGCAGCCTGGCCAATGCAAATAGTACTCACATCAGAACGAATAAATTGCATGGTGTCATAAATTGAGAGGCCTGCACTCACAGCTCCTCCTGGAGAATTAATGTATAAATTAATATCTTTATCGGGATTTTCAGACTCTAAAAAGAGTAATTGAGCTACCACTAGATTTGCTACCTGGTCATCAACTCCTCCTACAATAAAAACCACCCGTTCTTTCAAAAGTCTTGAATAGATATCATAGGAACGCTCACCGCGAGAGGTTTGCTCAACAACCATAGGCACAAGGTTTAAAGCCCGTGTATTCATTTTATTACTCTTCATCATTCTAGTTTTCAGAAATATCCGCTCAGTATTACTTCATTCGAAGCTGCTAACTAGGCAGATCCATTAACTCATTATAAGTCATTGCTTTGTCACTTAAACGGGCCTGACTTATCATCCATTCTATAACTTGCTCTTCAAGTAAAACACTTTCAATTTGATTGATTAATTGCTGATTTTGCTGATAAATTTTACGAATTTCATCTGGATTATCATACGGCTCGCAAATCTCATCCAGCTTGGCATTAATTTGAGATTGATCAATCTGGAAAGCATTCTCTTGGATAGCTGCATTTAATAATAACCCAAGCCTTACACGTTTTTCAGAAGCCTCACGAAAAGTTTCAATTTTTGGAGCTTCTGCATCATCGGTAATACCCATCCTCTGCATCATCTCTTTCTGCATAGACTCGCTTTCTTGAGAAACAAGCACTTCGGGTACATCGATTGAATTCTTATTCATCAAGCCATCTAAAACCTGTTTCCTGATCGCCGACTTTAATTTTGCAGCCAACTCGCGATTAAGGTTTTTTTCCACATCACTCCGTAAATCATCAATTAAGCCAGTTGCAATTCCAAATTTCTTAATTAATTCTTCATCAATATCGGGTAATGTTTGCTCTGCTACTTCTGTAATTTCAACTTCAAAATCAACTTTCTTTCCAGCTAATTCATTTGAATGATAGTCTTTGGGAAATTTCAATTTAAAAGATTTTGTATCTCCCGAATTCATCCCATATATTGGTTTCTCGAAGTCCTCGAGCATATTTCCTTCGCCTAGAACCATCTGAAAATCTTTTGCGCTTCCGCCGTCAAAAGATTCGCCTTTTAATTTACCTTCAAAATTGACGGTAACTCTATCACCCTTAGCAGATTTACGATCAACCTTATTATAGGCAGCATTCTGCTCCCTTAATTTTTGAACCATATTGTCAATATCATCTTCAGCAATCTTAACAATAGGCTTATTAACTTTTATTTTATTTAAATCTTTTAAAACAATCTCTGGAAAAACTTCAAAAACTGCTGTGTAAGTCAAGCCTTCGCCCTCTTTGATATTCTCAGGCTCAATACTCGGGCTTCCTGCTGGCTTTAAGTCTTCTTGAACAACTGCATCGGTGTAACTCGATTGAAGTAAATCTTGAATAACTTCCTGACGAACTTGAGCGCCATAACGTTGCTGAACGATTTTAGCTGGCACTTTGCCAGGCCGGAAACCCTGAATCTTTGCTTTTCGCCCAACGTCCTTTAATCTTGTTGTGATCTCTTTTTCTATTTTCTCTGCAGGGACTTTAACGCGCATCCTTCGAACAAGCCCCTTAGCTGATTTAACCGAAACATGCATAATCTAAACCTGGTTAATTATTTGTTAAATTAAAAATGGTGCGAAAGGAGAGACTCGAACTCTCACGGGTTACCCCACTGGAACCTAAATCCAGCGCGTCTACCAATTCCGCCACTCTCGCCCATCTAGCGCCGCGAATTATACCCATTCTCTAAGGGACATGTACTACTCAAATCATGCTTCAATCATGGAATTTATAAATAAATAAGTTATTAATTTGTTTATAAATTTTATCCAA
>JAYZVL010000064.1:0-12100 GCA_036155675.1 Pseudomonadota bacterium | reverse complement strand
TTCAATAATAGATGTACAGAATAGGATGTTAAATTTTCGTTGATAGAATTCGAGCATGATTTGCTCTAGATCTCTTTCATGCATTTTTCCATGCGCAATACGAATCTTTGCTTCGGGTATCAATTGAGAAAGTTTTTTTGCTTCTGCATCAATTCCTTTCACTCTATTATGAACAAAATAAATTTGCCCACCTCTTTTGAGTTCACGTTGGCAGGTTTCTCGAAGAAGGTTATTATCCCATTCTGCAACAAATGTTTTGACCGCGAGTCTTGATTCCGGTGGAGTTGCAATGATAGAGAGCTTGCGGAGTTCTCCCATCGCCATATTTAATGTTCTAGGAATTGGTGTTGCAGTTAAGGCTAGAATATCTACTTCCGTTCGAAACTTTTTAAGTTTTTCTTTATGTCTTACTCCAAATCGATGTTCCTCATCAATTATCAATAAACCTAATTTCTTAATCTTGACATCATTTTGTAATAGTTTATGCGTGCCAATAACTATGTCGATTTTCCCCGATTCTAATTCCTCTAAAATTTTTTCTGCTTCTTTTTTTGAGCGAAATCGAGATAACACAGCAACATTTATTGGCCAATCGGCAAAGCGGTCATAAAAATTTCGATAGTGTTGATCTGCTAATAATGTTGTTGGAACGAGCAAAGCAACTTGCCCTCCTGCCATAGCAGTCACAAAGGCTGCGCGTAGAGCGACTTCAGTTTTACCGAAACCAACATCACCGCAAACTAGTCGATCCATTGGTTCATTCGATGCAAGATCACTTAGCGTCATTTCGATTGCATTTGATTGATCTTCTGTTAACTCAAATGGAAACTCTGAAACAAATTGATCGTATTCCAAGGGGTTCATTTTCCAGCTATAGCCTTGTCTAGCAGCGCGACTTGAATATAAATCGAGCATTTCAACGGCTGTATCTCTAATTTGTTCCGCCGCTTTCCTTTTTCTTCGATCCCATTGGTCCGTTCCAAGTCTATTTATAGGCGCATTTTCCGGGGCGCCTCCTGTGTAACGAGAAATTAGTTGTAATGAGCTGATTGGCACATGCAATCGATCTCCACCAGCATATTCAATGGTAAGGAAATCACCTGGGATACTATTTATTTCTAAATGCGACAGACCACAGTACCGACCTACGCCATAATCAATATGGACAACAGGAGCACCAATTTGAAGGTCATTTAAATCATTAATAATAGCGAATGGATCGAGAACGCGTTTCTGCTTACGTCTTTTTGGCCGTGAACCAAATAGTTCCTGCTCAGTAATCAAAAAGATTTTTTCATCTGGAATTGAAAGTCCATTTTCCAGTGGCGCAACAACGATATTTACTTTTGATTCAGTGTGAAAAAAATCATTCCAATTATCCAAAACGTAAGGAATGATTTTGTTTTCTTTAAGCATTTCAATTAACAGCTCTCTTCTTCCTGTGGTTTCCGCAGAGATAAGAAGGCGCCCATCAAAAGAATGAATAAAATTGATTAACTCTCTCAAGGGGTCTTTCTGGCGCGTATTAATCATTATCTGTGGTGCAGTAGAAACCTTAAGGTTTAATACTTCGTCATTTGACACCTGAATTGGTATCTCATTGGAAATAAGCTTTATGTGGGGTAGGTCGCTTAAGCTAGACAGGTGGTATTTAACTGAACAGAAAAGCTCCTCTGGGGAGAGCATGGGCTTCTCTAAATCATGTGACAATTCATTATGACGTTGCTCTATATCAAGCCATACCTTTTCAGCTGTAGCTTCTAAATCACCTTGAGAGAAAACTACAAAATCTTTTGAAAGGTAGTCCCATAGAGTGTTAGTTTTTTCATGAAATAAAGGCAAGTAGCTTTCAATACCATTGGGTATTCTCTGATCTGAAATTTCTGAATAAATAAGTGATTCGCTAGGATTGCCATCAAAACGTTCACGAAAACGGTTTCGAAAGTTACTTATTGAGTCTTTAGTGATTTCAAATTCTCGAGCCGGCAATATTTTTAATTGCTCTAAATGAACATCTGATAATTGATTTTCGACGTCAAAGTATCGAATTGAATCAATCTCATTATCAAAAAAATCAAGACGTGCTGGTTTATCCATTCCTGATGAGTAAATATCTATTAGCGACCCCCGAACAGCGTATTCACCATGTTCGTTCACTTGGTTTACTCTCTGGTAACCAATTTTTTGCAGCCGCTCTTTTAATTTAGCGGGATTAACTTTTTCCCCTGTTTTAAAATTAAAGCTTCTATCATATAAATATGTCTTTGGCGGCAATCTATTTGATAGGGTAGAAATTGCAACAATACAAATATCAATATTATTTTCGAGCAGTTGATTGAGTGTTAATAAGCGTTTCGCTATTAAATTTGAATGCGGGCTGAAGCTATCGTAGGGAAGTGTCTCGAGATCAGGAAATATCGTGATACGACATATTGATCTGCAAAAAAAATTAAGCTGTTCCTCCATTGACTCTGCTGATTGAACATCAGGAGTGATAACTAGAAGTGATTGTTGTTTGCTAGCCCAATATTCAGCAATAATAAGAGCGCTAGAGCATCCATAAGTTCGCCCAAAGCGCAGCTGTTTTTTATTGTTTATGCTACTGGTTAGCTTAGGCAGCAATAATTGTTCGGTTTCCATATTGGATTTCTGTTTATAAAAGCCGCATATTCTCTCACATACACAGGCTGCTAATAATTAATTGGATTAAAGTGAAAAATTTTGATACTGATGTTTTAATGTTGATTATGAAGCAATGGCTTAAGGTATGAAAAATTCATTCCCCTTATTTGTAGGCTTGCGCTACCTTCGTGCTCAAAAGGGCAGCAGGCTAATTTCCTTTGTTTCAGTGACTTCAATTATCGGCGTTTCGCTTGGTGTAGCGACTTTAATCGTTGTTTTATCAGTTATGAATGGCTTTGAGAAAGAGCTTCGAAATCGTTTACTTAGCCTCACCTCTCATGCATCAATTATAAAAAATGGAGACATAACTGAATGGCAGGAGATTGTTTCTTTTTTCTCTGAAGAGCTAAATGTTCTTGGCGCCGCCCCATTTATTGAGCTGGAAGCAATGATTTCGAGTCCTAACGGCATTTCTGCAGCCTTGGTAACAGGAGTTGTGCCGAACTTGGAAAGGAATGTGTCAAAAATATCTCAATCGATGAGTATTGGAAAATTAACTGATTTGCAACCATCCAAGCGTTTAATTGTTCTTGGGCAGATCCTTGCTCAACGTTTAGGTGTGAAGGTTGGTGAAAGTGTTTCGTTGCTAGTGCCTCAGAAAAAACAATCAGGAAAAGGCTTAAATTCTGTTTTGCTTTCATTTGAAGTGATTGGTTTTTTTGAGTTGGGTGTTCAGGAGCATGACTCTATTCGCGCAGTTATTCATCTTGATGATGCATCGTCTCTAGGCGCTCTTGATGGTAGGGTTTCGGGTGTGCGAATTGAAACGAATGATATTTTTTCAGCACCTGAAATTGTTCGTGCCTTATTAGGAAATTTTGATGAAAAACTAGACCTCAAAGTTAAGGATTGGACTCAAGAGAATTCAAGTTATTTTCGTGCAATTAAAATTGAAAAAACCATGATGACATTACTGCTTTCTCTGATAATTGGCGTTGCAGGTTTTAATATAGTCGCAACGTTAGTTATGGTCGTTAATGAAAAGCGTTCTGGTATTGCAATTTTAAGAACTATGGGTTGTTCGCAAAGAGATATTATTCTTATCTTTTTAATCCAGGGTATTTTGATTAGTTGGTTCGGGGCTCTTATAGGCATAGTCTTCGGTATTCTGATTACTCTTAATGTAGACACTCTTGCTCCGCACCTTGAACAAATTTTTGGTTTTCAGTTTATGCCTTCTGATCTTTATTATTTAAATGCTCTTCCTGTTGATCTTAAAGCAGAAGATGTTTTTATCACCACAATCATCGTCTTATCTATAGCTCTTATCTCAACTCTATATCCTGCATTTCGAGCTGCTTCCGTGGAGCCATCAGAAGTTTTGCGTTATGAATAGCGAATATAAAATACAATGTTAAATCCAGTGGAGATTTTTATTGCCTTCAGGCATTTGAAGAGCAAAAATCGTAGTAGATTTATTTCCTTAATTTCTCTTATATCACTTTTTGGTATAGGGCTATCTGTAGCCGTATTGATTGTGGTTCTGTCCGTTATGAATGGATTTGAATATGAAGTTAGAGAGCGCATTTTATCAGTTATCTCTCACGGCTCTATAAGTGGCATGGATGGCCGTCTGGATAATTGGCAAGAATTGAATGAAATTGCAGTTGCGCAGACTGGAGTAAAAGCGACTTCGCCATATGTTCAAGCTCAAGGAATGTTGGTTGGGTCTGATGGCGTAGCGGGCGTTGAGTTACGGGGGATATTACCTCAGCAGGAAAAAACAACTTCAGGACTGAATTCCTTGATGATTGAGGGCGGCCTCAACGAGCTAGCCCCTAAGGAGTATCGGATCATTATAGGACGTGATTTAGCATTACGTTTAGGGGCTCAGGTTGGCGATAACGTTATTATGCTGACCTCAAAAGCCAATATAACCCCTGCAGGATTAATGCCTCGCATGCGCAGATTTCAGGTTGTTGGTATTTTTTATGCAGGAATGTATGAATTTGATAGGTCGCTAGCCTATATTCATTTAGATGATGCTGCGCGCTTGATGCGTTTTGAAAATGCTGTGTCTGGGATAAACGTCTCAGTCTTAGATCCGCTGATTGCAAATAACATTGTTAGGAGCGCTGCTCAGTCATTGGGTGGCGGAGTTTATATAACTGATTGGACTCAGCAATATGCAAATTTTTTCCGATCAATTGAGATGACTAGGAATATTATTTTTATCATTCTGCTGATGGTTGTGGCAGTTGCTGCGTTCAATATTGTTTCTACGCTGATAATGATTGTCCGAGACAAGGCATCTGAGATTGCTATCTTACGAACAATGGGGGCTTCTAGGATATCCATATTGATGATATTTGTTGGTCAAGGAATGTTAATTGGTTTAATTGGAACATTTATAGGAATGCTTATTGGACTATTGATTGCCCTCAATCTTTCTCCATTAGTGGGTTTCTTGGAGTCAATTTTGAATACTAGTTTTGTTTCACCGGATATTTATTTTATTAATCAGCTTCCAAGTCAGGTGCTTAGTTCAGATGTTATAAAGATATGTTCTTTAGCTCTTCTGCTTGCAACATTCGCTACAATATATCCCGCTCTTCGAGCCGCCTTAACAAATCCAGCTGAAGCTTTACGCCATGAATGACAAAACATTGCTTGAAGCGAAAGGCCTTAGGCGGATTTTCTCGGAAGGAAACTCTCAGCTTGTGGTATTAAATGACTTAAATTTGAGTATTTCTCGCGGAGAGAGGCTTGCCATAGTTGGCGAATCAGGTTCCGGTAAAACCACATTACTGCAATTATTAGGGGGACTTGATAGCCCTTCCAGTGGATCAATTGTCATTAACGGCCAAAATTTTGTCGATCTAAGTGATAGTGAAAAAGGTGTGCTTCGTAATCGAACCTTAGGTTTTGTGTATCAATTTCATCATTTGTTACCAGAATTTACTGCTTTGGAAAATGTTGCAATGCCTCTTTTGCTTAGGCGTTTGCCTACTAAAGAGGCTAGAGATGAAGCAAAAAATTTGCTTCATCTGGTTGGCTTATCTGATCGAATGCAGCATCGACCAGGAGAGCTTTCTGGTGGCGAAAGGCAACGCACAGCAGTTGCCAGAGCCTTGGTCACAAAGCCATCGATTGTATTAGCCGATGAGCCTACAGGGAATCTTGATCATCGATCTGGGGAATCAATTTTTGAATTAATGTTAGAGCTGAATCGTAAATTAGATTCAAGTCTTGTAATAGTAACGCATGACCTTAACCTTGCTAAACGAATGGATCGCGTTTTAGAGTTAAGTGATGGGTTGCTAACTGAAAAATTTCTATAACTGCATTTTTCTAGATTTCAGATTTGCGGCGTACTCAATTGGTTGTATTTTTATAACCCAATTAGCTTATAAACTTCAGACACTAGAGATTGACGCAATTTTTTATCTAATTTAGAAAATGTATATTTTAGAGATAAATTACCATTAGATTTTAATCGATCTCCTGAGGTCGGCCATAATCAAGCGTTTTAGAAGCTGTAAATTGGAAAGCATGCAGGTTATAGTTAAGTTATAAATGTACTTGAAATATTTTAAATAAGTATCTGTTATTAATTGTATTTATATGAGTTATTTTAATAAACTTTTAGGGCGAGTGTGTTTATACATTAATGGCCTGTTTTATAATTGTTCCTTAACTTCTCCTTTAAGTTATTAGAGCGAATTAGATGCCTACACCGAAACCTGACTACGGCCCCATGGCCATTTATAAGCGCTTATTAGCGGTAAGTGCAACATATTGGGTGGTTTTTATTGGCGTCGGGTTTTCTGCGGCTATTTTTGCTGCAACCGATACCGGTTTTGCTTACCTGATGAAGACGGTTACAGAGATAGTTGCTGCAGATAACCAACTTAACCCTAATCAAGCTTTTTTAAAAAAATGGTTGCCAATTGGCGTATTGCTATTATTTACAATTCGCGGAGTTGCTAATTTTTTATCTACCTATGGAATGGGATGGATCGCGAGAAAAGTTGTAAAGGAATTGAGAGGAAGGGTATTTAGTAGATATATAGATTTACCGACTGCTTTTTTTGATCAGAACTCCTCCGGTCAGTTGTTATCAAAATTAACTTACGATGTCACTCAAGTTGCAGAGTCTGCATCTAATGCAATTATTATTTTATTTAAGGATACTCTAACTATCCTGGTCCTCATGTTTTACATGGTTTATTTAAGCGCTCCATTGTCAAGTTTTGTTTTTATTGTCGCTCCTATTATTGCGTTAATCGTTCGCTTTCTTGGAAATATTTTTCGAAGACATAGTCAGCGTATTCAGGCTTCAATGGGTGAGATCACGCGTATCGCGGAGGAGGTTCTGCAGGGGCATAAAGTAGTAAAGATTTTTGGCGGCCAAAAATATGAGAACAATCGTTTTGAATCTGCTAACGAAAATAATAGACGTATGGAAATGAGGATGCTTGCTACGCGTGCGGGCGGTGATGCTATTACTGTATTAGTGAGTGCATTTGGCGTGGCCGGGGTAATTTTTTTAATAAGCCGCATTGATATTTCTGTTGGTGAAGTTGCAGGTTTTATAACCGCTATGGTGCTTCTGATGGGCCCACTAAAACGGTTAACTAATGTAAACGCTTCAATTCAACGCGGCATTGCAGCCGGGGAAAGCTTATTTCAGGCGATTGATGCTGAGGCTGAGCGAGATCAAGGCACTTTAAATATTGATAGAGCTATTGGAAATGTTGAGTTTCGTAACGTGAGCTTCACTTATAGTTCGGATAAGTCCAGTGTTCTGAAAAATATTTCATTAACTGTTAATGAAGGCGAGACAGTTGCTGTAGTTGGTAAATCTGGAAGTGGAAAATCTACATTAGTCAGTTTATTGCCTCGTTTTTATGATGTTGACTCCGGTGAAATTTACATCGATGATCATCCAATCTCAGAATACACTTTAAGCAGCCTGCGTAATCAAATTAGTTTGGTGAGTCAGGAAGTGACTTTATTTAATGACACGATTGCCGCCAATATTTCTTACGGGGTTTTATCGAGTATTGGCCACACAGATCTCGAGCGCGCCGTTAAAGCAGCTTATGTCGACGAATTTATTGAAGAAATGCCGAAAGGCCTTAATACCCTTGTGGGCGATCGAGGCGTTTTATTATCCGGAGGCCAGAGGCAAAGAATATCTATTGCCAGAGCGTTATTAAAAAATGCACCAATTTTAGTTTTGGATGAAGCAACTTCAGCGCTTGATACCGAATCAGAGCGGCACATTCAAGCGGCGCTTGATAAGCTTATGCAGAACCGAACAACGTTGGTTATCGCTCATCGTTTGTCTACTATTGAAAAGGCTGATCGAATTGTAGTTATGAGTGACGGGCGTACCGTAGAGAGTGGGCGTCACTCTGATCTTTTGTCATTAAATGGAACTTATGCGGCATTGCATCAGCTGCAATTCAAGGAAGATGCAAGCAACACTAAGTAAATTTATTAATGCCAATTGGTATGGTTCGGCAAGGTGGACATACTTGTTGATGCCTTTATCCTGGCTTTTTGCCTTACTGATTGCGCTTAGACTCTGGATCTATAAAAAGGGTTATCTTAAGAGTTATAAATCATCCGTACCAATTATCATTATTGGAAATATCAGCGCAGGAGGCACTGGCAAAACACCGATTGTTGAATGGTTAGCTAGCCAGCTTCTGAAGGAAGGTATACAGCCTGGTATTGTAAGTCGGGGTTATCGAGGAAATGCTGGTAAATTACCTTTTTTTGTTACTCAGCATTCTGATCCATCTCTTAGTGGCGATGAGCCGCTCATGCTAGCCAGAAAAACCGGTTGTCCTGTATGCGTTTGTATTGATCGAGTGGCTGCTGTTCAGCAACTCATTAAAAAGGGGGTTGATATTATTCTTGCTGATGATGGCTTACAGCACTACAGCATGCAACGAGACATAGAGATTGCTGTTGTTGATGGAGACCGTCGTTTTGGTAACGAGCGCTTAATGCCTGTGGGTCCGCTCAGAGAGCCTATAAATCGTCTGCTTGATGTGGATTTTGTTTTAGTTAACGGATCAGGAAACGGTAAGCCAGAAGTGCGATTTGATAGTGATATTCATTTCTATTTTCAGGCAGGTAAATTACGATCGCTGGTTAGCGAAGAGGAAATTGAACTCGAGCAATTTGCTGGTCAACGTGTTTGGGCAGTTGCAGGAATAGGTAATCCTGATCGATTTGCACGTTTATTGCAAAGCGTTGGGATAATCGTTGATTTGGTTGTTCTGCCCGATCATGGCCAAACGCCACTTAAAGACTTGCGGGATAAGCGTACTCAACCTATTTTAATGACTGAAAAAGACGCTATGAAATACCTTGATAACAATATAGATGATTGTTGGTATTTGCCGGTTAGCATTATCTTTAGTAAAGAAGACGAAAGAAGAATTTTGAAAAATGTAAATAATATTTTGACGAATAGGAAAACTATTGAGTAGTTCAAATTTTTCTGTGGTGATTCCAGCTCGTTTTGAATCCAGTCGTTTGCCAGGAAAAGTATTAATTGACTTGGCTGGAAAGACTGTATTGCAGTGGGTTTGGGAAAGCGCTTCCGCTAGTAACGCGGATGAAGTTGTCATTGCTACAGATAATCAAAAGGTTGCAGATGTTGCTACAGCATTCGGCGCTGATGTTTGTATGACTTCTTCGAATTGTTATTCCGGAACCGATCGTGTTGCAGAAACATGCCGATTAAGGAGCTGGAGCGATAACAGAATAGTCGTTAACGTTCAGGGCGATGCTCCCTTAATCCCTCCTGAAAGTATTAAAAAAGTCGCTGATCTTTTGCATAGTCATTCTGAGGCATCCATCGCTACTTTGTGTGTTGCGCTTTCTTCCGAAGAAGATTATTTTGATCCAAATATAGTTAAGGTTATTTTTGATCAATACGGCAGGGCTAACTATTTTAGTCGAGCTCCAATACCATTTGAGGCTCATAACAAAAACATTGATAAATCAGCCTGGACATATGCTTATCGACATCTTGGTTTGTATGCTTATAAAAGTGCTGCGCTTCAGGCTCTAAGTAATTCAAAACCAAGTAATCAAGAGATGCTAGAGCAGCTTGAACAGCTCAGGGCTTTGTCATTAGGTTTCGATATCAGGATTGCTGAAGATAATCATGAGCATGGCCCCGATATTGACACAGCTGATGATTTAGAGCGTGTAAAAACCATAATTGCTCAAAAATCTTAGGGTTGAAGGTGAGTCGAGTGGATAAGATTGGTGTCCTTTTTGTTTGCATGGGTAACATCTGTCGTTCACCTACAGCTGAAGGGGTCTTTCGTAAGCTTATCAATGAGTCTAATTTAGATCTTAAGTTAGAAATCGATTCTGCTGGAACCCATGCTTACCATGTTGGAGAAACACCTGATGCACGAGCTATTAATGCAGCATTGAGGCGAGGTATTGATATCTCAAAACAACGGGCTCGTGCAGTTGTTAAAGAAGACTTTAATCGATTTAACTATATTTTAGCTATGGATAGAAGCAACCTTCATGAATTAAGTAATATTCAACCAAAAAAAATATCCGCAGAGCCTTCGCTTTTGTTGGATTATTCTGTAGGCATTGATTGTAATGAAGTTCCAGATCCATATTATGGAGAAAATTCTGATTTTGAGCTTGTTTTAGATTTACTGCATCAGGCTTGCAATTCTTTTATTGGTCATCTTAAGAAGCTATAAATTTTTATCATCATGGAGAGAACTCAAGTCATAGTAGTTGGTGCAGGTCCAGTTGGAACAGTTGCTTCAATTAGACTTGCCAGAATGGGCATAGATGTCATTCTTCTTGAATCTCTCCCAACACCAGCCAAAGACTTACGTGCTTCAACTTGGCACCCACCTACTTTGGAAATGATGTCTGATCTAGGTGTGGCAGATTTTATGATCAAAAATGGATTAATTTGTCCAGTTTATCAATACCGAGACCGGAATAAAGAAGACATATTTAGTTTCGATCTAAGTGAGTTATCAGATGTTACAAAATATCCTTTTCGACTTCAGTATGAGCAATTTAAATTCACTAGATATTTATGTGAACTCTTGTCTGGTGAGCCTAATGCTAAATTACGCTTTTCTCATCAGGTGATAGATCTCGAGCAGCATGATGAGAAAGTTATTATTTTAGCTAAGCATAAGGGATCAATTAAGCGATTTGAGGCCAATTATGCAATCTCTGCGGAAGGCGCTAATAGTATATTACGAAAAAAATTAAATATTGATTTTGAGGGGTTCACTTTTCCTGAAAAATTCGTAACTTTAAGCACAAATTATCCTCTTGAGAAACACTATAACAATCTAAGTAATGTTAATTATATTGCTGACCCAGAGGCTTGGGTCTTACTCTTAAGAACACCTGATTATTGGCGAGTGCTTGTCCCAGCGCCAGCCGATGCAACAGATGATTTTTTAGTTTCGGATCAATTTAAGGATTATATTTTTAATGATATAACTGGAGGACAAGAGACTGTCGCATCTGATCATAGAGTTATTTATCGTATTCATCAGCGTGTGGCAAGAAGTTACCGCTCAGAACGTGTTCTGCTTGCTGGCGATGCGGCACATCTTAACAACCCCCTAGGCGGATTTGGAATGAATAGTGGCGTGCACGATGCCTGGAATGTCTCTCATCAGCTTGACCAGATCATTAATCATAATGCAGATGATGTATTACTCGATCTGTATGAGAAGCAACGACAGACTGTAACAAGAAATTTTATCCAAACTCAGTCCATTAAAAATAAATATCGCATTGAACAGAATAATGACGAATGGCTTCGTGAAGATAGAGAACAAATGCGGAAATTGTCAAAGGACGCTGAACTTCGTCGAAAGTTTCTTCTCGATCAGGCTTTATTCACTAGCCTTGAGGATGCTTCAAAAATAAAGATTTAGGCAAACCAAAGTTCAGTTATTGTTTTTTACCAAACTCAGCAATAGGAAAAGCACCAGTAGCAATCGTGGTTGTTTTTGCTTCAGTAAAAAAATCCATACAGTCATTAGCACTGTCTCTTCCTATACCTGAATCTTTGTAGCCGCCAAAGGGAGCCCGCAGCTCTCGAGTAGTGGGAGTATTAACCCATATGGTTCCTGCCCTAATGCTCTCAGAGGCCTTCATGACTGTTGGTATATCATCTGACCATATGTAAGCCACTAGACCAAAATCAGAATCATTCGCTATATCAATTGCCTCATCAAGCTCATCAAAAATAATAAATGTGGCAAATGGCCCAAAGATTTCTTCTTGACAGACTCGTGCCTTATTATCCTTAGCTAAAACTGCAGTAGGCTCGACAAAATACCCACTATCAAATCTTTCACTACGTTTGCCGCCTGTAAGTAACTCTGAACCTTCTTGTTTAGCAACATCAACGTAAGATAGAACTTTATTCAAATGAGCTTCA
>JAYZVL010000063.1:0-47154 GCA_036155675.1 Pseudomonadota bacterium | reverse complement strand
ATGACTCCCAGCCTGTTGTGATAGATTTTGGAACGGCATTAAGGCGAGATGGGGGTTTTTTAGACCATTTCTTTTTCAGAATAATATCTCGATCAGACTTTAATGCTTGGATTAAACTGAAGTATGCTAAAAACTATAATGCTATTTCGGCTGAAGATATGAAATGGTTTCGACCTAATGCATTTGAGTTAACTTTGCGCATATTGAGGCGCTTCTGGCAAATTATTAGCTTTCGTAAAATTAGGAAGCGATGGAAAAAACGTTAGCCCTTTATTTGATCACAAATGATGCTTTGCGTACCAGCAATCCTTACATCATATTTATTATTTTTGGCTTTAATCATAATTTGATGTCCATATCTTATTATTTGTGCATAAAAAGTATTAGGCTTAGGACACCCTAAACTAGAATCAGGAAAATCCATTTTCTTACTGGATAAAACTTCTGTCTGTTCAAATTTAATTTTTAGATTTTTAGCAACTAATTTACGTGCTCTTTTTTCCGGAGAATCTGTGTTTCTAGACTGAGAAGTTTCTATTTTATTGCTTTGATTAATAGGAGCTTGAGATTTCGTATCAGGGGGTACATAAGCCGAACACCCAAAGCTCAAAAAACCCCATACAAGCAATATACTTGGATGAAATTTTTTTTTAATCATTGTTTTACTTCATTTGGTTAGTTTTTAATCTTCAAGAAGGAAGCTGCGCAATTGATCTGATCTAGAAGGGTGGCGAAGTTTTCTTAGCGCTTTAGCTTCGATTTGGCGAATACGCTCACGGGTAACATCAAATTGTTTGCCAACCTCCTCGAGCGTATGATCGGTATTCATTTCAATGCCGAAGCGCATGCGTAGTACTTTTGCTTCTCTTGGTGTAAGGCCTGCAAGTACATCACCTGTACTTTCTTTCAAACCAGCCCCTGTAGCAGAGTCGACAGGAGAATCTATAACTTGATCTTCGATGAAATCTCCAAGATGAGAGTCTTCATCATCGCCAATTGGGGTTTCCATTGAAATAGGCTCTTTTGCAATCTTAAGAACTTTGCGTACCTTATCTTCAGACATTTCCATCCGTTCGGAAAGTTCTTCTGGTGTTGGTTCTCGACCCATTTCCTGGAGCATTTGACGTGAAATACGATTTAATTTATTAATTGTTTCGATCATATGGACTGGAATGCGAATAGTTCGGGCCTGATCTGCAATCGAACGAGTAATAGCTTGACGAATCCACCAGGTTGCATAGGTAGAAAATTTATAACCGCGACGATATTCAAATTTATCTACTGCCTTCATAAGGCCAATATTTCCTTCTTGAATAAGATCAAGAAATTGTAGCCCCCGATTTGTATATTTTTTTGCTATTGAGATTACCAATCTTAGATTAGCTTCAACCATTTCTTTTTTCGCACGCCTTGCCTTTGCTTCACCAATTGACATCTTACGATTCACATCTTTAATTTCTGCAATAGTCATATGACATCGCTTTTCGATAGCTATCAGTTTCTTTTGGGATCGGAGAATATCTGTCTTCATCTTTGCTAAGACAGAAGAGTACTTTCTTTTAGCGCGAATATGTTTTTCTATCCAGCTAAGGTTTGTTTCATTTTTAGGAAAACTTCCGATAAATTCTTTTCTCTGCATCCCCGCTTGTTTAATGCAAATTTGCATTATTTGTCTCTCAAGTTGCCTAATATTCCTTATGGTTCCTCTTAAGTTATTTACTAAAGCCTCGGTTGTTTTTGGGGCAAACAAGATTTCCGCCATTGATGCAGTAAGTTTTTCTTGTGAGGTTTGGTATTTTTTGCTGATTCTGCCTTCTTCTTCTGTTAATAAATCTAATATTTTGCTATGTCTTCGGAAAATCGCCTTAAGTCTTTTCTTTGCTTCTATTGGATCTGGTCCAGTGTCCTCTTCTTCTTCCTCTTTTTCATTATTATCATCTGCTGATTTTGTCCCCGGTTGAGCAATCTCATTTGGGGCTGTTGGATCCCAAAAACCTGTAAGAATTTCGGTTAAACGTGATTCACCATTCATTACAGGTTCATATCTTTCTTTCAGAAGATCGAATGTAGGTGGAAAAAGAGTTAGAACCGCCTTTACTTGATTAAGACCATCCTCGATGCGTTTTGCGATTCTTATTTCACCTTCTCGTGTGAGCAGGTCAACTGTTCCCATTTCTCGCATATACATGCGCACTGGGTCAGTAGTTCGCCCAAATTCTGAGTCAACAGTAGCTATTGCTTCTTCTGCTTCAGCTTGAGCATCATCAGCTGTTACAGCAGCATCAGACAAGACCAATGAGTCTACTTCTGGTGCTTTCTCATAAACTGTAATACCCATATCGTTAATCATATTAACGATATCCTCTATATGTTCTGGATCTACTATATCATTCGGAAGATGGTCATTTACTTCAGCATAGGTTAGGTATCCTTGCTCTTTGCCACGAGCTACAAGCAGCTTTAATTGAGAGCTTCCATCCTTTTTCTTCTTTTCTGAGCTAGCAGATTTTGACTTCTTTTCTGAGCTAACAGATTTTGACTTCTTTTTTGAACTAACAGATTTTGACTTCACTATAAAACCTCTTCAAGGCGAAGATTTACGAACCTTGATTTCAGATCATTAAACATCAGGGTGCGCGATTGACATAAACCAGCCATTGTACAAATACAGATCGAAATTCGCCATATATTTTATGATATTTTATAAAAACAAATTTATTAAACCTTTGTAATTAAAGGAAATAGAGCTATCTAGCTATAGAGATAGTTTATTATGTTTTTAAGTATCAGAAAGTTAATTAATCATCAGCGCGATTTTCGGACAGTTTTTTTTGAAGGTTTCTAAATTCCTTTTTTTCAGCATCGCTTAATTCAACATTAGTTTTATTGCTTAATTCTGAGAAACGCCTTTCTAATTCTTCGTAACAGATTGCTTTGAGCGTTGCTTGAAGCTCTTTATTCCAGTCAGCTGAATCACTCAAAGGGATGTCTTGAGTTAATAATTTTACAAGATGATTACCGCCATCTGGGTGATCTTTGAAATGCATTGCAAGTCGCGCTGGTTTGATATCAGGCTCTTTTATTGAGGTATTCAACAGCTCTATAAGTAAATTTATACCCAAACGATTTATTTGATGCAGTTCATCTGGAATAAAGAGTTTTGAGCAGATTGAAGGTTTTTGTAGTGTAAGCCGAATAGCCTGCCTAACATGCCCTGAACGAGCGATAGGCTTATTATTTATATCAGGATTAATATTTTTATCTGGTAAGTTCTTAGATTTTTTTTGATTATTTTTATCGAGTAATTCAGATAGACGATCCTTGCCAAGACCTAAAGTATTAGCGAGTTTATCAATTAGTAGTTCCTGATATATTCCTGCAGGAATTCTACTAATTAATGGCTTTGCTAATTCTGCTAGCCTAGCAAGTCCATCCATGCTTTCAAGGTCGGTTTCATTTTTCAAGTGATTTAGCAGATAGTCCGATAGTGGCATAGCACCGGCCAGTAATTCTCGAAATCCATCAGATCCGATTTTATTTATTACTGAATCAGGGTCTTGGCCTTCTTCTAAAAATAAAAATTTTACTTGACGCCCATCTTTTAATTCTGTCAATGAGGCATTCAGAGCTCTCCATGCAGCCTCACGACCTGCTCGATCCCCATCGAAGCAAAAAATAACTTCATTACTGATGCGGAAGATTCTTTTAAGGTGATCCGAGGTTGTTGCTGTACCTAGCGTTGCTAAAGCATTATTTATTCCATTGCAAGCAAGGGCAAGCACATCCATATAGCCTTCAACGATAATAAGTGAATTTAGAGTACGATCAGCTTTTTTTGCCTCATATAAACCATATAGCTCTTTACCCTTATGAAAAACAGCTGTCTCGGGTGAATTAAGATATTTAGGTTCTTCCTTCGCTAGAACGCGACCACCAAATGCGATTGTTCTTCCTCGGCTATCAAGAATCGGAAAAATAATCCTATGGCGAAACCGGTCATATAAACGACCTGATTCATTTTTAATGACTAGCCCAGTTTTAAGTAAATTATTTTTCTTGTTCTCATCATTACCCGCTTTTTTTAGAAGAAAATCCCATTTTGAAGGTGCATATCCTATGCGATATCTTGCAACTGTTTCACCATTAAGCCCACGATTTTTTAAATACTGAATCGCTTCCGGGTTCCCTTTTAATTGCTGAGAAAAGTTTTTTGTTGCTTCATCAAGAAGCTTATAAAGCTCGCTTAAGCCCGACTGATCAGTTTTGACTCCTGATTCCCGAGGCACTTCCAAACCATTTATTGAGGCAAGTTCTTCAATCGCATCGACAAATTCCAATCCATCGTGCTCCATCAAAAACCCAATTGCGGTGCCATGTGCGCCACATCCGAAGCAATGGTAAAACCCTTTTTCAGGGCTTACAGTAAATGAAGCTGTTTTTTCTCCGTGGAAAGGGCAACAAGCTTTATATTCTCGGCCAGCCTTCTTTAAATTGATTCGACTACCAACAACGTCAACAATATCGCTCTTGTCGACAAGGTCATCAATAAAATTTTGAGGAATAAGGCCAGCCATCTGAGTTATCAATCATCTTGCTTGTAATTGATTTTCTTTACGAATTATCAGCATAAGCATCTTATGGAGCTTAGTCCATTTTTTCAAGATCTACATTTTGAGAAGCCTTTAAATCTTTAGTTTATTAGTTTTTCTTTAACTAAAGAGCTAAGAACCCCCATATCAACCCTACCTTGGGCGCGCATTCTTAATTCAGCCATAACTTTACCCATTTCTTTCATGCTATTAGCGCCAATTTCATCGACAACATCAGTAATTAATTTTTTTCACTCTTCATCAGTTAATTGTTCAGGTAAGTAGATTTTTAGAATTTCTGCTTCTTGATGTTCCTGGTCTGCTCGATCTTCTCGATTAGCTGCGTTGAACTGTTTTGCAGAATCGTTTCTTTGTTTAATTTGTTTTTCAACTACTTGTAGAATCTCTTCATTAGTTAGTTCTTTTTGCTTTTCAATTTCTTGACTTTGGATGGCCGCTAAAAGCATTCTGATTACACTAAGCTTAATTTTTTCGCCTGCTTTTAGAGCAGTTTTCATATCATTCTTAATTTGTAATTTTAGATCCATAATTTAAGCACGATGAAATCGCGAAATCGAAAACCCTTGATTAGATTTAGGCCTTTTAATATTGCGCTTGCAATAATAAAGTAGGATTAGTACATCCTTTGGCGCTTATTGAGCTCACGAGAATTTTTCTTTAATTGCCGTTTAATTGCTGCTGCTTTTTTTCGCTTGCGTTCCTGAGTAGGTTTTTCATAAAACTCTCTCCGTCTCAATTCAGCGAGAATACCGGCTTTCTCGCAAGCTCGTTTGAAGCGTCTTAATGCTGCATCAAAATGTTCGTTTTCTTTGAGTCGAATACTTGGCAAAACTTGATCCTTAAATATTTTTATGAAAATTGTCCGTAGTGATGGAAGGGGCGAAAATATACCTGTGGAATCATTTAATTGCAAAGATTATGAGGCAATTAATTGATGTTTCAGGCATTATCCATTCAGAAAAAGTTGGTTATGAGATATTTTTAATGTTGGTATTAGGCATCGAAAGCAGTTGCGATGAAACAGCTGTGGCGATTTATAGTGATCAGGATGGATTGTTAGCTCATGAACTGTATAGTCAGATCGAAATACACGCACGATTTGGCGGAGTAGTTCCAGAGCTTGCTTCTCGTGATCATATCCGCAAGTTAATTCCTCTTCTAGATAAATGCTTTAAGAATGCCGGAGTTAAACCCAAAGAACTCGACGCTATAGCCTATACTGCTGGACCAGGTTTGGTTGGAGCCTTGTTAGTTGGAGGTACAATTGCTCAAGGTTTAGCATTTGGATGGGGTATTCCGGCAATTCCAATTCATCATATGGAAGCCCACTTGTTGGCAGCCTTGCTTGATAAGCCAAATATAAAAATTCCTTTTGTTGCTTTACTTGTATCGGGCGGTCATTCGATGCTTGTAGATGTTAAAGAGCCCGGGGTTTATAAAATTCTTGGCCAAACTCTTGATGATGCAGCTGGAGAGGCTTTTGATAAAACTGCAAAACTACTTGGATTGCCTTACCCTGGAGGTCCCGCAATAGCAGATCTAGCTAAAAAGGGTTCAGGAAGCTTCGATTTTCCACGCCCAATGATAAAAAAACCAGGCTTGGATTTTAGCTTTAGTGGTTTGAAGACAGCAGTACTTCTGACCGTTCGAGATTTGGAACGACAAGGGAGTTTGAATGAATCCAATCGAGCAGATATTGCGTATTCTTTTCAAGAAGCAATCGTTGAGACATTAGTTGTAAAAAGTTTACGCGCATTGGAATTCACTGGTTACTCGTCTTTAGTTGTAGCTGGAGGTGTTGGCGCAAATCACACTTTGCGCACCACATTGAAAAGCGCACTAATTGAAAAAGGGGCCGAGGTACATTATCCATCTCCTGATTTGTGTACTGATAATGGCGCGATGATTGCATTTGCAGGATTTAATCGGATTTCTTCACTTAAGGTTAATGGCCGCAAAGTGGTTGCTAGAGCACGTTGGGACCTTGATGAACTTCCTCCTATTCATCATTAGTCAACTTGAGTGAAAGACCGTGATTGATTTCTGCTATTGCTGCTAGGGATACTGCATGGATTTAGTACAAATAAAAGATCTTCGTTTTAAAACTATTATCGGTTGTTGGGATTGGGAGCGTCAATTGCCCCAACAAGTCAGTATCGATTTAGATATGGCTTGGAGCTTCACTGAAGCCGCTAAAACTGAAAAACTAGATTATGCCTTGAATTACAAAGCTGTAGCTCAAAGGGTTGAGAGCTACATTTGTGAGTCCAAATTTAAGTTGGTTGAAACTGCTGCTGTGAATTTAGCAGATATGTTAATGGATGAATTTTCAATACTTTGGGTTAAGGTCTCTTTTCATAAACCTTTTGCCGTCAAGCATTCTCAATCTGTTGGTGTAGTGATAGAGCGAGGCAAGCGTGATTGAGGCTTACTTAAGCGCTGGAAGTAATATTACTCCAGAGAAGAATCTAAAATTGGCTTGTATGCAGCTTGCTAAGCATTATGGAGATCTTGAATTATCTCCCGTATATCGCAATCCTGCAGAAGGTTTTTTAGGTGATGAATTTCTCAATATGGTAATCGGCTTCAAAACAGATGAAAGCCCAGAACAGATTATTGAGAGAATTGAATTAATTCACAAGCAGGCTCGCCGTCAAAGGACTAAAGATAAATTTAGCTCAAGGACTCTTGATCTTGATTTATTATTATACGGTAACGAGATTAGACGAAATCCTAAGATTCCTCATCAAGATATTGAGAATTATGGGTTTGTTGCAAAACCGCTTTCTCAGATTGCTCCTAAATATAAACATCCCATCACTGGAAAAACCATGCTGGAAATATGGGAAGGTTTTGAGGTTGCATGCTCGATGCAAGAAATTTCAATAGGTTTACTTGACTGAAGAAAGGTTGTTACCAGCCTATACTTCGACCGCCATCAATTGAAATAATTTGCCCAGTGATATACGGAGCATCTTTAATAAGAAATAAAACCGCTTGCGCAATATCGATCGGTGTACCAGTTCGCTTAAGGGGGATCTGGCGCAAAATATTTTTTTCGATCTCTTTACTAATGCCATCTTCAGGCCAAAGTATTGCTCCAGGGGATATTCCATTAACTCTTATCTCAGGAGCTAAATCTTTCGCTAAAGAGCGAGTTAACATTTCCAGTGCTGCTTTGGCTGAACCATAAACAGGGTGATTCTTTAATGGCCGGCGTGAGTGAATGTCGACAATATTAATAATAATGCCATTTGTTTCTTTTAGGCATGAGGAGACTGCTTTACTTAAAAATAATGGCGCTTTGACATTTATGTCAAATAAGTCATCGAATTCTTCTTCAGTTACTTTCTCCAAAGGCGTTGGATAAAATGTGGAAGCATTATTAAGTAAAACATCAAGTCGTCCGGTTTTCGCTAAGACATTTTCTATAATACCTTCCAATTGCTCTACATTTCGCAGATCTGCTTTTACTCTGAAAGATGATTGCTTCCGTATGCCATTTAATTCTGATTCAAGTTTCTTAGCATCTTTCTCTGAGCTGTTAGAGTGAATAACTATATTAATTCCTGAAGCATGGATATGTCTCGCAACAGACGCTCCTATTCTCCTGCCCGCGCCAGTGATGAAAGCCCATTTTGTTTTATTATTGTTAATCGAGTTTTTCACTTTTTAATTAATATCCTGTCTTTTTGATCAGGGAAATTCCCTCAAGTCATGTTAGATTAACTCAGCATGATCTGATCACCAATTTTTTTCAAATATATTTGTTTTTACATCATCTAGAAAATAATTTTTACTATGATAATTCAAACCTCGGATTTCCCTGCTCCCGGACTAGAAGCAATGTCGAATAGCAGCGAATTGTTGAAGCATATCCGTAGTGTTATAGAAGATTCTGACGGTTGGATCAGTTTTGCTGAATATATGAATATGGTCCTTTATACACCAGGACTCGGTTATTATAGCGCTGGAGCAAAAAAACTAGGTCAGTTAGGTGATTTTGTTACAGCCCCAGAGTTGTCACCTCTATTTTCAAAATGCCTTGGTGTTCAAATTGCTAAGATTCTAGAGAATTTTTCTAGCGGCTCTGTGCTTGAATTAGGCGCTGGGTTGGGCACTATGGCTGCGGATCTTTTGATTGAGCTCGAACGTCTTGATGTAATACCGGAACAATATCTTATTTTAGAGACTTCAGCTGACTTGCGGTCTCGACAAATGTCGACTATTCAGGAAAAAGCACCCCATTTAGTTGATTATGTTCATTGGCTTGATGGAATACCCGAATCCAAGATCAATGGAGTAGTTATTGCAAATGAAGTTATAGACGCATTGCCAGTGTCTAGATTTGTTGTTGATCCTTCTCAGGCCAGTCAAATCAGTGAACTAGGAGTTATTTATTCAGAAGGAAAACTTAAAAGCTCGGTTCATCCACCGAGCTCAAATCTTTTAAGAGCCTTGCGCCCAGTTTTAGAGTCATCTGAATTTAAATTTCCCTCTGGCTATACATCAGAAGTGAATATTAACTTATCAAAATGGATTGCCAGTATTTCAGATTGGATTAATCAAGGCGCTTTCTTAATATTTGATTATGGTTTCTCTCGGTCTGAATATTATCATCCTGATCGTGCTTCTGGGACATTACGTTGTTTTTATAAGCATCGTGCGCATGAAGATCCCTTTTTTTGGCCTGGGCTTCAGGATATTAGTTCTTGGGTTGATTTTACGCTTATTGCCGAATCTGCAGATGCTTCAGGATTTGATGTATCTAGTTATACAACGCAGGCCCAATTTCTTTTGGCAAGCGATATTGAGGCTCATTTAGAGCCGAAAAAAATATCTAGCCGCCCAGAGCAATTATCTACTTTACAAGGTTTAAAACGCTTAATCTTGCCAGGGGAAATGGGTGAAGCAATAAAAGTGATGTCCTTGACTAGAGGAAATATTCAGTTACCTGATGGAATAAAAGGCAGAGATATGCGAGGCAGTTTATAACTAAAATTTTTAGCTTTGAATTTCTTTTATTGCAGCTTTGATTAAATCAAGTCGAGCGTTATCGATAGCCTTACCAAATTCTACCCCTTCTAATTTTTTACCCTTAAATTGTGATGAATCAACCTTTGCCGCGATGTTAAAAACATTGCTGAAGATTTTTCCTTGGCTATAGATATTGTTTTCAAGACCTTTACGCCCTCGGGCATCGGCTTCACAACTTAGTAAGAACAAAGTAAAACGATCCGGTCGTCTGAATGCATCAATTTGATTTAAGATTTTCAAAATAGTTTCTGGTTTTAATTCCTTAGCTCGATGAACATGCGTATGGAATTCAGCAACGATTTTGCCAAGATTTCGATAACGATTGGGTAAATTGAGGCGATCACATAATTCATCAATAATTTCCAAGCTACGTTTTTCATGACCCCTATGCCCTGGCCATTGTTCTTGAGGGGTTTTAGCTTTGCCGAGATCATGGACTAAGGTTGCGAACCTTACTTCAGTTGATTCTGAAAGTTCTGCTGCTACTTTTAATGCCATTAGGACATGGATCCCAGTATCAATTTCAGGATGCCATTGCTTAGGTTGAGGTACACCGAAAAGCATCTCAATTTCAGGGAAAACGTATTTCAGAGCACCCCACTCATGTAATTTATGAAAATATATATCTGGCCTAGATGACATTAGTGCTTTTTCAGTTTCTCTCCAAACCCTTTCAGGAGTGAGTGCGTTTAACTCTCCACCCTTTGACATTCCTTTTAGTAGACTTTCGGTAATTTCAGCTACTTTAAAACCCTGCTCATGGAATTCAGCCGCAAATCGAGCAATGCGCAATACTCTAAGTGGATCATCGCTGAATGCCGGTGAAACATGCCTAAGTATTCTCTCTTTAAGATCATTTTGACCATTGAAAGGATCAATTAATTTACCGAATTTATCTTCGGCAATTGCGTTGATTGTTAAATCACGGCGCTTAAGATCTTCCTCTAAAGTTACATCTTTTCCTGAGTACACATCGAATCCATGATAACCAGTACCAGATTTTTTTTCTGTACGAGCAAGCGCATATTCTTCTTTAGTCTTAGGGTGAAGAAATACCGGAAAGCTTTTTCCAACCTTTTTAAAACCATTCTTCTCAAGTTCTTTTGCTTCACTTCCTACAACCACCCAGTCACGCTCTTTGACCGGTAGTTTAAGAAGTTTATTTCTAATTGCGCCACCTACTAGGTATATTTTCATAATTCCATTCTACCTTTATCAGATATCTGCATCTATAAAAGTTTAATTATTTAGCAAAATAAAAAACCCGTTACCTAAGTAAAGGTAACGGGTTTATAGGTTTTTAAATAAATATGATTTTATCTAATTGTGCGCAAAAGGATGCGATTGCCTCTATAGATTCTTAATACCAGAAGGTTTACATCCGAAGAAAATTCTCTTAGATCGGAAACATTGGAAACAGGATTCTGATTTACTAAAGCAATAATATCGTTCGCTTCTAGCCCAGCAAATTGCGCCGGACTATTCTGAGCAACAGAATCGACAATTACGCCTTTACCTTTATATGGCTGAGATTTTTCATCATATGTTGAGAATTCAGCGCCAGCGAGCCCCGGATGAATCTCCTCTGCAGTTATATTAGGATCACTTGGTTTTTCTGAAAGTGTTGCTTCGATATTTAAGTTTTTGCCATCGCGGATAATTCCCAGTTCAACTTCAGTCCCGCTTCGCTTAAGGCCAATAGTTGTCCTTAGCTCTCCAGCATCGGTAATTTCTTCACCATCAACAGATATAATTACATCTCCAACAACAATTCCCGCTTTTTCAGCTGCCGAATCAGGAAATATTTCCTCGACCATAGCCCCATTTTCCTGATCTATATCCATCCCCAATGCTTCTGCGGTCTCTTTAGAAAAGTCGCGAATGCTGACACCCAAAAGCCCACGCTTGACCTCACCAAATTCAAGAATTTGTTCCATTATAGATTTGGCTATATTGACTGGGATAGCAAAGCCAATTCCAATATTGCCACCGCTTTGGCTGAAGATTGCTGAGTTAATTCCGATTAATTCTCCATTAAGATTTATCAATGCACCACCTGAATTTCCTGGGTTAATTGATGCGTCTGTTTGAATAAAATCTTCGTATCCATCTCGATTAATTCCTTTGCGGCCCTTAGCGCTAACAATTCCCGAAGTTACAGTATGCTCTAGACCAAATGGATTACCGATTGCTAAAACAAAATCACCCACAAGTAATTCATCAGAATTTCCTAAACTCATCGCTGTAAGTTTTTTTGCATCTTCAATTTGAATGATTGCAATATCTGTACCTTGATCAGAACCTACTAATGTTGCTTCTAATTCTCTACCATCTTTAAGATAAATTTTTATTTCATCTGCTTTGTCAATAACATGGTGATTAGTGAGAATAAAACCGTTCTGCGAATCCACGATGACTCCTGAGCCAGCAGAAGAAACTTCACGCTCTCTCTGTTGTTGCCCTTCAGGGACACCAAAAAAACGCCGAAAGAAAGGATCCTGCATTAACGGATTATTAGGCGCAGACACTTTTGTTTTGGTGCGTATATTCACAACTGCTGGAGAAGTTGTTTTGACTAGCGGCGCAAGTGATGGCAATTCATTGCCATTAACTGAAGCTGGAAAAGCGGCATAATTATTCGATGACATTACTATCAAAAGTATGGCTATTGATATAATTTTTAATTCAGATTTGAAAAACTGCATGATTTGTTAAGCCCTTTTTAAAATTTCGCAGAATATAAACGATCTTAGCTTATTTGCAGCTGAAGACTTTATAAAATTGTTCTTTTATTAGAGACAATAATAACTCTAGAATGGTTCCATTCAGCTAGCAAGCTGGGATTAAGTTCTTTATCAAAAACACTTCAGGTTTTTTAATTTGAATCCAGTCTAGAATAGGATTTGATAAAAATAAAATTTCTTACTCAATTCAAGAGAATAATAAGTTAGATCTACCTTAGAAATTTTAAATTTATAAAGCTATTGCTAAGTCATTGGGAAAAATACTCAATTCCCCTAAACCTGTGGATAACTTGTGGAAAAATAGTGTAACCCTTGGGGATAGGCTAACACAAGATATTGTGTTAAACATTTTAGTAATTTTGGGTTTTTCAAGCAGCAAAAAAGTGCTGTTCGCTAGATGGTCATATCATATAAGTTATTGTAATATATAATATTATTATTTATTTAAACTGATTTTTATGATTTAAAAAGTGGTTGACAGGGGTAGTATAGCGGACGTAATCTAATCCCTCACTAACACAACATCTTGTGTGAGGTTTTTACTTAAAAATGTTGTACGTTCGGATTTTAAACGCATGTCATTGGCAATACTCTTTTTGAGTAAATTTAAGACTCTATTAGAACGTTGTATTTTTTTAGATTTTGTTGTTGTTTAACTTGGGGGAAGTTAATTAAATGAAAACTGCAGTTCAAAAGGAAGTGGTCGCAGGATCAGCAATAGAATTCCAAGATGCTTCTATAGATATTTGGGATACCAAATACCGCCTTAAATCTAAAGATGGCGAAATTATTGATGAGACTATGGAAGATACCTATAGGCGCGTTGCTCGCGCTCTTTCGCAAGTAGAAAAAGAATCAGATCAAGAGAAGCATTATAAAGCTTTTGTTTGGGCCTTGAATCATGGAGCTATTCCAGCAGGGCGTATTATTTCTAATGCCGGGGCTCTAGAACATAAGCCTGCTACCTCAACAATTAATTGCACAGTATCTGGTTCCATTCAAGATTCTATGCATGACATCCTGGATAAAGTAAATGAAGCAGGATTGACACTGAAAGCAGGATGTGGAATTGGTTATGAGTTTTCAACCTTACGTCCCAAGGGCGCTTATGTCTCTGGTGCCGGGGCTTTAACATCTGGCCCTCTCTCCTTTATGGATATCTACGACAAGATGTGCTTTACCGTTTCTTCTGCTGGTGGAAGAAGAGGGGCCCAAATGGGTACTTTTGATGTTGGCCATCCAGATGTTCTTGACTTCGTTCGTGCTAAAAGGGAAGACGGTCGTTTGCGACAGTTTAATTTGTCTTTATTGATTACAGATGAATTTATGCAGGCAGTAAAAAATGATAAGGAATGGATCCTAGCTTTTCCGATTGATGATAAACAGTTAAAACAGGATGAAGTTGATCTTGATGATTCCGAGCAAGTTATTTGGCGTGATTGGCCTATTACCGATGGTTATGTTTCGGATGAATCTGGACGTGTCGCATGTAAGATATATAAAACTCTTCCCGCACATCGTTTGTGGGATATGATTATGGCTTCAACTTATGATTTTGCTGAGCCCGGTTTTGTTCTTGTGGATTCTGTAAATGACATGAACAACAATTGGTTTGATGAAAATATTCGTGCAACCAATCCATGCGGCGAGCAGCCTTTACCCCCTTATGGTTCCTGTTTGCTCGGTTCTGTAAATTTAACCAGTTTCGTGAGTGATCCATTCACCGAAAATTGCGAATTTAACTGGGACAAATTTCGTAAAGTAGTAAAAGTTTTTACGCGTATGCTAGATAATGTTGTAGAAATCAATGGCTTACCATTGCAAGGGCAACGAGACGAAATTTTACGAAAGCGCCGACATGGTATGGGTTTTCTTGGTCTTGGTTCTGCGATGGCGATGTTGCAAATGAGATATGGTTCAGAAGAATCAGTTTCATTTACTGAAAAAGTTGCACGAGAGATGGCAATTGCTGGTTGGGAAGCAGCGCTAGATTTATCTCGTGAAAAGGGCCCAGCACCAATTATGGAAGAAGAGTTTTTAGTTACTCCAAAAATGTTACGGCAGAGACCAGAGATGATCTCTGAGGGTTGGAAGGCTGGCCAGATGATTTCTGGGAAAATCTTGCATGGTCGCTATAGTCGATACATGCAGCGACTAGCTGAAGTCGCTCCAGAGCTTGTTGCTAAGCTTTCTGAGGAGGGTGCACGCTTTACACACCATAGTTCGATTGCCCCAACGGGAACTATTTCTTTATCACTAGCTAATAATGTGAGTAATGGTATAGAGCCGAGTTTTGCTCATCATTATTTTCGAAATGTAATTAGGGAAGGCCGAAAAGCTAAAGAGAAAGTAGATGTGTTTTCTTATGAACTTTTGGCCTATCGACAACTTGTTAATCAGGATGCAATGCCCAGTCGCTCAGAGAACGAATCAGGCAATTTGCCAGATTATTTTGCTTCAGCAGAGGATATCTTACCTAGGGAGCATGTTGACATTCAGGCTGCAGCACAAAAGTGGGTTGATTCTTCTATATCTAAAACTGCTAATGTGCCTACAGACTTTGAGTATGACGAATTCAAAGATATATATATGTACGCTTATGAGCAAGGCCTAAAGGGCTGTACGACTTTTCGTTTTAACCCAGAAGCTTTTCAAGGTGTTTTAGTTAAAGAAAAGGATCTAAAAAATACTAATTACACTTTTGTTCTTGAAGATGGCAGGGAAGTGACTTTATCTGGCGATGAGGAGGTTGAATACGATGGGGAAACCCATTCAGCAGCTAATCTTTTCGATGCGCTGAAAGAAGGGTATTACGGAAAATTTTAGTTTCCAACATTGAACTTATTAGGCTTATTTTAGAATCTAGAGAATTAAAAATATGAAAATAGATAGCCCTATTATCGATTATCGAATTGAACAATCAAAAACCGAAACGATTTCAAAACGCTCTAAGGTCGAGCGGGAAACAAGTATCGACGGTAAGGTTGTTCGCATGCATGAGAAGCTTGACCGGCCTGAGATGCTAAGGGGGTCAACCTATAAGGTAAAAACACCAGTTGATGATCATGCGATGTACGTCACAATTAATGATATTGTGCTTAATGTTGGTACTGAGCATGAGAGTCAGCGTCCTTTTGAAATATTTGTTAATTCAAAAAACCTTGATCATTATCAATGGATTGTTGCCCTAACAAGAATTATGTCGGCTGTATTCCGCAAGGGTGGCGATGTAGCTTTTATAGTGGATGAATTAAAAGCTGTTTTTGATCCGCGCGGAGGTTATTGGCAGCCCGGAGGTAAATACATGCCTTCTATAATTGCTGAGCTTGGGCACATTGTTGAGAAGCATCTTCAATATATTGGAATGCTTCCAGAAGATAAACTTGATGAGCATCAGCGTAAGTTAATAGAAGAGAAGCGAGAAGCTTATGAAGAGTCTAAGAAGCAAACTGATGCTTTTGCTCAATCGGTTTATCCAGAAGGTGCTCAAGTTTGTCCAAAATGTAGTCAGATGGCAGCTATTATGATGGATGGTTGTTTAACCTGCCTAGAATGCGGCCATAGTAAGTGTGGCTAAGGCTTTAGATTTGTAAATTATGGATCGATTTAAGGATCTTTTCGAATTTAATAAACGTTGGGCGAAAGAAAAAACCTCAACTGATGAGAATTTCTTTGAACGGCTAGCATCTTTCCAATCACCAGAACTTCTATGGATAGGTTGTTCTGATAGTCGTGTCCCGCCAAATCTAATTACTGGCCTAGGTCTTGGTAAAATATTTGTTCACCGCAATATTGCCAATATTATTCCTCCTGATGATTTGAATACCTCATCTGTCATTCAATACGCCATTGATTCTCTAAGAATAGAGAATATTGTCGTTTGTGGGCACTATTGTTGCGGTGGTATCGATGCAGCCTTAGGGTCTGATTTGACCGACCCATTAGACAATTGGATACAGTTGATTCGAAACACCGCAGATCTTCACAAGGATGAACTAGATAAGCTTGAGGATCATGAGGCTCGAAGCGCAAGATTGTCTGAACTTAATATTATGGAGCAGGTTAAGAATGTGGCAAATCTAGATATTGTGAGAGCTGCACGGGAAAGGAATCAGATTGTAAATATCCGTGGCTGGATTTACGATTTGAATGACGGATTATTAAGGGATTTAGGTGTTGATATTTCTGATGCTGCTCTTTAATTAAAGTTTGAAAGAATTAATTTGCTAAGAATTCGATAAGCTCTACAACATTACCGTCAGGATCATGCCCATAAACCATGATGCTTCCATCTTGAGTTTTAGGTTCAGATTTAAATTTCATTCCCGCTTCACTTAGACGTTTAAATTCATCTTCTATATTAGTAACTTCAAGGCAAACATGAGTAATGCCATAATCATGAACAGAATTTCTCTGTATTCGATTCGATTGCTCTGGGGAGGAAAATTCAAAAACCTCAAGAAAGCTGTTGCCTATTTTTAACATTGCCGCATTAGCTGCACTGTCAGGAACGCCGATTACCTCTTCAGCCTCTTCAGTGCCAATTGGCCAACCAAACGTCCAAGCGACTTTTCCACCAATAACTCGAGTATAAAAATCGATACATCGTTCAAGATTAGGAGTTGAAAGAGCAGCGTGATGAAAACCCTTAATCATCAAAACTATAACTAATGCTTGGATCGGGCTTTACAGCCATGATGCCACAATTTTCTCTACCATCCATTCGTCCTTTGGTTTGAAAATCTTCACGACTGATATAGATGCATTTTCTGACATCAAACCCAGCTTCACGCGCAGAACGACAAAGCAATTGAGGGCTCATTAGATTCATAAAGGGCGGCCCAGTGGTTATATCTCTTTTAGGGAAGGGTAAAAATTTGACTGTTGGTTCCATATACCCCGGCCAACGTTCACCGTTTTCAACATTTTTATCCCAAGTAGGGATAAAATTTCTCCATATTCCCCATGGCGTATCAGCTACAAGGAATAGTTTTCCGCCAGGCTTTAACCATCGATACATATTTTTTAAGCTTGCATCGATATCTTCTCCTGATAAAAAGTGTAAAACACGTGAACAGAGTAATGTGCCAAAATGATTTTCGGGTAATTCTATATTTGGCAGAGTTCCCACAACTGTTGTTAAACGATTATGATATTTTTTTGGTGTACGCGATTTAAGAATTTTTAGATGTCCTTCATCCATATCGCATGCCGTAATAGTTGCCCCTGCTTTAAGTGCAGCTATAGTTGCTATTCCATATGCAGAACCAAGTTCTAGTGCTTCATCATCTGATTTACCTGATAAATCAACAAAATCCTCAGAGAATTCATCCGTGCTTTGGAACATATATCCTTTGTTGTTAAGCGTTGGCTCCATGCCTTCGATCCATTGTTTAGGTATCTTCGGTAGTGTTTCTGACTCGCTATTAGAGCGATTAAGAATTTTATTAAGAAATTTTGTAATTGGTTGGCTCATGATTTTAACTCATGGTTATTATTTCATCTCTTATCCTAAGCTATTTAAGAGAATAGTGTCTGCATTCAGATTAAGTTTAGTCCAATACGTGGGACACCAAACCGTCAGCTAATTTAGGCTCGAACCACGTAGATTTTGGAGGCATCACTTCATTGGCATCTGCTACCTTCATTAATGCCTTAATGCTAGTAGGGAATAGGGCGAATGCAATAGCCATTTCTCCGCTATTGACTCGTTTCTCTAGCTCTTCTAAACCCCTTATTCCACCGACAAAATCAATTCGAGGCTCTGTTCGAGGGTTATCAATAGAAAGAATAGGCCCAAGCAGATGATTTTGTAAGATTGCTACGTCAAGGCTAGAAACAGGTTCTTTTTCGGACACCAGGTCAGGGTTAATTTCTAAAAAATACCATTCTCCATCTAGAAACATACCAAATTGTTGAGGTTTAATTGGTTTCGCCTGTTTTCCAGCGATTGTTACAGCAAATTTTTCCCTAATCTTTTTAAGTAATAATTCTTTGCTAAGACCATTTAAATCCTTTACAACTCTGTTGTAATCAAAAATTTGAGTTTCCGAATCCGGAAATGCTACACATAAAAAATAGTCCCAAGAATTGCTCCCGGATATTTTTCCAAGCTTGCTATTTTTCGCTTTCGCAACCCTTGCAGCTGATGCGGAGCGATGATGTCCATCAGCGATATATAAAGTATCTAAACTTTCAAAAAGCTCGGTTAGTTTAGTAATTTTCTCTTTGTTATTAATGACCCATAGTTTATGCCCGATATTATTATCTGTATAAAGATCATATAGAGGGGGTTGCTCAATTGTTTCAGAAAGAATTGAATTAATCTTATTTTTGCTGCGATATGTGAGTAATACAGGGCCAGTTTGTGCATTTAGTGCAGTAATTTGCCGCACGCGATCATCTTCTTTTCCCGGCCGAGTAAATTCGTGTTTTCGTATCCTGTTTTTTTCATATTCAGCTACTGAGCCAAGGAATACTAAACCAGTCTGAATATGTCTACCCATCTGTAATTGATAAACGTAGAAGCAAGATTTGGTTTCACGAAGTAATATTCCATTATCAATTTGGTTTTTAAGGTTTTCCAATCCTTTGGCGTAAACCTCTGGAGCATAAGGATTTGTATCTTCCGGTAAATCAATTTCTGGTTTAGAAATATGTAAAAAACTCCAAGGCTTATCTTTTGCCTTTTGCCTTGCTTCATTTGTATTAAGAACGTCATAGGGAGGAGCAGCAACATTGGGAGCATGTGCCGGGATGGGCCGAAGTGCTCGAAAGGGTTTGATTAATGGCATGTCTTGACTTTAAAGCCCTAGGTTAATGACAATATTTCAAGTGCTGCTCGCTCACCTGATTCCATTGCGCCCTCCATTCCACGGTTCGATAGAGCTGTATGCTCGCCACAGAAATGGATTTTTTCATGAGGTTTACCAATCTCCAGAGCAAAATCATTTACCTGACCTGGTTTAAATACAGCCCAATCACCCGAAGCAAATGGATCGCGATACCAAGATTTATAGCCAGCTACCTCTAATTGATCTTTAGCGGCAGGCCGAATGCGTTCAAGGTCATTAACAACTTGTTTAATTGCATAATCTGTATCAACTTGATCGGCCCATGCAGCCCTCTCACCTCTTAACCATACGGTTAGGCTGCTAACATCATTTGGATCTTCGCCTTTGCGCTCTGCAATTACCATTCCAGCTAAACTATCCGAGAACATATTGGGGCTCATTCCATCCTTTTCCCAAAATGGGGATTTCGGAATCAGATGCAATTGATTAATAATTTGTGAATCTAGCGTATTTATTCCTCGTGCTTGAGCACCAGTAGTCATTGGATCTATTTTTATTCTTCTTAATACCGAGCAAGGCACAGAACAAATAATATGTTTAGCCCGATGCACACTGCCATCAGTTAAATAAACTTCAGCATTATTCCCTTTGCTTCGGATACCTTCAACAATTGAATTTAATAGCACTTCTTTTTTGAGCGCATTTGCCATTGCCTCAGGGATAGATTGATTCCCTCCCTTAGCTGTATAACCTTTGATGGGGTTGCTCGATGTTAATTGCCTTTGCATTCCTGCAAAGGCAGCAGCGAAAAGCACCATTAATGCTGAAACGTTGTATGCTGAATTCGAATGTGTCGGATTAGTATTGTAGGCAAGATCAATCGTTTGATTATTTTGACCAATTTGGTTCAGCCATTTGTGCAAAGAAATATCCAGATTCTTATTCTCAGGCTCTCTCCAAGCATTCAAAGTTTTCAAAGGATTCGCGCTGCCAAGAAGAATATTTAGATACGCCCATGGTGGAGCATCTCGCAGTTGATCGGGGAATGGGTTTAGGCTGCTTTCCGGCCAATCTTTCATAGATATGAGCTCATCTTTAAGATGAATTTGGCGATCAAAGAAAAATGGAATAGTGGGCGTAATGTCAATTAGCTCTGCCCCGTAATTATTTGCCGCATCAACTAATCTCGCATAACCAGGGCCAAATGCTGTGCCTCCAACTTCAGGATTACCTGGAATATTTCTTAATGACTGAACTCGACCACCAATACGATTTCGGGCTTCAATTACCTTAACATCTAATCCAGCTTTCTCCAGAAGTAAGGCAGCATTAAGCCCAGATAAACCTGCGCCAATTACGATCACATCGCTTTCATTTAATGCCCTAACTGGTGTGCTTATAGCCAATAAAGGTGAGGCACCTATCGCCTTTAAAATATTTCTTCGGTTTATTATCTTTTTGATATCAATCTCCTGATTTTTAAGATTCATTAATTATCAATTAATGGTTTTCAATGTATAAATTTTTTCCGAGTATATATACTAAGCCGATATAGCTAAAGAGTATTCTAAATTAAGATGAGAACGATACAGCAAAAAGTTCTGGAGCATTATGACATTGTTGGAGCCAAGATTGAGCAATTCGGCTCCGGATTAATTAATGATACGTTTCTAGTTTGTTTAGAAGACGGGCATCAATTTATTTTACAAGGACTTAATCCCATTTTTGACCCAGAAATTAATATTGATATAGACAGATTGACCCGTCATCTATCCGAATCTGGAATGATTACCAAACGAATACTTTCTACTAAAGATAATAAGCTATGGGTAAACGTTGATAATCAAAATTGGCGTTTATCAAGTTATGTTTCTGGAGTATGTATCGATTTATTAGAAACTCAGGAGCAGGCTGAAGCTGCCGGAGATCTGCTCGGAAGATTTCATTATAAAATCAAGGATTTGAAACTTAATCTACACACAAGTCGTTTAGGGGTGCATGACACTGAGTTGCACTTATCGCTTTTGGAAAAAGCACTTCAGCGCCATTCAAACCACAGATACATTGATCAAATTAGACCATTAGCTGATGCTATTTTTTATGAAGCAGATAATTTACCAAGGTTACCTGATCTGCCCGATAGGTTAGTGCATGGAGATCCTAAAATTTCTAATTTGGTTTTCTCGGAAATGGACGGTTCCGGGGTTTGTATGATTGATTTAGACACTTTAACTTATATGCCTTTGGCATTAGAGATGGGAGATGCATTCCGTTCATGGTGCAATCCGCACGGTGAAGATTATGATAATTCTGATTTTAGATTGGATTTTTTCGAAACAGCTATAAACAGTTATGCAAAAATTACCAGGAGTTTCCTTCAAGAATTAGAATGGCGATCTTTTGTTTTAGGGACAAGGATTATTATGGTTGAGTTGGCGGCTCGGTTTACGACTGACGCATTAAATGAAAGCTATTTTGGTTGGAATCCCAATTTATTTGAAGATCGAAGCAAACATAATCAAGTGCGAGCCAAAGGCCAGTTGAAGCTTGAACGCTCCTTTACAAAACAAATGGATGAGGCAGAGCGAATTGTAGAAAATGCCTTTTCAGATTAATATCCTTTTTTATTCACTCCATCTTTCCGCTTCAATTACACTCTCGCGAAAATAACGAATATTTTTATATAAACACCACAGAGCGGCAGGTCCAACTGCAAAGCCAACTATTGCGATGGAATAACGAATCATTTTTTCATCAACAAATACTTGATCCGTAACAAGCGCTATCAACAATGGTCCCAATGTTAGCCCAAGGACGTTAAGCACAAAATAATAAATCGCAGTCGTTTGAGCACGCAGCTGGTTAGGAACAATCATCATAAGTGATGTGCCTCCCATAGCTGTTGCCATCGCGGCACCGATATTTTGAGGAAATAACATAATCACTGCTAATTCTGGAGTTGGCATTAAGGGAACCAGAATAGATGTTGGCACCATAATGGCGCAACCAATAAGCGTGACTCGCATGTGCGCAGCTTTATCGTTTTTTTTATACCAGCGATCAGCTAACCATCCAGCGAAATTCACTCCGAAAGGCCCAGCAATAATTATCACTGCACCGTAAGCAAATGCTATTTCGCCAATTGACCAGCCCCAAGTACGGATAAACATTGCTGGTATCCAGCTTAAGAAACCGTAACCCAAGATTGTTACAACAGACATACCCAAGAACAAAGTTAAATATGTTGTACGTCGATCCCATAGAAATGAAATTACTTGCCGGATGGTAAATACGTCATTTAGTGAGCCTCCTTCAACAATAATTTTGTCTTTTCGTGACGGCTCTTTAACGGTTATCATCAATAAAGCTACAAATAAACCGGGAAGACCGACAAGGAAAAATACGATCTGCCACTGAAATAGTTCGCCTATTACTGGCAGATTTATCGGGGGCATACTGAATATCCAGTTAATAATTTGACCTCCCGCTAAAAACGCAATGCCGGCACCTAGAGACACACCCATATTATAGAAACCCAAAGGTTTGGCTCTGCGCGATCTTGGAAAATAATCACTGATGAGGGAGAAAGCACTTGGGTTCAAAGTGGCTTCTCCAACCCCTATTCCTACTCTTGCAATAAACAATTGGAAGAAGTTTTTGGCTAGACCACAAGCTGCTGTCATCAAGCACCAGATAGTAATGCCTGCAGCAATAATACCTCTCCGACTCCGCCGATCTGCCAATCTGCCAATTGGGATACCTAAAAGAGTATAAAAAATTCCAAATGCTAATCCTTGCAATAGACTCATTTCTGTATCACTTATTCCAAGGTCTGCTTTGATTGGCTCTACAAGTAAACTTAAAATTTGTCGATCTAAAAAAGAAAATACGTATGCAATAGTCAAAATCACCACTACATACCACGCGTAACCATTATCTGGGTATTCATTTTCTGAAGAGTTATTCAATTAATGACATTCCTTACAAGTGTTAAGGCGCTCTAGCATTTCTTCTGGTTTTCGTGGCGTACGTTTTGGATTGAGTGCGTTATGGCATTTTGTGCAATTCCATCCCATTTCAGATACTTGGGCATGTGATTCTTCAAAGTGCCAGAATCCCTGACCGCTTCCTAAAATTGCTGTAGTAACGTTTTTAATCTTTTGGTTGGGCTGAATAAATTTTCCAGAGCGATTACTGTTTTCGGCTCCCGAAGCACCAGCTATTCTGCCTGTTAAAACTGAGGGACCAAGAAAAGTTCCCGAGCCGCCAAATTCTCCATTGATTCCGCCAACACCGGTTAATTCACCTGCTGCATACAAACCATCAATAGGAATTCCTTCATTATCAATTACTTGAGCAAGTTCATTTATTGCTGGTCCACCCATACTTTTACGCGTATATGGGTAAAGTTGGGTAGCGTAGAAAGGTGCTTCTTTTATTGGATATATGCGCTGCCCTTTGGTTTCCTTTGAGAATCTATTAAATTGAAAGTCTGAGCCAAGTTCTACCATTCTGTTCCATGTCTGAATTGTAGTGGTAAGCCCATGCTTATTAAGACCTGCTTTAACAGCAAGTTCAGATATGTTTTCTGCAGCCACTGTTAATTTCTTATTATTAATTAACACTTCATCGAGCATAGAGTTTTTTAGCCATAAAGCGTCACGCACTTGCCAACCTTTTGCTCCTTTGGAGTCATAAATAACCCAGTAACTTACAGGTTTTTGATTGCTCACCGCAGCCTCAATACTTTTTTCATCTCCTGACTCGTTGACGAAACGCCTTCCAGACTCATTGACCCATATTGCTGCCGTGTTTAAGGCTTTTAAAGCACGAGTATTGGTCTCATCTCTTGGATCAGGCAAGCCGTTGTAGAAAATTACTTGCCGATCCATATTCTGCATATCTGCTCCAGCCCACTCAGCAAGCCGATAGCCATCGCCATTCGCAAAAGCACCAGCCCCAATTAATAATTTGTTGGGTAGTTTTTGATTGGAAGGCCAGTTTTTTCTGACTTGAAGTAGATTATTTTCAAATCCTCCTGTGCTAAGAACTACACTATCTGCCTCATACCATTTGTCTTCGCCAGTACGCTGATTTTCACCAACTACTCCGTTAATTTTTCCACGAGCACGCAATAAAGCTTTGACCCGAGTATTCCATACAAACTTAATGTTGGGATTTAAGGCTGCATTTCGCAGCATGGGCAAGACGACATTAACCGATCTACCGCGAGTGAAATGAAATCTTGGGACAGAATGGTCTGGGGTCGGAATTAGCATTGCAAACTCTACGCCAAGCTCTACAAGCCAATCATATACTTCAGGCCCTGATTCCTCTGCATAGCGTTTCGCCCAGAATTTATTCGGGGTCTCCCCCCATCTAAGCAAGTCATTATAGGCAAGATCTGGAGAATCTTTGATGCCTTTACTTCGCTGCAGTGCCGTATCTGTCATTGCTAGCCCGCCCGCCTTAACGGCATGGCCGCCAGCAACGGAAGAGCTTTCAATAACTATCACTGAAGCTCCTTTGTTAGACGCTTCGAGAGCCGCCGCTAAACCTGCAATCCCTGCACCTACAACGATCACATCTGATTTTATGGAATCTTTTGCAAATAAGTTTATTTTTGGCATGAACAAACTGATCGATAAAATAAATATCAACGCAAGAATATTGATTTTATTTAATGGTATTTTTTTAATTAAAAAAAAGCCGCAAGAAAATTGCGACTTTTTTAATTGATTAAACAAAATTGTTGCCAAGTTTAATTAGTCTGCCAGTTCAATGCTTACAAGACCATCATCGTTCCAATCTGAGACTTTTACATTAACACCTAACTGTTTGGCATAACCTAGTATTCTTGGTTTAAACCAAGTTTCATGTATTTCCTCTTCGGTGATATCAAACATTTTCATTCTTTTGCAGGCATCAAGCACGCGCTTCCATGGTGACTTCCAAGTTCGTTTTCCTGGTTCAACTTCAGTTTCTAAAACAAGATGATAGTGACAAGCTGTTCTCTCGCATAAACCCACCAATGCTGCTTCTTTATCTCCAGTCTTCGAAATAACTTGTCCAACACGACTATTTATGGGTTCCATGGTTTTAATATCATGAGAAACATACTCTTCCATCAAACCCATATCCTTAGCAAATTGCATTGCCTGAAGTCTTGCCTTAACAAGCGCGTCGTTGGATTCATGTTGATAACCAGCACTATTAGCCATGGTTTTCATAGCTAGTTGAATTGCTTTACCCAATTCTTCTTCTCTGCCTTCAAAGCCTGTTTTAGCGGATTTAAAGGATGATTTTGGTTTATCCAGAATTTCTTTTAATTGCTGTGAACTACCTAGATGTTCTGCTTGGGCCATGGGACACCTCTTATGTTTTAATTATTTCCACAATACTACCTCCATTGAGGGACAATAGTCGAGCTAGTTAATGAGGAGATTTATATATGTATTTTCTGCAGGAAGCCCCAGAGTTTTGTAGGGTATTAACGATAAAGCTAATTTTGATAATAATTACAGGATGCAGTTCATTTCAATCAGATATTGATCGTTTCGCACCTGGAAGGTGGGAAGTTGCTTCGAATGAGGCAGTTACTTTATTTGACACTCATTTTCATAGAGAAGTTAATGTAAGAGTTTATTACCCTGCCGATGCAAATAAACAGCAATTTCCAGTTATAGTCTTTTCTCATGGAGCATTTTGTTATCCCCAGCAATACAGGAATGTTACTGATTTCTGGGTTTCTCATGGGTATATAGTGATTTTACCGGATCATTTGGATTCTCCTAATCTAGGAAAAATAGACCCTAAGAATCTCTCCATACTTTTAAAAAGTCGCGTTGCCGATATGAGTTTGGTTTTAGATTCAATTATTGATATTGAGAGAGCAATCCCCGATCTTTCAGGCCATATTGACTCAAATCGTTTTGCAGTTGGCGGACATTCCCTTGGTGGTTTCATAGCGATGGTAAAATCTGGTCTTGAGCTTAAGGATTCAGAACAAGATCCTGGTGTGATTTTTTCTGATGAGCGTTTTGATGTAGCCGTGATTATGAGCGGTGTTGGTAAGATGGAACAGATGACTGACGATGCCTTTGACGGTTTAACAAGGCCATTATTTGCATCAGGCGGAACCTTGGATGTTGGAAATATTGGGGTGGGTGAAATCTATCCTTGGGAATGGCGAATGTCTTCTTTTACCCTTTCTCCACCAGGCGAGAAATATTCATTTGTTCTCGATAATGCTGATCATTATTTAGGTGGTCAGATTTGTAGGGAAAATAGAGGTGGATCAGAAGATTTGCAAGGCGTTAGTTTAGTTCGAGCGGCAAATCTTGCTTTTCTTGAAGCTTATGTTCGTGATGATGCTGATTCAAAGAGTTGGCTCGTTCAAACTAATTGGCTTAATGCTAGCGATGGACGAGCTACTTTAGAATCAAAGTAGATCAAATAATTTTTAATTTTCGATTCCTCTTTACACTAAGAGCTATTTGCACGATAGTGCAACGCAATCTTAAGTAGCACTTCTCCTTTGCCCGTAGCAGGAATTTCTTATGCCAATCCTTTTTATAATTATCATTTTGAGCAGCATGGGCTTTGGTTTAGTTCTACCGCCCTTTATTTTTGTTGCACAAAATTTTGGCGCAAGCCCTATGTTGGCAACATTTATTATTTCAACGTTTGCAATTGGACAATTTATTGCTACACCTATTTGGGGAAAGCTTAGCGACAAATATGGCCGAAAACCTATCTTAATACTTACCATGATTGGTTCAGCGCTTGCTTATTTGATAATGGCTTGGGCAGATAATCAATCGAGCTTAGTTATGCTTCTAATAGCTAGGTTTTTGACTGGGCTAATGTCAGGTAATTTTGCTGTAGCAACAGCTTATGTAGCAGATATTACCCCCTCAGAAAATAGGGCCCAAGGAATGGGAATGGTTGGCGGCGCTGTGAGCATAGGGTTCATGTCTGGGCCTGCTATTGGTGGGCTTTTATCTGGCGAAACGGCAGAAACAGCCAGTCTTTTTTGGCCATCTTTACTTGCTGCTGCTATGTCATTAATTACTTTATTTGCAATTCTATTTTTCCTTAAAGAAAGTTTGTCAGCGGAAAAGCGATCAGAAGTTATTAAGGACGATAAAAATAAAACCAATAAAGAAGGTTCTTTTGTGGATATTTTATTTCGACCGGTGCTTGGTTTAATGGTTTTGATGGGTTTCTTGGTGTTTTTTGCTGCAGCAAGTTTTGAATCCATTTTTCCTCTTTGGGCTGATTTTGGGTTTGATTGGGGCCCAAGGGAAGTTGGGTTTTGTTTTATGTACCTCGCACTCATTGTGATGATCACCCAAATGTTTTTAGTTGGAAGGATTGCTCCAATATTTGGCGAAGGAAAATTACTAATAGCAGCATTATTTTGCTACATTTTCGGTTTATTGTTTATGATTCTGGTGCCGTTTAGTTTTGAGCCACCGTCATGGAAGGTAATGATGATCGGTATAACTTTCACATCTTTTGGCGGCGCAATGTTCAATACAGCTTCAACTAGTTGGGTTTCTCAACAAGCCAGTCCCAAAGAACGAGGAGCTGTTCTTGGATTATTTCAATCCGCTGGTTGGGGCGGGCGTGGAACAGGCCCAACATTTGCAGGTTATCTTTTTCAGTCTTTTGGTCCGAATAGCCCTTTCATTGCTGCTTCTTTATTGATGCTGCCCGTACTTCTTATTGTATTAATCATTCGTCGTCGCACATTAGCTATTGTTTAATATACAAGATTAAGCCTTACAATTTGTAACCGATTTTTTTATTATTAACTTAATATTAAGGATAAATGATTTGTTAAATATTCTTATCAATTAAGAGCTTTCGGTTTTTTTTAAATATTATTAAGAAAAATTCTAACTTATTTTTCAAAGGAAGGTAGATGTACATCAACTTTTGGTACCCAATGGCAAGCAGCGATGAATTGCAGCAAAAACCTTTAAAAATACGTGGCCTTGGGCAGGATTTTGTTTTGTTTCGTGGAGAGGATGGCAAAGCTAAATGCTTAAGCAATACCTGCACACACAGAGGCGGATCTCTAGCCGGGGGTAAAATTAAAGGAGATTGCATTGAATGCCCCTATCATGGATGGCAATTTGATGAAGCAGGATGTGTCCAAAGGATTCCTTCACTAGGAAATGATGCGAAAATACCAACCCGAACACGCGTTGATGCTTATCCAGTAGAAGAAAAACATGGAATTGTATTTGCATTCTTAGGGGATTTACCAGAGGGGCAAAGACCTCCAATTATCGATGTAAAGGAGTGGGGCCAGGAAGGCTGGACTTCAACGCTGCAGAGATACAAAATTAAGGGAAATTACGAACGCTCGATAGAGAATGGACTTGATCCAGCTCACAATGAATTTGTGCATGATACGCATGGTTTTTCTGGCGAGGACGAAGAATACAAAATAGGTGAAATGCGCCTGGAGGAACGTGATGAGTGGGGCAAAGGGTTCTGGCATACTTTTCAAGCTCCGCCACTGCCGGAAGAAGCTAAATTTTCTGATGCACGTAAAGAATCCGGAGATTTAGAAGTTGGCTCTGGTTTTCATGGGGCTAGCCAAGTTTGGACATACATTCATATGACAGAAACTAATTGGATGCATCAATATTTAATTGAAAGACCTATTGATGAAAATAATATTGAAATTTTTCTTTTGTGTATGCGCAATTGTTTCACTGATGAAAAATATGACGAAAATGTAATTGAGCGCAATGGCTATGTTGCCCAGCAAGATAAAGTTGTTATAGAGAATTTACGTCCTGTCATTACTCCAGATTCGAATAATAAGGAATTTATGTTACCTGCTGATCAAGTTATTTTAATGTACAGGGAACAGCTAAAACAATGGGAAGATAATGGCTGGAAAATTGATATAGATTCTATAAATCATAATCGGGATAAGGTTGCCTATGCTATTCCTTCCCCGGCTAGAAGAGAGCAGAAAGGATGGGTGCTTGATCCCATACCATTAATTTCAATTGCAAAAGAAGATAAATTAAAAGCAGCGAATTAAATTTGCTTATGGGTTACAAAAGCTAATTCTTTAAGGAATTTTTTTCGAAGGAGTGAAAGAATGGACAAATATGTGAAGAAAGAAAATACTGATATTGACCGTCGTGATTTTGTGGCCAGCGCAGCTGGTCTGGCTACTGTGTTTACTGGTATTGGCTCTGCGTACGCCGGTGGCCACAATCAAAGAAAAATAAATTTTTCTGAAGCAGATAAGGCTCCAAGGCCAGTCCGTGAGGGAAGTCAAATTTTAATTACTGGCGCGAATCGAGGTTTGGGGTATGAATTTACACGTCAGTATGCAGAACTTGGCGCAAAAATTATTGCAACTGCTCGTAAGCCTAATAAAGCTGATGCTTTAAATCTACTGGCTGAAAATAATTCTAATATAAAAGTAGAGAAATTAGATGTAACCGACCATGAAAATATTATTGCTCTTGCAAAAAAATATGTTGATATCCCGATCGATATTTTGCTTAATAATGCTGGGATTGGCGGAGGAGTAGAGAATCAATTGTTTGGTAAAATGGATTATGAAACTTTTGATCAAGTGATGGCTGTGAATGTCAAGGGTCCGATCAAGATGTGTGAGGAGTTTCGGAAGAATGTTGAAGCAAGTGAGCTTAAAAAAATGATTACTGTTTCAAGTAGTCAGGGATCAATTTCCAGTGTTACTTCACCTATGTTGTATTGGTATCGAGCAAGTAAATCTGCATTAAATATGATTATGGCAAATCTTGCTTATCAGGTTCAACGGAAGAAAATTATTGTTGGTTTGGTTACCCCAGGGGCAACTGCAACAGATTTTATTCCTCCATCATTTCGTAAAGCTATTCGAAATATTCAAACCCCAGAGGAAGCCACTGCCGACATGATGAGGAATATTGAACGTTTTACATTGGAAACAAGTGGTACATTTTACGATTATGACGGTGGAATTGTGCCTTGGTAGAGATCTATCCAGGGTATTGAGCGATTCCAGCTACAGCTCTTTCTACACCGGTCTCTGCTTGAGCGACAATTTCTCCAGCATTCAGGTCAAATTTTGCAACTATACCCGTAAAGAAATTTCCTAGCAGGGCAATATCAGGATCAGTTGAATGTCCCAGAGCTGCCCAGCCTGGGCCAGGTAAGGCATATTCTTGCTGTGAATTACCTTGATCATCAAGTTTGTGCAAGAAGAAACCTTTCTTAAAGTTAGCTCGAACATGCATCAGTTGACCGTCGGATTGATGGCCTATGCACATCGCCATGTCGCGAGTTTCTGGATCATAAGTAATTAAATCATCCAATTGCTCATTGGAATTTATATCGAAGCGAAAGACACGATTTCCAAGTTCAGATAAATAGATAAGGGTTTTACCATCCGCAGCCAAAGTTGAGCTGCAAATACCAAGGAAGCCTGGCATTCCGCCATGAGTTTCTGTTGCATACTCTTTAACAACAGAGCCGTCAGTTTTACAGTGAAATGCATGACCATCACCAAATCTTTCAGTGCCCGGCATAAATGCTAGGGTGGTTCCTAGAGGTCTATCAGGAGGCAGTTTGACTTCATTGCCAACCATATGTTCTCCGAGAATAACTTCGCCGTTAGGGAGAAAATTAATATTTGAAAATGCTCTTTTAGGAAATTCAGGCGCATCAATCTGTTTTCCTTCAGGGCTAATTTGAATTACTGCAAAAGAACCACTATCAAAGGCCCAGAGTGTATTATCCGGCGCAAAATTAAGCCCCTGAACAAGATGCGTTGTGTTTTCTGTATACAACACACCTTTCTCATTCATATCAGAATCGAATTGGAAGATGCGTCCTGGGCCTGCATGATCATCGTCGGGATTATTAAGCAGAGTTGCTCCAACGAAAATATCGCCAGGGGCAAACGGTTGCATTGTTGATTCCATATTCATTCTCTATCTAAATTTTAAAAGATTTCTAATTTTACTCACGAGAGCTTAAGCTACAAGTATTGATTTCAGATGCTAGAGCAAACAACCGCGCCGTGGTTCTATTTTAATTTAAACGAAATAGAATTGCGCTGAAATCATCGGGTTTAGATGGGCCTTCTTTTTCTATCCCACGCATCCTTTGATTAGAGAGCTCCCATAAATTTTCCATCGCTTTTTCTATGGGGCCTGTTCGAACAATGTTAATAATTTCGTCTTGAAGCAAGTTATCGAAAAGCCCATCGCTAGCGAGTAAAAGCGTATCGCGCTTTGATATTATGGTTGGAGTACTCATTTCAATTGTCATTTCGTTGCTACCAATAACATTATTAATAATATGTAATTCATCGTGCTTAAGTGCTTCATCAACATCAATTAGCCCTGCCTCGACACCAAAGCCTACAGGTGAATGAGGAGTGGTTTGAAATTTGATCACACCGCGTTGACCAATCAACCATGCAGCAGAATCACCTACGTGGAAAGTACGAACCTTATTTTCTTGAACATCAGCAACAACTAGAGTGGTGGCGCTTCCTGTGCCCATATCGCAAAGTGCATCGTTAGCAGCTTCCATACCGTCTAAAATAGCTGTGCGCGGCCGCTCATCATGTTTGTTTATTTGGTTTAAAGAATTTTTTAAGCATTCAACCGCTGTAGCTGAAGCTTTTCTTGCCGAGGGAGATCCACCAACCCCATCAGCTACCGCAAGAGCAATCCGATTTTCATTCAACGGAATAAGTGCTGCTGCATCTTCGCCAGCGCCTGGTTTATCAAAACAAGCAGCTACAGCTACTGCGATTTTCCCCATCGATATTTCATAGCCATCCATTTCAATGTCATTCTCTCCGACATAGAGGCGGGCATTTTTAAGTTTTCCTAAGGCATTCACACTAGGTAAGTTTTAAACGTATTTGATCAAAAGCATTTTCCATGGCAACCGCATTTTTAAATCTATCTTGATGTCTAAGTTCAAGAGATTTTCTTAACAAAGCGATAGTTTTTCGCCTCAGTTTTTTCCGAATACGATTATGACCCGGTAATGGCCACTTATATGGATATTCTGGTAAATGGCCGCTGAAAATTTCATATATCACTAACCCAAGAGCAAAAACGTCTGATTGAAACATTGGTCGACCAAGGGCTTGTTCAGGTGCTAAATAGCCAACAGTTCCAGAACCAGATGCTTTTATTGTTCTTAAGGCAATTTTGGAAAACCCAAAATCAGAGAGGCGCAGTCGATTATCTGGAAATAAAATAAAGTTTTCAGGTTTAACATCACAATGAATGATTTTGCATTCATGTGCATGAGAAACTGCTGCAATTGCTTGGGAGGCGAATTCTAAAGCCCGAATTGAGGATATTCGTCTTGTTAATCTGTCAGCAAGTGTTTCTATGCCCAGTCGCATGGCAATAACAAAAAAACCATCAATAAAACTAGCGTTCTGAACCGGTAGAATATTCTCATGATCCATCCGCGATGATAATCTAGCTTCGCGTCTAAATTCTTCCAAAAAATCATCTTCTAAGAGATTAGGATTTGCAACCTTAAGAGCTACCCTTATGCCATGAATTGTATCGTAGGCTTTGAATACATTGGCGCGCGATCCGCTGGATAGTTTTTTTTCTATCCGATATTTACCTAACATTTGTCTTATGCGTATTTTTTTAATTTTTTCTACCTTTTTCCTTTCGGTCCCTTCATATTAAGGACTCTCAGCCTTTATTCAAAAAACGGGATTCTACTCTAATAAGTATACTTTAAGAACATTATTCTCAGCGAGAATCCTCTGAAAACTGATATGCTTAACAAATATAAATTTTGAACACTTTTTATTAACTATCTAACATATTTGGTTTAAGAGCATTGGTCAGTCAATTACACAATATAAACGTTATTAATCAGAACCATCTTCCTACTCCATCTGAAGTCAAACTCAGATTACCAACATCCCCTAGAGTGGAAGATGCAGTATTAAGTCACAGAAAAGCCTTACAGGCTATTCTGGATAAAAGTGATCCAAGGCTTTTTGTCGTAGTTGGTCCATGTTCTATTCATGATATTGAGGCTGCCCATGAATATGCCGAGAGGTTGAAAATCTTATCAGATGAGATTGGGGACACATTATTCATTGTGATGCGAGTTTATTTTGAGAAGCCTCGTACTACTGTTGGATGGAAGGGTTTAATTAATGACCCCGATATGGATGATTCATTTAATGTAGAAAAAGGTATTCTCAAAGCCCGTGAATTGCTTTTAGATTTAGTTAATAAAGGCTTACCAACAGCAACAGAAGCTCTTGATCCAATCATGCCACAATATATAGGCGACCTTATTGCCTGGACAGCCATCGGCGCGCGAACAACTGAATCTCAGACCCACCGTGAGATGTCTAGTGGTTTATCCACTCCAGTTGGATTCAAGAATGGAACAGATGGATCGTTAGAAGTTGCAATTAATGCATTAAAATCTGCCGGCCAACCTCACCACTTTCTTGGAATAAATCAGGAAGGCCAGACGGCTGTTTTCCAGACCCGAGGAAACACCTATGGCCATGTTGTTTTGCGCGGTGGTGGGGGTAAACAAAATTATGATTCAGCAAGTGTTGCTCTATGCGAACAAGCATTAAATAAAGCAGGATTACCCTCACGTATTGTCATAGATTGCAGTCATGCAAATTCAAAAAAAAATCATAACTTTCAGCATTTAGTTGCTCAGGACTCTATCAAACAAGTTATTTCAGGTAATCGCTCAATTATGGGTTTTATGCTGGAAAGTAATTTATTTAGCGGCAATCAGTCTATAGGGGAGGATTTATCCAAGTTGAAGTATGGCGTATCAGTTACTGATGCATGTATTGATTGGGATACTACAGAGTCAATTCTTCTAGAGGCAGCAGATTTACTACGCCCAATTGTTAAAGAGCGAAAATGATTTTTTTACTTGAAAAAATTATTCTATTTTAGGCTTATTGCTACCATGGAAGACTATTTCCATCGAAGTTAATAAATTTACCGCTCTGTTCAAATGTTAGATTATCGATAATATCAATCATCGCAACTACTGATTCTTTTGGTGTGATAAGTTTAAGTTGACCAGATCGAATCTTCTTAATGATTTCAGCAAAGTCGTCAGGAACAGAATCATCGGGACCTATTTTTGACAATCCTCTCGTGTCGACCAGTCCAGGGTTAATGAGACCAACAATTATTTTTTCAGAAGCGAGATCTAAAGCGAGATTGTGAATCAGAAAGTGCTGAGCTGCCTTACTTGCTCGATAGGAATAAAAATCTGCGGGAGGACGAAGGTAGCCATTTGAGCCTGCAGCACTTCCTAGTGAAATTATCTTTCCGGGGCCGGCCAGACGAACATTATCAATAAAAGCCGCAGTTACTCTTATTGGGCCAAGGGCATTTACGGCATATTGCATTTGAGCCAACTCAAAATCCTGATTTCCAAAAGCTTGATCATTTCTAGGTCCAAGCAGTGCGGCATTGTTGATTAAAATATGTATTGGTTGGCCTGAAAACTTCTCAGCAAGTGAATTTATCTGAATTGCATCCGTTACATCAAGTTGCTCTATTTCAATATTATTATATTTTATGGTGAGCTTTTTCAGTTCTATTGCTTTATCTGGATTTCTACAAGTAGCGATAACTTTGTAATCTAGATTTGCATATTGACGAACAAATTCAAGTCCGATACCTCGATTAGCACCGGTTATAAGTACGACTTTTTGAATTTCTGAGACATCTTTTGTATACCCTATTTTTGGAGTATCAAAAAGGAATATAAATATAAAGGTCAATAAAAAGAGATTTTTTTTAAAAGATAATTTTTTTGATAATTGCATTTTTATCCCCAAATATTGAGCTATATTAATTAAATTTTAATTTAAAAAATAAAGAAACTTAACTGCTAAATTTTGTTGCTCTCTATTTTTGCATGATGATCACGATAGAGGTGTTTTTTCTTTTGGTAATCCATAAGTTCATAAAATTCATTATCATTTGATTTTACCCAGGTTGGATCAATCGGCACTTTACCTGCCCCACCTGGTATATCAAGTACGTAGTTTGGTTGACACAGGCCTGAAATATTACCTCGAAGACTTTTTAGAATTTCTTGGCCTTCTTTTATAGATGTTCGAAAATGTGTTGTTCCAGGAGCTTTATCCATATGATGCAGATAATAAGGTTTTATGCGATTCGCAACCAATTGGCGAAATAATTTTTCCAGGGTTTTAGGCTTGTCATTTATACCTTTAAGTAAAACAGTTTGGCTGAGCATAGGAATACCCGAGTCGATAAGCTTTGAACATGCAAGACGCGCGGATGCTGTCAATTCTCTTGGATGATTGCTATGAAGCACAATATAAACGGCTTTTTTTGATTTAATTGATTTTACTAAGTCTGATGAAATGCGTTCTGGATCGACAATAGGGATCCGGGTGTGAATTCGGATTACAGCAACATGTTCTATTGAATTGAGTGCGCCTATGATTTTTTTTAATCTCTTTGGCGACAGTATCAATGGATCCCCTCCCGAGAGTATTACTTCCCATATGTTTTGATCCTTTTGAATGTAGTCAATCGCTCTTGAAAATTGATCCTCAGTTAAAAATGCATTTTCAGTTTTACCAACTTTCTCGCGACGGAAGCAAAATCTACAATACACCGGACAAATATTAATAGGGGTTAGTAAGACTCTATCTGGATATCGATGTACGATTCCCTTAATTGGACTATATCGATTATCACCAATTGGGTCTGATAAGTCTTCTGGGTGTTCAACAAGTTCTTTAGTATCTGGTCTGAATTGGAGCGCAATTGGATCCTTAGGATCCTTAGGATCAATTAGATTCATCATAGTTGGTGTAATGGATACTGAATAGCGACGGCTAATTTCTATTATTTTTTCGGAATCATTTGTAATTCTTAGATTTTTTTTTCGCATACAATTATTCCTTGGCGTTTGTTTTATAAAGCTTTTAGCATATTTTCTTATCTTAAAGAACTTTAGTGTTTTTTCTTTTTTCCCCTTGTGAGTATTATTGCAGCTTGATAAGGTTTAAGCATGAGTCATAGAATGATCATTATTAAATTTTTGATTCTCTTTCAGTCGCTTACCTTATCGGCGTCTGAGCTTCATCTTTCCTCTATGGAAGATCTATCTTTAGTTTCGACTAAGAGCTTGCAGCATTGTATTGATGATGGATCACAACACTCTTCAATCGATGAGGCAAGCCATGATCATAAAAATTTAAATTGTTCTGATGCCTGTCAATTTTGCGTCAGTTGCGGCGGTATTTTTGCAACACATACTCTTTCCTCATTGAATTCTATATCAGCAGTTAATTTTTACTCTGATATTTTTCCAATAACAATAAATTTTCCATTTGATTCGCCTTATCGACCTCCTATTAATTTATAAACTCAAACTCATTTGGTTTATTAATCATTTTTTAATTTATTCCATTAGATTAATTGTAGGGTCAGGAAATTTATTATGAAGAAGCAATATAAAAATATTCCTAAGGCAATTCTCGAAAACAATGCTTTATCAAGACGTACTTTTGTTACAGGTTTAGCTGCATCCGGCTTATTTGGCGCTGTATCATCTCAATCATTTGGCGCTTCGAAACAATCTTTTATTGCCGGAAGAAATTTTGAGTTAAGCCTTGGTTATCGAGAAGTTAATTTAACTGGAATCCCTAGACAAGCGACTGTTGTGAATGAGGGGCTTCCAGGGCCAGTATTGCGCTGGAAGCAAGGCGATAACATTAGATTATCCGTAAAAAATAATCTCGCAGAGGATAGTTCTATTCATTGGCATGGAATTATTTTGCCCCCAGGAATGGATGGAGTTCCTGACATTAGTTTTGGCGGAATTACGCCCGGCGGAACGTTCGATTATCGTTTCCAAGTTTTGCAGAATGGTACTTACTGGTATCACAGCCATTCAGAATTTCAAGAACAAACGGGTCTTTATGGTGCAATTATTATTGATCCAGCTGAACCTTATCCGTACAAGTTTGACCGAGAGTACGTTTTATTGTTATCAGATTGGAGTGACGAGAAGCCTGAAAATATTTTCTCACGATTAAAGAAGGAGAGTCATTATTACAACACTAATAGACGCACCCTATCAGATTTAACTAATCAGTTAAGTAGAGTAGGCCCTAGCGCCACTTGGAACGATAGAAGCATGTGGAATCTGATGCGTATGAGTGACAGAGATATTTCAGATGTGACGGGCGCAACTTATACTTTTCTTTTTAATGGGATGACTCCTGATCAAAACTGGACTGGCTTATTTTCTAGGGGTCAGAAAATTCTTCTGAGAGTTGTCAATGCGGCAGCAATGACGTTTTTCGATTTTCGAATACCTGGGCTCAAAATGACAGTAGTTGCTGCTGATGGGCAATATGTTGAACCAGTAAATGTTGATGAATTTCGAATTGGAATTGCAGAAACTTACGATGTAATTATTGAACCGAAAGAAGGCGCCTACAGTCTTTTTGCCCAAGCTATTGATAGGTCGGGGTATGCGAGAGGCACTCTAACAGAGGATAGTTCTTTGACCGCGCCAATTCCAGATCTAGACCCTTCACCAGTGTTATCTCATATAGATATGGGCATGGATATGGGCATGGATATGGGCATGAAGGATCATAGCTCTTCGCATACTGATCACAGTAAACATTCAATGTCTAATAATCGACACTCAATGAATCATTCTGTTGGTTCAGAAAATTCAATAGGTAAGGCAGGTTTTGGCAGTAATGCAAAAATTACTCATGCATCCTCTGAATTTGGGTTTAATGTTGATATGCGCGCTGATATGCCTCGTAAGCAGATTGGAAACCCTGGTATAGGCTTTGATAATCCCGCTAGGAAAGTTTTATCTTATTCTGATTTGAGCAATCTTTATAAATCAGAGGTAATTCAAGAGCCAGAAAGAGAAATTCAGCTGCATTTAACTGGAAACATGAAAAGATATATGTGGTCTTTTAACGGCATTTCATTCGCTGATGCTGAACCTTTAAAGCTAAAATTAAATCAGCGAGTCCGCATTTTGCTGGTTAACGACACAATGATGAATCATCCAATTCATTTGCATGGTATGTGGAGTGAGTTAGAAACTGGTAACCCCGAAAGGATTCCTCGTAAGCACACCATAGTTGTTCAACCAGGAGCGAAAGTAAGTTATCTGGTAACCCCAGAAGTTTCTGGTAGTTGGGCATTTCATTGCCACTTGCTCTATCACATGATGGGCATGTTTCGTCGTGTTGAGGTGAGCTAATATGAATAACTTTTCAAAATTATTCATTATTATTTTTGCTCTTTCATTTTCCACTTCAATCCATGCTGCAATGGATGATGACCCAATTATTTTTTCGATTAAAGTTGATGAATTTGAATGGCTGGATAAATCTGACGGAAATGCTTTTGAATGGGGTCTTGAGGCTTGGGTAGGGAAAGATAGGGATAAGCTTTGGCTTAAGAGTGAAGGCGAAAGAATGGATGACGAAACAGAAGAATTCGACATTCAGCTTCTTTATAATCGGGCAATCGCGACATTTTGGGATTTACAAATTGGTTTGCGTCATAACTTTCAGGATGCTGTTGAGCGAGATTGGTTAGTTTTAGGGTTTGCTGGGGAAGCACCGGGTTTTATACATACAGAAGCCTCAGTTTTTTTGGGGGAAGGGGGGATAATTGCTTTCCATTTTGAGAGTTCATATGAATTATTCTTTACTCAACGTTTGAGTTTGCATCCAAAATTAGAAGTCGATTGGTATAACGAAGATGATTTTCAAAACCGAATTGGTGCAGGTTTAGCTTCTGTCGAGTTAGGGTTGCGATTGAATTACGCTATCCGTCGAAATTTAATGCCCTATATAGGTATCAATTGGTCAATTCTTAGTGGCGCCACAGCAAATATTGCAAATCTTGATGGTCTCGATGACAGTGATCTCCAGGGTTTAGTAGGAATTAGTTGGTCTTTTTAGCCTATCTGCAGTAACTAACTCAATTTTGTTAGAATAAATATGCTCTTTGAATGAGCTTTTCTGTCGTTTCTGTCGAACCTCTTCACTGAGTAAAACTTAAGGAGCCTATTTGATGGCTGATTATCGTGCCCCAATAAAAGATATGTTTTTTGCTATTCGCGAACTAGCAGATCTTGAGGCGTTGTCAAATTTGCCAGATTTTGAAGAAGTTACACCTGATCTGATAGAAGCGATACTAGAAGAAGCAGGCCATTTAGCCTCTGAGATATATGCACCAACTAATGTTATCGGTGACATTGAAGGATCTAAATTTGTTGATGGTGAAGTAAAGGTACCAACAGTCTTTAAGTCTGCATATCAAGCTTTTGTTGAAGGCGGTTGGCCTGGAATTGCTCATAATCCTGAATATGGTGGTCAAGGTTTACCTTTTCTTTTAAGTAACTGTGTTGATGAAATGATGCAGTCAGCTAACCTCTCATTATCACTATGCGCAATGTTGACTCATGATGCAATTTATACGATTGAGATCTATGGAGACGAAAGCATTAGATCAACTTATTTGGAAAAAATGATAAGTGGTAGTTGGACCGGCACTATGAATCTAACTGAACCCCAGGCGGGATCTGATTTATCATTACTCCGAACCCAAGCGATACCAGATGGCGAAGCCTATAAGATTTCAGGGCAGAAAATATTTATTACTTGGGGAGACCATGATATGGCAGAAAATGTCATTCATTTGGTTCTTGCGCGTATTCCCAATGCACCGTCTGGCACAAAAGGAATATCACTTTTTCTGGTGCCTAAGTTTATTCCCAATCCGGATGGCACTATTGGTAGAAGTAATGGAGTCGAGACAGCTTCGATCGAGCATAAGCTGGGTATTCATGGAAGCCCAACTTGTGTTCTCGATTTCTCTGATGCGCAAGGCTATTTAATAGGGGAGCCTAACAAAGGATTAGCCTGCATGTTTACCATGATGAATCGTGCTCGCCTTGGTGTTGGCTTGGAAGGTGTTGCAGTTAGTGAACGTTCATATCAGCAGGCTTTAGTTTTTGCTAAGGAAAGAATACAAGGGCATTTGCCAGGAAAATCTGGGAATGTTGCAATTATTGAGCATCCTGATGTAAGACGCATGTTGCTGACAATGAAAGTCGAAATAGAGGCAATGCGTGCCTCAGCCTATGTAACTGCTAGTCATGTCGATAAAGCAGATCATTTAAATGATCAGAAAGAACAGCATTATCATCAGTCTCGAGTGGATCTTTTAATACCTATTATTAAGGGTTGGTTAACTGAACGATCCAAAGAATTAACTGGTTTAGGAATACAAATACATGGAGGTATGGGCTATATAGAAGAGACAGGTGCAGCACAATATTTACGGGATGCTATGATTCTTTCTATTTATGAGGGGACCACTGGTATTCAGGCTGGTGATTTAGTTAATAGAAAAATTTTGCGAGACCATGGCTCTGCATTAAATGAGTTTTTTCTAGATATCCAGCAAACGCTTGATGAATTATCAAACCTTAATGATTACCCATCGATAATATGTGAAAGATTATCTCAGGGTTTAGATCAGTCAAAAAAAGCAGCCGAATGGCTTAAGATCCATGCCTCAAAAGATGTTTATAGTTCTGGAGCAGTGTCTTATCATTTTCTTATGATGTTAGGCACCTTGATGGGTGGATGGCAAATGGCTCTTGCAGCTTCAGCTGCCCAAAAAAAATTAGATCAAGATAAAGCGGATAAAGAATGGTTAAAAGCAAAAATTTTATCCGCAAGATTTTATGCAGAGCAATGCATGCCTAGAATTACAACTTATACTGAATCTATATTTTCAGGTAGTGATACCATCATGGCTTACACTCTAGATCAGTTTGAAAGCGATTGACGTTTTAAAAATTATCACTTATTGGATATTACCAATAGTACAATCTGAAGTGAGAAAATTGATTTATAAATTGACCTAGTTGCAATATCATTATCTATGTAGTGATTAAATAGGTTAGAGGCTTTATATATGGGATTCAGTACTAAGCAAATTCATTCGGGCGTTACGCCAGATCCTCTAACGGGCTCAATTCTTACGCCTATTTATCAAACCACAACTTATGTTCAAGATTCAGTAGATGAATATTTAGCAAAAGGTTATTCGTACTCTCGTTCGGGTAACCCTACCGTTAGAGCCCTGGAAAATAAGTTAACTGCTCTAGAGGATGGGCATGATGCAATTTGCTTTGGAACAGGCATGGCTGCTATTAATGCTCTCTTTATGGCTTCGTTGAGCGCTGGTGACCACGCGGTAATTTCTGATGTAGTTTATGGAGGAACTTATCGACTTGCCACGAGAATTTTTTCACGCTTTGGAGTGGAATTTAGTTTTATTGATACATCGAAACCCGAAGCTGTGTCCAAGGCGATAAAAAATAATACCCGACTAATACTGACGGAGACACCTGCTAATCCAACTTTGAAATTAAGCGATATTTCAGCTATTTCATCTATTGCTCGTGATAACAATATCTCTCATGCGGTAGATAATACTTTTCTTACTCCTTATTATCAGAAGCCCCTGGAATTAGGTGCAGACTATAGTGTTCACAGTACAACGAAATATTTTGATGGCCACAATGCAACTGTTGGTGGGGCAGTTATCTCAGCATCATCAGGGCTAGATGAGCCTGTCAGATTTGTTCAGAATGCAACGGGTTCAATCATGTCTCCCCAGGTTGCCTTTTTGACTTTGCAAGGAATTAAAACCCTGTCAGTGAGATTAGACCGACAATCAGCAAATGCTTTAGCGATTGCTGAATTTCTTGAATCGCATGCAAAAGTCAATCATGTTTGTTATCCAGGGCTTCCTTCATTTGATCAACATGAGTTGGCTAAAAGCCAAGCTACAAATTTTGGAGCAATGATTTGGTTTGAGGTAAAAGGAGGCTTAATTGCAGGAAAAAAAATAATGGATACTATTGAGTTATGGAGTTTGGCGGAAAATTTAGGTTCTGTAGAGTCTTTAATCACTCACCCAGTAACAATGACTCATGCTGATGTTGAGCCTTCTGAGAGAGAACGAGTTGGTATTACTGATGGTCTTGTAAGGCTTTCAACTGGATTGGAAGACGTAGAGGACCTAATTGCTGCTCTTGATCAAGCACTAAAACGAATATAGCTTTTAGTTAATTACGGCCGGGTAATTCGTTTTGAAAGTTTTTACATATGTGTTTCCACTCTAATTTAAACCAGGGTGAGTAAATTTCGGGATTAGCCTGCATATCATTTGTTAATTGACTAGGGCTGAGAAATCGATAATCAGAGATCTCGTCAGTATTAATATCAACAAATCCGTTGAAATTACCTACGTAGACCCAGCAATTCTCATATTCTGTTCCAACGTCTTCATATTTTGCTCTGTAGATAAATTTGTAAAGAAATTTTAGATTTGTCTTTACACCTAATTCCTCTTGAATACGTCTATTAGCAGCTTTATTTGTACTTTCCTCTGAACGAGGATGGCTACAACAACTATTAGACCAGTACATTGGCCATAGCATTTTAGTTGGACTTCGTTTTTGTATTAACAATTTTCCATCAGGATCGAAAAGAAATATTGAGAATGCTCGATGCAGTAGACCATCTCCAATGTGTGATTCGAGTTTATCAACTGAACCTATTTCTTTATCTTCTTCATCTACTAAGATCAATTTTTCCTGAATATCTCTGGTTAATATTGAGTTATCCATTCTTGCCACCGATGATGAAATCAAGAGTTTCATAACCCTTATCGGCTAATGCTGAACTAACATCACTGCTAACATTCTCTTCTGCAGTTCCGCATAGAGCTACTATTGCTCCACCACCACCACCACCAGTCAGTTTAGCGCCTAAAGCGCCTGCCTCTCGGGAAATATTAACTAAGTGCTCTAGCTCTGCTGTAGATACTTGAAGAGCATTTAATAAACCTTGATTAATATTCATTAATTCGCCTAGAGTATCCAATCGATTTTCTTGAATTGCAGTTACCGCTTGCAAGGTTAATGAATCTATATCATCAAATATTTTTTCGTAGGTCTGAGGCATCCGTTCACGCGCTGCTTTAACATTGCCAACGGTTTTTGCTGTTAATCCTTGTTTTCCAGTCATGCCTATAACAAGAGATATAGGTTGAGGAAGATTTAAAATTTCGACAAGAGGAGGGCTATCTTTTCTATAGACTAAGGATTTTCCAAAAGTTGCAAGAGTGTTATCTATTCCACTAGGTGATCCATGCGCTACTTGTTCCGATTGATAGGCAAGTCGATTGACTTCATCGTCAGTTAGGTTCAGTTTGAAATGAAGATCCAATGCTCTAATAACTGATACAGCAAGTGCAGCGGACCCACCAAGGCCCATTCCTCGTGGTACATCAGGGAATACTTCGATGCGCATCCCTTTTCCGTTGAGGCCCAGTTCTTCTAATATTCTTACGGCAGCTTTTTCAAAAGATCGCCGTTGTTTGGGAGGCTTTGCTAGCTCATACTCAACACCCCAGCGAGGAATTAATAATTGAACACCATGATTTATATCTTCCACGAAAGTACGCATTTTCAATGGAATTGGACAGGCAATAGCATGCCTGCCATAAACAACTGCATGCTCACCAAGTAAAATAACTTTGCCAAAACCAGTACCAAGCTTTGAATCACTTTTTTCTAAGAATCTAGAAGATTCCCCTGGCGCAGATTGAATTATTTCATCAAGTATTTGTTTTGCTCGCCATACTTTTATTTCCCCACTTCGAAGAAGACGTTCAAGTACTTTATCAAATAGAGAAGCCGGAGTTCCCGCAGCTTTAACGACGCTGCGAGCATGTAATGTCATATGCCCAGTTTGTATACCTTCTGTAGCAAGTGCTCTTAGAGCAGCAAAATTCTGAGCAAGGCCAGCTGCAACCATGACTTCTGCTAGCTCAGTTGCTGATTTAGCACCGAGTAATCTTAAGTTCATAGCAACACTTGGGTTGGACTCAAGTGGTCCGCCAACTGTTCCAACGTTTAACGGTAATTCTAATCCCCCACATAAATTACCTTTCTCATCTTTCCACCAATGAGATAATGCCGTGTATTTTTTTCCTTTTGCTGCCCAAGCATGTGCTCCAGCTTCAATAGCTCGCCAATCATTTCCGGTTGCAAGAGCAATAGCGTCTATGCAATTCATTATGCCTTTGTTGTGGGTAGCCGCTCTGTAAGGGTCTACTTGGGCAAAATCTGAGGCGACAATTATACTGTCTCGAACTTGCTCTCCTGTATATCCTCTTCCAGCCAATAATTCTATGGGGAGTGTAACTTTTGCCCTAGCTAGAGCATGATCTGCAAGGTTTGAGAGAATCCTAAGAAATACTTTACCCTCACTAATTGATTCGATTAATGATGCCACACCTTCGCACATGCCATTAACAAGATTTGCTCCCATGGCATCTCGTGTATCTACGTGAAGATGGATAACGAGCATTTCATCTTTAAATGATGGTAATGGAAAACGTTGCACTTCCACATCGACTGCGCCGCCGCCGCGCGCTACCATTCGAGGATGAAAACTATTTGCAAGATCAAGAATTTTTTGCTTGTTTTTAATAATATTCTTTTTAGCGCTTTCTATATCCGGTATGTCAACTATTTGGATTTGCCCTAAAAGGATAGGATCCGTAGAACTTGTTTCATAACCCCCTGCGCTTCTTGCGGTTTTCGCAGCAGAGCTTAATGCTGCTACGATCGAAGGCTCTTCCACAACTAAAGGTATTACATAAGCTTTATTATTAATTAGAAAATTTAAACCTAGCCCAATGGGTAAGCCCATGACGCCAATGACGTTCTCAATCATTTTATCCGCGGCACTCAATTTAAGAGTGTGATCACCAGATCTCAGCGCTTCATAGTCTTGTTCATCAATTAACCCACGCTCTCGAACTGCTTCGACGCGCTCACTTACTGTCATCTGATAAAAACGAGGAATTCTGGATCTGTCCACTTTTTTCTCTAAAAAGCCTATATTTACTTTCTATATTATTCGAATAATATTCAAATTAGGGCGAAAATTGATTTATCTATAAATTGATTAAGTACAATTTATGATCTGATATTACAATTATCTTGTTTTATAGTGAGATTTGGTAGCCGTAATAGATAGATGTAAGGGGAGAAAATGGATCCGATATGGCTGAATCATTACCCTCCAGGGGTTCCAAAGGATTGTACTGTTGATCCTAATGAAGAGCTAATTCAAGTTTTTGAGGGCGCTGTTGCGGAATGGTCAGATCGCTCAGCCTTTAGTAATTTTGGGCAATCATTGAGTTTTGCTGACGTTGATCGATTAAGTCGCTTATTTGCTTCCTATCTTCAGAATGATCTTGGAATTAAACCTGGAGATCGAGTCGCACTGATGATGCCTAATATCTTGCAATATCCTATTGCGCTTTTTGGTTGTATTCGAGCGAATGCGGTAGTAGTTAATGTAAATCCTCTTTATACCGCACCTGAGTTAAAACATCAGCTTGATGATTCAGGTGCAGTTGCCATTATTATATTTGCTAATAGCGCTCATGTCTTATCAGAAATTATTGATGATGTGGGCTTAAAACATGTTCTTATTACCGAGGTTGGTGATTTGTTTTCTTTTCCAAAAAGGTTAGCGGTAAATTTCTTTCTAAAATACATTAAACGTCAAATTGATACATATCATTTACCAAAAGCTTTATCATTCCGTGACATTCTTTCAGCAGATATTAATCTTTATAGTCGCCCGAAAAACCTTAAAGCTAGTGATTTAGCAATCTTACAATACACTGGAGGAACAACTGGGCTATCTAAAGGCGCTATGTTAAGTCACGGCAGTTTGCTTGCTAATGTGCGACAGGTTAATTCTTGGATCAACCGTGATGATATTCCAGGCCAAGAAATTATGATCACTGCGTTACCTCTATATCATATCTACGCACTTACTTTTAATTGTTTCGCATTTTTTTTTAAGGGCGGATTAAATGTTTTAATTACTAATCCAAGAGATACAGCAGGTATGGTTAAAGAGATTTCTCGATGGCCATTTACTGCGATTACTGGAGTTAATACCCTTTTCCAAAGCTTGATAAATTTTCCTGATTTTCAGCAACTGGATTTCTCAAATTTGAAAGTTGTCTCTGCCGGAGGCATGGCCGTTCAGGAATTCACAGCAAAGGAGTGGTCAAGAATAACTGGCACTCAATTAGTTGAGGGATATGGTCTCTCTGAAGCTTCTCCTGTGCTGACATCTAACCCTGTAACACTAGAGAAATATAATGGCTTTATAGGCTTGCCCTTACCCGGAACAAATATTTCAATTCGCGATGATGAAGGTAAGGAGTTACCTATAGGAGAGCCAGGCGAGCTTTATGCTGCAGGCCCTCAGATTATGCTTGGCTATTGGAATAATCCTGAAGCCACAAAAAAAACGATCACGGAGGATGGTTTTTTAGCAACAGGTGATATGGCGATTTGTAATCAAGAGGGGTATTTTAAAATTGTTGATCGAAAAAAAGACATGATTATTGTTTCTGGTTTCAATGTTTACCCCAATGAAATTGAAAATGTTGCTACCCAGCATGCTGAGATTCTAGAAGCTGCAGCGATTGGAATTAAGGATTCAAAAGGCAATGAGGCGGTAAAATTATTCACGGTAAAAAAGATTGATTCTGTTTTAGCGCCAAATGATGTAATTGAATTTTGTCGTAAGAGTCTAGCCGCATATAAAGTCCCAGATTCAGTTGAATTTATTGATGAAATACCTAAAACTAATGTAGGAAAAATTTTACGTCGTGAATTAAGAGAAATGTAAATCCACTTTTAGAATTTTCACCCCCCGAAAGATCCTTTTGGATTTATTTATTTTTCTTTAAAAATTTTTCAGCTTCCTCCCAATGTTTTGGATTTAAC
>JAYZVL010000062.1:0-26006 GCA_036155675.1 Pseudomonadota bacterium | reverse complement strand
TAATTACGATGCTGGGCCTTATAGTGTTTTAAAGAATAATGAATTTCTTATTACTGATCCTTTGCAAGATCGAGAAATAAAGTTACGTATTATCTATCCTGATGCCGAAGGCCCGTTTCCAGTTGTAGTTTTTTCAACTGGTGCATTTTGTTCCCCTCAATTGTATGACCGCATACTTGATCATTGGGTGTCAAATGGATACATCGTTGTGCAGCCAAATCACATGGATTCACCAAACAATGATCGCTTTCCCACCATGGATGAATTGAATAATCTATTTCCTACAAGGATGCGCGACGTCAGCTTTATTTTAAATTCACTTGATCAAATTGAATCGGGAATGAACATTCAAGGAAGAATTCAAAAGGACCAACTTGCAATTTCTGGCCATTCTTTTGGCGCCGTTATTTCAATGGTAAAAACCGGTTTGCAATTAAAGCCTGAGGCTCAAGGTGAATTTGGCCCGATTTACGATGATCGCTTCAAAGCAGCGGTATTGCTTAGCGGTGTTGGCGATGGAATGGATGAATTTGCTGATAATCCTTTTGACGGCTTGAGAAAACCATTTATTGCCACTGGAGGATCAAAGGATATAGGCCGCGTTCGACCTGACAAAGGCATGGATGGAAGGCAGTGGCGTATGCAGCCCTATTTGTTGGCGCCTGATTTAGACAAATTCTCTTTAATTACCGATGGATCGGACCATTATTTGGGCGGTTTAATTTGTAATGCAGAAATGGGCGGAAAACCTGATCCTGAATCACTTGCAATTGTTCGTGCGGTGACAAATGTTTTTCTTGATGCGTATTTAAAAAATGATGAAGAGGCGCTTAATTATTTAAAGACCGCAGATATTCAGTCGCTTACCGGTGGCCGCACAGCTTATATTTTTAATATGAAAGAATAAAACTTGATTTGTTTTTTCTGGGTTATTAAGAAATTAATCAGTCTGGTAGAGTGAATGCCACAAGATAATCTGAAATATTTTGGAAATATTTAAACATATGTCCGCCTGCCATCACGACAACGTATTGTTTATCATTGATTGAATAGGTCATCGGGGTCGCCATTGCAGCTGATGGCATCGGCGCTTCCCAAAGTTTTTTGCCGGTTTCTATATCAAAAGCTCTAAAACGGTCATCAGCTGATGCGCCGATAAAAACAACACCCCCAGCTGTTACTGTAGGTCCTCCAGCTAAAGGTGTTCCCCATTCTAGTGGCAAGGGCATTCTTGCAAGTTTGTCTAAAACCCCAAGTGGATGCCTCCAGCGCACATCTCCTGTGCTCATATCGATTGCCGCTATTTCACCCCATGGAGGAGCCACACATGGACTCATAAACATCGATAATAAGGGTGACATTTGATAAGCAAATTTGGAACCAGTAATAGGGGTTGGAGGTCCTATTGGCCCCATTCTTGGTTGATTCAAAATTTCTGGCGGTATGTCTTCAGTCATCCAAAGACGAATAAAACTTGGTATTGAAGTGATTGGTAAAACTAGAAGGTTGGTATTTGGGTCAAATGCGGCACCTTCCCAATTATTAACTGAGCCGCCAGGCATCATTAAAGTTCCTTGAAGTGATGGCGGTTCATATAACCCAGCACCAAGCCGAAATTTTTCCATTTCACTTTTACAACCGCTACGATCTATTGATGTGTACCCCCATGCATCATCTAAGCTTATACCAGGTTTAATAAGCGGTTCAGGCTTAAGAGGGTAGGGTTGAGTGGGCGAAAGAACTTCGCCAGCTATAACTCCATCTGTAGGCACTTTGCGTTCCTCTACCGGAAATATTGGTTTACCTGTTTCGCGATGCAAGACAAATATCAAACCCATTTTAGTTAATTGAATTACTACCGGAATTTGTTCCCCATCTTTATTAATATCAACAAGAATAGGTTGCGCGGGTAAATCTAGGTCCCTATCGTCGTGGTGGACAATTTGAAAATGCCAGATTACATCTCCTGTTAAAGCGTTTAATGCGACAACAGAATTTGCATATCGGTTGTCACCAAGTCTTTCTCCTCCATAGTTATTTGGACCTGCTGTAGCAGTAGGCACAAAGATCATTTTTCGGTCTTCATCGACTGAAAGCATGGTCCAGGCGTTAGCGCCCCCGGTTTTTTTAAGTTGACTTGGTTCCCAACCTGATGCTTCAGGGTCGTCTAAACCCCTAGGCACTGGATCAAATACCCATCTCAACTCGCCGCTTTCAGCATCATAAGCTCTTATTGCTCCGCTTGGACTGTCCATACGCCAAAACTTTGTATTATCGGCAAAACCTGTCACGACTAAATTTTCAATAATCACAGGTGGCGCAGTAAATTGTAGATCACCCAATCTGAGGTTTGGTGTATCACCATGTATTTCTGGCATTAGATTAAGTTCACCTTTTATGCCAAATTTTTCGCAGGGTTTGCCATTTAATGCATCTATTGAGATTAGACGGAGATCCTTGGTGCCCATAAATAAGCTATGACGGCATGCCTCTTGAGAAGAAATTGATAGATTTTCGCGATAGGCGATTCCGCGGCATAAAAATCTATCGCCCATTGGGCCTAATTTTATTTTTGCATCATATTTCCAGCGCTCTTTTCCTGTGATCGGATCTAATGCAATAATTCGGTTCAATGCTGTGCAAAATACAAGTGAGTGACCTGCTTCTTCTGGTAAGAATAGAGGAGTACCATTAAATCCCAGCATTGATTGTCGCTCAGGTCTTTCTTTAATTTCACCTGCGCTGTATTCCCAGACCTGTTCTAACAATCCAACATTATCGCGATTAATTTGGTTTAAATCTGAATAATGAGAGCCACCTGAATCTCCGCCATAGTATTCCCAGCCGTAGGCAAAATTTAACCAGCACAGTTGTACGCTAATTACAAAAAAAAATAATTTGGAATTTAATTTTTTTGGCATTTGTTTTCAAAATTTGAAAAAGAATTAGAATTCAAATCTCATTGAAAGGTCGATCGCATTAATGTCTTTAGTGAGACTACCTATAGATATGAAGTCGACACCAGTCTTTGCTATCTCTTTGACGTTATCAATGCTAACTCCTCCCGAAGCTTCTAATTCTATCGGTAGTGAAAGTTTTTTTCTCAGTTCTACAATAGTTCGCATATCTTCAACTTTAAAATCATCTAAGAGTAGTCGATCAACTTTTGATTCCAGAGCGTTTTTTGCGTCATCAGTTGTTTCAACTTCAATAATTATTCTTTTTCCATTTGAGTTAGCGTGAGCAATTTTAATTGCATTTTCTACACTTCCGCATGCAGCAATATGATTCTCCTTGATCATAATCGCATCATGTAGGCCCATTCTATGATTCATCGCTCCGCCGATTCGAACAGCATATTTTTGTGCAATACGTAACCCAGGTAGAGTCTTCCGTGTATCAAGGATCACTGTATTTGTGCTTTTCACTGCTGATGTAAATTCATAGGCAGTTGTTGCGGTTGATGATAATGTTTGAATAAAATTTAGGGCTGTGCGTTCGCCGCTTAGTATTGATCTAGCTGGACCGCTGAGCTTGCAAATTAAATTATTAGCTTCCTTAAGCTCACCTTCTTTGACCAACCAATTAATATTTATTTTGTCTGAAAGTTGATTAAAAACTTGATCAAACCATGGTTGACCGCAAATTACTGCCCGATCTTTTAGTGCGACATGCGCAATAGCATTCTGATCAGGCGGAATAAGTTTAGCACTTAGATCTCCAGTGCCAATATCTTCTTCAAGAGCACGAATGACATCCTCTAAGATTGTTCTTTCCAATTGATTATTAGCTTCGCTCATTAAAATTGGCGCACATGGAGAAAAAGACCCGGCCTAAGCCGGGTCATTAAAATTGGATGCCGAATACCAGCGGAATTTACCCTACATGAAAAAACCACGGTGTGCACCCACCATGCTCATAAGCATTGGTATTGAAAGAAGGGTATTGGTTCGTGATGCCATTAGCGCAATGCTTTTAGCGGTCGCTATTTGATCCGCTGTTGCCTCAACTATGCCAAGGATTTTTTTCTGATTTGGCCAAATTAGGATCCAAACATTGAAGAGCATTACGGTTCCGCACCAAGCTCCAATTCCTATTCTTTGGGCATAGACTGCACCAGTGCCGCCTTCGCTAGAGCCTAGGGTGAATGCACTAATGAGGTCACCATTTACCATCAAATAGAAAGCGCCTGTTAACCAAGTAGCGAGAGCTGCCCATCGAAACCAAAGTAGCGCCCTTGGGGCAACATATTTAGTTATTCCGCCGCCACCCGGACCCTCAGAATCGGCTGTTGCTTCAGCAAGAGCTTGGACTTGAACAAAATTAAAATAATAAAGTAAACCGATCCATGTTACACCTGCTGCAACATGCAGCCAGATGGTAACGGTATTTCTAACATCTAATGAGGGCGACGAGTCAATTAGAGCAATAATTATTGCAAAAACAACGCCCGAAATAATTGTGCCCCAAGCACTTTTTAATGGATTCATGGCTTATCTCTCCCTTACGGTTGCCATATAATTAAAGTCTTAAAATATGTTGAATTATAAGGTTCATCTGATATTGTTCAGGATAGTAGAGCATTTCATGGAATTCAATCCTAAGTTGTTATATGAACTGATTTTTATCACTTTATTCTAAAGCTTTACAGGTGAATTAACTTTTTGATGCGCCCCCCCAAACCGATTCGTGATGATAGGCCTCCCCGACCAATGTCTCCTTGCATTAATATATGCACTATGGATAGTGAGTTAATATGCATTGGTTGCAGGCGAACTTTGAAAGAGATCGAAGATTGGTCAAAACTCACTATTGATCAGCAATGGAAAATAATTGAAGCTCTGCCAGCGCGATAACATTAAAATTGATTTATAATGATCTAAATTTTTTAATCTAAAAGATATTGAAATAAAAGTGACTATTAAAGAAAAAATCGATTCTCAATTAAACGAATTTCCCGTCTTGCTTTATATGAAGGGGTCTCCGGATTTTCCTCAATGCGGTTTTTCTGCTCAGGTCGTTGGTGCGTTGAAGAATCTGAAGCAGCGTTTTGCTTACGTCAACATCCTCGAAGATGATGAATTACGTCAAGGCTTGAAAGATTATTCTGATTGGCCGACTTTTCCTCAGCTTTATGTCAATGGTGATTTGGTTGGTGGTTGCGATATAGTTATACAAATGTATGAAAACGGCGAATTAGCTAAAGCATTAGAAACCGTTAATTAGATTTAATCTTTCAAATATGATTTGTTATTTTCCAAGATCAATTCGATTTCGAATATTATAAATTCCGTTGAAATCATTAACGATTTTACAAAATACTTCTGCAGTTTGTTTTGCGTCATAGGCTGCTGAGTGAGCAGAATTACTATCCCATTTAATATCCGCGGCCTCCACTATTTTTGCTAAGACAGTTTGCCCATATGCTACTCCCCCTAAGGTTGCTGTATCGAACACACTGAAGGGATGAAAAGGACTGCGTTTAATTCCAGTTCTTTTGATGGCAGCATTAAGAAAATTGAGATCAAAATGGGCATTGTGCGCGACCATGATTGCTCTATTGCAATTAGTTTTACGCATTTTTTCTCTTATTTCCCTAAATATTCTTTGCATTGCATCACGTTCGGGAATCGCAGGCCTTAATGGATGGTGTGGATCAATGCCAGTTATCTCTAATGAGGCTGTTTCGATATTTGCGCCCTCAAAAGGAATGACGTGGTAACGGAAACATTCTTCAGGAAAAATATTTCCAGCATTATCGAAATCTAAGATTACCGCAGCGATTTCTAACATGGCATCTTTTTCTGCATCGAAACCACCGGTTTCTATATCTATTACAACTGGAAGAAAGCCTCGAAATCGCCCACTCATTTTTGAGTAAATTTTCTTATTTTCAGCCACTAGAATCGCCCCTAGCTGATTTCAGATCATCGAGATGATTAATTAATAGCTCTATAGCAAATCTGACGCCAAAACCAGTTACTGAGGTTGGAATATGAGCCAAACCTCCACTTCTAGAAGCAGAGCTAAGATCTAAATGTATCCAAGGTGTTGATTTGGGAACAAAACGTTTTAAGAACCTAGCTGCTTGAATATGGTCTCCGCTCCCGCCTGTTGAGCATTGAAGCACATCAGCTATATCACTTTTAAGGTCTTCATCAAAATCTTTATCCAATGGGAAAGGCCATACGCGTGCCCCGCTATTGACGCCTGCATGTATAACTAATTCATTGAGTGTATTTTTATTGGAAAAAGCGCCACTGTAACGATCGGTTATTGCAGTGACACAGCTACCAGTTAGTGTGGCAAAATCCAAGATTACTTCTGGTTTTTCTTTACCAGCCAAGGAAAGAGTATCTGCTAAAATCATTCGACCTTCTGCATCGGTATGAATTACTTCAATCTTTGTCCCATTGCTTGCTGTAACAATATCTCTAGATTTATAGGATTGATTACTTAGAAGGTTTTCAGTTATTGCTAGCCAACAATCGACCGCAATTGGAGCTTTTAAATCTGTTATTGCTTGAATTGTTGCTAGCGCAACAGCACTTCCAGCCATATCATGATGCATATCAAGCATGCTTCGAAATGGCTTTAAATTGGTTCCACCAGTATCAAATATTATGCCTTTTCCAACAAGGGCAACCTCTGGAGGCATATTTTTTTTTGGTCTATAGCTTAAGCGAACAATGCCTGCGTCAGGTATTGGATTTCCTTGGCTTACAGCAAGGAATGCACCCGCATTTAATTGCTTGAGCTTCTCCTGATTGTAAAATTCAAATTGCCAGTTATTTTTTTTGCTTAAGTATTTAATAGCTTCGACATAATTTTCTGCATCTAGCTTATTTGGAGGTAGCGCAGTCAACCATCTCGCTAAATTATTTGCCTCAGCTACAGCTATTGTGCGGCTTATATCAATACGATTCTTAAGCCCAGCTATACAGATTTTTTTAAGTCGAGGTGATTGCGATTTAGATGATTTGTATTCAGGCATTTTAAATTGATAAGCAATCAATGCTGAAATTAAGGATTTAGCCAAGATTTCACTATCGGTATTTGAGGAATCAGCAACGTAAAGAGTTAAATTCCTTGGTTTATCAGCCATCGCATGCTTAACTAATTTACCCGCAAAACTTAGTTTCTCAAAACAGCTGCTGTCTTTTTTTGGTGATGAAGCGAGGTAAACGGCAGTATTAGACTGAGTGTTTAATCGAGTTTGGGAATATAATTGATTGATTTTTCTTTTCTTAAGCATATCCCTAAGACGCCTATATTGGGGTATTGGGCGCCACGCACTAAGCGGATTTTTATCACTTATTACCGCTATCAATGCTTCTCTGGATTCAAGCTCGGTTTTGTTTGTTTCCCCGGGTTTTTGTGTAATAACTGGTATTAGCTGGTTTGGCAGTATCTTATGCATTTAAGTTCGCTTGACCTAAAAAATCTAAACCCTGATGATACCCCGGCTTTGGGTTCATCGCCTTATAATGTTAGCCCTATGCATAATTAGCTGTTCTTGCCTTTTAGAAGGCGAGCGAATGTAACAATTTAAATTACAAAGTCGAGTAAAGTGACTGAACCTAAACATTACGATGATTTAGATCCACAAGAAACTCAAGAGTGGATTGACTCCATTAATTCAGTTCTTCGTGAGCAAGGCCCTGAAAGGGCTCGTTTTTTGCTTGAGCATATCATTGATCATTTGCGCCGCTCCGGTAATGATTTGCCATTTAATCAGAATACTGCTTACGTCAATACTATTCCTTTGTCGCAACAACCCGAATACCCCGGTGACCGATCAATTGAACGTCGTATAGAAGCATACATTCGCTGGAACGCCATGGTTATGGTTGTCCAGGCAAATCGAAGAAGTTCCGAATATGGCGGACATATTGCAAGCTATGCGTCATCCGCCACATTATATGAGGTTGGCTTTAATCATTTTTGGCGTGCAGCAAACGAAAATGATCGAGGTGATCTTATTTACATGCAAGGTCATTCTTCTCCAGGAATTTATGCTAGAGCATATTTGGAAGGCCGACTTTCTGAAGATCAACTTAACCATTTTCGTCGAGAAGTAGATGGTCAAGGCTTATCTTCATATCCGCATCCTTGGCTTATGCCTGATTTCTGGCAATTTCCAACAGTTTCAATGGGTCTTGGCCCAATGATGGCAATTTATCAGGCCAGGTTCTTACGTTATTTGGAAAATCGAGGTATTACTGAAGTTAAAAAAAGAAAAATTTGGGCCTTCCTTGGCGATGGAGAAATGGATGAGCCTGAATCCATGGGCGCCCTGACCATGCCTGTTCGCGAGGGCTTGGATAATTTGATATTTGTAATCAATTGCAATCTTCAACGTCTCGATGGCCCGGTAAGAGGTAATGGCAAGATTATTCAGGAGCTCGAATCAGCATTTGCTGGGGCTGGTTGGAATGTGATTAAAGTTTTATGGGGATCTAGATGGGACCCCTTGTTAGAGCAGGATCAAAAAGGTTTATTGCGTCAAGTTATGGACGAATGCGTTGATGGCGAGTATCAAAATTTTAAAGCAGTTGGTGGCGATTATGTAAGGGAAAACTTTTTTGGAAAGTACCCGGAATTAAAAGAAATGGTCTCTCATTTATCAGATGATGAGATATGGCGGTTAAATCGAGGCGGCTTAGATTCACGTAAAGTTTTTGCTGCATATCATCAAGCTTCGCAAACAACAGGCCGTCCAACGGTAATTCTTGCTAAAACCATCAAAGGTTTTGGAATGGGTGAGGCTGGTGAAGGGAAAATGACCGCGCATCAAGCGAAGAAACTGGATATAGATGATCTAAAGGCATTTAGAGATCGTTTTGATATTCCTGTATCAGATAGTGATATCGGTGATTTGCCTTATTACAAGCCGCCTGATGACAGTGAAGAAATTCAATATTTACATCAACGTAGACGCAATCTTAATGGTTTTTTGCCTATGCGTAATAGCGAAGCGAAATCTTTAGAAATACCTTCTTTAGAAATTTTCCAACAACAGCTTAATGGTAGCGGCGACCGAGAAATATCTACCACGATGGCTTGGGTTCGAATGTTAGGGAAGTTAGTCAAAGATAAGAAAATTGGTAAGTACATAGTCCCTATAGTTCCTGATGAAGCTCGAACTTTTGGGATGGAGGGGATGTTTCGGCAGATTGGAATCTATTCCTCTGTAGGACAGTTATATACTCCTCAAGACGCTGAACAGTTAATGTATTACCGAGAAGATATTAAAGGACAGATACTAGAAGAGGGGATTAATGAGGCAGGAGCTTTTTGTTCTTGGATTGCTGCAGCGACCTCCTACGCTAATTCTGGTGTATCGATGATACCCTTTTATATCTATTACTCTATGTTTGGATTTCAAAGGGTTGGTGATTTCGCTTGGGCTGCAGGTGATATGCAGGCCAGAGGTTTTCTGATTGGCGGAACTGCTGGTAGAACAACTCTTGCAGGTGAGGGTTTGCAGCATCAAGATGGCCACAGCTTATTATTAGCATCAACAATTCCAAATTGTGTTTCTTATGATCCTGCTTATGCATATGAATTGGCCGTTATTTTGCATGACGGATTGCGTCGAATGTATAGCGAACAGGAGAATATTTTTTATTATTTAACCTGCATGAATGAAAATTATATTCATCCAGAAATGCCTGATGGTGTTAAGGATGGCATCATCAAAGGCATTTACAAAGTTCGTACAGGCAAGGGTAACTCTAATTCTCTTCAATTATTTGGCTCCGGAGCAATTCTAAGAGAGTGTTTGGCAGCTGCGGATTGTTTAGAAAGTGAATACAATATTGATGTTGATGTTTGGAGCGTTACTAGTTATAGCGAAATACGTCGAGACGGGATTGATTGCAATCGATGGAATATTAGGCATCCAGATAAAAAACCCAGGGTTCCTTATGTCTTAAATGCTTTTTCGGATTTAGAAGGGCCTTTTATTGCTGCATCTGATTACATGCGTATTATTCCGGATCAAATTCGAGAATGGGTTCCTGGAAAGTTTATTGTTTTGGGTACAGATGGCTTTGGCCGTAGTGATTCTCGACAGGCATTACGTAAGCATTTTGAGGTTAATTGCGCAAATATTGTTTTAGCTAGCCTTAAGGCATTATCTGAAGAAGGGCGTATTGATAATAAAATTGTCGTTAAGGCTTTAGATTCATTTGAATTGGATCCGGAGAAGCCAAACCCCGTGAACAGTTAGATGGCTTTTGAAACCTATTAAAACTGAGAGTAAGAATGGCGAAAAATCAGAAAGTTCTAGTGCCGGACATTGGCGATTTTGCCGAAGTTGAGATAGTTGATGTGATGATTTCTGCTGGCGATCAAGTCGCAGCAGAAGATTCGCTTATAACTCTAGAAACTGATAAGGCAGCAATGGATGTTCCAGCTCCGATTCCTGGTAAGGTTATTGAATTGAAGGTTGCTCTTGGCGACAAGGTCTCAGAAGGCAGTCTTATTTTAGTTCTTGAGGCAAATGAGAGTGAATCAGAGGAAACTCCAGCAGAACCGAAATTATCCAAGAAGACTGAAACTAAAGTCGAATTAGATAAAACTACATCCGTTAGTTCTCACCCTAAAGTCTCTAAGCCTGTTTCTATTTCTAATGGTTTAATGCCTGCAATTAACGAAGCTGGATTTTCGAAAGCCCATGCAAGCCCGTCCGTGAGAAAATTTGCACGTGAGCTTGGAGTAAACCTAATTCAGCTTAAAGGAAGCGGATCTAAAGATCGCATCACCAAGGATGATGTAAAGGCATTTGTTAAGGCTGTTATGTCGGGGCAGTTAGATTCACCCGGAGGTAACGTATTGCCTGAGTTACCGCAAGTCGATTTTACTAAATTCGGAACCGTTGAAGAAAAACCCCTTGGCCGCATCCAGAAAATTTCAGGACCTCGTTTACATTCAAGTTGGTTAAATTATCCTCATGTTACGCAGAATGATGAAGCTGATATAACTGCAATGGAAGAGGCAAGACAAAGTCTTAAAGTTAAGGCCGCTGAGTTGGGTTTTAAATTAACTCCTTTAGCATTCGTGATTAAGGCGCTAGCTCAGAGCCTGGAGGAATTTCCGGTTTTTAATACATCTATGGCGCCAGACGGCAAAAACCTTATTTGGAAAAAATATTTACATGTAGGTTTTGCTGCCGATACGCCCAGCGGTTTAGTTGTTCCTGTGATTCGAGACGCTGATCAAAAAGACATTTTTCAACTTGCGAAAGAGCTTGCTGAAATGAGCACAAGGGCTCGTGAAGGCAAACTTAAAGCCGAGGAAATGCAAGGAGGTTGTATTACAGTATCCAGCCTTGGGGGCATTGGCGGAACATCTTTTACACCAATTATCAATCCACCTGAGGTTGCAATTCTTGGTATACCCCGAGCTAAAATTCAACCCGTTTGGAATGGCGAAGCATTTATACCGAGACTAATTCAACCGCTTTGTTTGACTTATGACCATCGGATAATCGATGGCGCCACAGGGGTTCGTTTTACAAGTTATCTGGCAAACGCCCTAAGTGAATTAAAAAAATGAGTAACCTTATACAAATTACTGTTCCGGATATTGGTGATTTTACAGACGTTGATATCATTGAATTGCATGTCTCTAGCGGTGATGAAGTTGCAGCTGAAGATTCATTGATAACTTTAGAAACTGAGAAAGCTGCAATGGATGTACCTGCTCCTTATGCAGGGAAAATTGGAAAAGTAAATGTGAAATTGGGGGATAAGGTTTCACAAGGCGATCTTATTGTTGAGATTTTTGCCATTAAGGATGAACCCTCAACGCTATCAAATAGCAATAAGCCTGAAGAGTCTGTTACTAAGGAACCATTAATTAATCCTGAAGGGTCATCTTATGAGGGTAAGGTCGATCTTGAAACAGATCTTCTGGTTTTAGGCGCAGGTCCTGGTGGTTATACCGCCGCTTTCCGAGCCTCTGATCTAGGTGTGAAAACAATTTTAGTAGATCGATGGCCTTCTCTTGGCGGAGTATGTTTAAACGTTGGTTGTATTCCTTCAAAAGCACTGTTACATGCAGCAAAAGTAATTGAAGAAGCGGATGCAATGAGCGATTTTGGCGTGCGCTTTAATAAACCAGAGATTGATACAGCTAAATTAGTCGATTGGAAGCAGGGAGTTGTTAATAAATTAACGACTGGGTTAACCGGATTAGCTAAGCGAAGAAACGTCGACATAATTCAAGGCGAAGGTACTTTTATTTCGGCAAATCATTTAAGTGTAAAGTCAGAAAAAGGCGCTCAAATTATCGCCTTTAAATCTTGCATTATTGCTTCAGGTTCTGAACCAGCGATGCTCCCGGGATTACCCGAAGATCCTCGAATTATTGATTCGACCGGCGCATTAGAACTGAAGGATATACCTGGTCGAATGCTTGTTATTGGAGGCGGTATTATTGGTCTTGAAATGGCAACGGTCTATGATGCACTTGGAGTCAAAGTTACTGTAGTTGAATTGACTGATAGCCTTATTCCTGATTGCGACCCAGATTTGATTCGACCATTGGAAAAACGCATTAAGAAACGTTATGAAGCGATTCTTAAAGGTGTTCGTGTTGAAAAAATAATCCCCGAAAAGGCAGGTTTGATGGTCAGTTTTTCAGGTAATTCTGCTCCTGACGCCCAACTTTATGACAAAGTGTTAGTTGCTGTTGGCCGCGCAGCAAATGGGAATAAGATTGGTTTAGATCAAGCAGGAGTTAATGTGGATAAAGCCGGAATCATTCCTGTTAATAAACAGATGTTAACCAATGTGCCAAATATTTATGCTATTGGTGATATCGTTGGCCAACCAATGCTTGCGCATAAAGCTACACATGAAGGTAAGGTTGCAGCAGAAGTTGTTGCTGGGAAGAAAGCTTATTTTGATGCTCGAAGTATCCCTGGCGTTGCTTATACAGACCCTGAAATCGCTTGGACGGGAATTACTGAGACTGAGGCAAAGGCAAAAGGTATTGATTATGGAATCGGAAAATTTCCATGGGCCGCAAGCGGAAGATCTTTATCTTTAGGTAGGGATGATGGGGTCACTAAGTTAGTTTTTGATAATAAAACTAATAAAATTATTGGTGCAGGAATCGTTGGACCGAATGCCGGAGAACTTATTGCTGAGGCATGTCTTGCCATTGAAATGGGTTGTGACGCTTCGGATATTGGCTTAACTGTTCATCCGCATCCAACTTTGTCTGAAACTGTTGCAATGGGCGCAGACGCATTTGATGGCACTTTAACTGATTTATACATGCCGAAACTCAAAAAAGATTGATTTAACGTCTTCAATTCGTAGTAGAAATTTATAATTTTTTCTTATACTCGCAAAGATCAATAATCTTACAATTTTCGCAATCCGGTTTGCGAGCTTTGCAAGTATAACGACCATGTAAAATTAGCCAATGATGAGCACCTTGTTTAAAGGCTTCCGGGGTAAACTTGATTAGTTTTTTTTCCACCTCCAGGGGTGTTTTTCCTGGTGCGATTCGAGTCCTATTGCTAACACGAAAGATATGGGTATCTACTGCAATAGTTGGCTGACCAAATGCAGTATTTAGAATTACATTAGCTGTTTTTCTTCCAACCCCTGGAAGAGCTTCAAGTTCCAATCTATTATCAGGTACTTTCCCTTTATGCTTATCGAGAAGTATTGCGCAAGTTTTAAGGATATTTTTAGCCTTTGTGTTAAAAAGACCAATAGTTTTTATATAGGCTTTTAATTTTTTTTCGCCTAATGCGAGTATCTCATGGGGCGTATTTGCGACCTGATAAAGTTTTGTGGTTGCTTTGTTTACACTAATATCCGTTGCCTGAGCAGACAGTATTACTGCAACTAGCAGTTCGAAAGAATCTTCATAACTAAGCTCTGTATCTGGGTTTGGATTATTTTCAGCAAAGCGCTTAAAAATTTCTAATCGTATTTTTGCATTCATTCAATTAAAAAAATCTCTTTTATTTCATATGTTTAAAAAAAATCAGTATGTTTTTTATTGTTATCGTTTCACTTCTTTTTTTAAGCGCTTTTTAAGTTTAGACAGAGCTAAATCAAAACCTTTATTCTGAGCATTAAATTCAGCTTCGAGGAGATTATTTTCAAATCTTAACCGTTTCTTGCGAGCAACAATTTTTAGTTTAGCGACTTTAAGGTTTAAGGGCGGTAAGTTCTTTTCCTCAATAATGATGCAGTCTACAGGGCAGGGCGCTATGCAAAGTTCGCAACCAATGCATTCTTTTTCAATAATAGTGTGAGTAAATTCATACGCACCAACTATTGCATCTGTTGGACAAGCAGGAACACATAGCGAGCAACCTATACAATTAGGTTCATTGATTATTGCAATAGAACGAAGTTTATTATCCAGTTCCTTCAATTTTTCTTAAACTCTATTATAATTTTACTGCACCGAGTCCGCTAACATTTTCTCTATTTTTTTAGAGTCAACTCTCATCATAAGTGGCTTAAAATTATTAATTTTTGTTCCTAGTATCGGACTATTTCGATCTTCCCAGCTATTCATTTCTACATTTAGAAATTTTCCAGAATTTTCTGCCATTTTTGGTAAAACTGGGGAAAGATAGATCATTATTAATCGAAATAGATTAAGGCCTTGAGTACAAACCATTTGAACCTCCCTAAGCGTTTCCTTCTCTTTTGCAAGAACCCAAGGTTTTCGCGTATCAATATATTGATTTGTTTGGTCAGCTAGTTGCATGATGATTCTTATAGCCTGAGCGTATTCCCTTTCCTCATATGCAGCCTCTATAAGATCACCGGTTTTAATAAATTCCTTAAATAGAATTTTTTCTTCAAGCTCTTCGCCTAGGGTTCCATCAAATTTATCAGTAATAAATCCAGCGCATCGGCTCGCTATATTTACAAGTTTTCCAACTAAGTCAGAATTTATCCTTGAGGTAAAGTCCTTCATATTTAAGTCAATATCTTCAATGTTACTTCCAAGTTTACTTGCATAGTAATATCGAAGATATTCAGGATCGAGGTGGTCTAAGTAGGTTGAGGCAGCAATAAATGTTCCTCTAGATTTAGACATTTTTCCCCCATTAACGGTTAAAAAACCATGGACAAAGACACCGTTTGGTTTTCGATAGCCAGCACCTTCTAATACTGCAGGCCAAAATAATGTATGGAAATTGACGATATCTTTACCTATGAAATGATAAAGCTCTTTATTGCTATCTAAATTGAAATATTCTTCAAAGATCAAATCTTCTCTTCTTGTGCATAGATTCAAAAAGCTTGCCAAATAACCTACTGGTGCATCTAGCCAGACGTAAAAGTATTTATTCTCCATATTTGGAATTTTGAAGCCAAAATAAGGAGCATCACGTGAAATATCCCAATCCTTAAGACCCGACGAAAACCATTCTTCTAATTTACGCGTAATCGATTCATTAACTGCACCGTCATTAACCCATTCATAAAGCATTTTAGTGAAAATGCTCAATTTAAAAAATAAGTGTTCTGATTCTTTTTGTTCCGGGGTTGTATTTGTCAAAATTGACTTAGGCTCTAATAATTCATTGCTTTCATATGTCGCGCCACAGACTTCACAATTATCTCCATATTGATCTTTAGTTAAACATTTAGGGCAAGTGCCTTTAAGAAAACGATCAGGCAGGAACATTTCTGCTTTTTCATCATAAGCTTGTAAAATTGAGCGCCGATCTATTAGATCCGAATCGGCTAGCTTTTGGAAAATTTTCTCTACTAGTAAACGATTTTCTTCTGAATGAGTAGAGTGATAGTTATCAAATTCAATATGAAAACCACTAAATGAATGTTTGTGTTTTTTTCGAAAATCTTCAGCAAGGGTTTCTGGATCTACCCCATCATTTTTTGCTTTCAACATGATTGGAGTGCCATGAGCATCACTAGCACATATGTAAGTGCATTTATTGCCAATGAGTTTTTGGAATCTCACCCAAATGTCTGTCTGAATATATTCAACCAGATGACCAATATGGATTGGTCCATTAGCATATGGCAAAGCGCTTGTGACTAGGATTTCTCTAGATTTTTTGACCATATTTCTACATTTAAAAGTTTTTCGAGGTTGCTCCAGCAACGGGGGTTAATTTTTGACCATAATTTAAATCAAAAACGAATGCATAACTTAGAAGATGTACAATCTAAATCTTTTACTATTAAGACCCCTATTTAATACCTCCACACAAATGACATCAAACTTAAAAAATCTATTAAATCAAGCTCTTTCAAATACCAAGCTTAAATTGACAGGGCAAACGCTAGAAGCTGCTGGGGCTAAGGTACAAATAAATGGTGATTCTAAAGCTAATGTATACCTGAAACTAGGGTTTCCTTTACTTGAATCATCTGAATTAGCACAAGAGCTTAGCGCAAAGCTTAGCGATATTTCTTTAGCAGATATTTCTGTTCAAATAGACTGCCAAATTCAGAGGCATGCTGTTCAAGGTAGCCTAAGTCCAACTGATTCAGTTGCTAATATAATTGCTGTTTCATCTGCTAAAGGCGGGGTAGGGAAATCAACCGTTGCAGTGAATTTAGCTCTGGCATTAATTCAGCAAGGCTCAAGGGTAGGTATTTTGGACGCTGATATTTACGGTCCCAGTCAACCAATTATGCTGGGTGTTGAAGGTGAGCAGCCTGTTAGCCATGATGGTAAAACTATGGAGCCTATAAGTGCTCATGGATTATCAATGATGTCAATCGGTTGCTTGATTGATACTCAACAACCTACCGTTTGGCGAGGACCAATGGTAACTCAGGCGCTCAATCAGCTGATGTTTCAAACTAATTGGCCAAATTTGGATTATCTGATAGTCGATATGCCTCCTGGGACAGGCGATATTCAGCTAACTCTCAGCCAAAAGTTTCCTGTTAGTGGAGCCTTGATTGTAACTACGCCTCAAGACATTGCTCTTGCAGATGCAATTCGGGGCCTGAGAATGTTTGAGAAAGTCCATATACCCGTTTTGGGTTTGATAGAAAATATGAGCACCTTTAATTGCCCGAATTGCGGTGAGAGCACATCTTTATTTGGTCATGGGGGTGGGGTCGAAGTTGCGCGTAAAAATCAATTAAAATTATTAGGTCAACTTCCTTTGGATATAGATATTCGCCAGGAAGCAGATAATGGTAAACCTATAGTTATTTCAAAACCTGATTCTAAGAATGCAAAATTGTTTCGAGATATTTCTTTAGCCGCGGCTATTGAATTATCTCTTCGATCTAAGGATTATTCACATGCTTTAGGTAAAATTAATGTAGAAAAGGGTATACCAAAAAAATAAACTACATAAGTTCTTTTTTATAAATGGACTGAAGGTAATTGTAAATGTCAATAAAATCTGATCGCTGGATCAATCGAATGGCTAAAGAACACGGTATGATTGAACCGTTTGAATCTGAGCAGGTTCGGTTTAATAACTCAGGTAAAGTTATATCCTATGGCACATCTAGTTATGGTTATGATGTTAGATGTGCAGCTGATTTCAAAGTTTTTACCAACATTAGTTCGGCGATTGTTGATCCGAAATCCTTTGATGAAAATAGTTTTGTTGATATTCATAAAAATGTTTGTGTTATTCCTCCAAATTCATTTGCTTTAGCTAGAACCGTCGAATACTTTCGTATACCTCGAAGTATTTTGACCATTTGCTTAGGTAAGTCTACTTATGCTCGATGTGGAATTATTGTTAATGTCACACCGTTAGAGCCAGAGTGGGAAGGTCATGTTACTTTAGAATTTTCTAATACAACTCCTTTACCTGCCAGAATCTATGCAGATGAAGGAGTGGCTCAGATGCTATTCTTTGAGTCAGATGAGGTTTGCGATACTTCTTATGCTGATCGTGGTGGAAAATATCAGGGCCAAAAGGGGGTTACTCTACCAAAAGCATGATTAATTTGGCTTTTCAGTAATTAATACTTAAAGCATTCATAGAAATTGAGACTTCATCATTTTTTAGTTGATCTATACGTATCGGTAAATAATGAAAATCTTTTGCAAACCAAATTAATGAAGAACGTTTTGATCCTTCTCTTTGTCGTAGATATTTAACTGTATCAAAATTACCTGCAGGCACAGAGATATTTTCTTCACCCTTTTCTTTGAGTTTGTAATTCCTAATAGAATTATTGTATGCAATATGATGATTAGATGGTATTTGATTTAAGCGCAATTGAAGAATAGTTTGCAATTCCGCGCTTAATCTATCTTGTATTTTATTTTCTAGTTTTAGCTCAATAAGTTCACCTTTATGAATTGACTCCGCTATCATTTTTGACCAATCGAAAATTATTGAGCCCCTGTCTTCTTCACTTCTTGTGCCTTCGTCATATATATAATGAAGCGGTTTTATTCCTTCTGGTGTTAATTTGAAGTTGCTACTTTCAATGGCCGTTTCAGGCTGAATCAGACGAGCAATTCCTGAAGCATTTGATTCCAAAAGGTAGATATATTCGTTTTCTCTTTCAGTTGTATTTAGAGATAGAGAAGCCTTCCCTTTCAACCCACCGTATTTTGCCTCAAAAATTATTGTAAATTTTGATATTTCATCTAACGGAGTAATTATACTTTCGATAGATTCAGATGATTGTGGATGGTTTAATGGGCTTGAGAAAGCTAAAGAAGGAAGTGAAAAAAATAGTAATAAAATTTTCAGCATTTTTCATCAATCACGATGGGCTTTTGTAGATGATTGCCGTCAAAAAAGGCTCTTCCTTTAGAGAAATAGACACGCTTGTCTGCAAACCATTCGATTGCAAGCGGATAAATTTCGTACTCTCCTTTTTGAACTCTTGCCTTTAATTTAGATGCTGTGTCATTAGGGCCTATTTTAATTCGATATTGTAGGAATGACGGTCCTCCATCAAGTTCTACAGTAACAAAGTGAACTGAAGTACCATGCCATCTATCTTTTGATTGAATTACTCTTTCGTAAGTATTAAGCCCAGGAAATGCTGGTAAAAGTGATGGGTGTATATTGATAATTTTCCCAATAAAATTATTTACAGTAGATTCAGCCAAAATACGCATATATCCAGCTAAAACAATTAGTTCTAAATTAAGCGTGATTAGTAATTTTTCTAGCTCCTCATCAAAAATTTTCCGAGTTTTGAATTTATGAAAATCAATTAGATGCGTACTTATCCCTGATTTCTTAGCTCGAGTTAGAGCATATGCCGATGGGTTCTCGCTTATTACTGCGACAATATTAATGTTTATTTTACCAGTGGTTGTGCTGTCAATAATTTCCTGTAAATTTGTTCCATTGCCAGATACTAGTACAGCGACCCTAATGGATTTATTCTTTATCATGAAAGTATCTTGACTTTTCCTGCGCCTGAAATAATTTCACCAACCTTGAAAGCAGTTTCGCCATAACTTTCTAATAAATCGATTGCTTGATTTGCTTCCTGGTTAGGTATTATTAGCATCATTCCTATACCGCAATTAAAAGTCTTCAGCATTTCATTTTGGGAAATATTGCCAGCTGATTGCAACCAATCAAAAACTTTAGGGCGTTCCCAAAGATTTAGATTAATATTTGCGTCGAAAGTTGCAGGGAGGACTCGGGCTAGATTTTCTGTGATACCACCGCCGGTTATATGAGCCATCCCATTGATACTTATTTTCTCTGCTAGATTTAGTAATGCTTTCGCATAAATTCTAGTTGGTTCAATAAGCGCTTTATCGAGGTTTATACCTTCCCAATCTTTTTTATTATTTTTTCTATATTCTTCTAAAACTTTCCTTATTAATGAATAACCATTGGAATGAGGACCAGAAGATGCGAGCCCAATAACTGAATCACTTGCTTTTATTTTGCTGCCATCGATAAGATTGGATTTATCAACTATCCCCACGCAAAAACCAGCTAAATCAAAATCTTTTTTAGCATACATTCCTGGCATTTCAGCAGTTTCTCCACCGATTAAAGCTGCCCCAGCTTCTTTACATCCAGAGGCAATACCATTTATGACTTTAGTGGCATTTTCTATATTTAATTTCCCGCAACTATAATAGTCGAGAAAGAATAAGGGTTTAGCCCCTTGGACAATGACATCATTTACGCACATTGCTACCAAATCTATACCAACGGTATCAAGGATTCCAAGCTCAATGGCAAGTCTTAGCTTAGTTCCCACACCATCGGTTCCTGCAACCAAAATAGGTTCTTTGTACACGGATAGATCTGGTTGAAAAAGACCACCAAACCCACCTATGGATCCAATTGCGCCAGGTTGATAGGTGGATTTAATAGCAGGCTTAATTTCCTCGACCAGTCTGTTTCCTGCGTCGATATTTACCCCTGCGTCCTGATAGGTGTTAGATTTTCGATTAATCATTGTTTGTGTTTATTTTATTATAGATGATAGAAAGTTTATTTAGCCCGATTAAAATGTTCTCATGGGTATAATAAATTAAATGGACAAGCTGAGCGCGATGAATTACATGAAACTAAAGCGGAAATGGCATAAAACTGCATTCAAATTGATTCGCAGAGGTTTTTTTGCGCTTTTATTTCTTTCTGCAGGGGCAAATGCGGTAATTCTCGATGATTTATATAACGCCTCGGTTGGTATTTGCCCACCTTTAGAGCAACCATCTTTTGAAGAATTGGCTAATTTATCTATCAATTCTGAAGTGTTTGGAGATTTAAATCTTCGTAATTTTAATAGATGCATACCCGAGGAAATTCCTTTAAAGAGGCTGTTTGAGAAGGCTCTTGATGAGGTTCTAATAAAAGTAACTGGTAGAAGTGATATTTTAGCTTTACGTACCGAGCTATTTCCTGATGCCAGTAAACCTTTGCTTGAGTATAGACAATTACCTAATGATAAATTTTTTGCTGGTTTTGATAATGAAGCTATTAGAAAATCTCTTGACTCATTTGGTCAACCTATTTGGGGAGAACAAAGACCTTTAGTTGCAATCTGGCTTGCAATTGATACAGGGAATGGTAAGAGGTATATCCTTTCTGATGGATCTCAAGAGAATGAGAGCTTACTAGCCTCAATTCGTGGGGAATTACTTTCTAGGGCTTCCAAGAGAGGTTTGCCGGTGGTATTACCTTTGCTGGATACAGTTGACATGATGGCTTTAAATTTTTCAGATATTTGGGGAGGGTTTCTTGGGCAGATAGATTTAGCTTCTAGTCGCTATAAGAGCGAAGCATTATTAATTGGCCGATTTAATGCAACCGATGTTGGAGAATGGCAAACTCGTTGGATTTTTTCTTATGATGGTCAGCTTTCAGATTGGCAGAGTCCTTTATTTGAGGGCGTTGATCGAGTTGCCGATATTTTGTCTGATCTGCAGGCTACATCTTCTAAAGCGATCAACAGTATTAATGTTCGAATCTCGGGAATTAATTCAATTTCAAGTTACGGAGAGCTTAGGAAGTATTTGAATAGTTTAGATATTTTATCTGGGATTGATGTTATAAGCCTCCAATCCGATGAGCTGGAGCTTGTTTTAGCTCTTCGAGGTGAGTCGGTCAGGCTTCAGCAAATTTTTCAAAATAGTAACCAATTAAATCCAGTTAGCCCTAACGAAGATAGCTTGGATTTGCATTATAAATGGATTTTAAATGAATGAATTTATAAGGTTAATCTATGTTACTTCTTAGTTGGTCAAATCTGCCAAATGCTATTTGTGTTATCAGAATGATTCTTACAGTACCTATCGTTATTTTTCTAATTAATTTCGAATATCAACTAGCTCTCCTATTGGTTGTTATTGCTGGTTTATCTGATGCTTTGGATGGCTTTTTAGCAAAGCGATTTAATTGGAAATCTTGGTTAGGGGCAATATTAGACCCTATGGCTGACAAGCTAATGTTTATTTCAGTTTTTGCTGCTTTGACTTGGACAGGATTGGTTCCAGATTGGTTATTTTTTGTTGTAGTTGGTAGAGATTTAGTGATTGTTTTGGGGGCAATTGTCTACCAAGTTTTAATTGAGCCGCTTGAGCCTCGCCCAAGTAAAGTTGGAAAGTTAAATACAATCACTGCCCTAATTTATTTATTTTCTGTCATCGCGTACCAAATTTATGGTTGGCCATCTTCTACAATTATTCTAATTTCAGGCGCTATGGTTTTTGTAATTAGCTTAGTTAGCGGCTTACATTATGTTTTGACTTGGAGCCGTATGGCTCTTGAATTCTTCCGGCAAGAGGCTTAAACAAAATGCGCCAACTTGCGCTTGATTTGAAGCTCGCAGATCATGCCCGATTCCAGTCCTATCTTGCGGGGCCAAATGATATTGCCGTCCAGGCCATACAAAAACTTGCTAATAGTCCAAATGGCGAAGTTATTTGGTTATGGGGGGCATTTGGTAGTGGGCGCTCACATCTTTTGCAATCTGCAATTGCAAATGCTGCAGAAAATAATCTTACTTGCGCATGGTTGCCATTAGGAAGCAAAATTGATTTAGCGCCTGGTTTGCTCGAAGGGATGGGTAATTTAGACTTGGTATGCATTGATGATATTGACTGTGTTGCTGGTCAGAGCGAATGGGAGAAATATTTATTTATTCTTTTTGAGGATTTGCGTGAGTATCAATCTAATTTAATTATTTCCGCCTCTTTGCCTCCATCTGCGTCTGCTTTTCAAATGAAAGACCTCAAGTCTAGATTAGCTTCTGGCAGCACATGGAAACTGATGCCTTTATCAGATGAGCAAAAGATTGAGGCTTTAAAATTACGTGCAAATTGGCGTGGTTTTGAATTACCCCATGAGACAGCACTTTATTTATTTCGTAGGGTCGAAAGAAGTAATCAAGCTTTGTTCTCTTTATTAGATGAGCTAGACAATGAAGCCTTAAGGTCAAAACGTCGTTTGACAATTCCATTTGTTAAAAATTTTTTAAAATTAAGCACTTAACAGTCACGTTTTCTTACATCTAGAATTAGAAAAAAAACTGCTATCGCAATTATACATAGGATTAGGCTGCTCAATTTATTAGTGTTTATTGCCACAATATCCATAATTCCAAAAACGGTGTAAACGATCATGCAGAGCGCAGTTATTCCATAAGAGTTTTGGCTTTTTTTCCAAAGGCTTCTAATCAATAAAATAGGAGGTATAAGCCCGAACCCAAGTATTAAAAGCGTATTCAATTTAGGGTAGGCATCATTTAGCCACCACGGAGAAACAATCATTAGGAGAAAGAGCCCAAATATTGCTAAATTTTTACTTGTGGGCATTTAATTTTGATTTGAGTGGTTAATTTTTAATGCCAGTTCTGCAACACGACTACCCAAAGCTTGAGCAATATCCGACTCTTCAGAAGTTAACCTTGTGTCGTTAGATTCTTTTGCGATATGACTGGCCCCATAAGGTGTGCCACCAGATTTTGTTTCTAGAAGAGCTGTTTCAGTATATGGCACGCCTACAAGAAGCATTCCATGGTGCAGTAAAGGCAAAGACATTGATAATAAAGTGCTTTCCTGACCCCCATGCATGCTGCTGCTGGAAGTAAAAACGGCACATGGTTTGCCAGCCAATGCCCCTGATAACCATTCTGAACCAGTGCCATCTAAAAAGTATTTAAGTTCAGCTGACATATTTCCAAAACGAGTTGGACTGCCAAGTATCAAACCATCGCAATTAGCGAAATCTTTAAGTGTTGCAAAGGGAGCCCCTTTATCTGGAATATCAGGTAAATTGTTATTTAGATTTTCTTTTATTGGCATTACCGTGCGAAGCTTAGCTTCACAGTTTGGTATTTTATGAACCCCTCTAGCAATCTGTTCTGCTAGTTTTTCAGTGGAACCATTTTTTGAGTAATAAAGAACTAAAATTTTTATCATCTTAATCTAATATTGCTAAGACATTTTCTGGTGGTCGACATATGCAGGCACCATTGCTTGTAATTACTATAGGACGCTGAATAACCCTAGGATGCCTACTAAGCCAATCAATCAGTTGCTGCTCATTAAAATTTTTCAGCTTCACATTTTCATTTTTATATTCAGGTTCTTCCTCGCGTAATAGACTCCTAATATTTACCTTCAGGGCATTGAGTATAAATTTTATAGTATCGAAATCAGGTGGATTATCCATATATTTTATGATTATTGGCTGTATGCCTTTTTTCTCGATAAGTGCTAAAGTTTGTCTGGATTTTGAACATCGCGGATTGTGATAAATCGTAACTTTCATAGGAAATTTATTTTACCTTGGAGAAACATTTCTATTCATTTCTAATATTTGAGATATGTGACTCCGAATGTCCCCCAGCTTATATTCTTGGAAGTCCTTTTCTCCGCGTTTCCGATATTCTGCGATTCCTTTAGATAGGGTTCGATCTCCTATAAGGACTTGATGTGGCACTCCAAGCAATTCAGCATCAGCAAATTTTACTCCTGGCCTTACTTCTCGATCATCATACAAAACCTCTATGCCTGAATTGGTAAGATCAGAATAAAGCTTATTTGTAACGCTAATAACCTCTTTGGATTTTTTTGCATTTATTGAAATGAGTACTAGTTCAAATGGGGCTATAGCATTGGGCCAACAAATGCCTTTCTCATCATAATTTTGTTCAATTGCTGCAGCTACAATTCGGGATATACCTATTCCATAGCAGCCCATGAGTAAATTTTGTTCCTTACCAGCCTGGTTTAGAACATTTGCATTCATGGCTGTACTGTATTTTTCCCCTAATTGGAAAATATGACCCACTTCAATCCCACGTGCAATTTTGATTTTATTTCCGTCTGGGCTTTTATCATCTTCATTTATATCCCGTAAATCTGCAGCTTCAGGTTTTGGAAGATCTATTTCCCAGTTTACGCCTTTGTAATGAAATCCAGTTTCATTTGCGCCGCAAACAAAATTTTTGCAGCAAATGGCACTATGATCTGCAATTATTCGAGCATTTAACCCTAAAGGGCCTAAAGAACCAGGCTTTAGTTCAAAAGCATTCTCTATTTTTTCTTCGCTAGCTAGAGAAAGAGGTTTTGATATACCGTTAATTTTTTCGGCTTTATGTCTGTTAAGAACATGATCACCCCTTAGAACTAATGCAATCAAGCTTTCATCTTCCCCTTCAACAACTAACGTTTTTAGCGTATCTTTAGGGCTGATTTTAAGTTTTTCGCAAATTTCTTCGATGGACTTGATTTCAGGAGTGCTTATTTTCTCAAGATTATGTATCTCTTTTGATTCTTTTTGTTTTTGCGGAGAAACCGGGGCAAGCTCAACATTAATTGCAAAATCATCTTCATCTGTATATGCAATTTTATCTTCACCTGAATTTGCAAGAATATGAAATTCTCTTGATTTATTGCCTCCAATCTCTCCAGAATCAGCGTCAACAGATTTACTTTGGAGGCCTAAAGAATCAAAGATTTTTTGATATGTATGAGCCATAAGATCGTATGTTTCTTGCAATGATTCTTGATCTAGATGAAACGAATATGCGTCTTTCATCAAAAATTCGCGAGCCCTCATCACTCCAAAGCGCGGACGTATTTCATCACGAAATTTAGTTTGAATTTGATAATAAGTTACAGGTAGCTGCTTATAGGATTTAAGCTCACGACGCGCAATATCGGTCATCACCTCTTCATGAGTTGGACCAAAACAGAATTCTCTATCATTTCGATCACGCATTTTCAAAAGCAATGGCCCATAAAGACCCCAACGCTCTGATTCTTGCCAAAGTTCAGCAGGTTGAATGGCGGGCATAAGAATTTCAAATGCACCTGCTTCATTCATTGCCATTCGAACAATCTTTTCAACTTTGCGGAGCACCTTTAAACCCATTGGCATCCAGGTAAATAATCCGGATGCTAGAGGGCGTATTAATCCCGCACGCAACATTAGCTGATGGCTAGAAATTTCAGCTTCAGCTGGTTTTTCCTTAAAAGTGTTTAATGGCAGATTGGATAGTCGCACGATAGTATTTAAGCGCAAAATTCTTTTAAAACGATAGATATTCTAACGACATTAGGCC
>JAYZVL010000061.1:0-14057 GCA_036155675.1 Pseudomonadota bacterium | reverse complement strand
GCACCCTTAAAACACGTTCAAAATTTTCATCACCGGTCATTGCTGGTGGTTGAATATCAGCTTTGCCTCTTGCGGCACCTACTTGTCCAGAAAAAAACATATATTCAACAATTAAAAGCAATGTTATAAAAGCAACATATTCCACAACGATCTCCTAGAGTTTGAAAAGTCCAACTTAAGTCATGAAAGATAATACTCTGAATAAATAAATTATCATCTAAATGCAGCAAATCTAAGTCGAATATAATCAACGTGCCATGCGCCATCTGCATCACACAATATTGACTTAAGATCTTCTGTTACCTCTGTAACAAAATCATCATAAAGATCAGCTGAAAGAGAAGCAGTCAAAGGCTTACCAAAAGTTTCCAGCCAATCGACTATATTGCCAGGTAATTTAGTAAGACGAGGAATCAATTCGATGCTAGATATCTTAAAACCTTGATTTTCTAATAATTTCTTATATTGATCCGTAGTTGGGAAAAACCATGGGTTATTTATTTCTAGGCCTCGAAGATTCATTCTAGATTTTAAAACTTTCAAAATCATTGATACATTCCCGTAACCACCAAATTCTCCAACAAATCGTCCCCCTGGCTTCAAAGCTCGCCATACTCCTTCGATAACTCTTTCGGGAGAGGCCATCCAGTGAAGTGCGGCATTGGAAAAAACTGCGTCAAATTGCTCATGAAATTTTATTTCATGAGCATCAATTTTATATACATTTAGCCCTAATTTTCGAGCGGCATTAACCATATCAGAACTTGAATCAACACCAACTACATTACAACCTGAATCTAATAATCGAATTGTTAATGCGCCGTCTCCACAGCCTAGATCAAGAATCTTCTCACCTGATTTTGGATTAAGTAACTGAATTACAGGCGCCCCTAGGTCAGAAACAAAACGTGCATTCTGCTGATACTTTATTGGGTCCCAATTTTGATCATTAATACTCATCACTCAATTGTTAAATAAAGTTTAATTAATAACAAATTAAATCTGACTTATAACGTTTTTGAAGTAAACGACGATGCAAAGAAACCCAAAAGAAATTAATAAAAGAAGAAAGTATTGAATCATTAATTGAACTAGTATAATTTTTTGAGTCAGCTTCTTCTAAATCAAGACGCAACTTATAATCTAGCCAATCGTTTCTTCTCCTAGAATCAGGCTGCAAAAGACTAATTTCACGTTGACCGCCTTTAACTGAATCAACTGGATTAACACAAGGAATAGAATCAATAATTGCAGCGAGGAATTCTGGCTCTTTGCGCAGAATATCTAAAAACCAATAGTCTATTCCCCAACCCAACAACTCCCCATCATATTCATTCAGAAAATGCTCAAGCGAATCGCGACGAAAAAGTGGGCATGTAACTTCAATAAAATCTACAAAGCGTAACTTTTTCCCAAAAACTTGACGAGTAACTGGATGGCTCACCTTACCAAAAGGAAGAAAAGCGGGTTGTAAAATTGTTAGATCGTATTCTTCTAAAACTTCAAACAAACGACTGATTCCATCAGCATCTATTATGATGTCATCATCAAGAACTAATACTGAATCATAGTGCGCAAAAACTTCGCGATTAGATAGCCAATCTTTTCGAAGATTTTGAAATTTCCCACCTTTTCTTACCTCAAAATAATCAGCATAATTTTTGTAACGATTTAAATCATTACCATAAGCAGTAACCCAAAGGTCAAAATTTCTTCTACCTTCTAGCCAGAGCCTCAAAGAAGATTTATCCCCTGCAGATGTATATACGAGAAAACGTTTATCAGACATATCTTAAATTGTTGAAAATTAAACTTTCTTCCAAAGGTCTGTTAGAAGATGAATATGATTTTTAATATCTGAGAGTTTGGCATGTTCAAAACCTGCCTGTCTCATATGGTCGGGATAAGGTTGTCGAATTATTTCTGCTACCTCATCTATGCTGTTATATATATAACCAGCCGGGCCCAATAATTCTTTAATATCAGGACGTATATTAGGCATACAAACTCCAACGCCAGATGCCTGAGCTTCAGAAATACTTACGGGCCAACCAACCGTTCCTAAACTTAAATTCGCTGTATATACAAACCACTCGTGACTCTTATATATTGCAGGCATGTCAATTTGTTGGACAGGTGGAAAAATGGTGACAGGTCTATTTAATTCATTATTCCTATGCACAATTTTTTCTGTGTCATAACCAATCGAATAAAGATCAAAATGTTTATCAGGAACAAGTTGGGCAAGCTCTAGGTAAGCAATAAAATCCTTTTTCGGTAGCGCAGCTCCGCAATTAAGAACTCCGGAACCATTTGGGGATTCATCATAAAAACGGTCAAAATTTAGAACTGGACGACAAGGAATAAGTTTATTTTCAGGAATGCCGGCACCGATCAAACGTTGAACACTAAAAGGGAAAGTGAGAATCCCAAGACAAAGTTCACTACACAAGAAATCTAAATTCTCTGCGATAGCAGAGGAAGTATCAACAAACTTGGAGGCTGATTGATACCAACGTCGACGTGGTTTTGGCCAAAGAACATCGAATGAGTGCGCTCGGATTGTAAGAGGAACATCCAAAGCTTTTGAAAGATTTACTGAAACTTTAAGACGGGGGCCTAACCAGTGAGTATGAATAATATCGGGTTTGAAAGCTCGCGTTCGATTCAGAATTTCAGCTTCATTATCAATTACAGTAAAAGGTAAAGCATCATCCTTATTCGCCACATCCGCCGCTACAAGCGAGATAATATCAATATCGTGCTTATCTAAGATGCTCCTCATCTCAGTACTAGCATAACTCTCAGATAACTGAGGGTATTGATACAAAATATAAGTTATTCGAGACATAGTAATATCAAAACTCAGAAATTAAATACAAAAAAAGCCCCGCATAATAACGGGGCTTTAATTTTATTGCATTTTAAGCAGATGGTTACATCATTCCGCCCATTCCGCCCATTCCGCCCATATCAGGCATTGGAGCAGCAGGAGCATCTTCTTTTGGTATTTCCGATACCATCGCTTCGGTTGTAAGTAAAAGGCCTGCGACAGAAGCAGCATTCTGCAATGCTGAGCGAGTGACTTTAGTTGGATCAATAATTCCAAACTCAACCATGTCTCCATACTCGCCAGTTGCGGCGTTATAGCCATAATTACTCTTGCCTTCAGCAACCTTATTTAAAATAACTGAGCTGTCATCACCAGCATTTGCAACAATCTGGCGCAAAGGCTCTTCTAGGGCTCGACGTAAGATTGTGATTCCTACATCTTGCTCATCATTAGCTCCTTTAAGATCTTCGATATTCGCATTAGCTCTAATAAGTGCAACACCTCCCCCCGCAACTACACCTTCTTCAACAGCTGCTCTAGTTGCATGTAAAGCATCTTCTACACGAGCTTTCTTTTCCTTCATCTCAATCTCTGTAGCGGCTCCAACTTTAATCACTGCAACACCACCAGCTAATTTAGCTACTCGTTCTTGCAGTTTTTCACGGTCATAATCTGAAGTGGACTCTTCAATTTCATTATTGATTTGCTCAACCCGTGATTTAATGTCAGTTGCTTTGCCAGCTCCATCAATAATCGTGGTGTTTTCCTTACTGATCTGAACTTTCTTTGCTTCACCTAGATCTTCAAGAGCAGCTTTCTCAAGGCTTAGGCCAACCTCTTCAGAGATTACTTGACCGCCAGTAAGGATTGCGATGTCCTGCAGCATAGCTTTACGTCGATCTCCGAAACCAGGTGCCTTAACTGCGCAGACCTTAACGATGCCACGAATATTGTTTACCACTAATGTGGCCAAAGCTTCCCCTTCAACATCCTCAGCGATAATCAATAATGGACGACTTGATTTAGCAACACCCTCAAGTAACGCCAAAAGATCTCGAATATTTGAGATTTTCTTATCGAATAAAAGCACATAAGGATTTTCTAGTTCTGAGCTCTGATTATTTGCATCATTAATAAAATATGGAGATAAATAACCTCGATCAAATTGCATACCTTCTACAACCTCAAGTTCATTATCTAAGCCAGATCCTTCCTCAACAGTTATAACGCCTTCCTTACCAACCTTACCCATTGATTCAGCAATGATTTCTCCTACTTCTTCATCAGAGTTAGCTGAAATTGTTCCAACCTGGGCAATAGCTTTGTCTTCATCACAAGGAGCAGACAAACCTCTGAGTTGATCAACAACTGCGGTAGCCGCTTTATCTATGCCTCGCTTCAAATCCATGGGATTCATTCCAGCGGCCACTGACTTAAGGCCTTCACGCAAAATTGCTTGCGCTAAAACTGTTGCAGTAGTTGTGCCATCCCCAGCAACATCAGAAGTTTGTGAAGCAACTTCTTTCACCATCTGTGCGCCCATGTTTTCAAAATTGTTGTCGAGCTCAATTTCTTTAGCAACAGAAACACCATCTTTAGTAACAGTAGGTGCACCAAAACTCTTATCTAAAATAACGTTACGCCCTTTAGGACCTAGAGTTACTTTCACAGCATTTGCCAATATATTGACACCGGAGAACATTTTTGCTCTAGCATCATCACTAAATTTAACTTCTTTAGCAGCCATTTAACTGCTCCTTATATTTTCTAAAAATTTGTTACCGGGTTTTTAATCCGGATGAATATAGAGATTGAATAAATTAACTAGCTTTCAATCACAGCCATTACGTCATCTTCTTTCATCACTAACAGCTCATCGCCGTCAACTTTGACTTCCGTGCCGCTGTACTTACCAAATAGGACTTGGTCACCTTTTTTTACGTCAAGCCCCCTAGTCTCTCCGTTATCGAGCAACTTGCCGTTGCCAACCGCAACAACTTCCCCTTTAATGGGTTTTTCAGTGGCCGAATCCGGAATAACGATACCGCCGGCCGACATACGCTCCTCTTCCATGCGTTTGACTATGATCCGATCATGAAGCGGTCGAATATTCATTACAAAAACTCCTAAAATAGCGTTAAGGCGAGATAATGTTTTGGGGCTTCAGAACCCCTTATTAATTAGCACTCGCTCGAAAGGAGTGCTAATAATAGCGACGAAATCTGATATTTCAAGGGTTTAAAGCAAATGAATTAACTAAAATATGATTTTAATTAGATAAAATCTTATTATTTAGGGGTGTTTAAAGCTTATATCAAAATTTAGTTCTAATAATCAATTAGTTATATTTATCGTAAAATCAATAATTTTTTCAACGAGACATTAATTATCCGCAAGGCTATGCTCAATTTTTAGTATGGAATCAAACAGAATATGGATACAGATACTTTACTAGTAATAACTACATGCCCTGATAATGCTCATGCTGAGTTTTTATCGACCCATTTGATTGAATCTAATCTTGCGGCCTGCATTAACCAATTACCAGGTATTAACTCTGTTTACCGATGGGAAGGTGAACTGAAGTCAGGAACAGAAGTCCTACTATTAATTAAAACCATACGATCGGCTTGGGATAAGCTTGAGGTTGAAATTAAAGATAATCATCCATATGAGCTTCCCGAAATAATCGCAATTCCAATTTCAACTGGTTATGAAGCCTATCTTAACTGGATTCATTCAGCCATCAAATGAAAAACTACTTTTATAATAAAAACCAAAGAAGAGGCGCTCAACTTTTATTATTTGCGCTCTCTTCAATGTATTTAATATCAGCGCTCGCTAGGCAGGAAATTTTACCCCCGGAAGCAGTATTTCAGTATGAAGCCAATGTAAAAAATAATTTGATCTTCATTAACTGGGATATTAAGGAAGGTTACTACTTATATAAAGATCGGATGAGTTATGCACTTAATTCCAATTCAGCAGCCCTAGGAATTCCTAATTACCCTGATGGAGAAACACACTCTGACGAATTCTTCGGTGAACAAATAATTTTTAGGGATGAAGTTTCAATCAGTATCCCAATCCTGAATAACTCAAATCGGGGCCAGAAAACTGAATTAATCGTTCAATCTCAGGGTTGTGCAGATTATGGTTTGTGCTACCCCCCACAAGAGTGGCTTATACCAAATAAATTAGAACCAAAATTATTATCCCCTATACCAAAAAAAGGAATTATTAATAACCTTTTAAATACTAAGTTTGATAACCCGATACCTATTTCAGAAGCTTTCGTACCGTCAATTAAATCTATTGATCCTTTTACACTTGAAATTCGCTGGGAAATTGCTCCTGGTTATTATTTGTATAAAGAAAATTTCTCAGCATCTAATCCAGAAAATCAGGTGCAACTTGGTAAACTGATTCTTCCCAATGGCTCAATAATAGATGACCTCGAATATGGAGAAACAGAAGTTTATTTTAATTCTGTAGTCCTTCGACTCCCTATTTCAAGAAGCACTCCGAATTTGCAAAAAATAAATATCCAAATTGACTACCAAGGTTGCAAAGAAGACAGTATTTGCTACCCACCAGAAAGTGCTAATCTAGCAATAACATTACCAGAGGCAACTCTTCAACCATCAGAAAATTTTGATTTACCAATATCTGAACAGAAGCGTTTGTTTGGTGTTATTGCTAATTCAACTATTGCCACCATAATGTTCATTTTTCTTGGTTTAGGTTTATTACTTGCATTCACACCCTGCTGCCTACCAATGGTTCCAATACTATCAAGCATCATTGCGGGGCAAGGAGAAAAAATTACAGCGATTCGATCTTTCTGGTTATCACTAAGTTATGTGTTAGGAATGTCGTTAACGTATACAATTGCTGGGGCGCTTTTTGGTGCTGCTGGACAACAAATTCAAGCAGTTTTACAAACGCCTATAATTATCTTCGCAACCTCGGCCCTCTTTGTTATTTTATCCATGGCTATGTTTGGGGTATTCGAATTGCAGTTACCTGCTAGTTGGCAATCACGTCTTTTAGTTCTTGGCAAAGGATCAAAAGCAGGAAGTTTTGCAGGGACTGCATTAATGGGGTCAATCTCTGCATTGGTTGTAGCGACTTGTGTGGCACCTCCACTTGTAGCTGCATTAGCTGTAATAGCTCAAACAGGTGACATAATACGCGGCGCTCTCGCTTTGTTTGCCCTTAGCATTGGTATGGGTATTCCTCTTCTTATATATGGAACAACAGCTGGAAAATTATTGCCTCAATCTGGGCAATGGATGAATTCGATCAAATCTATTTTTGGTTTTATGCTTCTTGGGCTTTCTATTTGGATGCTTAGTCGTATTTTATCTGACTTTATTTCGATGTCGCTTTGGGCTTTATTATTTATTTCTGGGGGTATATGGCTTGGGGCTTTCGATAAATTTGATAGAACATTAGGCCGTAGAAAAACCCTCACAAAAGTGTCTGGAATTTTGATCACAATATATGGAGCAATCTTAGTTGCAGGAGCAATAAGTGGCTCGAGAAATTTACTAAACCCTTTAGATCGAATAATAAATCAAGAATCAAACTTATCAGCTAAATTAACCTTTGAAGGAATCAAATCAATAAATGACTTCGAAAACTTGAGAAGATTAGCTTCAGCATCAGAAAAACCTATAATGTTAGATTTCTATGCTGATTGGTGTATTTCCTGCAAGGAAATGGAATATTTTACATTTACCAATCCTAATGTTCAGGAAATTTTGAAAGAAATGGTTTTAATAAAAGCCGATGTGACAGCAAATGATAAAATTGACCAAGAATTATTGAAGTATTTTGGAATTTTTGGTCCCCCAACAATAATTTTCTTTGACCGTAATGGCTTTGAAATTGAAGCTCAACGAGTTATTGGTTATCAGGATGCTGAGTCGTTTATTAAAACTCTTAAATATATTACACGATAAAATAAAGTATTTAATTAACTCTTAGCATTAAAATGATTCTATGCAAAACTGGCTTCGCTATTTATTACTTTTACTAATTATTTCTTCTACCGCACTGATTTCTATTCGCTTCTACGAAGAATTCAATCAAGGAAATAATATTAAAAAAGAATTGCAGGTTAATTTAATCTCTTGGCCTGATCGTTTACCCGAATTCTCTCTAAGCGATATTGACGGCGAACTGCGCTCAATTAGTAATTGGTCAAAGGAACCATTACTAATTAACTTCTGGGCAACTTGGTGTGCTCCTTGTCGAAGAGAAATGCCTCTTCTTGAGACTCTTCATAAAGAACGATCAAAAACTGGGATGCAAGTCCTTGGGATTGCAATCGATAGACAAGAAGATGTTGTCCGTTACGTCACTCAAGCGGGTATCACTTATCCAATTTTATGGGGGGAAGAAGAAGCCTTGGAGATTAGTAACTCCCTAGGAGTAACTGAACTTGCATTACCTTTTACTCTTCTAGTAACGGGTGATGGGCAAATTCTTACTCTATACGTTGGTGAACTTATGCGTGAAGAATTAGCATTTATAGCGGATATTTCTTCGCAAGTAGCTACTGGTAAAAATGATGTAGAAACAGCACGTAGATTATTAAGTCAATTGTAGCAATTAATAATCAAAATAATATTAGATCATAAAATAGGGAATACTAATTTATAGCCTAAGATTTTGTTAAATTAGGGCATAAACTTCTGTTAATTGCATCGAATTTCGGTAAAATTGCGCACTTCATTAGAAATTTTTTGTTCTGAATCTATGGCCAATCTTTTACTCATCAATGGTCCAAATCTAAATCTTCTTGGAAAACGTGAGCCTGAGGTTTATGGCGAGACTACGCTTAGTCAAATAGAAGTAAAACTTAAAAAGGAGGCTGTCGGCCTAGGACATGAGCTTGAATGCATTCAAAGCAATGCTGAGTCTGATCTGGTGGATAAAGTTCAATCCTCTGTCGATAAAGTAGATTTTATTCTATTAAATCCTGGGGCATTAACTCATACGAGCGTAGCTTTACGTGATGCCCTATTAGCTGTAGCAATACCTTTTATCGAAATACATATAAGCAACATTCATGCTCGTGAAGAATTTAGACAAAAGTCCTATTTTTCTGACATTGCAGAAGGTGTCATTGAGGGTTTAGGTCCTAAAGGATATAGCTTAGCTCTTGAAGCAGCTAGCAATCGACTTAGTCCGACTGAAACCTAACTCTTAAAACTATGACTATGGAACAATAATCATGGATATTCGCAAAGTAAAAAAATTGATTGAGCTGCTAGAAGAATCCGGAATGGCAGAAATAGAAATTACTGAAGGTGAAGAAGCAGTTCGAATATCACGTTATCCAACTTCTAATTCTTCAAATACTTACCCAATCGAAAATTCGGAATCAGTGTCAACAACTCCTATAGCAATATCTTCTGAAACTAAATCATCTTTAGAAAATGAGTCGTCAAAAGAAGAGACAAACAAGTCTGTTTCTGGGCATCAAATTAAAGCCCCCATGGTTGGAACTTTTTATTCCGCCTCTTCACCTGAGGCTAAGTCATATGTCAATGTTGGAGACATCGTTAATATTGGTCAAACTTTGTGCATTATAGAGGCCATGAAGATGATGAATCAAATTGAATCTGATATTGCTGGGAAAATTCTTTCTATAGAAGTTAATAATGGCGAACCAGTGGAATATGAACAAACTCTGTTTGTTATCCAACCAGCTTAAATTGATTAAAATTATTTTAAAGGGCCTAGATTAAATGCTAGATAAAGTTTTAATAGCAAATCGTGGTGAAATTGCTTTAAGAATATTACGAGCTTGTAAAGAACTTGGTATTAAAACTGTTGCGGTTCATTCAACTGCTGATTCCAATCAGAAACATGTTCTTCTTGCAGATGAAACTGTATGCATAGGTGGAGATCATTCAACTGAGAGTTATTTAAATATGCCTGCGATTATTTCAGCGGCTGAAGTTACAGATGCGATAGCAATACATCCTGGCTATGGTTTCTTATCAGAAAATGCCGACTTTGCTGAGCGAGTTAATAGTAGTGGATATATCTTTATTGGCCCAACACCAGAAATAATTAGGACTATGGGAGATAAGGTTTCTGCCATAGAAAAAATGAAGCGCACAGGCATCCCATGCGTCCCCGGATCAGATGGCCCACTCAAATTAAATAATGAAGAAAATCAAAAAATTGCTAACAAGATAGGCTATCCGGTAATAATAAAAGCTGCGGCTGGTGGTGGCGGCAGAGGAATGCGAGTTGTTGAATCAGAAGAAGAGTTAATTGATGCTATTAATCTAACCAAATCAGAAGCAATGTCTGCATTTTCAAATGATACTGTCTACATGGAGAAATACCTTAAGCATCCTCGCCATATTGAATTTCAAATTATCGCGGATTCCGAAGGTAATGCAGTGCATTTACTTGACCGTGATTGCTCAATGCAGCGTAGACATCAAAAAGTTTTGGAAGAAGCGCCTGCGCCAGGGATCAGCGATAATCAAAGAAAGATGATGGGTGAACTCTGCGTCAGCGCTTGTCAAGAAATTGGCTACATTAACGCAGGAACTTTTGAGTTTCTGTACGAAAATGGAGAATTCTATTTTATAGAAATGAATACTAGACTGCAGGTTGAGCACCCTATAACAGAATTAATAACGGGTATCGATATTGTAAAGGAGCAATTACTTGTAGCGTCAGGTCAAAAACTGAGTTTCACTCAAAATGATATTAAACCTCAAGGCCATGCAATCGAATGTAGAATAAATGCGGAAGACCATGAAACCTTCATGCCATCTCCTGGCGTAGTAGATACTTGGCATCCTCCAGGCGGGCCAGGAGTGAGGATCGACAGTCATATTTACAACGGTTACAAAGTACCACCCTTCTACGATTCCTTAATTGGAAAGCTCATAACTTGGGGCGAGAATCGTAAATCAGCTATTGCGAGAATGGAAATAGCTTTGAATGAAATGGTTGTAGATGGAATTAAAACTAATATTTTATTACATAGAAAAATTCTTCAGAGCGAAGCATTTAGATCAGGGGGTACTGATATTCATCACCTTGAAAAAGAAATTAATCCTAAATAGATCTATTACTCTTCGATCAATCCGTAATGAATGACGTAGAACAGAAAATGAACTCTTCTTTCAGAATCGGCCCTCATGTTATCCAAGGCAAGGCAGTTCTGGCTCCAATGGCTGGTTTAACCGATCAGGCGTTCAGGAATTTGTGCAGAAATTTTGGTGCTGCAATGGCCATTTCTGAAATGAACACCGCTAATATTAATCTATGGAACAGTCAAAAAAGTAAGACTAAGCTAAAATTAGAAGGTGAAAATGGATTAAAAATCATTCAAATAGCTGGAAGCGACCCAGAGATGATGGCTAAAGCTGCTAACAGTGCGGAAAGGCTTGGTGCGGATATTATCGATATTAATATGGGTTGCCCAACAAAAAAAGTTTGCCGTAAGCTCTCTGGTTCTGCTTTACTCCGAAATGAGCCTTTAGTTGAAAAGATTCTCAATCGCACAGTTAAAGCAACAAAATTACCAGTCACGTTAAAAATGAGGACTGGCTGGAGTCAAAAGAATCGAAATGGCAAAAAAGTTGCAATCATTGCAGAATCTGCTGGTATAAAAGCACTCTCAATTCATGGGAGAACTAGGGAATGCGGATTTAAAGGCGTTGCGGAATTTGAAACCATAAGAAATATCAAACGAGCCATTTCAATTCCAGTAATAGCAAATGGCGATATAAGAACAGTTCAAAAAGCTCAGGATGTATTAAATTTTACGGGTGCTGATGCGGTAATGATTGGCCGGGGTGCCCTTGGTCAACCCTGGATTTTCTCGGAACTTAATCACTGTCTAGGTCTATCATATTCGAATGATTTAACAGGTTCTCAAAAAGTCGATTCAAACCTTCGTCGTGATACTATCCTAATGCATCTTATCGCACTTCATAATCTTTATGGTGAAGAGAGGGGCGTACGGGTGGCAAGAAAACATCTAAGTTGGTATTGTAAACATATAGAAAACACAGAGGCCTTCTGGAAGAGGATCATTCGTACTAAATATGCTGCAGATCAACTTACAATAATAAGAAATTTCTTTGATTCAAAAAATTTATCCAATTTAAAACCGGTGCTAGCTTGAAATTTCCTAGCGCCCATATTTTTTAAAATAATATGCCACAATCAAAACCAAAAAAAAATAAGAGTAACAACATTTCAAACGATCCGTCACAAAGGGTTCAAAGTCGCAATCGGTTACTTAGCGACTTTACAGAAGATGCCTTAAACTCCTACTTCAAGAATTTAAATGGATATAAACCCTCTGATATCTACAAGTTAGTACTGAATGAGGTTGAACCATCGATTTTTCGAACAGTGATGGATTATACTGATGGCAATCAGTCAGTAGCTGCGGATATTTTGGGTATTAATCGTGCCACATTACGAAAGAAGCTTAAATATTATCAATTACATAACTAAGTAAAACGAGTAGTTTTCCTTTAACTAGATTCATACTAGCCATACTAGTATTTCTAATCGATAAATTAAAAAGTCATGAGTGAACCAATAAGAGCCCTTATAAGCGTTTCAGATAAGTCTGGGGTCGCAGAATTTGCAAAATCTCTAGTAAATTTAGGTGTAGAAATTATTTCCACTGGCGGCACTGCCAAGTTCTTAAGAGATAATGGAATCCACGTTACAGATGTTTCTGAAATTACCGGTTTCCCGGAGATTATGGATGGTCGAGTTAAAACACTTCATCCGCTTGTGCATGGGGGATTATTAGGACGGGGAAATGACGATAAAGATTTGATGAATAAACACAATATCAAACAAATTAATATTTTGGCTGTCAATCTTTACCCATTTGAAAAAACAATATCTAATCCAAATTCTAGTTTATCTGATGCAATAGAAAATATTGATATTGGTGGCCCAAGTATGATCCGATCAGCCGCTAAAAATCATAAATTTATAACTGTTGTTGTTGACCCACAAGATTATGAAAATATAGTTAAAGAGCTTAAATCAAATAATTTACAAATTAATAAATCAAAGCGGGCCTCTCTTGCTACAAAAGCATTTGCATACACAGCATGTTATGACGCTAATATATGGAATTATTTACAGGGTCAATCTGAAGAAACAAATTTTCCAGAGCTTTGGCCGATTGCATTAAAACGGCTTGATACACTTCGATATGGTGAAAATCCGCATCAAGAAGCAGCGCTTTATTTGAAAGGAATAGAATCAAAAAATACTTTAATTGCCTCAAAGCAATTGCAGGGAAAAGCGCTTTCATTCAATAATTTATCAGATGCTAACACTGCTTATGATTGCGTCCAATCGCTAGAAAAGCCTGCCTGTGTAATCGTCAAACACGCTAACCCATGTGGGGCAGCAGCTGCCAAAACCTCTCTAGGGGCCTATCAAAAAGCTTATGCCTGTGACCCAACATCAGCTTTTGGCGGCATTATTGCTTTTAATCAGCGAGTAAATGCCTCTACAGCTAACGAAATAATGAGCAATCAATTTGTTGAAGTAATTCTTGCTCCTAGTTTTGAGTCTGAAGCAATTAAAATATTCAGCGCGAAGCCCAATATTCGAGTTATTGAATACGGTGAAACTTCTAGTAGTAGATCAATAAATTACTCCATGCAGCAAATTAGTAATGGAATGTTGGTGCAAGAAACCGATAGAGCATCAATTACTAAATCTGAAATTAAATGCGTTACCAAAAGAAAGCCAACCCAAGAAGAAATTGTAGATGCGCTTCTGGCCTGGAAAGTCGTTCGTTTTGTCAAATCAAATGCTATTGTTTATGGAAAAAATAATGCAACGCTAGGAATAGGCGCCGGCCAAATGAGCCGCATTATGAGTGCACAAATTGCAGGGCAAAAAGCAGCAGAGTCAAAATTAAATCTAAATGGCGCTGTTATGGCGTCGGATGCCTTCTTTCCTTTCCGTGATGGAATTGATGTTGCTGCTGATCTTGGGGTTAAAGTAGTAATTCAACCTGGTGGCTCTATTCGAGATGAAGAAGTTATTGCTGCAGCAAATGAACATGGCATGACAATGCTCTTTACCGGAATAAGACATTTCCGTCATTAAAATCATAATAATTGATATTTAAATTTTAAAAAATAAATTTATTAACACTATGAAATATAAAATATGAAAATCTTAGTTATTG
>JAYZVL010000060.1:0-11394 GCA_036155675.1 Pseudomonadota bacterium | reverse complement strand
ATTATTGGTGCCGGACCTTGCGGTCTTTTTCAGATTTTTTAGCTTGGGCTACTTGGAATCAAGGCAGATATCCATGACTCACTTTCTACGCCAGGCGGCCAATGCACAGAGTTATATCCTGATAAACCTATATATGATATTCCTGCGGTTACGATATGCACTGGTCAAGAATTAATTGATAATCTCTTAAAGCAAGTTGACCCATTCGAACCTACGTTCCATTTGGGTGAAGAGGTTACTAAGGTTTCGCCAAAAGAAGATTATTTCGAAGTTTATACTTCCGCGGGTAAAGCATTTAATGCGAAAACTATTTTTATTGCTGGCGGTGTTGGTTCATTTCAGCCTAGAAAATTTCGACTTGAAGGTTTAGAAGCTCTCGAAGGAGTTAGCGTTCATTACCAAGTTAAACGACCTGATGAATTTGCTGGGAAAAAAATTGTAATATGTGGAGGAGGCGATTCTGCACTTGATTGGGCGCTCGCTTTGAGTGATCTCTCTGCAGACATATCTCTTGTTCATCGTAGAGATGAATATCGAGCTGCACCTGCATCAGTTGCTGCTTTAAAAGAACTAGAGAAAGCTGGCAAGGTGAATATTTATGAGAACGCAAGAGTTACTGGCTACAACGCAAATAATAAATCACTTGAAGCAGTTGAAATCACAGCTAAAGATAAGGACCCTATCTCGATTGAAGCTAATCATTTAATGGCTTTTTTTGGTCTTTCGCCAAAATTAGGTCCCATTGCTGATTGGGGGTTAACAATAACCAAGAAAGCTATTGAGGTTGATACAGAAAAGTTTGAGAGCAATATTCCCGGTATATTTGCAATAGGCGATATCAATACTTATCCCGGCAAGAAAAAGCTAATCTTGAGCGGTTTTCATGAGGCAGCGCTTGCCGCTTTTGCCGCTAAAGCAATCATTGAGCCTGGTAAAAAAGTTTCCCTTCAGTACACTACAACAAGCCCAATTATGCATAAACGTCTTGGTGTTGATGATTAAACTATCATACTGTAATAGCTTGACCTTGAGGTGAGCTTTAAGGAATACAATCATCTCGCCATGATTAGACTGGAAAAAATTTATGCCTACAGCCAAAGTTAAGATTACATTTATTCTTACTTTTTTCGCCTGCCCAGTTATAGCTCAATTGCCCTTGCAAATTGGCAATACAGATATTTTAGACCCTGGTGATTCAGAAATTATCGTTGCTTATATTGACGATGATCGCCAATCTAACGATAGTTATATTTTACCTTACGCCGAGATTTCGTATGGTTTGACTAATAATACTCAGACCACTCTTTCTTTATCAAGGGCAGGCAATAAACCGTTTAAATCAAAACATAAATCTGATTTCGGCCCAATCAATGTTGAATATTTGTATCGTTTTTTTGATAACGAACAAATATCAATCGCTACAGGCCCTAATTATTCATTCCCATTAAATAAATCCTCACAGAGGAGGGCGATTACATCACCTACCCGATTACTTAATATCCCTCTAGTAGCAACTTATTCATCTGAGCAAGGCTGGTATATTACCGGTGAAGCCTCTTATACATTTACCTCGAGCAGTTCCAATGCCCTTGGTTACGCCTTAGCATCTGGCTATCAATTTTCAAACGCTTTAACTCTACTTGCTGAAATAAATGGAAGTCAGTCTATTGATAGTTATAACGAGGACCGGGAAATCAACTGGCGATTTGGAGGTATTTATGAGGTCTCCAATGATTATTCGTTACTGTTCGGTATCGGTGGTAATCTAGAGTCTGAATTGATTGACGTTGATCAATTGCACCGAGAAATATTCTTAGGAATACAGTTTAACTAATTATAATTTAAGGGAAAAGATTGGAATATTTAAAACAAAACAAGCAACTATCACTGATATTTCTTATTCTTATCAGTTTACATGCCCATGCTGTATCCCCATCAACGTCTCTAATACCTGTAATTACGGAATCTAGTCCTGGTGACCCGCTTTCGGCTGAATTAAGGTCAACACCATTTTTAGCGCATCTCGGCGATCTTTCTAAAATCGGTTACATAGAAGAAGAGTATGAAGTTTCAGGGACGGGTAATATTTATGATTACATTGATAATGATGCCCAGTCACCGGATATCGTTATTACTGAATCAGACATTGACTATGTTACCCGTATTCTTATTCGAAGACCCATAAACGCCACTCAATTTAATGGCACTGTTTACTTTGAGATACTCAATTCTACAGCCTCCTGGGACGATGATATTATCTGGAGGATGTCTTACGAGTCATTTGTAAACCAAGGCTCGGCATATGTTGGTATCACAAGCGATCCAATTACCATCGACTTCCTAAGAAATCGATGGGGCTCACCTGAATTTGCTGATCGAAATCGCAGTCGTTATGAAAACCTTTCTATCGATCGTTTTGGTCAAATTTGGGATGTCATAAGTCAGTCAGCTGCTTTGCTTAAAGATTCAGATAATCCAGAAAATCCAATGAAGGGTTTTGATGTTCAAAGAATCATACAGACTGGCTTTTCCCAGTCAGGCGGTTTTGAAAAAACTTATGCAAATTCGATGCATAGTCTCGATGTTGAAAAATATGGCTCACCAGTTTTCGATGGTTATTTTATTGCAGCCCATGGTTTTAGCGCGAAAAAAATCAACCCTCCAAACCCAGAGAATGATTTCTTAAGAGGTACAGATCAACGCACTTTAGTTGATGTTCCTGTTCCAGTCATAAGATTCCAAACTGAAACTGAAATGCTAAACTTTTTTAATGGTCAGACAGGTCGCCAGCTTGAAACAGGTTTACCTAATAGTCCTAAAATTCGCACGTATGAAATGGCTGGTGGTGTCCATGTTGATAAGAAACTTGAAACAACTGGTTTAGCAATAAGAGAGAGAGACTTTGGCTTAGGTAGCCCTCAATCAACCCCAAAAATGTGCCCAGATCCTGTAGTACCAATCAGTACAAGCTATGTGCAGTCAGCACTTTTAAGGGCTCTTGAAGTTTGGATTCGTGACGATATTGAGCCAACGCTTCCGAGCAGCTTAATACAGTTAGGTACTGACGAAAATATGAACGCTGTGGTTATTTTTGATGATAACGGCAATGCTGTTGGCGGTTTAAGGTCACCTCAGATTGAGGTTCCTCTAGGTCAATACATAACTAATCCTTTTACAATTTATAATGAATGCTTTTTACTTGGAGCTTTTATACCTTTTGATGACAATAAAATTAGAGAGCTATACCCAACAAATATTGACTATCGGCTTGCGGTTAATAGGGAAATAAGCAGGGCAGTTGCAGATGGGATTATCTTAAGAGATGAGGCTGATAACCTTAAAAAAGATATGCTAAAAGATGCTGGACTTGAAATTGGAGGTAGCGGAGGAGGTTGCACTCTGAGTAGAAATGGAGCATCAGATTCTACATTTTTGTTTTTAATTGCGTTAGCTATCTTTCTTCAATTGAAAAGACGCCTTTCCAAATAAGTTTAAGATTGATTCAAAAGCTTATAAGGGATAAATTTTACTGTCTTGCTTTTATTGCGGGTGCTGGCATTTGGATTTCTCTTTGGCTACTTGGGTTATCAAGATCTGAAATTACCAGCCCAACTTTACTCATACCATTTTTATCTTTTGTTTTAATCTATCCAGTAACCGAGGAAATTATATTTCGCGGTTACATTCAGGGATTATTGCTTAAAAGAGATTTTGGGTTACTTAGTTATTACAAATTAACTGTTGCAAACCTTTTAACAAGCTCTGCCTTCAGTCTTGCTCATTTTGCCATCAACAACACATGGTTTAGTTTCTTGGTATTTATTCCTAGCTTAGCATTTGGATACTTTCGTGAGCGGTACAATACTGTAATTCCCTCCATCATCCTTCATGTGTATTACAATCTAGGTTTTATCCTATTTATTGGCTAAATTGCGTATAATGTATATTATGTTAAATAGATGGTATCTATATTAAACGATATTAAGAATATTAAGCTTATTAAGTGTATTGAGGTAATAATATGAATATGGACAAAATGCTTAAACGCCCTATTTTTCGTATCGTTTTGTTTTTATTTTTAGCGGTTATATCTCTTGAGCTTTACACAAGATGGCCATCCAACGCCACAATCGACCCTTTAGGTATTCCAAAGTCCACTAAATATCTTGTTCTATCATTTCATGGTTCTAACGGTAAAGATGAACCATTGTTACGAGAAGCAACCACTAAAATTAATAGCCTTCTTTCTGATAGCCCTGATACCTTTGTAAAGCATGTAGTTTGGTCACCGTGGTCTGATAATAGATTAAGGGCTCGTGTCCATGGACGTGAGCTTGCTGTTTCAATTGGAGATCAACTTGCGGATTTACCACAACTTAGACACATTCGCTTAATTGCGCATAGTGCTGGCGCCTATATGCTTGACCCAATATGTGTTGTATATAAAAACAAATTATCAGGCACTGAACACTTTTTTTATAAAATTTTTCCTCATTTGAAAAATGTAACCATGGCAACCAAATCCATTATGCCAGCCCACATTGAATTAACTTTTCTTGACGGCATGGGAATTGATGGTGCAGTTGATTATTTTTATGGATATCGTCATTACGGTGAATGCGGGGATTTCTCGAAAGGAATTATTAGCATGGACCCAGTACCAGGGACTAATGCTCCTTTAGAACAGTCTTACACTATAGATGTTACTGATTCAGATTTACGTACAGAAACACCTAGCCATCTTTGGCCAATTGAGTATTTTCTATTAACCATGACTCCTGATGAAGTTATACCGGGTTTCAGGACTCATGAGAAACAATCTCGAGGTTCAGTTGCCTTAGAATAAAAAAGTTTATTTTTTATGTTCGGCAAATGGGGTTATTTCCCCAGCCTCGTTAAAGGAATAAACAACATAATCCTGGCTTTGAGATGACTCCATACCAGGTGAGCCAAGCGGCATACCAGGAACAGTTAGACCTTTGACACGCGTTTTCTTTTGGAGTAAATCAAGAATATTTTCCGCTGGAATATGACCTTCAATCACATAATCACCAATTATCGCTGTATGGCAGGATGCATATGACTGAGGTACACCAAATAACTTTTTAATATCACTCATGTTTGTTTTATTTTTAGTGATTACCTCGAAACCATTATCCTTGAGGTGATCCACCCATTTAGAACAACATCCGCAGGAAGGAGATTTGTATATTTCAGCTATCGGTAAATTATTAGCTTTCACTACATTGAAAAACAACATGATCAGCAATAAGGAAAATGGATTTATCTTCATAAGTATTATCTTAAAAGTAACGATTTATTATTTTATTTTACAACTTTATCTATAAGCAATGAAATATTTTGACCTTCAAGTTTATCCAAGAGGATTTCGCCGTAAAGGTCACCGCTTGACTCTATAGGATTCCCCGATTGGGATATTCTTGCGGCTACGCGTATATTGCTAACTTCAGATAGCTTGAGACCCGGGATCATGAAATCGTTTGATCCAATCGTCACCTTCATCGGGAATGATTGAACGGTTAAACGTTTAACAGCTAGAGGAGGTTTTATACCTTCAGAATCCCTAGCAAATATAAAAATGAATTGCCCTTTTTGGATTTGATTTTCAAACTTAGGGCTTAAATTAATTAGAATATCGATTGATTGTGAAATTTCACTGTTTGGCGTTTGAGCCTCTCCCTTTATGCTGATCGCAACAAGTTGTTGTTGAACTAAACGCCTTAAATCGGAAGGCAGATTTGAATTATCAAGCAGTCTTGACCATCTTGTTTCTGCTAGCGAAATATTATCCTTTGCCAACGAGCTTAATCCTCCATACCAAAGGGCCTTAATGTTTGATGGTTCTTGTGTGAGAACAGAATCTAATAAATCCCCTGCCCTATCCTTCAGTGACTCTTGGCTGGACATAATTAAAGCTTCAGCAAAATTAACTGTCACTTCAGGCTGTGTGCCATCAGATAATTGCCATGCTTTTTCCCATGCGTTAGATGCTTCGTTATAGCGCTGTAACCTCATATAGCTTGTTCCAAGCATTGTCCAGCCTTCAAAATTATCTGGATCAGACGCTAGTCTTTCTGCTAAGCCATCAACCATTGTTTCTATCATTTCCATATTAGGCTGTAATGGCGATGGATCGGCATTAATGGAATCAGACTGATTGACTGCTAAGGCTTGATTGGTCCATGGATAACTTGTTACTTGCAGGTATAGAAAAATTACAAACAATGGAAAACACAATATTACTAACCAAAAGCTGAAGCGTGCTTTTAGATCAGATGCTTTAAATAAAGGCCTTATGATAAAAAACAAAGAAGCTATCAAAGAAATGGCAATCAGGAAAATTAGAGCAAAGGAAATCATGCCGCATCAATATCTATAGGTAAATGTGAGCGCTGGTTGAGAATGCGGATAAATGCCAATATGCCAATAATCAAAAAAATGATTGGTATCAACCAAAGAAACAAAGTCCAAGATCGAAACCGAGGTTTATAGAGAATAAAATCACCATATCGCTCAACAAGAAAATCTTTAATTTCTACTTCAGCTTGACCCTGATCAACCATGCGTCTTATTTCTCGCCGAAGGTCTGATGCTAGAGGCGCTGTAGAATCAGCAATGGTCTGATTTTGGCAGACTAAACATCTAACTTCTGAGGTGATTGATTCGTAGAGATATCGTTTCTCATCATCTATGAAAGGTTCCGTCGGATCAATTGCAAGCACAGGTATCGAACAAAGAGTTATAAAAATAGCAACTATTGGCCTCATTAAATTTCAGCCTTCAGTGACTCAATTAGCGGAACAAATTCATCAAACCAAATATCGCGGGTCAGCGGTCCAATATGTTTATATCGGATAAAGCCAACCGAATCGATAATGAAGGTTTCTGGGGCGCCGTAAACACCATAGTCAATACCAGTGTAATTATTTCTATCTACACCTACAGATTTGTAAGGATTTCCGAAACGGTTTAACCAACTGATTGCGTCACTACGATCATCCTTCCAGTTTATGCCATATATAGGAACGACTCCTTCACGAGCAATCATCATTAGTAACTCATGTTCTTGAGCACAGCCTACGCACCAGCTGCCCCAAATATTAAGAAGACTAACCTGTCCCAACATATCAGTATTTTTCAATTGTTCTTTTGGCGCTAGAAGCTTTGGTAGGTTGAAGCTTGGAGCTGGCTTATCAATAAATACTGATGGGACCTCTCCTGGGTCACGATCTAAACCAATAGCAAAAACCAGCACTAGCCCAACAAAAAGGAAAACGGGAATAAAGAATTTAATTTTTTTTATAAAAAACATATATAAATTAAAATTTTAAATAAAATACTTAAAAGAATATTTAACTTTTACGGTATCGTGGGTCAGATATAGATAGCAACCCAGCTAATGCCATAACTAAACAACCAAGCCAAATAAATCGAATTAACGGTTTGTACTGCAACCTTAAGCTCCATGCGCCATCACCTAAAGGTTCACCCAATGCTATAAAGAGGTCCCTACCCCAGTTTGCTTCAATAGCGGCTTCAGTCATTGGATTTGTCCGAACACGATAAATGCGTTTTTCTGGGCGCATTTCAGTGTAATCCTCTCCATTTTTAGAAACAGCAAATACTCCTTGAGTAGCCTGATAATTAGGACCAAATGTTTCTCTTATGCCTTCAAATCGAAAATTGTAACCTTTGATTGTTGAGCTTTGGCCGGGCTTAAGACCAACATCAGTTTCGATGCTAAAAGCTGAAGTAACGGTAATTCCCAACACCACCATGCCAAGTCCAAGATGGGCTACCTGCATGGCAACAGCAGATCTGCTTATACGGTTAATTTTACCAAAAACCCGTCTAATTGGATCAAGCAAAGCGGATAGAATGGTCCAGACGCCAACAATGATTCCTATTGCCGTAAGAAAAGACGATGCTCCGAAAAACCACCATGGGGCTAGAATGCCTACGATTATGGATAATAAAGCGGGCAAATAAAGACGACGTAACAGTGAATTTGGCTGCATGCTGCGCCAACTGACATGCATTCCAAGACCAACCATTAAAACAAGCGGGATCATTGGCAGAAGGAAAACAATTTCAAAGTATTGCGGCCCGACCGAAATAGTGCCTAAATCCAACGCCGTGAAAACCAGTGGCCCAAGCGTGCCGAGTAGGATAACTGCTGTAGCGATAACAAGTAAAAGATTATTTATTAGAATAAATGTTTCTCGTGAAAAAAACTTAAACCCAACATTGCTAATCAAAGTCGGAGCGCGCCATGCATATAAGCTCAATGAGACGCCAATAACAAGAGCAAGAAACACTAGAATAAAAAGACCTCTAGCTGGATCTGATGCGAAAGCATGAACCGAAACCAGAACGCCCGATCGAACCAAAAAGGTTCCAAGCAAACTCAAAGAAAAGGCGCCAATTGCTAGCAGCAAGGTCGAGCTTTTAAATAAACCCCTCTTCTCGGTAACCGCTAAAGAATGAATAAGTGCAGTTCCTGCTAACCAAGGCATAAAAGCAGCATTTTCCACAGGGTCCCAAAACCACCAACCTCCCCAACCTAATTCGTAGTATGCCCACCAGCTTCCAAGTGCTATACCCAATGTAAGGAAAAGCCAAGCCGTTGTAGTCCATGGCCTTGTCCAACGAGCCCATTTCTGATCGAGGTTTCCAGTCATCATTGCAGCCACAGCAAAAGCAAAAGCGACAGAAAAGCCAACATACCCAACATATAACATAGGTGGATGAATTATTAATGCGAAGTCCTGAAGCAAAGGATTTAAATCACCTCCATCAATAGGTATTGGATAAAGACGTTCAAAGGGATTCGAAGTGAGGAGAATAAATAACATAAACCCAATAGCGATAGCACCCATTACTGCAAGCACTAAACTAACAATCTCTCTGGGCAGGCTTTTACTAAAGACTGCAACAGCGCTAGACCAGATTGCTAATATAAATGACCATAATAATAAAGACCCTTCATGAGCCCCCCAAACAGCAGCAACTTTAAATGGTGTTGGGAGCGCAGTATTGGAATTATTTGCCACGTATAAAACAGAAAAGTCATCTGCCAAGAAGGATACGGTCAGGCAAATAAATGCTAAAAGCAAAAATAAAACTTGGGCATGTGCGGAAGGTTTTGCAACTTCGCCTAAAATAATATTTTTTTTCCAGAACCCAACCATGGGCAAAATAAATTGCACCAAAGCGAAGCAAAGGGCGATCACAAGGCACAGTTGGCCAATTTCTGGAATCATGCTGCCATCAATCCGTATAAGCTTTTGTGGGCAATGGCGAGTCGACGGGGTGCCCCGCCTCTTCTAATATTTTCTTTACTTCGGGACTCATATAATTTTCATCATGTTTGGCTAGGACTTCTGAAGCAATGAAAATTCCATCGGAAGATAATTTGCCTCTAGCTACCATTCCCTGCCCTTCTTGAAATAAATCCGGCAAAACGCCCGTGTATTGGACGTTAACATTGGTCTTTAAGTCAGTAACAATAAAATTCGCCGTTAAGTCTCCAGCTGTACGAATAAAGCTGCCTTCTTCAACAAGTCCACCTAATCGAAATTCTTTATCTGGAGTTGGCATACCAGCAACTACATCACTTGGGCTATAAAAATGATTAATATTTTCTTCTAATGCTTTTAAGACTAAAGACACAGAAAGTGACACACCAATAATCACTGCAAAAATCGCAACCATACGTTGATTTCTTGGAGTCATTGAGCACCCCTGTTTGAATTTTTTAAGAACAACTGTGTAGACAATAAAGCCTTCTTTAAGTTTTTCTTTGAGAACCAGTAAAGCAGCGATAAGGCAAAAAAACTTATGCCAAAAGCACTCCAAACGTAAAAAGCATATCCGCCCATATAAAAAAATTCAGCCATCTTGTTTACCCATATTTTTGAGCGCGCCATGATTAAACAAATTTTCCACCCATCTTGACTGTCTTTCTCTTATAAGAACTTGCGCTCTAACGCTTATTGCTAAAAACCCAAAAAATAATAATTGATAGCCTAAGACCATAATCAATAATGGCCACAGCATATCAATAGCAATAGAAGGTGCACCCATTTTTCCAACGCTTGGCCCTTGATGTATGGAGCTCCACCACTCTACAGAATAATGAATAATAGGAATATTAATTATTCCAACGACAGCTAAAATTGAACTAGCTCGATCAGCTTTAGCAGTGCCCTTATATGATTCTCTCAAGATGATAAATCCAAGAAACTGAAACAAAAGTATTAGTTCAGAAGTAAGCCTTGGGTCCCATACCCACCATGTGCCCCACATTGGCTGGCCCCAAATTGCTCCAGTAATAAGCGCTAATGCGGTAAAAACAACACCAGCGGGAGCTGTTGCAGCAGCAACACAAAAAGCCAACTTGATTCTCCAAATCAACCCAATACCAGCAGCTACAGCCATAAGTGTATAGCTAAACATTGAAAGCCAAGCGCTTGGAACATGCACATAGATAATTCGAAAGCCTTCACCCTGTAAATAATCAGGTGGGGCAAGTATCAAAGCGCCATAAAGACCAACCAGAAGAAATAGGCATGCAGAACCTAAAAGCCAAGGCTCAGCAAGTCCAGCAATACGGTAGAAATGTGGCGGTGACGCAAGTTTATAGAACCAGTTCCACATATGAAATTACATATAATCCTGAAGATATTTAACTATTAAGAATGAATTCATATTCTACTACATAACTATTAAGCTTAATCTGTCCTAAAGGCCTATAACTTAAAATTAGCTACAACTAAAGGTGTTAATCAAGGCTTACCCTAACTGCAGCAGCTGTAGCAAAAGGGGTAAGCGTTAAAATCAACAAGGTTAAGGCGCCCAAAAGATAAAGTGAGCCAGCAATATCTTGACCCACGATGACCAGACTTGAGCCACGAGCACCAAAGATTAGTATTGGCGCACAAAGAGGCAATAGTAATAAAGCAATTAAACCTGTCGATTGCTGTAAGCCAGCAGCCAAAGCAGCTGCTAATGAACCGAGCATTGATAAAGCCGGGGTGCCAATCAATAAAGATAAGAACAGCACCTCAATGGAATCAATAGGCAAATCGAAGCCAATCGCAAGAAAAGGAGCGAGCAAGACCAGTGGAAGCTGGTTTGTTATCCAATGAGAAATAGATTTTGCGAACAATAATACTGTTAGAGGATGATCGCTTAGTGCAAGTTGAGACAATGAACCATCAGAAAAATCGATACGAAATAAATTACCTAAAGATATTAACGTTGCAAGTAATGCTGTAACCCAAATTACTCCAGGGCCAATTGAACGCAATAAATTTACGTCTTGACCTACAGCTAGCGGGAAAAATATGCAAACCAAAATAAAAAATAAGC
>JAYZVL010000059.1:0-5925 GCA_036155675.1 Pseudomonadota bacterium | reverse complement strand
GCTTTTAGCAAAAGTTAATCAGATTAAAGGCAAAGGTGAGGTGTCTTATGTTGGTGTAGCAACTGGAATGAATTCATTGATTCGTCCAGCGCTTTATGGTGCCTACCATGAAATTATTAATTTAACTCGATTTGATGATCCCTCCACTGAGGTTGTTAATGTGGTGGGACCAATATGCGAAACGGGAGACCGATTGGGCTCAGATCGCTTATTGCCGAAAACTTTTGAAGGGGATGTGCTGCTGATTGCTAACACAGGCGCTTACGGTTATGTGATGAGCTCACGTTACAATCTGCGAGAGCCCGCGGAAGAAGTGTTGATTTAGAAATCTTCACAACTTTCTGCCGGCGATCAATCAGCTGTTGAATCTAAAATTAATAAAGGACAGGGTCGATTCGTTTGACCCTGTCCTTTTCTCTATTTCTGGTGTTTCAGCTTGCTGGTGTTAGTAACACTGCGTCAATGACGTGGATAACACCGTTGCTTGCCATTACATCTCCTTGGGCTACTGATGGCGCCGCTGTAGTTCGTCTACAACGTCCCCGAGCTCGAGCTCATTGGCATTCAGTAGCACCAGAACGTGATAAAGTAGGTCTGCTGCCTCCTCAATCGTCTGCGTTCGGTTCTCCTGCACGGCGGCAATACTGAGCTCCACAGCCTCTTCACCTACTTTTTGAGCGATATAAGGAATACCGCGAGAAAGTAATTGCTTTGTATAACTTGAGTCTTCATTCGCATCAGATCGTGATTCAATAATTTCTTCAAGCTCTTTAATAAAATCGATTTTTTTACTGCTCATAATCTAATCTCAATTTCTTTTTCTAATAGAAATTTCTTAAGTGCGTCGATTTCTATTAATTGTTTATGAAAAACACTTGCAGCTAATGCGCCGTTGACTTTCGCTTTGATAAAAACATCTGCAAAATGCTCCTTAGATCCAGCTCCACCTGAGGCGATAAGGGGAACATTGCATAGCGAGCGAATCGTTTTTAACTGCTTAATATCATAACCCTTTCTGACCCCATCCTGATTCATACAGTTCAGAACAAATTCGCCAGCTCCTCGAGATTCAGCCTCTTTAATCCATTCACCAGTAAGGCGACCAGCTTGAGACGATTTATCGGGATCACCTGTGTTTTGATATACGTAATATGTTTCGTTTTCAGCTCTGCTGTCAACACCAACTACAACGCATTGCGAGCCAAAACGTTTTGCAAACGAATCAATTAATCCTGGATCAGCAAGGGCAGGGCTATTTATCGATATTTTATCTGCACCAAAATTCAGGACTTCTTCAGCGTCGTATAAAGATCTAATACCACCGGCAACACAGAAAGGTATGTCTAGGATTGATGCCACTTGGTTAATCCATTTTCGATTCACAGATCGGCCGTCAGGGCTGGCCGTGATGTCGTAAAAAACCAGCTCATCAGCGCCTTCATTTTTATACCTTTCCGCGAGCTCTAAAATATCTCCTACGATTTCATGATCACGAAATTGAACGCCTTTAACGACGCGCCCATCTTTTACATCAAGGCAAGGAATTATACGTTTTGCAAGAATAGCTCTATCTCCTTGAGAGTAAGACGCCCATCAAGTAATGCTTTCCCGGTTACTACACTACTGACGCGAGTATCCTTCAGTGCGATTAAATCGCTTGCTGAGCTAACACCTCCAGAAGCAATTATTTTTGCGTTTGGAAAACGCTCAACACAGTTTATATATAAATTAGTATTGGGCCCTTTTAGGGTGCCATCTTTTGATATATCAGTGCATAAAAAATTTTTTGCACCAGCATGCATATAGGTGTCCATCAGTTGCCAGAGTGAATAATCGCTGTCTTTAGTCCAACCATCGGTTCTTATAATTGGTTCAGAGTTTTCATTAATATCTACATCAGCACCGATGATAACTGCGTCAGTGCCAAGCTCACCAAGCCAACGTATAACTAAATCTGGATCTTTTGCAGCTGTTGATCCAATAACAACACGATCGGCACCAGCACCAATGACCGCTCGTGCTTGATCAAGCTGACGAATGCCGCCGCCCACTTGAACAGATAAACCGACTGCAGAGGAAATTTCCGTTATGACTTCTAAGTTTTTGGAAATACCAGTCCGGGCCCCATCAAGATCAACAATATGTAAGGAGTTTATCCCGGTCTGTTCATAGCTAGATGCAATCTCAAAAGGTGAGTCTTTATATTCAGTTACTTTTTCAAAATCACCCTTATAAAGCCGAACGACTTTTCCTTTTATTAGATCTATAGCAGGTATTACTTCCATCAGATCGTCCGTTCAAAAATCATCTGCGCTCATACGCAGAAAGTTCTGTAATAAAAGAGAGCCATGTGGCCCAGAGCGCTCGGGATGAAATTGCGTACCCATAAAATTTTCTTGTTGAATGACTGCTGAAAAATTCCGTCCATAATCACTTATAGCGATGGTAGCCGGAATCAAATCAATCGCAAAACTATGAACAAAATAAAAATACGAACCATCGTTGATGCCCTTGAGCAATTTAGAGCGATTTGAAATTTTTAAGTCATTCCAGCCCATATGAGGTACAGGAGTTTCTGGTGATGTGTCAAAAAGCCGTGCTTTGCCATTAATTATGCCAAGGCATTCTACATTGTCCTCATCGGATGCTTCCATGAGTAATTGCATGCCTAGGCAAATACCTAAGACCGGCTGTTTTAATGTTTGCAACAATCTATCCAAACCCTTAGATCTTAGTTTCTGCATCGCATCATCAGCTGCACCCACCCCAGGCAGAATGACTCGAGAAGCTTTTTCTATTGTTGCTGGATCCGAGGTTAGCTCACAAAGACCACCGATTCGCTCAAGCGCAAACTTAAGAGAAGCGATATTTGCTCCACCACTATCTATAATCACAACATTCGCTGACATTAAAGCGAGCCTTTGGTACTTGGTAAAACATTACCTGATCTTGAAATGGCGTCCCGGAGTGATCTGCCCAGGCCTTTAAAGCAAGCTTCAACCATGTGATGAGTGTTCTCGCCTGTGACGCTAATTTGAATTGATGCGCCTAAAGTTTCACTTAGAGACCTAAAGAAATGAGGTACCAATTCTGTTGGTAAGCCGCCCACTTCATTACGTGGAAATTCACCCTCAAAAAGCAGGTAAGGGCGACCGCCAAGATCAATTGAAATTTGAGCTTGCGTTTCATCCATGGGAACAATAAAACCAAAACGACCAATACCTCGTTTATCGCCTAAAGCCTCGTTTAAGCATTTGCCAAAAGCAAGCGCAACATCTTCAACTGTATGATGTTCGTCTACATCAAGATCGCCCTTGCATTCAATTTGAACAGCAATTCCTGCATGTTTAGCGATTTGCTCAAGCATGTGATCATAGAAACCAATACCCGTACTTATTGATGTTGGGCCTTCGGAGTCCAAATCAACAGTGATATTAATTGACGTCTCTTTTGTTTGCCTTTGAACGTTAGCAATTCTTGGAGCATCAAGAAGTTCATGTGCAATCTTCTCCCAAGAGGTTCCATTTTCATCGTTCAATAGAAAACCACGAACATTCAAATTTTTTGCAAATGTTAGATCACTTTCACGATCACCTACCATAAAGCTTTTTGAGCGATCTACAGGAACGCGATCAAAGAAATCTCCAAGTAGCCCAGGAGAAGGTTTTCTGCATAGGCAATCATCATTTTCAAAATGCGGGCAAATAAAGATCTCATCGAATTCTATTCCTTGCGAAGAGAGTATTTGCAGTACAAAGTTTTGAGACTTGAGAAAATCTTCCTCGGGAAAGGAATCAGTGCCGAGACCGTCTTGATTCGTCACCATGACAAAACGATAGCCAGCATCTCGGAAACGAAGAAGGGCAGGAATCACTCCTTGAGCTAGCTTAATTTTTTCCAAGCTGTCAACTTGAAAGTCATCAGGCTCAATGATAAGCGTTCCATCACGATCTAAAAATGCGATGCGGTTTAGTGTGCTCATGATTCTTTTAAGCTCCGAATAAGTTGTTCGTTTTCACTTCGTTCACCTACCGTAATTCTTAAATAACCAGGAAGTTTTTCTCCGAAGTGGCGAATCAAAACCCCACCTTTCTTTGCAAGATTTTTTAAACGCTGAGCATCGCTTGAACTGACCAGAAGAAAATTAGCATCACTGGGGTAGATTTTTTCAATCCCAGTAATCGATTTAAGTTCTTCAGCTAATTTATCTCTCTCTGCGATGATTGTTTTGACGCGGTTTTGCATATTGACTAATGAGTCAGCGCTCAAATTCTCCATAACGATGTCAATCACTGGGCTTGAGAATGAGTATGGCGGCATTAGGCAACTTAGCATCGTGATAATGTCTGCAGGACCAATCAATGCACCGCAACGAGCACCAGCAAGACCAAATGCTTTAGACAGAGTTCTTAGAATAAGAATATTATCGTTATCCCGAGATCGAAGCAGCTCATACGTCGGATCTTCTTTTGAGAATTCTGTATAAGCTGCATCTACCACAACAATCGCACGACCGCTTAATAATGTTGCAAGAAGGTTCAGCTGTTCCGCACTTATTGAGCCACCAGTTGGGTTGTTTGGTGAACATACAAAAAGAAGCTTAGCGTTCTGAGGCCAGTTTCGAGAAAGCTCATCGGCATCCAGGGCAAAGTCATTACCTTCTATCAATGGTACCTCATAGACTTTTGCGCCTTGTATATCCGCATAAACCTTATACATACCAAATGTCGGAGGGCATATAACGATTGCATCTTGTCCGGCCTGACAAAAGCCACGAATGATTAAATCAATTGCTTCGCTGCTACCCCTAGTAGGAAGTAATTCACTATCTTCAACATTATAAAAATTTGCTAATGACCTTGTAAGCGCTTGTGGTTTTTCCGGTGGATAACGATTCAGGCCCATAGCATTGGTGTTTTTGCTAGATATTGCGGATGGAGTTTCGTTAGCATTGAGCCTAATTAAACCATCGGCATAACTTGCAGCGCTATAGGGCTCAAGGTTTCTCACTTCAGGCCTAGCTAATTGGATAGATTTGCTCATAATTCATTCTTTATTAATAAATACAGTTATTCGTTAGTAATTTTGTCAAGATTTTCTATTCGAACCTCAGCAGCTCTAGCATGAGCATCGAGACCCTCTAAGCGCGCCAAAGTGCTTACAGTTGGTTGTAGTGCGCGAATGCCTTTTTCATTAAGCTCTTGAACAGAAATTTGCTTCTGGAATGCTGAAACACTTAAGCCGCTGTAAGAGCGAGCATAGCCATAAGTTGGCAAAACATGATTAGTTCCGCTGCAATAATCACCTACGGCTTCAGGCGAGAACGGTCCAAGAAAAACAGAGCCAGCATTTATAATCTTAGGTAACCATTTCCTTGCATCTTCAGTTTGAATAATTAAGTGTTCTGGAGCGTAAATATTCGAAATTTCGATTGCTTCATTCATATCTTTAGTAAAAATCACACGGCTACACTTAAGGGCACTTAAGATAATATTTTTTCTTGGTAAGTTTTCGAGAGCTTCATTAATCTCAATGTCAACAGCATCCGCCAACTCTGGGTCAGTTGTAACAAGTATGACTTGCGAGTCAACGCCATGCTCAGCCTGAGAAAGTAAATCTAAAGCAACAGCTTTAGCATTGGCATTGGAATCGGCAATGACTAATACCTCAGAAGGACCGGCTGGCATGTCAATAGAAGCACCCATAGGATTACTGGCAACCTCCGTTTTAGCAGTCGTAACCCAAGCATTACCAGGTCCAAATATTTTATCAACCTTGGGTATTGTTTCTGTGCCAAAAGCCATTGCTGCGATAGCTTGAGCGCCTCCTAATTTAAAGACATAGTTGATACCGCATTCCTTAGCAACAAAAAGAACAGCGGGGTCAGCAGTGCCGTCCAATTTAGGAGGAGTGCATAAGACACGC
>JAYZVL010000058.1:0-8910 GCA_036155675.1 Pseudomonadota bacterium | reverse complement strand
CGACCAATGTTATATTGTTTCTGCAAGGCAAGCAGCGATGGGCGCTAAAATTGTCGTTGTTAATCATCATTTACTCTTAGCAGATCTTTTATTGAAAGAGGAAGGCTTTGGTGAATTACTACCTGGCGCTGATGCTGTTATCATTGACGAGGCACATCAATTTCCTGAAATCGCACAAGGTTTCTTTAATGTATCCTTTAGCAGCCGAAGTTTAGTTGATCTTTCAAGAGATCTTAAAACTGAAGCATTCAGTCAAATAGCTTTCAGCAAGAAATTGCTGCCAGCAGCTGAAAAGCTCAATAAATTAGCTCAAGATGTTCGCCTTAGTCTGCCGAATATTGGCAATAATCTTCTTTGGTCTGATATTCCTAAGGCTTTTAGCAAGAAACTTAAGAGCTTAATTCTCCATCTGGACTTCCTTATTGATCAATTGCAAGCAGTTGATGAAAGTAATTTAGGCTTAAGAAGCTGTTATGAGCGAATTTGTGTTTTAGCCGAGCGAATTGAACAGATTGTTTCTGCTAGTGATGTTGATGGTCTGCGTTGGTTAGGTTTAACAAAGAGAGGTTTCTCTTTAAATTTTACTCCTGTTGACACGTCAACTGAGCTAGGTAGTCTCCTGAGTAATCAGATTTGTAGCTGGGTGTTTACTTCCGCAACTCTTGCGGTGGGGGATGATTTTTCTCATTATCAATCTCGGCTTGGTTTAAAAGAGATTAATAAATTAAAAATTCCCAGTCCATTTGATTACCAAGATTCCGGGTTGCTAATTTTGCCAAATGATTTGCCGGAGCCGTCAGAAGATATCTATACCAAAAGAATGTTAGATAAACTGTTGCCTCTGATAATGGCCAGTAAAGGAAGAGCCTTTCTTTTATTTACCAGTTATAGGGCTCTAAATCAGGCATCTAAAATAATAAAAAAGTCAAAGTCTTGGAGTTTTCCCTTGCTTGTTCAGGGCGATTCATCACGGTCAAAGCTGCTTGAGCAATTTATTGCATTGAGTAATCCTATTTTGCTTGGTACTGCTAGTTTTTGGGAGGGCGTAGATATTCGTGGTGATGGCCTTGTTGTTGTTTGCATTGATCGGCTTCCTTTTACATCACCTGGCGATCCAATGCTTAAAGCACGATTGGATGCAATAGCTCGAGATGGTGGGCAGCCATTTATCGATTTCCAGCTGCCACAGGCAATTTTAGCTTTAAAGCAGGGTGTTGGTAGATTAATAAGAGATAATAAAGATTATGGCGTTGTTGTAATTTGTGACCCTAGGCTAACAAGCAAATCTTATGGGAGAAAGTTTTTACAAAGCCTGCCTCCTTTTCCTATATCAAATAATATTTATGACGCTGTGGATTTTTTTTATAATAAGGGAAGTATGGATGCCTGAATCTTTTAAATGCATTGCAGTTGAGACTGCAACAGAAAATTGTTCAATCGCGGTATCTAATAACAATGATCTTTCTGTTGTTCAGTTGAGCTCGCCCAAAGAAAGCGCAAGTGAAGTCTATGTAGCTATTCAGAAAGCGATTGATGATGTCCAATTATCGCTCGATGATTTAGATTGCATAGCATACGGTTCTGGGCCGGGAAGCTTTACTGGGGTTAGGGTTGCTGCTGGCGTTGCCCAAGGCCTTGCTTATTCTCTTGGTTTGCCCGTTTGCAGGGTGTCCACACTTGCTGCTTTAGCCTATAAGGCTAAAACTGCTAGTGAATATGATTACGTCGCCCCATGCCTCGTTGCGCGAATGGGCGAATGTTACCTTGGGCTTTATCATTGCTCCATTCAAGATCCAGTTCGAGTGATTAAAAACGATTCTTTGATGACCCCTGAAGAGATTATTTTGGATGAAGCACCCCCCGAAGGTTGGCTTGTGGCTGGATCAGGATGGAATGCTTTTCCTGACTTATTAGATACTAATTCATCACGTATTGCTGAATATCTTCCAGATATTTCATTGGATGCTTCTGCAGTTCTTCAATTAGCTAAGTGCGATTTTGCTCTCGGGAACACCGTTACTGTTTTCGATGCTATACCTAATTACATACGAAACAAGGTTACGAGTTAATATAGGACAACGGAAATTTAAATTATGAATCTTAAGGTAAAACAGCTTAACTGGATAGGGAGTTTTTTCTGTGCCTTATTGATGTCTTATGCGCTATTTGCGCAATATGTTTTAGGGCTCGAGCCTTGCCCCCTGTGTATTTTCCAGCGCATCTCCGTTATTACGCTAGGTGCGATTTTTCTTATTGCTGCCCTTTATAATCCTAGCCGTATTAGTTCTTTGATCTATTCAGTACTTATCTTTTTTGTCTCAGGCATTGGCATAGGCTTAGCTGGAAGGCATATCTGGCTTCAGAACTTACCCGCAGAAAAAGTTCCAGCATGCGGGCCCGGACTTGATTTTATGCTGAACTCATTTCCATTTAGTCAAGTCTTGAAAATTGTTCTAAGTGGTTCAGGTGAGTGCGCAATCGTTGATTGGTCTTTTCTTGGTTTGAGTATGCCTTCTTGGGTTGCTTTATCTCTTAGCTTGCTTTTAGTTTTTGGATGCTGGAATAATTTCCGAAAAATTGACTAATTGGCCACCTTTTAAATTTGATTAGACTAACAAATTTCGCATGATTTCATGGTACACAGAACACATGCGGCCAATATCATCAATCAAAATTGATTCGTTTGGTTTATGAATGGTTGAATTGATTGCACCGAACTCAACAACATCGATTCCTCTTGGGGCGATAAATCTTCCATCAGAAGTACCGCCTCCTGTTGATCGTTCAGGTTTAATTCCTGTGATTCTTTCAATTGCAGATTCAACAGTTGATATTAATTCACCATCTTTAGTTAAAAATGGCTCACCAGAAAGATGCCATTCAAGAGAATAGTCTAAGTGATGCGAATCAAGAATTGATTGAACATGTTGTTTCAGGCGTGTGTGATCCCAAACCGTTGAGTAACGAAAATTGAATCTTGTGTATAGTTCCCCAGGCGTAACATTTGGAAAGCCATCACCACTTTCAATCTGAACAACTTGGAATCGAGTGGGGGGGAAAAATTTATTACCCTCGTCTAGTTTTTGAGCATAGAGTTCAGCAAGAACTGGGGCAAAACGCTCAATTGGATTATCAGTTAGGTGCGGATAAGCTACATGACCCTGAACGCCATGAATTTTCAGCATTCCGCTCAATGAGCCACGTCGTCCAATTTTGATGGTATCACCTAATTTTTTAGAACTGGACGGCTCACCAATTACACACCAGTCAATACTAATAGACTTTTCAGCGAGCCAATCCATCATTGCTTTAGTGCCATCTTGAGCTTGCCCTTCCTCATCGCTGGTAATAAGAAAAGCTAAGGTGCCATGATGGTTTGGGTTCTCAGCAATAAAAGATGCTGCTGCGTCAACCATCGCCGCAAGAGCTGTTTTCATATCTGCTGCGCCACGACCTCTTAATTCATTCTCTAGGATTGTCGGGTTAAATGGGTCAGTTTCCCATTCTTCGCTTGGACCAGGAGGCACAATATCAGTATGCCCAGCAAAGCAAAGAGTTGGACCGTCGCTGCCATGCCATGCCCAGAGATTATCTACATCGCCAATACGCACATGTTCTACTTGAAAACCAGCTTTTTGAAGACGTTCAGCAATTATGATTTGACAGCCTCTATCGTCGGGCGATACCGATGCTTTTTTAATTAGATCTATAGCAAAAGAGATTGTGCTATCTTGCTTTGCGTCAATATTCAAAACATTTTCTTCCAAGCTTCTTCATTATAGCCAATATGTAATTTACCATTACCAGTAACAATTGGCCGTTTTATAACAGTAGGATAATCAAGCATAAGTTCGCATTCTTGAGCCTCTGATAGATTATTTCGACTACCTAAAGGAATTTTTCTCCAAGTTAGACTTCGTCGATTTATGAGGCCGTCACCAGTCAATTTTTTTTGCCATTTCTTGATTTGCTTAAGATCTAATCCATCGGTTCGTAAATCGTGAAATTGAAAATCAATGCCCCGGCCATCAAACCATTTCTGCGCAGCACGACATTTGTCACAATTTTTTATGCCATAAACAGTCAGCATAAGAATTCTTTACTCTGACCGAAGGAGCTCATTAATACCTACCTTAGAGCGAGTTATTTCATCAACACGCTTAACAATGATAGCCGCATAAAGACTGCAGTTGCCTTTAGACGAAGGCAAACTACCAGAAACAACAACTGACCCTGCTGGTACTCGACCATAAAGTATTTGGTCATTCTCTCTATCATAAATTCTTGTACTTTGACCAATATATACACCCATTGATATAACTGCGCCGGATTCTACTATTACCCCTTCTACTATTTCGGAGCGTGCGCCTATAAAGCAGTTATCTTCGATAATTGTTGGTGCGGCTTGAAGAGGCTCAAGTACTCCGCCTATACCTGCGCCTCCTGAAAGATGCACATTCTTGCCAATTTGAGCGCAACTACCTACAGTTGCCCAAGTATCAATAAGCGTTCCGCTATCAATAAAAGCACCTATATTTACGTAAGATGGCATGAGCACAGTGTTGCGTGAGACAAACGCCCCCTTCCTAACAATCGCATCTGGAACAACACGAATTCCTGATTGGTCAAACTTTTTAGTGCTCCAATCACTGAATTTAAGAGGCACTTTATCGTAAAATTTTGTATAGCCTGAAGAAATTACTTTGTTTGAGTGTGTTGAGAAGTAAAGTAACACTGCCTTTTTTAACCATTCATTTACTTTCCAGCCATCCGCATTTGATTCGGCAATCCTCGCCTCGCCAGAATCAAGCAATTCAATACTTTGATCAATCGCAGATTTAAGTTCTGAGTTCGGTTTACTCATATCTATTTTCGCGCGTAGATCAAAATTCGCTTCAATAATTTGTTGCAAGTTATCCATTGTTAATCCTAGTAATTATAATATAAGTAATTAACATTGATTTTCACATGTCTTGGTTATCAATTACGTTAATTAGTTTTTTTCGTAATTCATCTTGCTGTGTTTCCGATAGCGGCTTGCTATTTTCTGTTGTGATATAAAATACATCTTCGGCACGTTCTCCCACAGTAACGATTTTTGCCATACGAATCCATATCCCATTATCGCGAAGCACATTACTGATTTCAGCTAATAGTCCAGGCCGATCACCAGTGATAAGATCCATTATGGTTCTTTGATTCAAGTTATCAGTAGCAAATTCTACTTGGATTGGTGTACGAAACATTCGTGCTTGACGTGGAATCTTGCGAGTAATTTTTATAGATTCGGAATCTTTGATACCAAAGGAAGATTTTAGCTTCCGTAATAATTTTTCTTTTCTGAAGGATTCATCAATAGCTTTTCCGTTTTGTTCGAGCACTGTATGGATAGATAAACTGTGTCCAGTGTTCAGTGGAATAATTCTAGCATCCGTGATTGAAAGACCAAATTCATCAAATAGAGATGTTGTAATTGCAAAAGCGAATTGCTCTTGATCGGCATGAACTAAAACTTTTGTGCCGATCTGACCTTCTATATCTTTAATTGCTAAAGAATGATTAATTTCTGACGTGGGGCCTTTTAGAATCAATGATGTGTGCCAAGCAATTTCTTCAGGCTTGCAACTGAATAAATAATTTTTTCCCAGTTTATCCCAATATTCTTTTGCTACTTGAGCATCTATTTGATAGGAAGCTAAAAGCTCAAGAGCCTGATTCTTTTTCTCATTAATCAGTTGATCTTGTTCAACTGGTGTTTCTAGTCCTTGTCGAAGCGCACGCTTTGTTAATTCATAAGTTTCTTCAAAAAGTTGTGCCTTCCAGCTATTCCATACTTTTGGGCTAGTGCCGCGCACGTCTGCAACTGTTAATAAATATAAGTAATCTAGATGAGTTTCATCACCTATAATTCGGGCAAAACCTCGGATAACATCTGGGTCGTTAATGTCTTTTTTTTGTGCTGTTGTTGAAAGGATAAGATGGTGGTTAACAAGCCATGCTACAAGTCTAGATTAGTACAAGCTCATCCCATGCTGTAGACAAAATTCCTCTGCACTAACTGCACCAAGTTCCGAATGGTCTCCTGCGCGACCTTTGGCAATGTCATGAAAAAGCCCAGCAAGGTAGGCAATTTCAGGAGTTTGCAATTGCTGCATTATTTCACTGCAACGAGGGAATTCATGGTTAAATCTATCTAAAGCAAAACGACGTAAATTGCTCACTACAAATAGTGTATGTTGATCCACTGTATAGGCATGAAATAGATCATATTGCATCCTCCCAACAATTCTTCCAAAGCTCGGAATGTATTGTCCTAGAACTCCGTAAAGATTCATGCGCCGAAGTTCATGAGTTACACCTTCAGGAGCTTTGATGATATTAAGAAATAATCTTTGATTTTGAGGTGATTGACGAAATTCATCATTAATAAGATGAATTCCTCTTCTAATTAGAACAATAGTTCGTGCGCTAACACCTTTAAGTTCTGGGTTTTGCTGCAACAGTAAAAATATTTCTAACAGTGCAGAGGGGTTATTGGTAAAAACCCTATCATTACAGACTTGCAGAAACCCATTTTTAATTTCAAATTCAGGTGTTAGTGGTTCTATATTAGCATTTGGATTTAGCAGAATTGCCTCTTGAAAAAGCTGAAGGAGCATTTCATTTAGTCGGCTAATATCCATAACAGTTCGATAATAAAGCTGCATTAATTGCTCTACTGCTAAGCTATAGGATGCATTTTGATAACCAAACATTTCTGCAATCTGTGTTTGGTATTCAAAAAGGAGCCTTTCTTCTTTACGGTTGGTGATCGCATGCAGGGCAAAGCGAATTTTCCATAAAAAACTTCTACCTTGAATTAAAATCTGTAATTGAGCGCCAGTTAAAAAACCAAGTTTTACAAGTTGATTTAAATCACCTGTCTCAAAGTGCCGCATTGCTATCCAGATAATATTCTGTATATCCCTAAGACATCCTGGTCCATTCTTTATATTAGGTTCTAGGTTATATGCAGTATCATCAAATTGATGATGTCTTTTTTGTTGTTCTTTAATTTTTCCTTCGAAAAAAGCTCTAGCTGGCCAGATATTCGGATGCGCGATCTCTAACATCATTTTTTCATAAAGTTTTTTTGGGCCGCAAAGGAGCCTAGACTCCATTAAGCTTGTCGCAACAGTTAAGTCGCTGCTGCATGCTGATTTGCATTCTTTAATTGTTCTAGCACTAAAGGCTAAATCAAGCCCAATATCCCAGAGGAATGCCTGAAGTTCTGCAATTTCTTCTTTTTTACTATTAAGTTTTTCAGAGCCAAGCAGCATCAAGTCTATGTCTGAACCAGGGTGTAGTTCTTGACGCCCATAACCGCCAACGGCAATAAGAGCGATTTTTTTTAAATCATTACTGAGAAATAATTTAAAAGCCGCAACAATAATCTTGTCTGTAACAATAGATCTTTCCTGAAGTAATTTATCGACCTTAACTCCGTCAAAAAATCTTTCCTTAAGTGCAATATTTGTGGTTTGAACTAATGCAAGGTAATGATTTAGAGGTTTCTTCGTTTCAGCATTGAGCCAATTATCAATATGCTTCCAGTCAAAACTTCCCCCGGAGCCAGTAAGAAATTTTTGATGGGCCGGGGCTCCCTGATCATCTATTAATTCTGAATCTGCAGCTTGGTTCATTTTTTTAGTAGTCTTTTTCAATAGGTATTATTGGTTCGAATTAACTAACTGCGTGCCGAGCTTTTTCTCCTAGCGTTAGAACTTCATAGCCCTCGTTAGTAACCAGCACAGTATGTTCCCACTGTGCCGATAAGGAGTGATCCTTAGTCACTACTGTCCAACCATCACCAAGAAGCTTTACCTGACGCTGCCCAGCATTGAGCATTGGCTCAACCGTAATAATCATTCCGGCCTCTAGGGTTAGGCCAGTTCCCGGTTTACCGTAATGAAGGACTTGAGGGTCTTCATGAAAAGTTCGGCCTATCCCGTGACCACAATACTCTCTAACTACACTATATCGATTGCTTTCGGAAAAGCTTTGAACAGCATGACCGATATCACCTAATTGATTACCTGATTTGATTTGATAAATGCCTTTCCACATCGCTTCATGGGTGATTTCTGCTAACCGCTTTGCCTGTGCAGATACTGACCCAACAAAAAATATTCTACTGGTGTCACCATGGAAGCCATCTTTAATGACAGTGATATCGATATTAATGATATCCCCATTCCGAAGAATTTTTTCTTTACTTGGGATTCCATGGCAGACAACATGATTTACTGATGTGCAAATGGATTTTGGAAAGCCACGATAATTGAGCGGCGCAGGAATGGCTTTTTGCTCTGCGACAATGTAATCATGGCAAATTCTATCTAATTCTTCAGTGGTTACTCCTGGCTCTACATGGTTACCAATCATGTCTAAGACATCTGCAGCAAGACGGCCAGAAATGCGCATTTTTTCGATCTCTTCAGGATTTTTAATTACTATTTTCATGTAGTTAAATATTCTTAAATAGGCTATTTTTTTTTCTCATATATGCTTATTTCTGGCTTACGTGGAGAGATCCTAGGGTTAAATTACTCCCTAACTATGATTGATTATCGTTGATATTCAATTTTTCTAAGGCTACGAGGCGGTCAGTCCATTGTTGCGATGATTACTCTATGGTATAAAGCGCGCGCATTTTAAGCAATCTAATCCACACATATACCGACACAATCGGCTGGGTGCTTTAGCGGTTAATCCGCCAGAGTTGCCGTTTGGAGTATATGGAGGCTAAACCCAAAAAGGAGCAAATAATGGCTGACGTATCAATGCGCCAGATGCTGGCAGCTGGTATCCATTTTGGACATCAGACCCGTTACTGGAACCCGAAAATGGCACCCTATATTTTCGGTCAAC
>JAYZVL010000057.1:0-10271 GCA_036155675.1 Pseudomonadota bacterium | reverse complement strand
CGGGGGAAGACCCGAAAAACCCCAAGTCGTCGCCTCGCCATTCTCGTCCGTCACTACGACGTAGTACCAGACGTGTGGGTTAGTCCATTCTAGTTTCGAAACAACCCCCTCCACACTGACCGGGTCATCCCGATCAAATTGAGACGCTTCGGAGTGATGCGAATACACTGGCGCGACGTTGACAAAAAAGAGAGCCACCGATAAAAAGATTAACGCTCGTCCTGCATTCATCTAGAAATCTCCAAAGCCACCTGTTATTAAGTGTTTTTTATAGCCCTTTCGATACCAGCACGCAAATTCAGTGGCACCTGAATAATTGTTATAAGAACCTAGGATGGTGGGGGCACCAGGATTCGAACCTGGGACCAGCGGCTTAAAAGGCCGATGCTCTACCGACTGAGCTATACCCCCAAACATTAAAGATACTGAGTATTCTTGATCTGGTCGCGAATCTTACCGGTAGCGTGTTGGATCATCAATGCCAGCAGCAATAAATCCTTCACGGCGTAATTCACAAGCATCACATTGACCGCAAGCCAATCCAACTTCAGATGCGCTATAACATGACACCGTGTTAACAAAATCGACCCCTAATTCATCACCCAATTGCACGATATCAGCCTTACTCATGCTCACCAAAGGCGTTCGAATCTCAATTGGCTGACCTTCTGTCGCTCTTTTGGTGGCAAGATTGGCCATCGTCTGAAATGATTCAATGTACTCAGGGCGGCAATCCGGATAACCAGAATAGTCAACTGCATTGACACCGGTGTAGATAGCATCCGCATCTAAAACTTCAGCCCAGGATAATGCCAGTGAAAGAAAAACAGTATTTCTTGCGGGCACATAAGTGACAGGAATTCCCTCACTGCCTGGTTGCGGAACATCTATTTTCTTATCGGTTAGCGCGGAGCCTCCAAGCTGACCGATATCAATACTCAACACTCGGTGCTCAATAACTCTAAATTGTTCCGCTAAATTTGCTGCGGCAATTAATTCCGCCTCATGTCGCTGCCCATAGTTAAGACTAAGCGCATAACATTCATCGCCAGCCTCTCGAGCAACCGCCAAAACCACTGCGGAATCCATACCGCCGGATAACAGAATGACACTCTTCATCGATTGCTCATAATTTAATGCCCTGGCTCATTACCCCAAAGGTACTTATGCAGTTGCACTTGGAATCTTACTGCCAATCGATCTGCCAATATCCATTCCGCCAATTCTTTTCCTTCGAGCTGAGGCTGACTTGGTGAAAACAATACCGAGCATTTATCCATTAATGCGTTATCGGTAATAAATTGCTTTGCCCACTCGTAGTCGTTTCGATCGCAAATGACAAATTTCAGCTGATCCTTTGATTTAAGGAGATCAAGGTTGCCAATCAAATTACGCGACTGCTCACCTGAAGCGGGTGTTTTAACATCCATAACCACAGTAACGCGCGGATCAACTTCTTCGATGGGTAATGCACCGCTGGTTTCCAACGAGACCGAATACCCAGAATCACAAAGCTGTTTAAGCAACCCCAAAGAATTACTTTGCGCCAGTGGCTCTCCTCCGGTTACACAAACATAAGTGGGTTTGTATTCACCAACCGAAGAAAGGATTTGCTCAAATGTAAACCATTCACCGCCATGAAAAGCATACTCAGTGTCGCAATACTGGCAGCGCAGAGGACAGCCGGTTAAACGCACAAAAACAGTTGGGAATCCGCTCGGTCTTGATTCTCCTTGTATAGAGTAAAAGATTTCAGTTATGCGTATTCTTTTATCGGCGGGAAGCTCATCACGACGTTGCGGCATAACTCAACTACTCATAAAAGATACTTTAAGGAAAGAACAACACAAATAAATTTAATTATTATCAAAGAGTCTAATTAATTGCTTTTATTCGATCTTTGGCAAGTAACGCTGCTGTGGTCTCAGGAAATTGAGACACTAAAAAATTAAGCGACCTAAGAGCCTCATCGCGCTGATTCAGCTCATCATGGCAATAACCAATTTTCAACCATGCATCCGGAACTTTCCTAGAGGTTGGATAAAGATCAATAACAGTTTGAAAGCCAGTTAAGGCCGAAGTGAAATCTTGTTGCACTAAACTAATTTCGGCCAGCCAATACTGTGCGTTGCCTCGCAAATCACTATCAATGTGAGTCTCAAGAAAGCTGGTGAATGCCGTTTCTGCCTTAGGATAATTACGTTGCTTAATTAAATCGTATGCCGCCTGATAATCATCCTCTGCGGAAGCAATTACAGGTAAAAGCAGTGGGACCTGACCTTCCTGCTCAGTAAGCAATTCATCTGCATCCGCTAATGAAGCATCTGTATTCAGTGAAAGTCCTGCGACATTCGTTAATAACAGCTGCAGCCTTTCATCTAAATCGATATACAGTTGCCTCTGACGATTCGCTGCCTGGTCAACTTCAAATTGCAATGTCTCAATTTGATTTAAGAGCAATTGATTTTCTTCCTGCAATTGTTGTAATTGGCGCACAACATCAGTCTGACTGTCATTGCTATTAGCAATGACGCGTTCAACTTGTGTCATTTGCTGCTCAAGCAACGTCAACCTCTCTCGAGTTGATTGCGCCGTAGCTTGATTAAAGGCAAACGCAATCAAAATAATAAAGTAGACGACTGAAGATACAGCTCGATTTATCAAAACAAAACTCCCAAATACAGGTTATTAAACTGCAGCAGTTAAAAAATCATTAACGTCCATAAACAATTTCTACGCGTCGATTTTTGGCATAACTCATCTCATCGCTTCCAGTATCAACAGGTCGTTCCTCACCAAAACTTACCGTCGATAATTGACTTTGAGAGGCGCCCTGAGAAAGCAATAGGGACTGGACCGATGCGGCTCTGCGATCACCAAGCCCAAGGTTATACTCACGTGAACCTCTCTCATCAGCATGACCTTCTAAGCGTGCGCTTTCGCTTGGATTGTCGGCTAAATACTGACCGTGCTGTTTAAGCAGATCTGTTGACGCATCATCCAAAGCGGATGAATCAAATGCAAAGTAAATAATGCGATCATTAATAACCAGAGAAATTCCATCCCCGCCAATCGCAACGCCAGAACTTCCTGCGGAATTATCATTACCAAAAGTCGTTACATCAGAACCATCGGCTTCATCTAAACCTGATTTAGATGCATCGCTATTTCCGCCAAGATTAGACAAACCTGAGCAACCGGCTATTGATAAGTAAGAAACTAAAATTACAACCTTCCAGCTCTTCATGATGAGCTCCTTCTATATTGATACAACAATAAAATAAAAAAATTACCTAGTTAAAAAGGGAGACCAAGCTGGTTCTCTTATCTCTCCCTTCACGGCACTAAGGCGCTGTGAAAATCTTCCATCTGCAGAAACGGTCGAAAGCCAACCATTTTCTCCGTCGCGTGTGGCATAAATAATCGTTTCGCCATTCGGGGCAAAACTCGGTGACTCATCCAGCGCGCCCTCTGTTATCACCTGAGTATACGATCGATCAACATCAACTACTGCGATTCTATAGTTGCTGCGCACATTGTGCACGACTGCAATTTTATTTCCATCCGGAGATACCCTGGGTCGGGCGTTATAGCTGCCCTCAAAAGTAACTCGTTTAGCTTTGCCCCCACTAGCGCTAACTTTATAAACCTGAGGGCTTCCGCTTCGATCTGAAGTGAAATAGATAGTCTTTCCGTCACTGCTCCAATTCGGCTCGGTGTCAATGGAGGATGCAAAAGTCAAACGAGTGGGCATACTGGTTGCAATATCCTGAATGTAAATCTCGAGATTGCCGTCGGATTTTGATAAAGCCATAGCGAGCCTCTTGCCGTCAGGTGACCATGCTGGGGCACTATTAATCCCAGCTCTCGCTGAAATTCGCTGGCGTGCGCCCGAACGCAATTCCTGTACCCAGATTTCAGAATGATCGCTCTCGAATGACACGTAAGCTAGCTTGCGTCCGTCGGGAGACCATGCCGGAGACATAATAGACTTACTGGATTCGAGCAAAAGACGTTCATTTAATCCATCAGAATCAGATACATATAGCTTATATTTACGGTTATTTATAGAACCTTGGACGTTAATATACGCAATCTGCGTGGCTGCAATCCCTTGGACCCCGGTCAGCTTCTCATAGATAAGATCACTGATTTGGTGCGCCGTCCTGCGTAAATTATTCATGGGTGCAGTTAGTTGATAACCAAGAAGCAATTCGCGACTGAAAACGTCGTAAACCCAAAACCTGATATTTAAGCGGTCCTTGGTCGCAGCCCTGACCTGCCCGACCACAATGGTTTCAATATCAAGAATTCGCCAATCAGAGAAATCAATGGCGGCTCCTCTGTTTGGCTTTTGGAGCATTTGATCCTCAGGGAGCGAAGTGAAACGGCCGGTCCTGGTTAAATCCGCTGAAACGACATCAGTAATTTTTAAGGTTCTGTCTGTCCCTAGCCAACTAAAAGGAACGACGGCAATAGGCGATGCATCAGCGCCGGGTTTCGTTACATAAACCACAACTTCTGCTAGCACCAGACTTGGGGTAGCTAAAATTAAAATTAATCCGGCTTTTTTTAGCCCATGAAACATCACTCGCAAACCTCCTTGTAAATGCGCGAGACCCTATTGTTGCGGATTAAAAATAAATCGCAAGTTGCGATCAAAAACAGCTGAATTATCTGGAAGCGGTAAAGGCGATGCTCGCTGAACTGCATTCTCGATCGAGCGTCGTGATGTGTCATCTCCATTGCATTCATTTGTTCGAACGTTAACCACATCACCACTGGGCAAGATTGAAACCGAGACTTCACATTTTAAATTATCGGGCGCAGAGACAGGTTTAACCCAGTACCGTTCTACTTTCTGCCCCACCAAAGCCGTCCATCGCGCTTGGTCGCCTGCATTCACTGCCGCAAACTGTTCCTCTTCTGCTGCAAGCGCAGCACTCAATTCAGCTTCTCGCTGAAGTTGTTTGCGTCGTAATTCAGCCGCCAGTCTTTCCTTTTCGCGCTGTTCCGCTGCCAATCGCTCTTGCTCACGTTTTTCTGCTGCCAATCGCTCTTGCTCACGTTTTTCTGCTGCCAATCGCTCTTGCTCACGTTTTTCTGCATCTAACCGTGCACGCTTTTCAGCTTCCTGCCTTTGCTCTGCTCTTTTCCGTTCGGCTTCACGTTGATCAATTTCTTTTTCACGGTTCGCTTTCGCTTCTAACTCATCGAGGAGTTTATCTTCGAGGGGTTGCGGTTTATTTAAACTATCTAAATCAACCAAAGCGCCTTCAATTATTAGACTGCTTGGCCGTTGATCACCCATTAAATTAATGTTTGAGGCCATCATTAAAAACAACGCACAATGCAATCCAACCGACACAACCAAAGGCCGTCTTTGCTTAGACGTAATCACATTAAATAAGTAACTTTTAGCCATGGTTTACGGCGATTCGTTCTTGCCTTAGTTCGGCTCAAAGAAATTAACTGCTTCGGGATCAGTTAGAAAACCCACCTTATTTGCACCCGCTCTTTGCAACAAAGCCATACCCTCTATCACCTGGCCGTAAGACGCATTTTCATCGCCTTTAACAAGCACCGCTATATCTGATTTTCTCTGTATCACTGTTGCAGCGAGTCTAACGATTTCCGCAGGTTCTTTCGGTTGATCTTCATTGTCACCAAGGTTTAGATAAAGTTTACCTTTCGCGTCAACGGATAAAATGATTGGCTCTAACTCATCTTGCAGTGGCTCGGATGCCGCGTCAGGTAATTCAACCTCTATACCCTGAGTTAATAAAGGCGCCGTGACCATAAAAATAATCAGCAATACAAGCATCACGTCAATATAGGGAACCACGTTGATTTCACCCATCAAACGTCGGCGTCGATTCATTCGCATTAATCGACACCCTTTAATTGGTTTTGCTTATGAGCATATCGCTGCAGCATTGTTGATAATTCTTCTGCAAAGGTGTCATAACGAAGCTCAAGACGATTCACCTTATCGGCAAAACGGTTGTAAGCGATGACGGCAGGAATTGCAGCAAACAATCCCATAGCCGTTGCAATGAGAGCCTCTGAAATGCCAGGAGCTACCATAGCCAAAGTCGCGGTTTTTGCAGCGCCAAGACTTTGGAAAGAGCCCATGATTCCCCATACTGTTCCAAATAAACCTATGTAAGGACTGGTTGAACCGATGGTAGCAAGCGTCTCAAGGTTTTCTTCTAAACGATCAGTGGCTCTCATTTGCGCAACGCTCATGGCGCGGCGCGAGCCTTCGAGAATTCTTTCGGGACTTATGTTGGTCTGCTCACGTAAACGTAAAAACTCAGTAAAGCCGGCTTCAAAGATTCCGGCCATGTCATGAGGCGCAGCGTCGGAAGACTGAATTTCTCGATAAACACCCTCAATGTCACCGCCCGACCAGAAGCTGCTTTCAAAATGATTTGACTCAAGGTCAGCTGTTTTAATCACCTCGCGTTTACGAAAAATTATTGCCCAAGAAGCAATCGATGCAGCCAATAAAATCAATATCACCAACTGCACAACAAAACTTGCCTGGATGACAAGATCTAGAACTGATGTATCCGGTCCCATTGAATTCTTACTCCTTAAAAGTCGATATTAATCCGATGGCAAGCTAAATAAATTTTGTGGCAAACGAGTCGGTCGATAAGCATCGGCAGTCAAACATGCTGCAACACAATCTGCACTTGCGAGCAATTCCCCATCATCTGAATGACGACGAACACACTGCTCAAACTTTATTCGAGCACCACGAGCATCGGTAACACGCGTTTGAACTATTAAACTATCATCAAATCGAGCAGGCTCTATAAACTTAATGTTTGTATCTTGCAGCCCAAAACATAAGTTCAAGTTTTGCATCAATTCGCTTTGTTGAACGCCATGCGCTCGAAGCCATTCCGTTCTGCCTCGCTCCATAAAACGTAAATAATTTGCAAAATAGACCACGCCCTGAGCATCCGTATCTTCATAATAAACTCTAACGGGTATGCTCCTCCATGATTGATCGAATTCCAAAATATTAACTCACAAATATTTCATTTTTTTGTTTCAGAAATATTATTGTCGGAATACAAATCCTGCTCGTCTTCTGCCAAAGTTTTTGCCGGTAATCCAAAGTGCTGATAGGCGCGTGCTGATGCCACCCGTCCTCTTGGTGTCCGCATCAAATAACCTTGCTGGATAAGAAACGGTTCAATAACATCTTCAATCGTTCCTCGTTCTTCACCTATAGCTGCTGCTGCTGAGTCAATACCAACAGGGCCACCACCAAATTTTTCAATAATTGTTAGCAGCAATTTGCGGTCCATGATATCAAAGCCATTTGGGTCTACTTCCAGCAACTCCATGGCAGCATGGGCTGTATCACGATCAATAAAACCATTGGCCTCAACTTCAGCAAAATCTCGCACTCGACGTAAAAGACGATTTGCAATCCTCGGGGTTCCACGAGATCTTGCGGCGATCTCCATGGCGCCCTCCTCGTTAATCCCTACATTAAGAATCGATGCTGAGCGATCAACAATAGAAAGTAATTCTGTCTCACTGTAAAACTCAAGCCGCTGAACAATCCCGAAACGATCTCGTAAAGGGGAAGTAAGAAGCCCCGCGCGAGTGGTGGCTCCAACTAATGTGAAAGGCTTTAAATTTAACTTGATTGAACGGGCAGCTGGGCCTTCACCTATCATAATGTCGAGCTGAAAATCTTCCATAGCTGGATAAAGGACTTCCTCAACCACTGAACTTAAACGATGAATCTCATCAACAAACAGTACATCTCCTGGCTCAAGGCTTGTAAGCATGGCAGCAAGATCCCCGGGGCGCTCCAACACAGGTCCTGACGTATGCCTCAAATTAACTTTCAGTTCACGCGCAATGATATTCGCAAGCGTGGTTTTTCCTAAACCAGGCGGACCAAATATTAAAGTGTGGTCTAGAGCATCCTCTCGTTTCTGAGCTGCTGATATAAAAACCCTAAGCTGTTTTTTAACCGCTTCTTGACCAATGTAGTCTTTAAGAGAGTTGGGTCGAATCGCCTGCTCAATGAGCTCTTCCTGAGGCTCTGTATCAGGAGAAATTAAACGATCATTTGTTTCCGGATCTGTCATCATTCACCTCGCTGACTACCGGTTGCCACAGTCTGTAGAACACTTTTTAATATCTCTTCTGTTGTATCAAATTCTTCACTTAAGTCATCAAGCATTCTTCTGGCCTCTGCTGGCTTGTAACCAAGCGCAGTAAGTGCGCTGAATGCTTCGCGACGAGACCCGCTGGCAATAGCTTCTTCGGCCGGAATATTAAACCCAGATGATTGTTCTGGATTATCAAATTTATCGCGCATATCAATAACCAATCTTTCGGCAGTCTTCTTGCCAACACCTGGCAACTTAGATAACGCAGCATGGTCTTCTTCTTGCACCGATCGAATAAATCCCGAAACGCTGATACCTGACAAAACACCCAAAGCAAGTTTAGCGCCAACACGATTTACCTTAAGTAAGTTTCGAAATAAATGACGTTCTTGCTCAGTAAGAAATCCATACAAAGTATGCTGATCCTCTCTGACGACAAGATGAGTGATTAAGTGCACCTCCTCACCAACATCCGGTAAAGCAAAACAAGTCGACATAGGGGCTTCGATTTCATAACCCAAACCATTCACATCAATTACCAGGGTGGGTGGCAGTTTAGAAACCAGTCGACCGTGAACAAAACCAATCATCCCATAACCTCTGCTAAGTTCAATGCACTGCTTCTAAAGTGAGCATGGCAAAGAGCGATGCCAAGCGCATCCGATGCATCACTTGAAAGTGGCTCAGAATAATTAAGCAAAATACGCACCATGTGCTGCACTTGATCTTTCTGAGCTGCGCCTTTACCGACAATGGCTTTTTTCACTTCTCGAGCCGCATATTCGTAAACCACGACTTCAGCATCAAAGCTAGCACATATAGCAGCCGCCCTTGCCTGCCCCAACTTTATCGCACTGTCAGCATTCCGATGCATAAAAACTTTCTCGATCGAAAGTTCATTCGGCTGAAATTCTCCTATTATATTTCTGATGCCATCAAAGATGATTTTTAAACGCTCGGAAGGGTTATCAACTTTAAGGGGTTCAACAATACCGCTTGAAACATAGCGTGATTCCTGACCATTGCTTTCGATAACTCCGTAACCGGTTATTCTAAAACCGGGGTCAATGCCTAGAATGCGAGTCCAAGGTCTCACAGTTTTTTAGCCGCCCTTTTAGGTTGGTTGCTAAGAACTGATTTTAGCAAGCAGTTCATCTGATATTTCAGCATTAGAAAAAACGTTTTGCACATCATCAAGATCCTCTAATGTTTCAAGCAGCTTCATCATACTGGAAGCCTCATCCTCGTTCAGCTGAGTTGACACCGAAGAGCGCATCGTAATTTCCGAGATCTCAGGCTTAATGCCTGCTGAATCGATTGCGATCTTAACGGCTTCGTAATCATTTGGCGCCGTAAGGACTTCGATATTGCCTTCGTCATCAGTCAACACATCTTCTGCGCCCGCATCAATAGCCACTTCCATAATTTGATCTTCATTGGCGCCCGAGGAAAAAGCAAACAATCCCACCTTCTGGAACATGTAGCCAACCGAACCATCAGCGCCTAAGTTACCGCCAAACTTTGTAAACGCATGGCGTATTTCCGCCACCGTTCGATTGCGATTATCAGTCATGCACTCAACCATAACTGCAACTCCACCAGGCCCATAACCTTCATAAAGAATATCTTCGTAATCAACGCCATCAAGTTCACCACTGCCGCGCTTAATTGCCGCTTCAATTCGGTCTTTAGGTAAACTTTGAGCTTTAGCCTTATCAATGGCAGTTCTTAAAGCAGCATTGGCATCGACATCACCGCCCGATCGAGCTGCTACCGAAATATTTCGAATCAGCTTGGTGAATAATTTTCCACGCTTTTTATCCTGCGCACCCTTACGGTGCTGAATATTCGCCCACTTGGAATGACCCGCCATAAACGTTTGCTTCCTTGTAAAAAAAATAAAAAAGCAGATGGTATTTATTGAATTAGGAATAGAGACGCATCCAGATCAAAAAACCAAAGCAAAAGTCGTGATTACGCGATTAACAACAAGGTTTCCATGATACCGCCAAACCGTCATGGCCTCTAGTGCGAAGAATCAACTTAATTGATGAAAATTAATTATTATAAATAATTGATTATCATAATAATTTTAAAAATAACACCTTATAAAAAGTTTATTCA
>JAYZVL010000056.1:0-31357 GCA_036155675.1 Pseudomonadota bacterium | reverse complement strand
TGCAGAAACAATATAACATTGGTCGTAAAAATCACACTTTGCCCCAAGGCAATTTTCCTGCGTAGAAGTTACCTGTTGCCAAATAGAAGAATCCTCAGATAAATCATCAACTTCAACAATATCTCCGGTGCGTGTCCGCTGACTCCAGGAAACAATATTATTTAAATCTTTTGCAAGCTCGGCTCCTAATGAAGCATTTTGTGCGGCATCCAATCGGTGTAAGCATAAATAGTTAGATCTGCCCTTCAAAAGCACTGTCTTAGAAGGCCGGCCTATTGAATCAGTAACGACAGGTAAATCTCTATAGAACAATTGATCCTGTAATGTTTTTGTTCCGGTCGACAGAATAACCCTATGATCTGACAATAAAACTGGAATAAGATAAGCAAGGGTTTTGCCTATTCCGGTTCCTGCCTCAACAATTAGACTTTGCCCATTTAGAATCGAATCTGAGATAGCCTGAGCCATTTCCCCTTGACCCAAACGTGGTGCAAAACCCTCTAAGGTAGACTCCAGTGGGCTTTCTTTAGCAAACCATTCAGCAAGCTCTTGTCCATGAAGCATTTCCAATCATCCAAAGAAATAAAATTTAAGGCTAGTAGGTTATGTATAAGTAAAAAAGATTTTAACGGGCAATTAGATTATTTCTCAGCGGAAAGGTAAGCAATCCAACCAGCATCAGCTTCGCCCTTTTCATCCGGAGTAAATACACCATCTCCCTCACCATCTTTATCAGTGCCTTCCCAGTAAACTATCGGATTATTAAATCCAGCCTCAACCAGCATCTCTTTTATTTCTGGCAGGCTCCAGAGCCTCCAAATATAAGTAAACGCTTTTTTAATTTTAGATTTATCTGGAAATTTAAAATGTATATGACAGATAATTTCTCCAGAAACAGGAGAATAGCTTGCTTGGTGCCAAATGTATGAGAAACCGTCGTATTTAGTTTTCTCTTTCATTTCCTCGTAGGCCTCATAACCTCCAAATGCATCTAAAAAGAAAATACCATCATCCTTTAGAGAGTCATAAACTCGACGAAAATATTCAACCATAAGTGGGCGCGTTTGAAAAACCCAATAACTGAAATTAAATGCGCCAACGATATCCTGCTTTTCAGTCTCTACCTTTAATACATCAGACTGAATAAGTTTGATTCTTGCTTGTTGGTCAGGGCTTAATTGACTTAGATGGTTTGAGCGACCCCAGTCAAGAACCTCCTTATCAAAATCCACACCTAGAGCCGTGTAACTTTTGTCTCGCTTTGTCCACTCACAGGCTGCACTCGCTGTGCCGCAAAAATCCTCGCGGAAACTTATTGCTTTGCGGCCTCGAATATTATTGAAAGTAGCGATCATAAAATCACATTCTTCCTCAACATTCTGGACAGACTTTTCATAAAGCTCGTGGCGATCAGCTTGCTCCGCCATGGTAAGCTTATTTTTTTTATTTGTGTTCAAAACCTGATTACTCCGTGGGGCTATTTAATATTCTTTTTAATAGCCTAAACGTCCCAATAAATAACTTCATTGTAGCTAGAATAGAATAAGATTTCGCTATCAAGATCTTTCAACGAAATTAAGTGAGTCAAGCAGCAAATTCTCATCCTGACCCTGAAGTTGTGATTTCTCGGTAAGAAAACGACGCCATTTGCGAGCACCTGATTGGCCACTATAGAGGCCCAACATATGTCGAATAATTTGTTTAATTTCGACGCCCTGGCTAAGCTCATTTTGAGCATAAATAGCCATACCCTGAACAACTTCAGCCCTTGATGGTGGAGACCACTTACGGCCAATTGCATCATTTATGAAATGTGTTTGCAATTGAGCCATCCAATAAGGATCTTTGTAAGCTTGGCGACCAATCATGACACCATCAACATGCTGCATATGCTGATGGATGCTTTCTAATTCTCGGATGCCGCCATTAATTATAGTTCTTAAGTGAGGAAATTCTTTAGCAAGACTGTATACAAATGGGTATCGAAGTGGGGGTATATTACGATTTTCTTTAGGACTTAAGCCACTCAGTATTGCTTTACGAGCATGAAGAATAAAAAACTCGCACCCAGACTTCGAAACAGTTTCAATAAAGCTTGATACAAATTCATGGCTATCCTGATCATCAATTCCACATCTAGTTTTTACGCTCACCGGCAAACTGACTTTTGACTTGATAGCTGCAACACATTCAGCAACTTGATGAGGTTGCGCCATTAAATAAGCGCCAAAACCACCGGATGAAACCCGGTCACTTGGACAGCCAATATTTAAATTTATCTCATCATAGCCAAGATCTGCTCCAATTTTTGCTGCTTCTGCAAGTTTCAAAGGATCACTTCCCCCCAATTGAAGTGCAATAGGGTGCTCTAAACTATTAAAAGATAATATCTTCCCGGCATCACCGTGAATTAAAGCCTGAGCCGAAATCATTTCAGTGTAAAGCCGAAGATCAGGCGACAATAATCTCATCATGAACCTGAAATGACGGTCAGTGCGTTGCATCATTGGTGCTAACGCAACAAGAGTTGTGGACTTACTAGGTAAATTCTGATCACTAAACATCAATATTCTAGTAATTAATTCAAAAATTCAGATAAATGAAATAAATTGCTAATCAAGACTTTTATCGATAGCTATAAAGCTTTTCGTCCTTAAGTATGTCCTCAAGTGCAGATGCTAATAAATTAGCAAATTGAATTGCTTTAGACTTAGAGCTAACTAAATCCTGTCGAATCTCAATTCCCACATGCGGGAAACCTAAGTCTTCAGCATGATGATCAAGCGTAAAATCACCTGGTTCTTTGCCTGAATATGGTTGATTATCACCCACAAAGGTATCTCCTTCTGAGGATAATCGTTTCATAAGTGGCTTGAAAAGCCTTTGATCCTTATCCCATAAAAGCCCCAGATGCCAAGGTCGTTTCTTACCATTCATTTCAGGTGTAAAAGTATGAATTGCAATTAATGCTGGAACAGCCCTCTTGGACTTTATGTATTCAAGCTGTTTATGGATTAGATTATGATACGGCCAATAAATATTATTCACTCGAGATTGCCGCTCTGATTCGCTTAAATTAATGTTTCCTTCAATTTTAACACCCCCAGAAAACTCAGGGAAAGCTGATGAATCATCAAGCGCCCTATTGCAATCGACAAGAAGGCGTGAATAACTGCAAAGGATTGCGGGCACTTCAAGTGCATTTGATAATGCCTTGACTACATCAGCAGAACCAATATCCCAGGCAATATGAGAGTCCAATAAATCAGGATTAACCCCTAAATCATCATAGACGTTCGGAATAAAATTACTGGCATGATCGCAAACTAAAAGAACAGGATAATGTGGGTTTTCCACTCTGATAAATTGTGGCTGAAGATTTAAATCATTATGTATCATATTTGCAAACCCTTCACGAATGATGCATTAGGTAATTATTCGTCAAAATTAACTTAGTTGGAAAAGATTGAATTATTAATAGATAATTCTTTAGATTAAACGAAATATCTATATATTAAATAAACCCAAAGAATACTGATGTCAAAAACAAGCGTTTTGGTTACTGGTGGCGCAGGCTATATTGGAAGTCATGTTGTTAGGCAATTAGGTGAGGCTGGTCATAGGGTCATTATATTAGATAACCTTTCGACCGGTTATAAATCAGCTGTGCTTCACGGTAAACTGATTATAGGTGACATCGGCGATAAAGAGCTCGTAAGCAAAATATTAAACACTTATGATATAGAAAGCATAATTCACTTTGCGGCTCACACTATTGTTCCGGAGTCTGTCGAAAATCCTCTAAAATATTATTCAAATAATTCTTGCTCCAGTCAAAACCTTCTAGAATGTGCAGCAATAGCAAAAATAAAGCACTTTATATTTTCATCATCTGCAGCTGTATATGGCATACCTGAAAATGGAAAAGCAAATGAAGATTCAATTACATCGCCAATAAATCCTTACGGTACATCAAAACTGATGACGGAATGGATGTTGCGTGATTTGTGTGCGGCGTCATCAATGAATCATTTAACGCTTCGGTATTTTAATGTTGCGGGATCAGATCCCAAATGCAGAATTGGACAATCTACTAAAAAATCTACACTTCTTACCAAAGTCGCTTGTGAGGTAGCAGTTGGTAAAAGAGAAAAATTATATATATATGGTACTGATTACCCAACCCCGGATGGCACAGGCATTAGAGACTATATTCATGTTGAGGACCTTGCAAAAGCACATTTAGATGCGCTGAATTATCTTTACGAAGGGGGTGAATCAACAATCCTTAACTGCGGTTATGGAAGTGGTTACAGCGTACGTGAAGTCATTGCAGCGGTAGAGCGAGCCAACAAAGGGTCTTTGGAAACTGTAGAAGCCGAAAGACGAGCTGGAGACCCACCAGAACTTATTGCTGTCGCAGGGAAAATTAAAGATACACTTGGATGGTCTCCAATTTATAATGACCTGGACAAAATTGTTCAAAGCGCCCTGAATTGGGAACGCTACCTTCTCGATCATCCAGTGGAATAATTTCTTTTAAGGGTCTTTTATCTCATATTTCTCGATAAGATCATAAAGCGTAGGTCGAGTGACACCAAGTAGTTTAGACGCCTTAGAAATATTTCCTGATGCATGAATTAGTGCACTTTGAATAGCTTCACTTTCTGCCGATCTACGAGTCTCACGTAAATTTAAACTAAATGAAATAGCGTCTACCTTCTCTAAGCCCATATCCGATGCGTCAACATACTTACCTTCTGCCAGAATAATTGCCCCCTTAATTTTATTTTCAAGCTCACGAACATTGCCGGGCCAATCGTAGTTCTGAATTGCATTTTGCGCACTCTGAGAAAAACCTTTGAAGGATTTGTTATGCTGAGAAGAGAACTTCTCCAGTAAGCTCCGCGCAAGAATGAGCCGCCCTCCTTTACGTTCACGCAAAGGAGGAATTTGAATAGTTATTTCGCTAATCCGATAATACAAATCCTCTCGAAACCTTCCTTCCTTTATAGCTATCTGAAGGTCCTGATTAGTTGCGCATACAACTCTTACATCGACGCTAATTTCTTCTCTTCCACCAACTCTCTCTATCACTCTTTCTTGCAGAAAGCGCAATAATTTAGCCTGTAAAGCTAACGGCATATCTCCGATTTCGTCGAGTAACAATGTTCCATTATCAGCAGTTTCAATACGACCTGGAGTTTGTTTAACTGCGCCTGTAAATGCACCTTTTTCATGGCCAAAAAGCTCACTTTCAAGAAGATTTTCAGGAATAGCTGCACAATTTATTGCAACAAAAGGCTTCTTAGGGCGCAGGCTCATTGAGTGCAGTGATCGAGCTAATAATTCCTTTCCGGTGCCGCTCTCGCCAAATAAAAGCGTCGTTGCATTAGTCGGAGCAACCTTTTCAACCATTCGACAAACTTCAAGCATCTTCTTACTAGAAGCAATAATGCCATCAAGAGGAGATTGGCTTTCTTGACGCAGCAAACGAGTATTTTCTTGCTCAAGCGAAAATATATAGTATGCACGATCAACTATTAGCTTCAAGATTTCTATCTCAACCGGTTTCTGATAAAAGTCATGCGCTCCTAGGGCAACTGCTCGAAGAGCATTTTCTTGATCACCATGACCCGTTACAACAATAATTTTAGCGTCGGGCGCCAAGCGCAAAATTTCCTCCAGGGTTGCGAAGCCCTCACTAACTCCTTCTGAATCGGGAAATAAACCTAAATCCTGCAAAATCACTGGTGGCTCAAAACGTCTTAATTTTTCTAAGGCTGTTTCACGGTTTTCGGCCAATAGGACTTCATAATCCTCAAAACACCAACGAAGTTGATTTTGAAGACCTAGATCATCCTCAACAATAAGTAATTTTTTTTGTTTATCCCTCAAAATCAAACCCTAATAAATAAAGACTTAAAGGTCATTAAATTTTCCCTAATGCAGGAGCAACAGGTAACTGTATATCAACCGTTGTTCCTTTGTTAAGTGTAGAACGTACAATCATTGATCCCCCAGAAGCAACTACAAATGATCTGGCTTGATAAGCCCCTATACCCATCCCCTGGCTTCCCTTAGTCGTATCAAAAGGACGAAATAATCGACTGCGAATAAATTCTTCTTCCATCCCACAACCGTCATCACGAATAACAATACTGGCTAAGAATTCATCTCTAGACAAACTAACTTGCACACTACCATCATTACCTGTTGCGTCTTGAGCATTACGTATTAGATGAGCAAGAATCGCGGTAAATCGCTCCGAATCAATATGAATATTAAGGTCTTTACATTCATAAATTAAATTTGGTTCAGGATTTTGAGATTGGCACTTTTCAATAGCGTCTTTAACACAACTAATCAAACTTACATCCTTAATAGAGCCTTCTGTTTCACCAGTTTGCAATTGCTGCAAAAGCTTCTGCATACGAATAACTGAACTTTCTATAGTGACCATGGAATCATCGATGAAAGCGGGATTATCCTTATGGCGTGATGCGTTTTTCACCATCAAAGATTGTTGCGCAATTAAGTTCTTAAGATCGTGCATCACAAAAGCTGTAAGTCGATTGAAAGCCTCAAACTGTTCAGACTGCGCAAGACGTCGATCGGATTGATATTGTGCTAAATGAGCAGCAACCTGACGACCGGAAGTTCTTAATAAATCGATTTCCTCAAAAGTTAACCTAAATTTTGGATCCGGCTGCATAAGCACCACAAATCCAATCGCATTATCTCCATTCAATAGGGGCACAATAAGAGATGATTCGGGTAAATATTGCAACCAATCCGGTTGGCCTAACTCAATATAAAGATCGGGCCTTCTGTTACGGTCAGCTGTATCCAAAATCCAATTTCTATTTCTCATAAATTCAATAACGGGGTCATCAGAAGGGACAAGGATTTCCGAAAAATTTCTCATGTTCCATGATGCATTAGGTAAATATGGACCTAGATTCTCATCCAACAGCCACAATGCACCAGAAGGACTTTCAACAATTTGGGCAAGGGCTTTTATAGAGCGCTCCGGTAATTCAGGGCCTGAGGCTGCCAGTGAATCAGTAAGCCTCAGCCATTCACCGCGATAATCATAGCGAAATGGTAAAAAATTCTTACCTGCATAAACACTCAAATATTTGCGCAACCGTCCTGAAAACAAAATGATTAATAATGAAAATGTAATTAATGAAGTAATTAGATAGGGCCAAAAAATCAAATTTTCCGATGGGTTCTGAAATAAATACGAAACAGCAAGTAGCATTATGAATGCAATGGCTGAAGTGACTACACGTGGTGCGTAGGCTCGAGCTTGAGGAGAAATAAAAATTGCTAATGCCCACTGAGAATTACCCTTCACGCTATCCATAAAGAGATAAAGGGCAAGAACAATCATTAAACAACGTAAACCTTCTAGCCATAATGGAATTATTCCGGTTAAGAAAGCTGCGCCGTAAATCAGAATCATGCCGGAAAGAAATAAAGTTAATGCAGCTGAAATATTTATTAGCTGAATTTTTGGCTCAATAACCGCATCAGCATATGATTGGGTAACCAATGCTTGGCCAAGAAAGGCCAGGATAAGAACCGTGAGCAACAAGACGTCTTCCTGCGGAAGTATTCTCATTACCCAAGATTCATCGATAAATGCTACAGCTATGAGACCAATCGCAAGTACCCAAACAAGACGTAAACTATTTCGAACGGCCAATGGTAAAGATTGATGATAGGGACCTTTTAAAAGCCTTTCTACAAGAGAATAACAACTAATCATCAAAAAAAACTCTGGCAAAAGACTGCTACTTTTAATCAGCCTAGATTGGTCATTAAATATTAGCGACCACCCACCCCAAAAAGTTGTAGCAGCTCCAATCGCAATAACCTGAGCACGCAGGATATAGCTGCGGCCAACTAACAACAGGTATAGCGCCAGCGAAGCTCCAGCAAAGGCCGCAAAAAAATAAACTAAGTTCAACAACAATCTCACCAATAAACCCGGCCGTTAAACCCAAACGGCGCATAAAAAGCTGACTGTATCAGACTAATTAAAACATTTTTACATATAAGACATAGAGTTACAAAGCATAGGTTTAAAGATTTCTATAATATGCCTGTGTATTTTCTTATACAATAATAGGCGCCTTGACAGTTCATGAGGCCTGACGTAGAGTCTCGCCGCGATGAGCTTGGGGCTATAGCTCAGCTGGGAGAGCGCTTGCATGGCATGCAAGAGGTCGGCGGTTCGATCCCGCCTAGCTCCACCAAATTATAAATTATAGCCAGATTGATCATGTCCCGTTCGTCTAGAGGTTAGGACACTGCCCTTTCACGGCGGCAACAGGGGTTCGAATCCCCTACGGGACGCCATACTTTCCTTTGTAATCAATAATTTACAAAGGTATTTTTCTTTTATTGGCGCTGATATACCCTAGCTTGGCATGGTTGTACCAACGAAATTTTTTTAGTTCCCCAATTTTTGCATGAACGCAGTAAATTCTTCCCCTGTCATTCGAGGGTGGTCACCAACAAAATCATATGCTGACGGTTTGTGCTCAATGTAAATTTCACCTGACAGTTTAAATAAAGCTAAATCGTCAAACGTCCCCATACCAACAAAATAGCGGTCAGTTTCTTTCATACGAAAAAATAAACCTGTACCGCAGTTTTTACAAAACCCGCGTTCCGCCCAATCGGATGAGTTGTATCGCCTGATAAATTCTTCTCCGTTAAAGGTGATGCTGCCAACTGGCGCAGCAAATGCTGGTCCGCCATACCATCGCTGGCACATCTTGCAGTGGCAACTATGCAATGCATAATGAACATCTTTTGCAATATAAGTCACTGCGCCACATAAACACTGACCGGTAGCACTCATCATTTTCTCCAGGAATTAAAGAATTGATCAAGCAGAAGCAATTCTTTGCTCTATGTAACTTAATGCCTTATCCAAACGTGAGATTGAACGCGCCTGACCAACTAGCTCAAGAGTTAGGTCAATAGGAGGTGATACTCCTCCTCCAGTTACTGCAACGCGTAAAGGTTGGCCAATTTTTCCGAAATTAATTTCATGCTGCTCTGCAACCGATTGCACTTCTTTTCGAATCACCTCAGCTTCCCAAAGTTCGAGATTAACAAAACGATCTCGTGCAATTTGCAAAAACTCTTTAACAGCTGGGCGCAAATGTTTTTTTGCCGCAGCAGCCTCTAACTCAATTTCATCGGTATAAAGATATGCTGCACTGGCTGCCATATCCCTAAGAGTCTGCGCCCGCTCACGAAATGAAATAATGACATCAATGGGGTTGGGTCCGTTTTTTATATCCATGCCTAATGATTCAAATTGATCAATCAAGCCTGGAAGTAAATTTTCAGGATCAGAAGAAAGAATATATTGCTGATTCAGCCAAAGCAGTTTATCAGGATCAAATTTAGCCGCAGATGCATTGACATCTGAAACGTCAAATAGCTTGATTAATTGCTCCAAGCTAAAAATTTCCTGATCACCGCTTGACCAACCCAATCGAGCTAAGTAATTCAAGACAGCTGCGGGCAAGAAACCCTGTTGACGATAATCAAGTACATTAAGGGCGCCATGTCTTTTAGACAAACGCACACCATCCTCGCCAAGAATCATAGGTAAGTGAGCAAATTGCGGTCGATCGAAACCAAGCGCTTCGATTATATGAAGATGCTTTGCTGTGTTGCTAAGATGGTCGTCACCGCGAATGACATGCGTAATACCCATATCAGAATCGTCAACCACCACAGCAAAATGAAAAGTAGGGACTCCATCGGCGCGCATGATGATTAAATCATCAAGCATTTCGTTATCAATCTTAACCAGGCCCCGCACAAGATCATTGACAGAAACATCACCAACATCAGGAGTGCGGAAACGAATCACTGGGTCAATCCCGGGTTCAGGCTCTATTCGGTCTCTACATCGTCCGTCATAGCCTGGGTTCTTTCCTTGGGCAATTTGCTCTTCGCGTAATTTAGTTAAATCAGATTTAGAGCAATAACATCGATAGGCTTTACCTTCAGAAATTAGATGATTGGCTAGGTCTCTATAACGATCATACCTCTGCGACTGATAGAAAGGGCCTTCATCCCATTTCAAACCAAGCCATTGCATACCCTCTAAAATTGCATCAATCGACTGCTTCGAAGAACGAGCTTCATCTGTATCTTCAATTCTCAACACAAAGGATCCTTGATGATGAGAAGCATGCAAAAATGAAAACAAGGCAGTTCTGACGCTGCCAATGTGCAGGAAACCAGATGGACTGGGAGCAAAACGTGTTTTTAGCATCCTGAATAAACCATAATTACTATGTAGATTGAAGTTTTATTCTAACAGAGCAAACCCAAACGTTGGCACACAAGAGCATATTAGGCAAACTTAACAAATGGCGATTTCGAAAAAATTCCAGGAAAGTATTAATAAGCTCATACCCGCTGACTCAGAAAGCCACTTTTCTGAAAGCCTTCCTAATGATGCCTTCCTTTTAGAAGGAGAAATCAATCAAACTGATGGAATGATCGATAAAAGAAAAAATGATTTTATTCACGGAAGATACTGCGCTCGTAAAGCCCTTATGAAATTAGGAAAGGATGCAGAGGCAATTTATGTTGGTAAAAATCGTGAGCCCATTTGGCCTGAAGGAGTAACAGGGAGTATTAGCCATTCAGAGGAAATAGCTTTGGCGGTCGTTGCGCATAAATATAATATTGACTCAATTGGAATCGATATTGAATCCTCAGTGCCTCTTGAAGCCGACCTCGCAAAGATGATTCTTCGATCAGATGAAAAGGAATGGTCTGATCCAACGGAATCTAAAATTCTTTTCAGTATTAAGGAGTCCATCTATAAATGCATCTTTCCGCAATTAGGGTTTTTTGTAGACTTTCAGGAAATGAAAGTACTTAAATCAGAATTGGCTGGGAGTTTTCTGGCAGCCCCTCAAACAAAAGAAATTAATGCTGGCCTCTCTGGTCAGATTTGCGGGCGCTATTTAATCCTCGATCGATTTGTTATTAGTAGCGCGTGGATCAAAATTACTTAAGTAATGGCTGAATCGGTTAGAAAAAATCACAACTCATTAAGAGTTAAGCTAATCGCAATGACGGTTATGCTGTTCGTCATTTGCATGACTCTTGCGATTCTCCGCTGGGTACCAAGACCTGCTAATACTTATTTTTGGTTTGAAATTTATAACTGGGGGCACTTATGGTTATTTGCTGTCATTATGCTTGTGAGCACTTGGACCATAACTAAGATCAAGCCAGAACTTAGCTTTACTTTAACTATCATATCCGCAGCGTTGTTTTCAATTGCATTTGCAGGAATGAGTGAATTAATGCAAATGGATGTTAGGGGGCGTAATGCAGATATAAAAGATCTTGGACGCGATGTTGCTGGTATTTCAATCTCAATCGCCGGTTTATTGTTTTGGAAATATTTTTCTCGACCGTCCGAAAAAAAACTTAAGGTAGCGATTCTAAGTTTAATTATTAGTTTCCCCCTATTTGCAACAGTTACATGGCCGGTTATCAAGATGTTAAAAGCTTATATTGGTCAAAGTTCAGAGCTTCCAATTCTATTCTCCCCTGAGCTCGGATGGTCAAGACCTTTTGTAACAAATATTCGTAGTAGATTAACTTATGCTTCAGCGCCTGAGAATTTTTCTGACTTTAAAGGCGAAAATTGCCTTCATGTGAGAACAAGCCGTCGACGTTTTACTGGGGTAGCATTTACGGATCTATATGCCAATTGGTCAAAGTATCGGCAACTAAATTTAGAAATATGGTCGGGTGCAAATCTTGAGCTACCTTTCCTTATCCGGCTAGATGCAGCAAAAGATCCTTATGTTGATGACGATTGGGCGCATACTTTATTAACGTTAAAGCCCGGCAGTAACTTAATTAATGTAAATTTAAACGAATTAGTAAATGACGGTACAGGCATTAGATTTAATAGAGGCAATGTAACCGACATACTTGCGGTAACCACAGGCAGAACCCGGCCCCAAAACCTTTGCTTTGGAAGAATGACGCTGTCAAACTAGAAAACTTTAAACAGAGAATCAGAGATAACAAAAAATATTACAGATAAACTAATCAAATAATTGATTTTATAAGCTTAATATTTGTATTGAGAATAAAGACTAGGCACTCTAGATTGTTTTCAAGCAATATCTTTTAAAAGGAAAATTACAAGGAATAATAATGCGGTTTTGCAAGGTTGTATCTGCCGGAGTTATAGCTACGGCTCTCTTAAGCGCTAATTTCACATTAGCTCTCGCTCAAACTAATAATGAATCAGATGGGGAGTCGATTTCTGCTGCGACTACACCTGATTATTTAATTAATCCTGGAGACATACTTGCGATTTCAGTTTGGCGTGAGGAAGACCTACAGCGTGAAGTTCTTGTAAGGCCAGATGGAAAATTTTCATTTCCTCTGGCTGGGGATATTGATACAACGAATAAATCAATAGATGAAATTCGCCAACAACTTAAAAGCGAACTATCAAAATACATTCCAGAATTAGTTGTGAGCGTTGCAGTAATTCAAATAAATGGCAATAAAATCTATGTTATTGGTCAGGTTAATCAGCCTGGGGATTTCGTTATAAATCCGATGGTCGATGTTTTGCAAGCGCTTAGTCTAGCTGGTGGAACTACAGCTTTTGCAGAGGTTAATGATATTAAAATTTTAAGGCGCGAAAATGGCGCCCAAAGATCAATTGAATTTCGTTATAGGGATGTAGAGAAAGGTAAAAACCTTAATCAAAACATTATGTTAAAAGCGGGTGATGTTATAGTTGTTCCTTAAAAGTGCTAATAGGGTTAGGCTACTCTCAGAAGTTTAGATATGACCAAGATATTAAATGACGCTTTTAAGTTTTCTACGCTTGTTGTTGCGTTTAGTTTTCTTATGCCTTTTAGTACCAGTCTTGCAGCATCTTGGGATTGGGGTTCTGAAGTAAGGCTTACTGGTCGCTCCAATGATAACCCTACCCTCCGCAGCGAAACCTTTTTAAACGGTGATCCTTTTGATATTCAAAGCGCAGAAAGTTTAAATGCCTCAGTTGAATTTGACCTTATTCGTGCTACAGAAAATACTAGATTAACTCTTACGCCTCGCGTCAGCCAAAACTACTATCCTGATGACGCATTTAAGGACCTTGAGAATACCAATTTATATCTATCTGGTAATAGCCAGTGGATTCAAGACCGAACTAATTGGTCACTAGGGTTTCGAATAGAAGATGTGGGGCTTCTTAGTAGTGAAGATATATCAGATATAGCAACAGGGGGAAGCTTATTTAGAGCGGATGATACACGCAGCAGGTTCACCATCAATCCAGGCTTTAGCTGGGCTATCAGTGAACTTGATCAATTCAGCCTTGGTGCTAGCCTATCAAAAATAGATTATTCACTAGATTTTACAAACCGCGCTGACCAAGACCTAAGCTCTGTCTCCATTGCTTACCAGAGAATTATCAGCCCAAAACAGACTTTAGGCTTTTTTGCTCTTGCAAGCTCTAATGAATCTGATCGACTCTTACGTGAGACAGACCCTCTTTTATTTGAAAACGAGACGGATGGGATCAGCTTTAACCTAGACTACTCGCTTGAGATCAATTCTGACTTACGATTATCAGCACGCGTTGGTCGACAAGAATCTGATACAAAATCCAGTGGGGTGATTGTTGCCAAGGATGACCCAGCGGATGTTAATAACAACCTAGGCGGCAATTGCAGTAGCATTGTTGACATAGGGAATGTCCCTGACCCAAATGACCTTTTTAATCCATTTGATGTTTTTCAATACAATGACTGTGAACGGACTATTCAAAGTACTATTTTGGAATTTGATTTAAAGAAAAACTTTCAAAAAAGCGATCTAACTCTTTCGTTACTTAGAAGTGTTGTCCCTAACTCTACTGGTACGCCTCAAGAAAGAAACCAATTTAAAGTAAAATTTGAAAGAAAAATCACAGATTTTTTGAGATTTGATACTTCGCTTATAGCTTATGAGCAAGAATCAATTAATTTCCAAAATGTTCAAACTAAAAATGAGGGCATAAAGGGTGAAATTGGAATTGATTGGGTAATATCAAAGAACTGGGCTATCGGCGGGCAATATATTTACCGTAAGAGAGAAAACGGCAGAAGCTTTGATCTAGATTTACCTGAAGGTGCAGAAGACCCAAACATTACAGAACCTTTAGATACAAGAGATAGCAATGAATTTGGGTTCTATGTTCGTTATTTTATAGAAAAACCTGAACTTTGATTTTTTAAAATAACTGCTCAGTTATATATCCATTGCCATCTCAGGCTCAATATATTCTGTAGCCCAATCTAATTGAGGGCGAATAACACCACCAGGCCGCCCCTCCCACCAACCAGTACCAAAATCACCTGAGCTTTCATCAACAACCGTAAAAACAACAATATCTCTTTCGGTAAAAGGTCGATATTGGCTTTTAACTGATCGCATAACAACACGCATGTAGTATGTTCCTTCAGCTAGCAGATGACCGGGAACCCAAACAGTGCTTTTATATCTGCCAGGCTTTCGGGCAATCTTATCCGCGGTGTTATCGGAATCAACAGTTGAAAACAAATCCAAACCGGTTTCAGATACAAGTGTAATATATGGGCTCAAAACTTGACCTTCTTCCAACACATCATAAGTTAACTGCATACCAAAAGTGTCACGCCCATTAATAACACTTTGCGGCATCATTGAAGAGTTTGTTACGCGGACTGATCGTAATCGGACCTTATCATCTCCAGGAGCGCTATTAATATCTGGCCACAATCTTTCAGAAGTTTCATTGCCGCTAGAAGTAACGTATTGATGAACCACGTCGGCGGCCGATGAATCAGAGATTACCTCTCCATCCCTTATCAAGAGACCTCGGTCGCAAAGACGAGTAACTGCAGCCATGTTGTGAGAAACAAATAGGACTGTTTTTCCACTCTTGCCTACGCTTCCCATTCGATTTAAACATTTACGCTGAAATTCAGCATCTCCGACTGCCAATACTTCATCTACAATCAGAATATCAGGATCAAGATGAGCCATCACGGAAAAAGCTAGTCGAACATTCATTCCGCTGGAGTAACGCTTCACCGGAGTATCGACAAATTTCCCGACCCCGGAGAAATCGATAATGTCATCAAATCGCTTATCAATCTCCTTTTTTCGCATTCCAAGAACTGTGCCATTCAAATAAACATTCTCTCTGCCTGTAAGCTCGCCATGAAATCCTGTTCCTACTTCCAGCAAACAACTTAGCCTTCCTCGAGTTATACACTTGCCTTTAGTGGGCGGAGTAACGCGAGATAATATTTTTAACAACGTGGACTTGCCTGCGCCATTGGCACCAACTAGACCAATAACTTCACCAGGGTCAACATTAAAAGATATGTTATTTAATGCCCATAAAATATCTGGGGAATCTTTTTCTCCAGATAACTCATCTTTTGTAAACACATATAGAGATTTATATTTTCTGTAATTTTGTAAAGGCTTGCTGAGTAATTGCAAAAGCTTGTTCGATGTATTAAATCTAGCGTAACTTGGTGAACCAATACGATAAAGCTTGCTTAGTTGATCTACCTCAAGTGCTTTTTGCACAGCCGAAACTCCTTCAATCTAAATTACATCAACAACAATGCGTTCCATTCTTCTAAAATAAATTGCACCAGAGAAAAGCAATAATATCGTAACAACAATAGATGTAATTGCTGAGTCCCAATAGATTGGTTGGCCCAACAAACATGAACGAAATCCTTCAATTACTCCTACATAAGGGTTAAGAATAAAATACGGTCTTAGGGATTCTGTAATGGTGTGACTTGCGTACATTACAGGGACAGTATAGATAAGCATTCTCATAAAGTAAGTCATTACGATCTTGACATCCCTAAACCGAAGAGCAAGAGATGCAAGCCACAAACTGATAGCGAATGGTAAAAGAATCATAAGGAAAAAAAATAACGGCAGATAAATTAACTGCATTGTTGGCGGAACTTGATAGTAAAGAACCACAGCAACAATTAACAATAAAGATACGAAAAAAGGAATTAAGCCGCCGATGCATGGGGCTAAAAGATATATCACTCTTGGGAAATAAATCTTCCCGAGCATACCAGAGCTAGTTACTAAGCTATTGCTAGCTGTTGACATTGCGGAGGACATGTAGCTCCAAGGAATAACTGCAACAGTAGTAAATAATGGATAAGGAATACCTTCAGTATCAAGGCTAAGCAGGCCGCCAAAAACAATTGAAAAGACAATTATCTGAATTGCTGGCTGAATAACTGCCCAAGCAATCCCACCAACACTCTGCGCATAGGCAACTTTAACACCTCGCCAAATCATAAAAAAAATCAGATCGCGATATTGATTTAGCTCAGCAAAATCAATAATTCCCCATTTCGCTGCAGGCTGAATAACGGTTTCTTGAATTTGATCATCCTCGAGCATTAATTTTTTCCAGCTCTGAAAACATTAAGATAAAACATTTAACTAGATTTTCCTCTGCCAATGCCATAATAAATAAATCCTAATTCAAGCATTTGCTTTGGGTCATAAATATTCCGGCCATCAATAATTACAGGCTGAAGCAAAGAGTTTCTGATTAACTCAAAATCTGGAGACCGGAATTCAGCCCACTCAGTAGCAATAATCAATGCATCTGCACCTTCAATAGTGGGGAGCATTGAATCGCAAATAAATAAATTGTCTTCTGAATTGTATAAACGTTTAGCCTCATTAGCTGCAATTGGATCATATGCATTCACGGTAATGCCAGCTCCTAAGCACGACTCTATGAAAGAACGACTTGGGGCCTCACGCATATCATCAGTATTTGGTTTAAAAGCCAATCCCCAAAGCGCAACTTTTCTTCCTTCAAGATCCCCGGAAAAGTGATATTTGAGCTTATCAAAGAGCTTTTGCTTTTGCTTTTGATTAACCTCCTCTACCGCGGTTATTAATTGCGAATTTAGCCCTAAATCTGAAGCGGCACGAATTAAGGCTCGCAAATCCTTTGGGAAACATGAGCCCCCAAAACCGCATCCAGGATAAATAAATTCATAGCCAATCCTTGGATCTGAACCAATCCCTAATCTAACTTGCTCGATATCAGCACCAACAAGTTCGGCATAATTTGATAACTCATTCATAAAGCTTATCTTGGTAGCAAGCATGACATTAGCAGCATATTTAGTTAACTCAGCAGAAGGAGTGTCTAAAATCATTAATCGATCATGGCTCCTATTAAAAGGCTCATATAATGTCCGCAATAAATTTTTAGCTCTCTCGCTATTGGTGCCAATAATGATTCGGTCCGGTTTAATAAAATCTGAAACAGCTGCTCCTTCTTTCAAAAATTCAGGATTAGAAACAACATCAAAATCGATATCAATCCCGCGTAAATCAAGCTTGTCGGATATTTGATTACTAATACGATTAGCTGTACCGACTGGCACTGTAGATTTATTAACAACAACTTTATATTCATTCATGTGGTTGCCTATTGAGGCGGCAACACTAAGTACATATTGCATATCAGCAGAGCCATCCTCATCAGGAGGCGTGCCTACAGCAATAAATTGAAAAAGCCCAAATTCAATCCCTTCAGCAGCATTGGTGGTAAATTGTAATCGTCCTTCATTAAGGTTGCGAAGAAAAACTGCTTCCAGTCCTGGCTCATAAATTGGAATCTCTCCATTTTTCAGTCTATCAATCCTGCCTTCATCAATATCAACGCAGATAACATTATTCCCAGTATCTGCTATACAAGCTGCTGTTACTAAACCAACATAACCAGTTCCATGAACACAAAGATTCATCTATAAAGCCTTAAGATTGTTGTAATTTTTTTCATATTTTTATTTCTGATTATTTAGCCATGCTAGGATCTGTTGGCCGACACCTGGCAGTTTATTCTCATTAGCTTGGATTAGAGCATCACAAAATTGGCTTGCTCGTTTTTTTCCTAATTCCACTCCCCACTGATCAAAAGGGTTGATGCCCCATACGACGGACTGGACAAACACTCTATGCTCATATTGTGCTAACAATGCGCCTAAACTATATGCATTAAGTTGCCTTAATATTACTAATACAGAAGAACGATTGCCAAGATGAGCCTTGTAAGGTAATGACGTATCTTCGCCCTGAAATAACGTATCAGCTTGGGCCATGATATTTGCTAAAGAAAACAACCTGCCCTCATCTGATTTTTCTAAAGGTTTATTAACCACTCCAATAAATTCTACCACCGCATCAGAAAAACCTTGATGCAACCACTGAGAAAAAGAATGTTGTGCATCAAAACCCGTTGCGCCCCATAAAGGGATACCTGTTGAAACTGGTACTTTTCGTCCATTTACCTGAACTGTCTTACCCTGGCTTTCCATAAAAAGTTGCTGCAAATAACTAGGCAAGATTTTCAACCGATGGTCATAAGGTAAAACGATATTTGTATCTTTAGCTAAAAAATTTTGATTCCATATGCCAACCATCCCTAACAACAATGGAATATTTTCAGCGAATGGTGCATTTAAAAAATGCTTATCCATGTCACGAGCACCTTTGAGTAACTCTCGGAATGCATCACTACCAATAGAAATAGCGGCAGACAAACCAACTGCCGACCAAATCGAATATCGACCGCCAACCCAATCCCATATCTTAAAACGTCGATCTAACTTGAATCCAAAATCATCCATAGCTGAATTATTAGCGGAAACGGCAGCAAAGTGCTCAGCGACAATGACCTCAGGAAAGGCTTCAAGCAGCCATGATCGAGCAGCATATGCGTTAATATGCGTTTCCCTCGTATCAAAAGATTTTGAACAAACAATAAAAAGCGTTTGTTCGGGGTCAGCATTTACTAAAGCATGCTCAAGCTCAATTCCATCAGCGCCTGCAACAAAAAAAACATCCAATAAGCTATTAGTTTTCGAAAGCGCTTGCGAAACGAGTCGAGGGCCAAGATCAGAGCCACCAATACCAATATTTACAATGGTTTGAAATTTTTTTCCGCTGCTGCCAGTAACTAAGCCATCGCGGACAGAATCAGCAAAATTTAAAAAAGCATCAAGCTCTTTCTGAATAATCTCAGCCAACCCCTCAATCTCTGTTTCTGTTCCTCTTAACGCTGAATGCAATGCAGCCCTGTTTTCTGTAAAATTTAATTGCTCACCTGAAAAAAGCTGCTGGATTTTTTCTTGCACTTGGCATTCTTCTGCAAGCTCTTCAAGTAATTTAAGAGTATTTGAGTTTAAATTGATACGTGAAAAATCAATTAACAGATCATCTAACTTGACTGAATAATCCTCATACCTATTAGAGTTAGTTTCTGGTTCATCTAATTTATTTCTTTCTAGTTCGGCAAGATGATCTTGTAACTTTGCCCATGCTAAAGATTTATCTGGTTGCAATGAATCAGTACTCATGAATAAAAAAACCTGTCAGCTTGAAGATAAATCAATCTTGTAAAAATCAAGATACCAATTAATAAAACGACTGACTCCATCTTCTATTGTTGTGCCTGGGAGATATCCGGTATCTCGCGATAATGACTCTACATCAGCAAATGTATCTGGTACATCGCCAGGCTGCAAAGGCAAAAGATTCTTTTGAGCTTTTTTACCAAGGCAATTTTCGATGACTGAGATATAATGATTTAGCTCAATCGGCTGACTGTTACCAATATTGTAAAGTCGATAAGGGGCAAAACTAGTGCCCGGGTCTGGCTGATCTGAATTCCATTCACTATTAGATGTTGCTATTTGATCAAGCGTACGAATAATTCCCTCTACAATATCATCTATATATGTGAAATCACGGCGGTGATTTCCGTAATTAAAAACATCTATAGGCTCACCAGCAAGTATTGACTTAGTAAAATAAAACAATGCCATATCAGGCCTACCATAGGGCCCATAAACGGTAAAAAAGCGCAACCCAGTGGTTGGCAGCTGATACAAATTTGAATAAGTGTGAGCCATCAATTCATTAGCCTTCTTTGTACCGGCATAAAGAGATAATGGATGATCGACATTATCATGGACAGAAAATGGCATCTTAGTGTTAGCGCCATAAACAGAGCTTGAAGAAGCATAGACAAGATGCTCGACTGGGTAATGTCGACAACCTTCTAAGATATTTAAAGTGCCTACAATATTGCTGTCAATATAAGCTCGGGGGTTCTCAATCGAATATCTAACTCCAGCCTGCGCGGCAAGGTGGATAACGCGATCAAAATTATGCTCTTTAAATAACTGCATAACACCATCAGCATTCTCTAAATGCAGCAAAGAAAACTGAAAGCAGGGATGGTCTTGAACTAAATCAAGGCGGCTTTGCTTAAGAGAAACATCGTAGTAATTGTTAAGATTATCCAGGCCAACAACGGTATCGCCACGATTAAGCAATCTCCTACTAACAGCATTACCAATAAAGCCAGCGGCTCCAGTGACAAGAACTTTCATTATTTAGAGTCGGCCATCAACGGCAGATTTAGGCAAAATATTTTTTATGTCATAAAGAATGTGAATCTTTTTTCCAAACGCTCGAATGGACTCTTGGCTCATTGCACAGAACTCTTCATGCGCTACAGCAATTATAATACCGTCATAAATTCCTAACTTGGGGGCAGAATTAGTAATCTTTAAGCCGTACTCTCTTTCAACATCTTGCTTATTCACCCATGGATCATAAATATCAACTTTGGAAGCATAATTTTGCAGCTCATTAACGACATCGACTACACGAGTGTTTCTCACGTCAGGGCAATTTTCTTTAAAGGCTATACCCATAATTAAAATATTCGCTTCGGGCATATTAATTCCATGCTGCACCATAAGGTGCAACACGCGAGATGCAACATATATGCCCATATTGTCATTAATCCGTCGGCCAGCAAGTATCATTTCCGGATGATAGCCAAACTCCTGTGATTTATGAGTTAAATAATAAGGATCTACGCCAATACAATGGCCGCCAACCAATCCGGGTTTGAAATTTAAAAAATTCCACTTAGTTCCAGCTGCTTCTAGCACTTCTTTAGTATCTAAGCCCATGCGCCCAAAAATAAGAGCTAACTCATTGACCAGGGCAATATTTACATCACGCTGAGTGTTTTCAATAACTTTAGCTGCCTCAGCTATACGTATACTCGATGCTAAATGAGTGCCCGCAATAATAACTTTTCTGTAAAGACTATCAATAAACTTTGCGGCATCAGGTGAAGAACCTGATGTGACTTTTTTTATGTCTGTAAGTGAATGCTCTTTGTCACCGGGATTAATACGTTCGGGACTGTAACCAAGATAAAATTCCTTATTCAGTTTAAGGTTTGATTTTTTTTCCAAAATTGGGGCGCAGTCTTCTTCCGTAGCGCCAGGGTAAACAGTTGACTCATAAATAACTATATCGCCTTTTTTCAGCACTAAACCAACGGCTTCAGAAGCAGAGCGTAATGCATTCAAATCAGGCCTTTTAGCAGAATCGATTGGTGTAGGAACAGTTATTATATAAACATTACAATCAGCAATTTCTTCAAAGCGGTTCGTAAATGCTAAATGCTTTGCGGATAAAAGAGCATCTTTCGACACCTCCAGCGTTGAATCGATTCCCGATGAAAGCTCCTGAATTCGATTAAGATCAACGTCGATTCCAATTGTAGGAAAATGCTTGCTAAATTCGACAGCTAACGGAAGGCCAACATAACCAAGGCCAATGATAGAAATTTTTGTGTTTTCTAAGTCAAACATTTTTAGTAATATATAATTTTATTATACTTCTGATTTAAAAAACTATATATAAAAAACATATATAGTGATATTCATTTTTTTCTTATAGCCAGTAATAAACTGCGAAAAACCCTGCCAAACTCATGGTTATTGTGTAAGGCAAGGCCATCCAGACCATCGTACCGTAAGATAATCGAATCAGTGGAGCTAATGCTGAAGTTAATAAAAATAAGAAGGCAGCCTGGCCATTAGGAGTTGCAACACTAGGAATATTAGTGCCCGTATTAATTGCTACGGCCAATAAATCAAATGTTTCACGAGTAATTGAGCCATTATCCAAAGCTTGCTTAACCTCAGAAATATAGATTGTTGCAACAAATACATTATCACTTATCATTGATAAGACCCCATTGGCAAGATAAAACATTGCAGTCTGGAATGATCCTTCTAAGGTAAACACCCAAGTTATGATTGGAGTAAAAAGATTTTGCTCATCAATTACGGCAACAATAGCGAAAAAAACCACTAGCAAAGCTGTGAAAGGTAAAGCTTCTTCAAAAGCGTGGCCAATCTCATGCTCAGATGTAATTCCAGTAAAGGCTGTTGCAAGGACAATTACGCATAGCCCAATAATACCAACCTCAGCTAAATGAAAAGCTAAAGCAATAACAAGAAAGCAAGCTGTTAAAGCCTGAACAATAATAGAGGCCCACTCTTTTTGACTGCGGCGATCTGTTTCATAGTTATCATAATCCTGAAGGATAGATCTGACTCTAGGCCTAAGTTCAGTTCCATAACCAAATGTTTTCGTAGATTCCAACAAAAAACATGTAAGTAAGCCAACAAAAAGTACTGGGGCTGTAACTGGCGCCATTCGAATCACAAACTCAATAAATTCCCAATCTGCTTCCTGAGCAATAAGAAGATTTTGCGGCTCACCAACCATCGTAGTAACGCCGCCTAAAGCAGTACCAACAGCAGCATGCATCATCAAGCCGCGCAGAAATTTACGGAAAATTATTAAGTCATCAGAATGCAGCTCAATAATCTGTTTATCATCATTAGGATTATGCGGTTCAGAGTAATCCTTTCCAGAGGCAACCTTGTGATATATCCCATAAAAACCACTAGCAACGGCAATAACTACAGCGGTTACGGTTAATGCATCAAGGAATGCAGATAGAACAGCTGACACAAAACAAAATAATAAAGAAAGAATTTTTTTTGATTTAACACCAAGCAGAATCTTGGTAAAGACAAATAAAAGCATATCTTTTAAAAAAAAGATGCCTGCAACCATAAACATCAACAACATAATCACAGCAAAATTATGTTCAGCTTCATAGTAAACAGCTTCCGGTGAAGCTAATCCTAGAAATATAGCTTCAATTGCTAATAAACCCCCGGGCTGAAGCGGATAGCATTTAAGTGCCATAGCAAGGGTGAAGATAAACTCAAGGACCAGCAACCAGCCAGCAATAGCTGAACCAAATAAAAATAAAATAATAGGATTCAATAACAAAAAACCGACGATGGTTAGCTTGTACCAATCCGGTGAATTACCAAGAAAATTTTCAATAAACGCTTTATTCATAAGTCCTACAAAAGATATTCTAATTAAAAACTAAGCTGGCGCCTGAAGAGCGACAACCAAAGAGAATTATTTTATCAGGTATTTAACCTTCGCCAGACAGCACCATCAGAAGATTCCTTATCTAATAGATCCAATTGCTGTTCATGCTGTTTATAATCATCTTCAGTTGGAGCAGTAACAACTAAATCAATACCTTTGCGATTAATTTTCTTAAAGTTATTAGCTGTTTGGTTGTCTGCTACATCATCTTCTTGATCGAGCGATAAATTTGCTTGGCCCCCAGTCATGGCCAGATATACATCAGCTAATAATCGAGCATCAAGTAGAGCGCCATGCAAATCACGACTCGAATTATCAATCGTATATCGCTTACAAAGCGCATCAAGATTATTCCTCTGACCCGGATGTATTTGCCTTGCGAGAATTAATGTATCAATCACAGAACTCCTAGAGCTTAGTTGGCTCTCTGGAATAGCAGAATCACGTAACTCATTATCAAGAAAACCCAAGTCAAATTCCGCGTTGTGAATAATTAATTCAGCATCCCCAAGATACTGAATTAATTCTTTAGCAACATCTTTGAAAAATGGTTTATCTGCAAGGTCTTCGTTTGATAAACCATGAACCTCCTGAGCTGCCTCATCTATTTCACGATCAGGGTTGATGTACTGGTGAAAAGTGTTTTTTGTTTTACGTCGGTTAACAAGCTCCACGCAACCAATCTCGATGATTTTATGCCCTTTCTGCCAATCCAAGCCAGTTGTCTCAGTATCAAGTACAATTTGCCTCATATTGATTTCCAAATTTAACTAAATAAATTAAACAGTTAGCTATTCAATAACTCATCAATCCCTTGATTTGCCAGCTGATCCGCGAGTTCATTACCTGGGTTTCCAGAATGGCCCTTAACCCATCGCCATTCTATATCATGATTAGACGCCAAGCGATCAAGCTCTCTCCATAAATCCTCATTTTTTACTGCTTTTCTTGAAGCGGTTTTCCAACCACGTTTTTTCCATTGGTCAATCCATTCAGTAATACCAAACTTCACATAATTCGAATCCGTGAAAACAATAACCTGGCTATTGTTATTCAGCGCTCTTAACCCTTCAATTGCTGCAGTTAGCTCCATACGATTGTTAGTTGTTTCCAGCTCTCCTCCGTAAAGATTCTTTTTTTTATCGCCTAGCCGCAGGCTAACGCCCCATCCACCGGGGCCAGGATTACCTCTGCAAGCTCCATCTGTATATATTTCAATAATACTCATTCTACATTTCGAGTGGTTGGGTTAGCGAAACCTCGCACAAGTGAAGTTTTTTGTCTTGTTCGAGAGCGTATATTAGTTAATGGAATAGTTTTTTTGGTGGCAATAATCATATAAGCCGCCCGAGCTCCCGGCAATCTTTGAAACCACTGTTTATTATAAGAAAATAGTGGCACTGGTGAAATCAGATTAATCTGATCGATACTGAGATTCAATAAACTTAACCAATCAACAAGCCTACCTCGAGAAATATATCGCAAAACATTTGGAGGAAAACCCCCTGAAGAAAAATATTGCCTTAATCCCCATACACTAAAGGGATTAAAGCCGAGTGTAATCAATTGCCCATCTGGTCGAAGCGCCCGATTTACCTCCCTTAATATAGCATGTGGATCAGAATTAAACTCCAACGTATGCGGAAGAAAAACAGCATCTAAGCTATCCGTTGCAATAGGCAGTCGATCGAAACTAACCAATGCCGCTAAACCTGATTCAGTATTTATATCAACAATATTTTGATAGCGAGAGCGGGCTGAAGAAAAAAAATAACCTGGCTCACCCCAAGAGCCTATCTGCAATAAATGATCACCAAAAATATTTTCTAGCGCAGTATTGACAAGAATACGCTCCTGAGCGAGGAGAGCCTTACAAAGAGAAGTATTAAACCAATTGGAATTCAATGATATTTCTCGGTTAAATAAGATTAATCGAATATCATAACTGACCTACAATCTAGCAAAAAGTCATAAGTTGACTAATCTCGCTTGAATGAAAGCAATAAAATAGGCCTAATAGAAAACATACTAACAACCGATGGGCTTTAAATATGGGCTTTCTAAAAGGCAAACGAGTACTAATTACCGGTCTAGCTAGCAAAAGATCTATAGCTTGGGGAATAGCTGAGGCAATGCATAGAGAAGGTGCGGAGCTCGCATTTACTTACCAAAATGATAAATTAAAAAACCGTGTCAGTAAATTTGCTGCTGAACTTGACTCTGACATTATATTACCTATGGATGTGACAAGTGATAAAGAAATTGAATCTGTATTTAGATCTTTATCACAAAAATGGGACAGCTTAGACTCAATTGTTCATGCGATAGGTTTTGCTCCACGAGAATGCCTAGCGGGAACGTTTATTGAATCTGTAACCAGAGAGGGTTTTCAGATAGCTCATGATGTGAGTGCATTCAGCTTCGCTGCAATGGCGAAGGCGAGTTTAAATATGTTAAGGGAAAATGGGTCCCTACTAACTTTAAGTTATCTTGGCGCTGAGCGATCAATTCCAAACTATAATGTAATGGGCCCTGCAAAAGCCTCTCTAGAATCTTGCGTGAGATTTATGGCTGCTGATTTAGGGCCACGAAATATCCGAGTCAATGGAATTTCTGCTGGGCCAATAAAAACGCTTGCGGCCTCGGGAGTAGGAAATTTTCGCAAGCTTATGCAGCATTCTGCTGCAGGGACCCCTTTAAAACGCAATGTGACTATTGAAGATGTTGGAAATGCTTCCGCGTTTATCTGCTCAGATCTAGCCTCAGGAATTACTGGCGAGATAATTCACGTTGACTGTGGCTACAGTACGGTTGGTATGAGTTTCTCGATTGATGAAGATGAAGAAGTGATAGCGTAATTAAATCAAATATTCAGCCTAATTATTATCCTGCAGATAACTCTATTCTGACTTGATCAAAGAAGCTGCGACATCTTCTTGCTGTAATCTAGCAACTATTATGGCGCAACAGCAATCACCAAAAACATTAACACTCGTTCGAGCCATATCTAGAATGCGATCAAAAACGAATAATACAGCAATCGCTTCGATAGGTAATCCAACAGCAGCTAATATTATTGCAATCGCAACCAAAGATGCTGATGGGATGCCTGCAACACCGATAGAAGTAACGAGAGCAGTTATAACCACAAGAATTTGCTGAGAAAAACTAAGATCAACCCCATAAGCTTGAGCTAAAAATAATACAGCACTGCATTCATATAAAGCAGTACCATTCATATTTATAGTTGCTCCCAGAGGCAGAACAAAACTACTGACTTTATTCGGGACGCCAGCACTTTTCTCAACACAATCCATTGTTATAGGTAGTGTCGCTGAAGAAGATGCTGTGGAGAACGCAGTTAACATTGCTGGGCTCATCAAACGCATAAATGCAAATGGGGAAACTTTTGCAATAAAACGTAATGCCAAAGGCATAGTAAAGAAAAGATGGATCATCAAGGCCAGTATTACAACTAAGGAGAAAAATAGGAGTGGCCCCGCAGCATCAAAACCAGTTCTTGCTACAGTTTTTGCAACTAGCCCAAATACTCCAATTGGCGCAAACAACATCACCCAATTCGTCATAAGCATCATCACATGGAATACTCCAGACCAGAAATTTATAAGAGGTTTGGAATAAGAGCTTTCAAGTCGAGTAATAAAAAAACCAAAAAGCAATGAAAAGAAAATAATCCCAAGCATTTGCCCTTCTGCTGCAGCTGAAATTATATTTGGGGGTACTGCACGAAGAAAAATATCAACTATGTCTCCAGCGCCTCTGGATCCAATTTGATCAGCAACCTCTAGACTCGAGCTCTCTAGGGCAAGCAATTCACCTGCTGGATTGCCATTAATTTCTCCAGGTCGAAGTATATTTACAAGGATTAAACCAATTAATATTGCAGATAAAGTAGTTAGGAAATAATAACTAATGGTTTTTCCGCCCAGACTTCCTAAATTACCACTAGAACCAATACCCGCAACTCCAACAATTATTGAGGAAGTGATAAGAGGCACAATTAGCATTTTCAACGCATTTAAAAAAAGAGTACCAACAAAATCGTAAATGCTATAAAAGCTTAGGTTGAAAAAGCTTCCTGTCTCACCTGTTAGCCACCCAAATAAACCACCAATAAGAATTGCTATCAATATTTGCCAATGCAATTTAAGCTTCAAGATAGCCTCCTCTTTTCTAAAAAGTTACAACAAATCAGCATCTTCGCCAAGTAAATCAGGAGTAATAGAAACATCCGCTGAATCATTCAAAGTTGAAACTAGAGCATTCAGCTGGCTGTAACCAACTTGATCTGCTAAAACTTTTTTCCGCTGGTCTCTGGCCTCAGTATCAAATAATTGAGGGGAACCTGGAGTAACTTCAGCAACCTGATAAATTGCAAAATCACCAGATTGCAGCAACAAGCCTTGGTAATTTAGACTCTGAGCTTGGTCTCTAGGTCGGGGCGCATTAAAAATGGCAGAAACAAGCTCAGCAGATAATTGATTGTTATTAACTCGACGAACAGAAGGCAAAAATTGCCATACTAGTTCATCCTCAGCAATTAAATCTTCTGGTTTAGCGCCGGATTGCAATTCGTTTACTAGCTCATCGCCTCTAGATGTTGCCATGATGATGGCTTTATTATTTTTTAATAGATTCTTAATTTGCTCACGAACCTGATTAAAGGTTTTAGTAGCAGATGGATTAAATCCTGTAACGCTAAGAACAATGGCACGTCCATCTTGCAACTGAATAACTTGACTATTTTCCCTGTCCTCTAAAACCTCCATGCTAAATACAGCATCCGATAAAGAGACCTGATTACCTAAAGGAAGTCCCTCAGTCCTACTGAAACCCAACTGTTGTTTTAATGGAAGACCCATTGCTTCAGCAACAGGTTTCAAACCATCTAAACTTTCCAATGCAAGCTCGTCTAGCTCATCCACTAATTGATCATAAAGATCAATAGCTCGATCCTCCTTAAGGCGAGCAAGAATCTCATCCCTAACATCACTGAAGCTAATATTTCGATTTTGACGAAGAGCGACTAATTTTATTAGATGATAACCATACTGCGTTTTAACCGGCTGTGAAATACCCCCGATGGATAAGGTTTCAAGGGCAGTGTCAAACTCAGGTGCAGGCATTTCTCCGCTACCTAACCAACCTAGATCTCCACCTTTAGCCGCTGAAAGACTATCAACAGAATTTTCTCGGGCAATTTGCTCGAAACTTACGCCGTTAGCAATTAGCTCTCGCAATTCTATAATTCGATTTAGAGAGACTGATGTATCAGCATCTTCTTTAATCAAGATGTGACTTATCCTTCTATCATCAGGGGGCAGAAAGTCATTTAAATTATTAGAAAAATATGACTCAGCATCTACATCAGAGACCTCAATACTCTCAATTATATCGTTGTAATTAACTTCAATGTATTCGATATCTGCTGATTCCTCAGTCTGAAAAGCTGACTGATTCTCGTTGTAATAGATTTCTTCTGCTCCTGAATCAAGGGAAACTTTTTCCAACCAATAAGAAGATGGCAAAAGCATGAGTCTAACTGAGCGTGTTTCCGCATCAAGTTCAATATAACGTCGGAACTGTTGTGGGGTAAAAAAAGCACTTTTTTGAATACCTTCTTGAAATTGCCTGAGCTGCATCTCTTGGCGTTTCTCGTATTCAAATTGCTGTGGGCTATAGCCAATTGATGCCAATGCCTGCTCATAAGCAGATTGAGAAAATTGATTGCCTACATTGAAAACAGCTATATCTTCAATTTCATTTATTACTTCACGATCACTAACCCGATAACCATTGTTACGCGCATAAGAAATAAGCAATCTATTGCTTATCAAGTCCTGTATAACCGAGTCTGCCATTGCTGAAGCAAGAACAGGGGGCATTGCTTCCTGAAAATTTATTTCCCACTGTTGTTGTTGATTTTGAAATACTCGCTGAAACTCGGTCATAGGAATATCTTCGCCATTCACTGAAGCTGCCAATGTTCCTCCAGTAAAGCCGGTGTCGATATTGCCAAAAGTTACAACCAAACTTAATGCAATCACAGTCAAAATGAAGGCAGCAACCCAACCTGAAATCTTTTCTCTAATTGCTAAAAGCATCTTTAACCTAACTTATAAATAAAAATATTCTACAAATAAATTAATGAAATCTTCATTAAGATCAATTTTATGATCAAATCAAAAATGATACTCAATATTGCTTCTTAGAAGATTTCTAATGTACAGTGAATATAGGCTGAAAACCTTACTGGGTAAAGGCTTCAAGATAAAAATGGCGGAGCGGACGGGACTCGAACCCGCGACCCCCGGCGTGACAGGCCGGTATTCTAACCAGCTGAACTACCGCTCCGCATAAAATTGGTGGGTGTTGACGGGATCGAACCGCCGACCTACGCCTTGTAAGGGCGCCGCTCTCCCAGCTGAGCTAAACACCCGGAGTTTATATCGATATTAAAAGCATCTTCAAAAGAAATCGGCGGTAAAAACCGCCGATTGCTTTAATTTGCTTAGCCTTATTGCAGGCTAGCTAATAGCTCTTAGAAGCCTAACTGGCGCAAAAAGCGCGCTAGTTTACGGCATCCTTTAAGGCTTTGCCAGCCTTGAAACCAGGAACATTACTGGCTTTGATTTGTATAGTTTCACCGGTACGAGGATTACGGCCCATACGAGCGGCTCTCGCTTTAACGGTAAAAGTACCAAAACCAACCAATGATACCTGACCACCTTGCTGCAAAGTTCCTGAAATAGAACCTATAACAGCATCAACAGCACGACCTGCATCAGCTTTAGAAAGTCCAGCCGATGAAGCCACCGATTCAATCAATTCACCCTTGTTCATCAATCCACCCTATAACGAACGCTAAAAAAATAATGCCATCACTTGGATGACGTCCCTGTAGATGCAGCAATATAATTTAGAAAAACATTGCATACAAAACACCTCAGCTGAATTACAACTACAACTTTCACATCCATGCTTTAGCGACTACGTGAATCTTATACCAGTCGCTAAAAAGAGATGTCAACAAAAGTAATGAATTAGCTCCTTAGACACAATCTAATGTGGTCGAACGCCCTTGTTATCTGATTTAACAGATTCGGACTTTGAGCCCTTTTTTGATTGGTTTTTAGGCGATAAAACAGGCATGTGCACTAGGGCGATTTCAAGCACTTCATCCATCCAACGTACCGGAAGTATCGTCAGTTTGTCTTTGATGTTCTTCGGAATTTCTACCAAGTCTTTTTTATTCTCCTCAGGAATAATAACCGTTCCAATCCCTCCACGATGGGCTGCGAGTAATTTTTCTTTAAGCCCGCCAATCGGCAAAACTTCGCCTCTCAAGGTTATTTCTCCGGTCATTGCCACATCTGATCGAACAGGGATGCCAGACACAGCTGAAGTCAAAGCTGCGCACATTCCGACACCTGCGCTGGGCCCATCTTTAGGGGTTGCGCCCTCGGGAACGTGAATATGAACATCCAATTTTTGATGGAAATCCTCGTCTATGTTAAGCACCTCCGCACGGCTTCTAACAACGGTAGTTGCAGCTTGAATTGACTCTTGCATAACCTCACCAAGTTGCCCAGTGTGCATAAGCTTCCCTTTGCCAGGAACAACCATCGCCTCAATAGTTAATAATTCTCCTCCAACTTCAGTCCAAGCTAATCCAGTAACTTGGCCCACTTGATCCTTCTCTTCGGCAAGGCCATATCGAAATTGCCTAACGCCAAGATACCTATCTAAGATTTTCGGTAAGATATTTGTTTGAGATTTTTTTGGCTGCAGAAGCAACCTTTTAACAACCTTACGGCAAATCTTAGCAATTTCGCGCTCAAGATTTCGCACTCCTGCTTCTCTCGTGTAATAACGAATAATGTCACGGATAGTATTATCTGAGATCTTT
>JAYZVL010000055.1:0-6392 GCA_036155675.1 Pseudomonadota bacterium | reverse complement strand
ATAAAAACGGTAAAGCTTCGGTAAATATTTCAGGTGCGGGGTTATGGCTCATCAAGGTCGTTCATATCATTCCCATTCGCGGTCGATCTCAACCAATACCTGGCGCGTCACAAGCATTGTGGCAGAGTTACTGGGCAAGCTTCGTTTTTGAAATGACTGAGAGTTAATTGGACTTAGTTAAGGTAGTCATCAAGTGAAAATTCAGCTGCTCCGGGAATTTCAGGTCGGCGGAATTTCTCCTTATCGTCAATCGATTCCGTCGCATCAATCCCAACCCTCAAATTACCGTCTGATGCAGCTAAATCAGTGATTAACTGAATCTGATTCGATCTATTCACTCTTACTGAAAGCGCCCAATCAATCTCTCGATAATTTTGAATATCGATGTCGTGGTCAACCACAATGACACGCCGAACAATGCGGGCTATATCAAAATTACTCGAACGCAGGGCAAACGTATCCTTGATTAACTGAGTCACATTGCAATCTGGATTTTCGTGAAGCTTGATATAAATGTCCCCCACGACACTGAAACGAGGCGGTTCAAAATAAGCATGCACATCTTGCACCGCAGGGTATTTTTCTTTAATCAGTTGGCTAATTTCAGGCTCAATTTCAGATAGAATAATAAAACCAATACCGTTGTGTTCAAGCCCTGCTCCAGCCATCACAGTATGAAAGATTGCGTCTTTACGGTTAGTTATTGCAGTAACTTTCGCAACTGCAGCCAATTGTGTTCCATAAAAATCCCCAAACTCGCCCATGGTGTTAGGTATTTTTTCATCGGAAGGATCAATTTCAACTTCGAGAACTATTTCTGAGTCAGCTGGAGCCAGCAAATCTGAACTCACAGCTTTCACCAGCCTCAAAGGCTCGCCATTGAGCGCGCCAGCAACATCAAGCTCGGATACATCCGAAGGAACCTTAGCACAGCCTGTCATAAGCACCGATGGATCAGAACCAATTACCAAAAGAGCCGATGTGGTTTGTCCCTGCTTTGCAGCCGTCTCCATAAACCCGAATAAAGCACTCGTAGGACTCGCGCTCACGGCAACATGATTGGCATCGAGCATCAAGATTCTATAAATACCAGCGTTCAAAATACCGTTACTGGGATTTCGAGATATTACGGTTGCAGCTGTTAGAAATGGACCTGAATCGCCATCAAAAAATGTCGGCGCTGGAAGCTGATCGCAATTAACCTGATCACCAATAGCAATACTTTCTTGGCACAGCGCTTCATCAACGATAACTGATTTAATCGGCTTTTCAATGGCATCACAGATTAATTTCCAGTGTTGCTCAAGCGTAAAACCCTGAGGATTGTTTAATCCCAATGACTGAGCCATGCGATGAGAGGTTGTAAATAATCCACCAACACAAGGAAATACCCTCTCTTTGACTGAGTTAAATTGTATAGCTTTTGAACGTGCTTCAGCCTGCTGCAATAAAGCACCCAGCTCATAGCGAGGGTCCACCTCTTTCTCAACAGTAATTAATTCACCTGATGATTGAAGGTTTGAAAGAAAATCTCTAAATCTAGTCATGCGATACCGGCTTTAATTTTAAAAATGGCGGAGAGCGAGGGATTCGAACCCCCGGACCATTTCTGGTCAACGGTTTTCAAGACCGCCGCATTCGACCACTCTGCCAGCTCTCCGGAGCGCGAATTCTCTCGTTTTCCCGTCTCGAAAACAAATAAATTCGATAAATTCTGTGTCATTCCATGGTAGAATTTTACCATTACATAGCATCAAAACAGGAGCCTACGATGCAAGATCGACCAACATTAAGAGACGGATCACGAGTTAGTTATGGTGCACCTGCAAAGGAATCTGCGCTTTCCACTAATAAAGTTTTGCGTAACACCTATTTTCTCCTTTCTATGACACTGATTTTCAGTGCTATTACAGCAAGCTTGGCCATGGTTTTTAAAATGCCCTACCTTGGGCCTTTTGTTACTTTGGGTGTTTATTTTGGTTTGCTTTTCTTAACCAATAGAATGAGAAATTCAGCGGCAGGCATCGCCTGTGTTTTTGCGCTCACCGGTTTTATGGGGCTAACGCTCGGCCCTCTGCTTACTGTCTACATGGAACAGCTAAGCAACGGGACTGAATTGGTCATGACAGCACTAGGTGCAACCGGATTGGTTTTTGTTGGGCTAAGCGCTTTTGCAATTAGAACTGGCAAAGATTTTAGCTTTATGAATGGCTTTATCATGGCCGGCATGTTTGGGCTGCTTGGGGTTATTGTATTAGGTCTGTTTGTAGACCTATCAGCCTTTCAGTTAGCTATTTCTGCGGCAATCGTTCTCTTGATGTGCGCATTGATATTGCACCAAACCAGCGCAATCATTCACGGCGGAGAAACCAACTATATTATGGCGACCGTAACGCTTTACGTTACCATTTATAACCTCTTCATTAATTTACTGATGTTATTTGGAATCAGTGGCGACGATTAACGGCTTTGAATAAATAAAACATAAAAGCCAAGTCAATAAAACGACTTGGCTTTTTTTATTTTGCAGGAATAGTTTCTTGGCCACCCATGTATTGATGCAAAATGCTTGGCAGTGCAATTGAACCGTCAGACTGTTGACCGTTCTCCAAAATAGCTACTAGGGCTCTACCAGCAGCAACACCTGAACCATTTAATGTGTGGACATGTTCATTTTTTCCTGAGCTCTTATTTCTCCACCTCGCCTGCATTCTCCTGGCCTGAAAATCGAGAAAATTACTGCAGGAGGATATTTCTCGATAAGCCTTCTGGCTAGGAAGCCAAACCTCAAGGTCATAGGTTTTTGCAGCGCCAAAACCAGTATCTCCGGAGCATAAAGTAACAACGCGATATGGCAGCTCAAGTTGCTTAAGCACAGACTCAGCATGGGTCACTAATAGTTCAAGGGTAGCCCATGAGTCCTCTGGCTTCACAACATGCACCAATTCGACTTTTTCAAATTGATGCTGGCGAATTAAGCCACGTGTATCCTTTCCATAAGAACCTGCTTCTGATCTAAAACAAGGCGTATGCGCTACAAAGCTTTGAGGCATTGAATCGCTGTCAAGAATCGAGTCCTGAAAAAGGTTAGTCACCGGAACTTCTGCGGTAGGAATAAGATAAAAATCTTGCTCGCCCTTAAGTGCAAACAAATCATCTGCAAATTTTGGTAACTGACCTGTGCCAAATAATGAGTTGGCATTCACAATATAAGGTACATAAACTTCAGTGTAACCATGCTCAGTAGTATGCAGGTCAAGCATGAATTGAATTAAAGCGCGCTGCAGACGAGCAAGATCTTTATAAAGCACTGTAAACCTAGCGCCAGAAATTTTTGTGGCCTTAGCTGAATCCAACATATTAAGCGCTTCTGCAAGGTCAACATGATCCAGGGCATTAAAATTAAGATCGACAATATCACCCCAACGCCTTTCTTCTTGATTACAAGTTTCATCTTTCCCGTCAGGAACAGATTCATCAAGAAGATTAGGGGCTTCCATCAGCAAAGTATTTAATTCGACTTGGAGTTGATTCAGTTCAGTGTCAACCGAATCTAAATCTACACCTAGCTTCTCTGCATTCTGGAGCAAAGGGGCAATATCCTCCCCTGCTGCCTTGGCTTTTCCAATAACCTTCGATTGAGCATTTCGATCGGCGCGTAGATCTTCGGCACGAACTTGTAATTTTTTTCTACTTAATTCTAAAGCTTTATATTCTTTCGCTGGAAAATCAAAACCTCTTCGGGCGAGATTAGTAATTACTTTGTCCAGGTCATTTCTAAGTAACTTTGGATCAAGCATAAATGAAACTCTCTTTTGCAAATGGCTTAACGTTTAAAAACTAGTTTAACCTGCTGAGCCGATCTTAGTTAGTCTTTTAGTGTGAAGTAATCTCAATAATCACAAAGAATGTTTTCTTGCTCGCCTATTAGCCTCACGTAATTTTGCGAGTTTTTCTGCAATCTTTATCTCAAGTCCTGACGAAACAGGTTCGTAGAAAACCAGATCCCCCAGGGCGTCTGGAAAATAACTTTCACCGGCTGCAAAAGCATCTGGTTCATTATGCGCATAACGATAATCAGAGCCATGGCGCATACTTTTTGCTAATTTGGTGGGGGCATTGCGAAGTCTTATTGGCACCTCATAACTAACACCAGATTTAACTTCATATCCTGCGGCATTAAATGCTTTATATACGGCATTGCTTTTAGAAGCGCACGCCAAAAAAACCACGGCTTGTGCCAATGCTAATTCGCCCTCGGGGCTTCCTAATCTATTGTAGGTTTCCCAAGCGTCTAGTGTAATGCGTAATGCGCGCGGATCAGCATTACCGATATCCTCAGAGGCAATTCGGGTAATCCGACGGGCTATGTATAGAGGGTCGCAACCTCCATCAAGCATTCGGGCAAACCAGTATAAACTTGCGTCTGGGTCAGAACCGCGAACAGACTTATGTAAAGCAGAAATTTGATCGTAAAAAATATCGCCGTTGCGATCAAAACGACGAAATGAACCGACGACAACCTGATCAATTATGGCTTTAGTGATTTCAGAGCCATTATTGCTATCAACTAAATCGACGGCGAGCTCAAAAAGATTAAGAAGTCTGCGCGCATCGCCATCTGAGGCAGCGATAATCCTTTGCCGTTCATCTGCCAAGCAGGTATAGCGACCTCCATAACCGAAATCTGTGTCGGTAAGAGCGCGCTCAATCAATACATCCAAACTCTCATTAGAAAGCGCGCGCAGCGTATAAACCCTAGAACGTGAAAGCAGTGCATTATTCAGCTCGAAGGCTGGGTTCTCAGTGGTTGCACCAATAAAAATCAATGTCCCATTTTCCACCCAGGGCAAAAAAGCATCTTGTTGGGCCTTGTTAAACCGATGCACCTCATCGAGAAATAAGACGCTTGGTTGACCCGTTTTTTCTTTTATTTTTATTGATTTTTCAACTATTTGTCTAATATCCTTAACACCAGATGTTACGGCAGATAACGTCCAGCATTCGGCCTTAGCAGCATGCGCAATAATCCGAGCAATTGTTGTCTTACCAGTGCCCGGAGGGCCCCAAAGGACAGCGGAATGCAAACTGCTTGCATTTAATAGTGCTGTGAGCGGTCTCCCCGAACCTAATAAATGCTCTTGACCTAAAACATCCTCAGTTTGTTTTGGTCGCAATCTATCGGCGAGAGGTCGCCAATTCTGGTTTTGCTCACTCATAATTTAATCAGGATCAACATAGTTTCAAGGTATTTTTACCTTCAGCCATTGAGGCCATCGATCAAAGCCAAAAAGAACCGCAGCATAGCCAAGGCAAAGACCGACTAAATCGGCAAGCAAATCACCAAGAGACATAAAACGATAAGTGGTGAATGATTGAATTATTTCGATTGATAGCCCATATAAGAATAAAAATAGAAAAATTTTTAGGTAACTCGTTCGTTTAAATACTCCAGTAAACCAAATCATGAGAAAAGCAAAGGTTACAAAATGAATCAACTTATCGTTGAATACCAGCATTTCACTCTGCTCGGAGAAAGGCCAAAGAGATATAGCCAGCACCCCAATTAGAAAAAGCAATCCGATAAACCGTAAGAAAGAATAATAACGTGCTCCTTTGATCATGATGCTCAAAGGTCGCTTTCATCTATTACATCCGTTCCTTCTGGTATATCTATGGCAAAAACCGATGAGTTAACGGAGTGATTAAATTGAATATCAGTAAATTGAATTTCTGTGCGCTGACCGAAGCGATCAGAGAATGCTATTTGCTGTATCAAGTCATCACGGAACACTAATGTGATTTCTTCAAAATCAACATTTGCTTTTTTTGATTCTAGTGTTATTTTTTGTGATAGAGGGCTTAAATCGTAACCACTGCTATCAGTTTTAAGAAAATTGTAATCATTTAAAATATCTTCTTCGCCGGCAAGTAATGAAGCTGGTGATGAATCAACTGCTAACCCAGCATTACGAATAGTGACTTGCTCTAATTCAGCGTCATACATCCAAACTTTTAAGCCATCTGATACAACCTCATAGCTCCAAGGTAAATCATAGCGCCACTTGATTTTACCGGGTCGATTCAACCAAAATTCACCTGAACCCTCTTCTACAATTTTGTTACTTTCGTTAAACACTTGCTGGCGAAAATCGGCTTGATAGGTTTGAATACTATTTAAAAAACTTCGAACTAAATCTTCAGCATTATTTGCAGTTTCATCGGCAACAGCCAATAAAGAAAAATGAGAACTGAATATAATTAGAGCAAAAGGAAAAAATTTTTTTATACTTAACACTTTATCAATCAATCTTCGGTGGTGGTGGCGCTAAAACTTCTCGACTACCGTTTGATTCCAACGGACCAACAATACCTGAGGCCTCCATCGTCTC
>JAYZVL010000054.1:0-10389 GCA_036155675.1 Pseudomonadota bacterium | reverse complement strand
TTGATAACGACAGTACCCTCAACACAGGCAAATGAAATAATGCCTAAGTCAGTAAGTTTTGTTGATAAAATCTCATCAATTAATATGTCTGCCTGCTTCACCTTAATGTTAGGCTTTGAAGCTGACTTAAATTTGCCATTTGAATCAGCAATGATTCATAACGATTATATAAGTTGGATTTCTGTTAATAGTTCAAAGCCGGATAGACCAAAGGATTTTAGCATGGTGGTCCAATCAACAAATAGATGGGCAAATAAAAACTTATCAGTGGACCGGGGTATTGTACTTAAAAAAATGATTGATGAAGCATCTAAAATTGCGGATAGAGACCTTGGCGAAGCAGTTCATATTGATCTGCATGGATGGCATTATGCGAATGCACCAAAGAGAGATCTAAGTACATTCATCGATTATAATAATAGGGTTTCAGCTTGTGGTGATTGGTGTATGCATGGCCGGGTTGAATCGGCATTCTTAAGCGGTCATGAAACTGCAAAAAAAATACTGAAATCGATAAAAAATAATTAAATTATTATCTCTTTAGTTTGATTTTTTTACTGTGTTGTTTGCGTAACTGTTGTTGAATTTTTCTAGTTGTTAAGTCGATGGCGTGATAGAGATCTTTTTCACTGTCTTCAGCATAAATATCTGTTCCTTTTAATATTATATGCATTGAGCATTTATATTTCTTTAGCACTTGGCCTACATGGTCACGTTCTATGTGAACTCTTGCCTCTACTGCTTTTTGGTTTAGATGCTCTAACTTTATTACGCAGAGCTCTACATGCTCTTCTATTGCATTTGTAACTTCGATATTATGAGATTCTATAATAATTTTCATACAACATTTTGACGTCGAAACGTGCTCTTTATGTTCAAAAAATTAACATTAACTTTATTAAAAATTTCAAAACTTTGAAATTATCTAATATATTCTCATTAAGCGTTAAACTGGCATTGCTTATTCATGTGACAATCTATTGATAACAGATTTTGTTAGGGCTCAGACTTAAAATAAAAAACCTCCAAACTGGTTCTTCGTCAAAATGCTTATTGGCCATTTATTCCATTATTCCGCTCTCAACTCTCCATTGCATGTACTGATCATAGTGCTCTTTTGAGTCCCATTTGCTGAAAAAACTAAATTACTTGACGAATTTTGCGTGCTAATGGAATTTCGACGTCCTTGATAGGGGATTATAATTAAAAATTATGACTTACTTAGGTGTAATATATGGTATGGCGTTGGTGGTATTAGGCGTTTTTGGTTACTTCAAATCTGGAGGCGAAAGTGTTACAGCATTGATACCTGCGTTTCTCGGTGCTCCGGTGGTAATTCTTTCTTTGTTATCGCTGAAACCGAAATTTTTGAAGATCGGAATGCACATTAATGTAGTGATTGCACTGGCTGGATTTTCTGCTACTGCTAAGGACACATTCGGTTTAATCAATGGTCAAGAATTTGAAAACGAACTCGCGATCTATTCAAAGGCTATTACTTGTGGCTTAAGTTTCCTCTTCATTGTCTTTTCGGTCGTTAGCTTTGTTAAAGCAAGAAAAGCGAAAAAAATTTAGGTTCAATCATTTTTGTTTAACTCTTAATCTGCCGATTATGGAACAAGAATTATTATACTTGAAAGAATTCAGGATCGCTATAAAGCGAATCTCACTTATTCTAATCTCTTTATTATGTGTGGCTGGCTCTGTCTCCTTTGCACAAAGCCCACTTGTTGTAAAAGAGCAAGATGCATTCATAGAAGGCTTGCGGGAGATTAATGGGAGTAAGTCTATCAAGGGATTGGGAGGTAAAAGTGCTAGTCATCCGCGTACTCTCAGTCCAGTGGTTTCTCGTTTCAAGGGATGGTTTATTGATGTCACTGAAAAAGCTAAACCGGGTAAACTGAATGGTGACGACGTGATTGAAGGTATCTCCTTAGCGAGTGAATCGCGTGATACTTCATTTTGGCAATTTGTAGAAACCGAAAAGGGTTATCTTGTCCGTGCCGCTGCAGGCCGATACAAAGACTGGATCATTGTAAGTGATGACAGTGCGAAGCCTCGTCCTGAAGGCCCAAACCTTACGGTTGCTCCTGCCCTGCGCCTTGCGAAGAATGCGACAGTAAATTGTTACTGGAAGCTTACTCTTGCAAAACAGGGGCTCGTACTGGAAGCCACTTCTGGCAAGTATAAGGGGTGGTTCTGGGATTTTGGTGGAGGTGATCCTTCTCATAAGGAATCTGGGCGTGAAGTTGCCGTTAATGTTCTTTTGGCTGAAAGGGTGGTTGCTGGTTCCTATTTTGAGGTTAAAGCTAAGAAATAACTATAGCCATATCAGTCTTCATTATATTTTTCTGGATTTGTATCTGCTAAATTTTTTCAAATCTTATATTGACTAAATGAACCGATAAATTCCTTGATGGATTTTAACGATTCTTTTAAACAGAAAAAATCCTACTGTCTAATGGCCATATTGTTACTAAATTAATATTTAGTTATCAAAATAGCTCTCTCTTGTTAGAATTAATTCCTGTTTGATCCAAGTAACAAATTAAAAAGCCTTAATAGTATTACGATTTATTGTAGAATGCTATTAATGAACCAGGCTGCTAACTTTTATTAATATCGATGCTATTATTAAGACGATTGGAATCCTGTTCCTTTGAGCGTATTGAAACAATGAAGCAAATTTTGCTTGATGAGATCGCTCAAATCGATGAGCAAATAATCACATGTGAAGCTGAATTTGATGAGTTAGCTGAAAAATCCCACACTGTTAAATTGGAAAAGAGGCATGGTTCCTATGAGCTTACACTCGATAAAGTTGAATCGCAGATATTAAGATTGAATACTCAAAAGGAAGACCTTTTGGAAAAATTGGATGCCGTTGAAGAGGTGCTACAAAAAAAATATCTTAAGGCTGCTCAGGTTAAAATATTTGGAAGCAGCAAATTGTTAATGGCAAAAGACATCATTGTCTTTTTTCTTATACTTTTTGTTATCACAGTTCTGGTAGTTGATATATTCGGAATAGGTGCTCCTGGTGCTGGTGCTGTTGTAAAAGCTGAGGTTGTTGATGGAAAATTGGTCGGCGTAAAAATAGAGAATAGTGGGGTTGACTATGGGAATGTGAATATTTTAGTAGAAGACCGAGTTGGTAATGGAGCTCTTCTTTACGGCAAAATTATTGAAGGCAGACTCTCTAGTGTGGAAATTATTGATGAAGGTCAAAATTATGCTAACCCTCTGTTGGAAATACGACCATATTTTTCCAATAAATTACTTTGGACATTCTGGATTATCGACTTCATTTGTTGTGTTATCTTTTTGTTCAACTTTTTTTTCGAACTAAGACTTTCTAAATCTAAAAAATGGTACTGGAAGCGAAACTGGATAGATTTTATTACCTCAATACCCTTGCCTCCTGTTCAAATTCTTGCAGCTAGCTCTGATATGGGTGTTATTCGTATGGGACGTTTGCTAAGGGCTATTCGTTTTATAAGAGGGCTAAGAGCACTGCGAGTACTTTTGTTCCTTTGGAGAGGCATGGATCATTTAGGGACATCGCTTAATGTAAAACTACTCAAGCGCTCTCTTCTTTATGCAGTGATGTCAATTTTGATAGGAGCTTGTTTCTTTATGAGCCTTGAACGAATGGAATCTGGTGCTGGATTTCTTCCGAGTTTATGGTGGAGCTTCACGACACTTGTTACCGGAGGTTACGCCGATATACATGATCCGCAGACGGGCTTGGGTAAAATACTGACGGTATTTCTTGTTATTACCGGAATGGTTTTGGTGGGGGTGTTTACTGCTACTTTGACAAGTGTCATGGTTAAAAATGATGATGCATCCCAGACTATCCAGGAACTTGAGGATCAGACCGATTTAATAAATGGCATGAAGGATAATATTACTAATGTGGATAATCGGTTAGACAAATTGGAAAGTGCTATTGATAAAATTAATGCTTCTATTAAGCCGAACGACAGTAATAAGAATTAGAAACTGAATGGAAGCCGGCTCAAATTTAATTGAATATCTAAGAGACTGTTATTTTTCAGATAGCAGTGGCCAAGACTTATTAAATATATTTTCTAGATCAATAGAAAATAAAATTTTTTTAAAAGGTAAACCAGATTTGGAATTTGATGGGAATATACAAATTAAACTTCCTAAAAAAGAAGGGACTAAGGCCTTTGAGTCGTCGATTCATTATGAAATGGAAAAAGAACTTATTTTCTCATGCGTCTTTCTAGCAGGAAAAATAGAATTTACATCAGAGTCAATTGCTTCTCCGCTAGTTATATTTTCTGCAAAAATAGAAATTATCTCTGACGTGCCTTTTTTGAATTTTGATGTATCTGATTTCAGGATTAACTATGGATTGATTAAAAAAATAATTTCTGATGATTCTCAAGCCTCTGAGTTACATGAAAAGCTGCACTGCTTGGTGGCTAAAAATATATTTAAATCCGGCAATACAGCTGTCTTTGTAGGTCTTATAAATGAATATTTGAGAAAAATTGACACCGCTGAAATGGTTTTTTTTCCGAATTTGATGGAGCAAGATATTCTCAAAAAAGAGAAAAATAATAATGGTTTAAAATTATTGCCACTAGGTTGTGTTTCTTTAATTAAAAGATCTCTTGAGCGAAGAGGGATAATTGATGAGTTATCTAAAATGTCCTCAGGTATTAAATTATCTAAACCCGTGCAAGAGCTTCTCCAAGTTGAGTCGGTCGTACCTGAAGAGGCTGTATGTAATGCTAGTTTAGATAAGATACCTGCGGTGTTAAGTGATCCTCAATATAAAATCATGGAATCTTGTTCAAGAAACACCATAACGCTAGTTATTGGCCCTCCAGGATCAGGGAAGTCTTTTACGATAGCTTGTATGGCATTGGAACATATTGCGCGTGGCAAATCGGTGTTAATTGCTTCTCGAAAAAATCATGCGGTAGATGTTATTGAAGAAAAAATTGAAAGTTTATGTGGGGATAAAAAAATTGTCGTAAGAGGAGGCAGGAAAAAATATTTAGCTGAACTGAAAAAAAATCTGCAAAATATTTTAAGCGGTATAGGAGTAGGGAATATACCGTCTAATCAAAACAAAATTAATATTAATGATTTAAAAAAGTTATCTAAACTAATTAACAGCTTTGAAAAAAAACTTCTTAATTATGAGCGGCAATTTGAATCTCAATCTTTTTTAGAAAAAAAATATGCATCAATTCATAAGGCGATACAGAATAATGGGTCTATAATTGGTAAGCTGAGACACTCTTTTTACAAATGGCGAGTATACCGAAGGAGTGACACGTTGTTTGATCTGTTGAAGCTTATTAATGAAAGTATAAACAATATAAACAAAAATGTTGTTAATAGGCTTAAAATGCGGCGAGCCTTGAAAATAGATAGTATTCTGTCATCTGATAGAAAGACGCTAAGGGATTTTCTTAAATCTATAAGGGCAAGAACAGCAACAAAGCAAAAAGACATACTGTCTAAATTGGATATAAGCGTTATTCTTAAAACATTTCCAGTATGGCTAACTAATAATTCTGATATTCATGATAACATGCCATTAATGGAAGGTATGTTTGACCTTGTTATAATTGACGAGTCAACCCAATGCGATATTGCAAGTTGCCTGCCTGTGATTCAGAGGGGTAAAAAAGTTGCTATAGTTGGTGATCCTAATCAATTACGACATGTATCTTTTCTATCGAGAAGCAAACAGGAATTACTTGGTCATAAAAGTAGATTAACTCCTCAGCAAATTGATATGCTAGATTATCGATCCAAAAGCATTTTAGATCTTGCTGAAGAATTAATAAAAGATCAAAACTCAGTTCAATTTTTGGATGAACACTATCGTAGTGAGCCTGACATAATAGAATTCAGTAATCGGATGTTTTATAATAGTTCGCTTCGGATTATGAAGCAAAAGCCTGAATTAATTAAAACTCGCAATATCAGCATTTTAGAATGTAAAGGTCTTCAATCGAAAAATGGCATTAATGAATCAGAGTGTTTAAAGATAATCGATCTGCTTAAAGAACATTTATTGTTACAATCTGAACTAGACAGCGGTTATGCTCATAGTATTGGAATAGTTACGCCATTTAGAAATCAATCAGACTATTTGATGGAACTTGTTATGAGTGAAATTCCGATCGAAAAAGTAAAAAAGCATAACTTATTAATAGGAACACCTCATTCATTTCAAGGAGAGGAAAGAGATATTATTTTTATATCTTTAGTTTTAGATCGAAATTCGCATCCGACTTCTTATCGATATTTGAATCAAGTTGATGTTTTTAATGTTATGATTACTAGGGCTAGGTTGAAGCAAATCATACTGCATTCAATTGATGTTAAAAATCTTAAGAATGACAGTGTCCTAGCTGCCTATTTTTCATATTTAAATAGTTATTATAATGAATCAGATAATGGAGATTTGTCTGATCTTCCTGAATCGGCTTTGCCAGTTTATGAATCTTTAAATAAAAAAGGTTATAAAATTTGGACTTCGTATACGGTTGCCGGTTTAGATTTAGATTTTGTAATTAATAAGAATAATAAAATTCTTGGGATAGACCTAATTGGGTTTCCTGGCCGCTTTCAAGATGCATTTAGTCTTGAAAGATATAAAATGATGAATCGTGCTGAGCTTCTTATTTTCCCTTTGGGTTACTCTGAGTGGATAAAATCACCGGAAGATGCCTTAGTGAAAATACAAAGTGCTCTTAATCTGTCTTAGTTTTAAGAGTTTTTGTGACATCGATAGTCCTGATAATGATGACGGCAAAGATTTGCGTTGGAAAGAATGAGGAATTGCATTCGATCGATTGATGAAGCTATTGCCGGCGGGGACGAAAGAAGGGGTGTGAGTAATCTTCGCTTGGCTTGATGAGTTTTACTCTATCAATTTCACTCTGTAGTATTGTTGCTGGAAAATAGCTTTACGAGCATCGAACACCTTAACCTCATTTCCGGTTCCCTTCACATCTTGTAGAGGAGACCAGTTTCTCAAGTCTCCTGATGCTTGAACCTCGTACGTCGAACCTTCCGCTGTTTCGAAAGAGAAGTTGAAGGGGGATGCCGTTTTATCCGCAATAGCGAGTTGCGGCGATCCAGCCATGCGTTCTCCTCTCGCCACTACCTTTCCTTTGAAGGTGAAAAGCCCTGTGAAATCCTCGTTTTCCTCGTCCTTTATAACCTCTTCGAAGTCGAAGTCGAACTGTAGTATTGGAACGTCATTGTCCCAAGTTAGTTTCCCATCTATATTGAAAGGTTCTGGTTGGAAGCCATCAGGGTCATCATCCGGATTGGCTAGGTCGATTTCGCTCTTTTGGTTTACACCTAAAAAGTTAATATCATTAGCCGCTATACCACTGAATTTGCCAATATTATCCTCCTGTATGAAGTTGCCCTTATTATCAACCTCTGTTGCTTCACCCACATTAGATGGCTCCAGAATGATTCGTAGATTTTTTAAATAGAATTTGGCAGTCCCAAAAATTCCGAACGGACCGAATTCGAAATCAAACCTTATGTTTCTATTGGAGGTACGAGCATCGAAATTCGTGACATGAATGGTCTCCGTAGGTTCCGTGTCTGGAGTGAGTTCGGCAATCATTGTGCCCAAAATCCTTGTCGATGCTTTGTCTGTCTGGCTTGAGTTGTTAATAGTGCCGGTTAATGTCATATCGATCTTTGATCTTATTTTATCCGTCGTAAATAACCACTTCCCAGCTTGGCCCTCTGATAGTAGTGAGAATAGTATTCCCAATATAATCGATAAATTGAACTTCATAATTAATAGCTAATAGCATACGATAATAACTATATAGCTGTTTGAAGACTAACTGATTACGCAATAGCACCAAATTGCATTAGCATAGAAAGTAGATCGAAGTGGTTCCTTATATTGGTAATTTTTTCATTACTAATTTCAAATATTTGCACTCCATGAATTTTCTGATATTTGCCAGACGATGGATGCTCGCCTAACGGAGTTTGCATTGAACCTGATTGTGTTCCTGTCCATGTAATTTCCAGAATGACGGTATCGCCACTTGCTTGTGCATAAGTAATATCCCCGGAGCAATCTGACATAATCGATTTCCAGCTTTTGCATAATTCAACAAATTTATCAGCTCCATTAATTTCGGTTTTGGTTGGGATCTCTGCATATTTTACTTCAGGGCACAGTGCAATTGCTAATGATTCCCAATTACTATTGTTAAAAGAAGAAATGAAGCCTTGGCACAATTCTATTTTTTGTTGATCTGTCATTTTCTATTTATGGTTGAATACTTCGGATCGAAGCTAGCATGCTAAACGCAGTTTTCAAGTACTGATAAATTTTATCACTAAGCAAAAGGTGTTTAAGTGCCAATGTGTTATTGTGGAAAATATTTTAACGATCACCTTATTCTAATTAGTTTGTATAATTGTCAGAAGGGCGGGAGTAACCAAAATATTGATTGAATCGTTATTTTGAAATTATATATAAGAATAATGTCTTTATATAATTTGAAAAAATGGGATGGTTCCTGTTGATGCAGTTAACTGTCTGTCCAGCCGACGATTAAAGCATGAAGGTAATTTTATCATGAGTGAATTAATATTTATAGCTCTGGGTATTTTTTTCGTAGTCATGGTGCAGTATCTTAAGACGTTCGCCACGGCGAGAGAAGTCGACGATCTCCGAGAAAAGGTTAAGGACCTGCAGGAGCGGTTGAATGCAATGAAGGGCTCGGCTAATTCCACAGCCCCGTCGTCGATTGACGAGCGGTCCAATAAGGAAGAGCACGATCTAACACCTTTAACCAAACTTGTAGCTCAGCCGACGAAGGTTCCTCCTAAAATCGTAAAATCACCTCAACCGACCCCTGCTGTAAAGCCAAGCACTATAGCTAAGGCCAAACCGGCTACGGAACAGCGGTCGCCTAGTGTTAATGCCCAGTCAATCGAGATGAAACTAGGCACCTACTGGTTTGTACGGATCGGCGTAATGCTAGTGTTAACCGGTCTCGGTATTTTGGCCTACTATAAGCGAAGTTTTTTTATCGAACTTACCCCTTTTGCAAAGGTGATTTTGTTTTATTTGCTGAGTGCAGTGATGGGAGGTGTTGGATTTTGGCTTCAACGCACAAAAGAGCAGTTAAAGAACTATGGACAGGTGCTGATCGCTGGCGGTTTTTCCGGGATATATTTTACGACCTATGCGGCACATGTTATTGAGCCAATTCGAGTTATTCCAAATGCGAACGTTACTTTACTGCTATTGTTTGCCTGGGGAGGGCTTATGGTTTGGTTCGCAGATCGACTCAAGTCAGAGACGATCGCACTTTTCGCTACGGGTGCCTCTTATTATGCAACCTACATACCCATGATTCATACTGATGGAGTATCACATTGGGTAATTATTTTCTCAAACTTAGTCCTTGCACTAGGGGCAGTGGTTTTCATGTTACGTAATCGCTGGCTAAAGATGCCGGTGTTAAGCCTGTCAGCGTCTTATGCCGGTTTTCTCCTATGGCGCATGCGAGTGGACGAGCCATCGCTTGCCATAGTGGTGAGTTTTGCGGTGTCGCTCTGGGTGGTTTACACGGCGGCAGTTTTTCTCGCTCGCAGTGGAACGTTTAGTGATCGCCAGCGCGCTGCGTTTCTGACTGCCAACAATGCGGCTATGTTCGGACTGATCACGGCGGACGTTCTAAAATACCACGAGCCAGAATTCTGGATTTTGCCTATGTGTGTCGGAGTGGCTCTGCTTGGTTGCACTTTTTCGGCGGCTCGTTGGTTGAAGGATCAGTCGCTCTCGCGCAAAAGTTATCTTACTCAGGGACTGGTGTTGTTGACGCTTGGCCTGATGACGATGGAGATGGCCGACTCAGTTCAGGGCCCCATTCTTGCAGCCGAAAGTGTTGTTCTCCTTTTAATGGCGATTCGTCGTGACAACTTCATTATTCAAATCGGTGCGCTTGTTGTATCAGCGATTGCTTTGGTTTATGCGCTTATTGATATTGGAGATCACAATCCTGATTATTTTCTTGGTGGTCTTTCTGTAATGGTTTTTCTGTTGTTCAATGCTCGGCTTTGTCACGGCCAAATCGAGTCTTCGGTTGAGTCGATTTTACGGCCGCGGGTTAGTTATCTTACTGGGCTTGGATTATTTGTAGGATTGGCTGCTTTTTTGACCGAACCAATTATGGATGCTCTATCAGAAGAATGGGCTTCTGTTATGCTTCTAGCAATAACCGTATTGTTAACCGGATCGATTTATAGATTGAGGCTCCGTGAATTTGTGCTGCTTGGTCTGCTGCCTGGTGTAATTGGAGTGATCTTGGCTCTTAGCTTGGTTGAAAAGACATCCGG
>JAYZVL010000053.1:0-5538 GCA_036155675.1 Pseudomonadota bacterium | reverse complement strand
CATTTGAAAAAAAATAATTATTAACAAGATGCTGACTTGATCCAATACCGCCTGATGTTCCCGTCTCTTTCCCCATCAATTCTGCAATCAAACCATATAAATCTGCCGTATGAGCCAAGTAGTGTCCATGACACCTGTGATTTGAGTAGATGAAATCGTCTCTATTTAAAGCATTACAAAAAGCAACTGCTGAGAATTCTTGTCCATTAGAAGTATGAACAGTCCCATTCATTTTTCCTTGTTTAAATAAATCAAGAAAAGTATCTTCTGTCTTTCTGATAAGAAGAGCCTGTTTGAAAAATTTCTGATCTAGCATAGATTAAAAGACATAAGTAATTTTATGAAATATTGGTATTTTTTTGTTTTAGAATTGCTTCGAAGTCTTTAATTGATTTAATTTCAATTATCTGCTCTAGATCAATCTGAATATCAAATTCCTGCTCCATTTCTAGGATAATTTGCATCGTATTAAAGGAGTCCCATAGTTTTAAATCTTGGGGCTTCATATCTTCCTCAATATCCTGCAGGTCTATTTTGAGTATTCTTGAAAGAATTGTGTGCAATCTATTTTGTTCGTCCATTTCTTAACCTTATTTCATCATTTCAGGATAGTATTTTGAAATACAATCTGATAATGCAACTCTCCAATCCCTCATTAAATTCATATTAATTTCATCTAAGTGTTTATTAACAAGGCGTTCACACTCTGGCCTAGTTGCAAAGTACTCCTCCTTAAAAAAATCTGATGATACTTGTTGCAGACTAACCTTTTCGTTCAAATTAAGAATAGATATAAGCTCAGTAGCGACCTCATACCTACTTGTCATACCGCCACAAACCATATTAAATAGTCCACGATGCTCACTTTCTATTAATGCTTTACAGTTCTTAGCAAAATCATGCGTATAAGTAGGAGTTCCTTCTTTATCATCTACAATATGCAAAACTTTTTTTCCTTCTTTAATCTGTTTTATAAGCTTTTGTACAAACTTCTTATCTTTCTCCTCTCCTCCTCCCATCATCCAACCTGCTCGGCAAATGATATATTCCATAGAGTTTTTTTGAACATATAATTCACCTAAATATTTTGAATTCCCATAGTGTCCAAGAGGGTTTGGTTTATCTGCCTCATCATAAAATTCCTTCTCTCCTCCAAAAATTCCAGCAGTGCTTATATAAAGAAGAGGTATTTTTAATTCATTGGCGATTCTAACTGCACTCTTCACAGACTCAGTATTAGTATCATAGGCATCCTTCTCATTTAACTCACAAAATTCGAGATCTGTATGTGCCCCTAAATGAAAAAGCCAATCTGGCTGAAATGATTGAACATCTTTCTTGTATTCACTATGATCTCTAAAATCTAATTGAGTTAGCCACTCTTCATTGACATCTATATCTGTACATTTTAATGAATTTCCTTTTTTAAACTCCTTATAAAAAGCCAAGCCAAAGCTGCCACTCGAGCTTCTGTGAGCGATATCAGCCACCCTTTTAAATAAACCACATTTTCGCTATCAAAATCTGAATGAATCTGGTTTTGAACTTTTGATAACCATGCTCCATGAAGGGTAGGATCTGGTAGAGTAGACATTAGCGTTTGGGCCAAAGCCTCACTTGGATAAGATTTTAGATAGGCTTTTCCCAATTGAAGCACTGCAGGTGACGTTGGAAGAAGATCTGAAAATATTTCCTTCCTAGCTCTTAAAGTAAACATTCCACTTCCAAACCAAGTAGGAATTGTTGCACACAATGCAATAAGTTTTCGACGAGTTATAGCCATCAATTAAATTCCGTACGAAGCCTGTTACCTAGGCGCAACGTAAGGGCCACAATAGTTAGAGTAGGGTTAGCGGCTCCAACACTTGGGAATATCGACGAACCCGCCAACCAGAGATTGGCAATACCATGCACACGCGCATCTTTATCTACTACACCAAGCTTCGGGTTCGGGTCCATTCGTGTCGTGCCCATATGGTGGCATCCTCCAAATATGAGATCATTCCACACATCATCATATTCTATATTAGGGAGAAAAACTCGTCCGAGATCTGCACGACCCATTTCTAACCCAACTAACTCTTGCATCCGCCTTGTTGTTTTAAAATCGATAGGAGAAAGTTGCCAATTAAGAGAGACCCGTGGCATACCAAGAGCATCGACCTTGTCTGTTAATTGAACCCGACTATTTCGGTTTGGGGCTGTTTCAGAAATAACAAATAATTTATACATATTTCCTGGCTCAGAAGGTTTTTGAGACTTCGAATATGTGCCTATGGCCGCGTCATCTATATCAGTCAAAATATTCCACATATATTCCCAGAAATCATCTGGAAATTCACCCCGAATTGCAGAACGACGTAAAGAGCGCAGTGATGCAAAAGCCTCAGATAGTTCAGCCTCGATATATCTCTCGGGAATACGCTCAACAGGTACAAGATGAATACTAGAGTTTAAAATCTGATCAGCTCGGATTTGCTCAGGGCGTGGCATCATCATTCCCCTATAATAATTATCCGAATTTTCGATCTTAAATCTCTTGTAGTAATTGCCTTTTAAATTAGAATTCGTTGGTAAAAAAAACCCAGAAACAAGATGAGCATGTTCCATGAAGGTACGTCCGACCCAATCAAAATCATTTCCTAACCCATTAGAAATAACGGAGCGAGACGCAAGCAATAAGCGTGCGTTCTCAATTCCACCTGTTGCAATAACAAAATGACGAGCAAGAACGTGAAATTGATTACCATCCAGGGTCTTAATTCGGATATGTTTGATTTGCTTAGCATTAGTAGTAGGTACCAATTCGACTGCGTTTGCATTAAGAACTACGCGCACTCGATCAGAGCTAAAAAGTGTTTCGCCATAAATCATACCAAATCTTGATTTAGTTGGAGATACAACTCGATGAATGTAATTACGAAGTCTATTACCTGTAATTGGAAATGGTCGGGGCGTTTTGCTAATCTCTGATTTTTGTAATAAATTAAAATCTGGTCCAAGCTGACAGATATCAGCTGCTTCATTATAATAGGCTTGTACTTCCTCAAAAGGAATTGGCCAACCTGTGCCAGGCGACCAAGGCTTCTGTTCGAAATCAATTTCACTGAGTTGGGGGCAATTCCCAACCCAATGATTAGTAGTCCCTCCGAAGTATCGAAGCCGGCAAGAGCTTAAGGGAGAAGACTGGGTTGCTTCAGATGAGCGCCCAATATTCTCTCCAGCATATAGATCCTGGGTATTTGGGTCATATGTTAAACCGCCACTTTCAATTAATATTACGTTGATACCAGCGCGAATAAGTGATAGTGATAATGTAATTCCAGCTGCCCCAGCCCCTACAATGCAGACATCGGATTCCAAAACACTTCCTTCTCCTATTTTCCGCCCATCAATTTTCATTGAACCCCTTTGATAAACTAGGATAATATTCATTGAGGCAATCCTTTAGTGCTACCTTCCAATCTCGCATTGTATTTAAACCAAGATCATCCAATCTTTTATTGATCAGGCGTTCACATGCTGGTCGTTCGGCGAAGTATTCTTCTGCAAAAAAGTCAGATGTAACTTCTTCAATATTAATTTTGTTGTGTAATCCTAGTTGTGAAACTAATTCTGTTGCTACCTCATAGCGTCCAGTTAACCCTCCACATACCATATGAAATAAACCGCGATGTTGGCTTTCAATCAGAATTTTTGTATTGTTCGCAAAATCATGAGTGTAGGTTGGGGTACCCAGCTTATCATTAACAATATGCAGTCTGTTCTTACCATTAGATATTTGGTGAATTAGCTTTTGTATAAACTTTTTATCTTTTCGTGGACCGCCGCCCATCATCCAACCAGCACGACAAATTATATAGTCATTTGAATGTGCCTGAACATAAGCTTCACCCTGATATTTTGAACGCCCATAGTGTCCTAGAGGCTCTGGCGTATCTGCTTCATCATATACATCTTTATTACCACCGAAGATGCCCGCAGTACTGATATACAAAAGAGGTATGTGTAGTTGATTTGCAATCTTAACAGCATGTTCTACAGATCTAGTATTAGTTTCATAAGTGGCATCAATATTCAGTTCGCAATATTCTAAATCAGTATAAGCTCCTAAATGAAACAACCAGTCTGACTGAAAATTAATCACCTCTTTTAAATAATCCTGATAAACACGAAAATCTAAAAATGACAACCACTCTTCATTAACGTCAATATCTGAACATTTCAAGGAATATTCATCCCTAAATTCCTCGTAGAATGCCTTTCCTAGCATACCTCCAGCTCCAGCCATATATATCTTCGTCATAGTTGTCCTCTTCTTAGCTTATATTTAAGAATCTTTTTACTCCTTCAGGTGAAACTTTCTCAAAGTATTCTTGCCTTATTTCATTTCCTTTTATTTGATTTCGTCTTAACTCTTCTTCATTCAAGCCTAGAAATTTATCTATAGATTCCCTGATACTACTAGGCTCTTTACATTTCGTAAATAAATAATCAGGAATATTTTTCGGGACAGGATCATATGTTAAGCCAGTAGGATTCTCAACTATTATCACTGGCTTTCCGTAAGCAAAAGCTTCCAAACAGGTGCTCGAAGCTTCTGTAATTAAAATACTTGATTTAGAGAGTAGTTTGTCGAAAGACACTCCTTCAATAAAATTAAAGCCTTTTGGTATTACTCTTTTTATCCTCTTGGTAATGTCTTGTATAGAGTTAGTTGGATGAGGTTTTATTAAAAATTTAAATTCTTCTCTTCTTTCTCTATTATCATTAGTAGCATCAATTATTAGCTCAAGTATTTTTATAGAAGCTTCGATTGAGATAGGAAAAGTTACTAGTAATTCATGACATTCACTGAAACTTTTTTGATTGGGTCTTTTCCAGACATGTTCATATTTAAAGGCAGGTATTGTAATGACATCTATATCTGACAGAAACTCTTTAACAATATCAACACAACCATCACCTTGAACAGCAAAAACGTCCGGTATCGTTCCAGCATCCTTTTCTAATTTCGTTGGAAAAGTAGATAGATAGTAAGGAAAACTCCTAAAAGTCTCATAACCTACTCTTTTTACATTTGGATAAAACTCTTTAAAAGCTAGATTCCATAATTTATCTAAAGAATGGCCTTCGAACCAATCTATAGCCAGTCGAATTCTTATATTAGATTCAGAAAGTTTGTAAATGAAACGATAAGTTAGCAGTGATTCTGTCAGAGAGAAAATGTCTCTATTGTGTCTTAAGCCTTCTTGAGCTAGACCTGAAAGATTGATGTTTGTTCCTTCAATCTCGTATGGCTCAATTGAAATATTTTTTACTCTTCTCTTATGCCTGTAACAATAAAGAAGATCTTCTAAAGTCAAGAAATCATCTTTAATAAGAGTATTTCTAGCTGAATTTCTAAGAGACACAAAGATTTTTTTAATATCCATAATGGAGGCATTAATGATGGTAGGAACAAAGAAAACCTCTTTTTTTTGATCGTCATTAAGGTGGTCCCAAAAAGTCCCATACCAACGGTCGTTCTCTAAGAAT
>JAYZVL010000052.1:0-6682 GCA_036155675.1 Pseudomonadota bacterium | reverse complement strand
AATAAGGATAAAATATAGAAACATAACATGTGTATGGTTGTGCTCTTCTCGCAGTCTTTACTGTTTCATAATAATCTTTAAGAGTTTCGCCTGGTAATCCAATTAAAACAAAAAATATCACTTTTATGTCATAATCTTTTGCTAACTTACAAAACCTAACTAATTCATCATTTGTGTATTTTGGCCTAATCAATACATCTTTTCTAAATCTTTCAGATCCACTTTCAAGTCCAATGTTTATTGTCATCAGATTAGCTTTTGTAGCTTTAGATAACAACTCATGACACCTTTCTTCATTGCTCATGAAATTGGATGTTAATGCTAAATTAGCTCCAAATCTTATTTTTTTATTCAGGCTAGAATTAAACTCTGCTAATTTTTCAAATATTGCAAAAGATGCTTTTCTGTTTGCTCCAAATGTTTCAACCTCAAGATAAATTCTTTCAACATTTTTATAATTTTTTAATATCCCTTCTATTTCTCCTACAATATTTTCAGGTGATCTGAACCTAGTGTATTTCCCATCTGATAGTTTTGCCATTGCATGATTAGAACAATATGTGCATTTAAATGGACAACCCCTACCAAGTAAAATAGCGGGGTAATCACTTGGATTTTCAATGTATTTATCCCATATTTTTCTATTTATATATGGCAAATCATCTAGATCTTGTCTAAAATCCGCTCGTTGATTTTTTATTATATTTTTATTATCTTTATCATAGAACCAGAGGTTTTTAATGGGTTTTATATGTTCATATTCAGAATAATTCTCAATATTTTCTGCAAGATCCACAATTGAATTTTCTCCTTCTCCCACACAAATAGCATCAAACACTCCCTCTTTCATTACCTCATCTGAATCTAAAGATGCATGATGACCACCCAAAATTTGAAAAATGTCTGGATTTATTTTTTTAATATGATTAGCTACATTTTTTACTTGCCAGTATTGAGTTGTTACGGCTGTATAACAGATTAATTTAGGATTATGCTCAAGTACAAATTTTGAAATAGTGTTATCCAAATCGGTTTCAGGGGTAACAACAAACAATTCAACATCATGACCTTGTTGTTGTAAAACAGTAATAATTATTGATATACCGAATGGAATTTCAGTGGCAGAACTAAATGGTTTGTCAATCTCGTAAAAAGTATCAACGCTATATACGCATCCTATTTTCAAAATATTACCCAAGTTTAGAGTTAAAAGAATTAAAGTTTTTTACACACTAATGCAAAAAAACTAAATTCTCAAGTTAATTAAACAAGATTAGGAGGAGTCTATCCTGGCAAACGCATTTAAATGCTGTTCAGCGCAAAGGCCGGAATCCAATTCGCAGACTGCAATTTCACGAGAATTATTACCAAAATTTTGCTGTAAATAGTCTCCCGTTATAAGTTCTGAAATATAGTTACTCATACTTTTTGAGTCTCCAACATCTACAATAAATCCATTGTGATTATGCTTAACATATAATGGAACATCACCGACATTCGTTGAGACAATCAGTTTCCCCATACTCATAGCCTCCCAAACTGCAATTGGTGATGATTCTGCACGGGAACTACAAAAATAAATATTAAACCGCTCTAGCAAGGGACGCACATCCGAACGTGCACCCACAAACTCAACATTGTCAACAAGCAACTTGTCACAAAGGCTTTGTAATTGTTCAAAGTATTGTTGCTGGCTTGTAAATATCGGTCCGACAATTACAAATACAAGATTGTCGAACTGTCGGTTCAAAACTGATGCCACAAGAATCAGAGTTTCTAACCCCTTAATCGGATTTACGTTTGAAACCGTTCCAATGACTGTTTTTCCACTCCAACGCTCAAGCAAATCCTCATCACCGTCATAGTGATATAATGGGTCAAACATCTCCGTATCAACAGGTGAAGGTATAACAAATTCGGGTTTACCTGATTTTATACAAGGTCGATAATAGTTTTTAGTACGCTCCGAAGCGTAAATATAACCATCTGCTAACGAACTGAGTAAACTGAAAATTTTCCGAAATAACCAAGGAAGATAAGTATCATTGAGATGCCATATCACTTTTTTGCCTGCCAGCTTTCCCGCAATTGCTCCTTTGTACTGCCAGCTTCCACCGCAGACATAAACAATGTCGTACGGTTCGTTTTTTATAAAATAAGTTAAAGAAATAACTTCTGGAATAAATAACAATATGTATTCAATCGCGGTTTTCCATTGCTTGTTGAGCCGGGAAATTCTAAATTTTTTGTATTTCAACTCCCATTCTTCACATTGTTGGCACAACTCATTTGAGTCTTTAACGGGAAAGAGTAACTCCATATCAATCTGATTAATGAGCGTTTTTGCAAGACGCAAAATATATACTTGCGGTCCTCCGATTCTTCCTTCCTCAAAAAAACATAGTACCCGTAAATCAGAATTTTTATACACTTTGGAGAAAACGGAGCAAAATCAAGAAAATTCTTATTTCGCTTTAACAAAAAGTTGATAATAAACAGAAACCAATTTTAAAATAATTTTTAGTTTCTGAATTAATGAATTCTCATTAACCAAAGCATTGTAAAAATGTGAAGCTGCTTCATTGTAGTAACTGTGATGATATTGTATTTTACCCATTTGATAGTGATACCAAGCAGGAATACTTTCGCAATAATCTAACAAATATCGCTTTCTAAACTCAAACAAAAGTATTTTGGTTTGCTCAGATGAGGTGATATTTCCTCCTCCGCTCCAATAATATCCTAGTGTTTTTTCAAGCCGGAAAAATCGTTCGGTATGTTTCGCCACTCGCAACCAGCAATCATAGTCTTCTCCAGCTACCATATTTTCTTCTTCTGTTAGTCCCCCCACTTTTTCCAGTAATGATTTGCGTATTACCACACTGGAATTTGCAATCGCATTTCCACGCTCAAGCAAATCGTTAAACACAGGAGTATGTAATTGAAAAGTTTTATATCGTTGCCAGTACCACCTTTGAAATCTAGACTTTACCATATACAAATCATGATAAACTATGTCTGCTCCAGAATCTAAATGAAAAACTGATTCTTCCAATTTATTTGGTAACCACCAATCATCCGAATCCAAAAACGCGATACACTCACCCTTTGCTGCCAGAATTCCTGCATTTCTTGATTTCGCAATAACACCGTTATTTTGTATTTTTAAAAAAGTAATTCGCTGGTCGACAAAACTGACCATCACCTCATCGGTATTGTCTGTCGAGTGGTTGTCGATAACAATTACTTCCCAATTTGTATACGTCTGATCGAGTATCGATTGCAGTGCACGGCCTAAATAACTAGCACGGTTATAAGTTGGGATAATCACAGAGACTAAGGGGAAAACTGAGTAATTCATGCGCCAGCACTATCTGTCTGAACAAATGTTGACTGGCAAAAGCTTAACAGCTCATCAATTTCTACAGTGTTGTCCTGGCATTTTAAGAAGATACCCAGCATGGCTAAGTTATCTGCCCGATAGATTAACTTTGAGTGCAGCTCATCAATCCCGTCTTCTACATGTTGCAACACCGGTTCAAAACCTAAAACATGCACACACCGTTTCTGTATCAACTGCGCCATTGCAAGTACCGATTGTGATACACCAGCACCAATGTTAAAGACTCCAGTTTTCGTGGATGACTCAATACCAACCAGAAGTGATTCGGCCACACGGCAAACTTCAGTCAACCCAATAAAGTCTCGATGTTGTTGCCCACTGGTTTGGAGCACCAACTTGCGTGTTTGCACCGCCTGCCTACATAAATCATTCACCAACAGCATCCAACAATTTACGTCTTTGTGCATCGGTGCCCCAAAGGTATTGGATAGGCGCAGTACGATACTCTGTATTTGCCTATGCTGGCTGACACGTAGCACCGCCTGCTCACCAGCCAGATGCGAAGTCGCATAAGGATGAAGATTGCGCGGGAAGGTTTTTTCGGTAATGGTACCCACTAGCGGGCTGGCATAGATATGTGCGGTAGATAGGTAGACAAACTTCTTTACTCCTGCCCTGCTTGCTGCCTCGACTAAGCGTGCTGTAGCCACACCGTTAATATCCAAGGCGGCTACCGGATCAGCAGCACAGTCTTGCGCATTCATACCCGCCGCATGAATAATTACATCGACATCCTTCCAACTACCCTCAGTGAAGCAACCATCATTAAATTTAATTTGTGCCACTTCTGCTTGTGGTAACCAATCTGGTGGATTGCTTTCATTGCGAGAACCAAGCACGATTTGGTGCCCTGCTTGCGAAAAATGCTCGGCCATCCGCCCTCCAACAAAACCGAAACCACCGGTAATTAATATGCGCATGGTTAAACTAAACCACCCAGGGTGCGCCTTTAGCCCATAGTGATTCCAGCAATTCATGGTCACGTTTGGTGTCCATGCAATGCCAAAAGCCGTCATGGCGATAGGCCATCAACTCACCTGCCTCAGTAACATGCTCTAAAGGCTCGCGCTCCAGCAGCGTTTTATCACCTTCAATTAAGTCAAAAAATGCAGGCTCAACTACAAAATAACCCCCATTAATCCAACCTTCATGCATCTGTGGTTTTTCTTTAAAGCTCACCACACGTGGCCCATCCAATTCAAGTTCGCCAAAACGTGCTGCTGGGCGAACGGCTGACATGGTGACCATCTTGCCGTGGTTACGGTGAAAGCTTAGTAGAGCATTCAAATCAATATCGGCAACTCCATCACCATAAGTCAACATACAGGTTTCATTACCAATGAATGATTGCATACGCTTAACACGCCCGCCAGTCATGGATTTATCACCGGTATTCACCAAGGTTACCTTCCAGTCGACAGTGTCAACTTGGTGTGACGTCATATTCCCCGAACCAAGATCAACCGTAAAATCGGCCTTGAGCACACGGTAATTAAGAAAATAGTCTTTGATTAGCTCAGACTTGTAACCTAAAGCCACATAAAAGTCCTTGTGCCCAAAGTGAGCAAAAGTTTGCATAATGTGCCAAAGAATAGGCTTACCGCCCACGGGCACCATCGGCTTCGGGATTACATCTGTGTATTCAGCCAATCGCGTACCCAAACCGCCAGCGAGAAGGATTACTTTCATAAATCAAACCTTTATTTATTAGTAGAAAGAATAATAAAAACAATGGATAATCAACGTTGTACCAATGTCCAATTATAAGGAATGTATGGATCACTAGGCGAACGACGCTCAAGTTCGCCTGGGGTATGTGGCAAGTTAGAACAGTTGGCGACAATAGAAGCTGAAGTACCCACACTCTTAAATCCATTCCAAATCATGGGAGGCACCGTTACTAACATGTAGTTTTCGGGGGAAACAAAAAATTCCTGTATTTCACCACGAGTCGAACTACCACGGCGGTCATCAAATAATACAAACTTAATCTCACCAAGAATCACTGTATAATTTAAAGTCATCTCTTTATGCAAGTGCCAGGCTTTAACGACGCCTGGGTGGGTACATGAAAAGTAAATTTCCCCAAACCTTGTAAAAATAGGAGAATCTTCACGCAGCATGTGCATAACTTTGCCGCGCTCATCAAAAATTTGCCGTAAGGGCGTCAGTATCACACCATCTATCATGTTAACTCCGGAAAGAATTCATGGATTTGGGTACGGGTAGTCTGTTCAGCATTACCGCCATTCATTATGGTTTTATACCAAAGCGCGGTCTCCTCTAAGGCCTTCTCAGCGTGCCAACGTGGATACCACCCCAGCAATTGATGAGCTTTATCACAATTAAGCTGTAGCAATCGCGCCTCAGGAACCTGAGTTAGACATTCAACAATTTCAATATAACCTTTACCCAAATGACCAATAATTACTTCAGCTACATTTTGTACTGTACGTACTTCATGGGTAGAGGGACCAAAGTTCCATGATCCACCCCAGCGTTGCGGCTCTTCGTATAATCGCACTGCCAATAATAGATAGCCTGCAAGCGGTTCTAAGACGTGTTGCCAAGGGCGTGTTGCTCCAGGGTTACGTATGCGGATGGGATCCCCCGCTTCAATGGCTCGAATGCAGTCGGGAATAATCCGGTCCTCCGCCCAGTCTCCACCACCAATCACATTGCCAGCACGTGTTGTTGCTGCACCTAAAGATGGGCGCTGTTCAAAAAAAGAGCGCGAATAAGACGAAAATACAATTTCTGCCGCAGCCTTGGATCCACTGTAAGGATCACGACCACCCAGTTGATCATTTTCTCGATAACCCCAAATCCACTCAACATTCTCATAACACTTATCAGAAGTGATATACACTAGCGACCGTACTGATTCGCACTGCCGTACCGAATCCAATAAATTAATCGAGCCCATGATATTAGTAGAAAAAGTGGTAACAGGGTCGTCATAAGATGGCCTAACCAAAGCTTGTGCAGCCAGATGAAACACAAACTCAGGTTGAAATTCATTCAGGGTGGAAGACAGTAATGAAAAATCTCGGATATCACCGACTACATGCTTAATTTTTTCATCAAGACCCAGCAAATCAAAATGATTATCCGGGGTTGCCGGTGGCAAAGCAAACCCCATCACTTCAGCACCCATCTCGTGTAGCAGAAATGCGAGCCACGACCCCTTGAATCCAGTATGTCCAGTTATAAATACTTTGGCTCCAGAAAAAGAAGGTAGATGACTGTTTACACTAATATGGTTATCTTTACTCTTTG
>JAYZVL010000051.1:0-16551 GCA_036155675.1 Pseudomonadota bacterium | reverse complement strand
ATGAAGAAAATGATATTTCTCACATTATTACTGTCCAGCATGAAACCACAACAGGAAGATTAAACGATCTTAAGCCTCTAGGTGATTTATGCAAAAAGAGAGATTTAAAATTACTAATCGATGCCGTCAGTAGTTTCGGCGCAGAGGCTATTGATTTTGAGGGTTGGAACGTTGCAGCAATTGCAGCAACTGCTAACAAATGTCTGCATGGTGTTCCAGGCATTTCTTTTGTGCTTGCTCGCACTGAAGTTTGGGAGCATGAGCTGATTGATGCAGGTAGTGTGTATTTAGATTTAAATGCATATTATCAATCCCAATATGCCGAAGGTTTTTCACCTTTCACTCAGGCCGTTCAACCCGCTTTTGCATTGCAAGAAGCGCTAAAAGAATTGACCGATCATGGAGGCTGGGAGCAAAGAAGAAGCAATTATAGACGGCGAGCGGGCCGAATTGCTAACACTTTGCTTAGCTTGGGATTGGAGACTTTACTTCCCCCCGAAGAATTTTCTTGCGTGCTCTGGTCATGGCGACTACCTATTGGAACTGACTATTCTTCTGTTCACAGCTTTTTAAAGAATCGTGGTTTCGTGATTTATGCGGGGCAGGGTGAATTAGGAGCACAAATTTTCAGAATTGCTCATATGGGAGATATCCAAGAATCTGACATGGCTCGTTTAGAAAGCGCTCTTATTGATTGCTTTGATCGAGGTCAAAATTGAATCTGGCTGTTATTCTTGCTGCAGGTATGGGTACGCGACTTCAGGGCGAGCATCCTGGGAAACCAAAGGGTCTCCTAGAAATAGGAGGCCGCAGCATAATTGAAACATCCATTCTCAATCTCCGACAAGCTGGAATTAGAAAAATTATTATTGTAACGGGATTTGGTTCAGATCAATATTCATGGCTGGAAATTCAATATGATGGGCTAGTGCAATTAATCTATAACCCTGAATTTTCTTCTTCCGGAAGTATGTATTCTCTTTATTGCGCTCGAACTGCTATTGATGAAGATTTCTTATTGCTAGAGTCAGATTTAATTTATGACGCAAGAGCGATTGATATCTTAATAGAGGACCAAAGTGACGATGCTATTCTCTTGTCTGGCCCCACAAGAGCAGGAGATGAAGTATATGTTGCTGCAAGTGATGGATTATTAACTGGAATGTCCAAGGATGAATCCAGCTTATTATGTTCACCCTCCGGAGAACTTGTTGGTATATCAAAGATATCTCAGGGCCTGTTTAACTTGATGAAAACCCTTTCCGGCAATGTGTTTGAAAGCTCTCTGCAGTATGATTATGAAACTGATTGCCTAGTTGCAGCGGCAAGAACGCACGAGATTTCATGCTTATTAGTTGAAGATTTGGATTGGGCTGAGATTGATGATGCGGAACATTTACGCCGTGCACGAGAAGAGGTTTGGCCTCGTATTCAACTATCCAGATAGCTTTTTGTTTCCTTCTGCTACAATAACCTCAAATTTTTATTTGTTTAAACAATATTTTTGTTAACGTTTATGAGCAATAGTCTTATATCGATTCATCGCCTTTTGCTGCTTGTGGTTCTGGGTTCTTTTTCGCCCTCTGTGTTTGCATACCTTGACCCAAGCACTGGCAGTATGATTTTGTCTGCAATAGTTGGTGTAATCGCAACTGCTGGTTTGGCATTAAAAACTTATTGGTATAAGTTAAAATCTTTTTTCAGTAGTAGTAAATCAGTTATCGATAGCGATAGTTCATCTGAATCTGATCTAACGCAAGAAGATCAATCAGATTAGCTTTTCTTTTTGTTTAAGAATTTTATAAAGTTAGTGAGCTAGCTGAGAGAATTCTATTGTGGGCATAAAAGAGATATTTAATAATTGGTTAGCATTGCGATACTTTCAAGCGCTTTCACGTCAAGAAAAAAGAATCGTGATTTATAGTGAAAGTGGACAAGATTGGCACCATTTTGCCCCCGTGATTGATTATTTAACCAATCAATTAGACGAATCAGTGCTTTATCTAACTTCAGACCCTAATGATCCGGGTTTAAATACCGCTAATAACTCCATAATTTCTATTTGCATTGGAACTGGACTGATGCGAACGATTTGCTTCCAGTGGTTAAAAGCCGGAGTGATGTTGATGACAATGGTGGATTTCAATAAATTTCAGCTGAAACGCTCGATCCATCCTGTGAGCTACGCTTTTATGTTCCACTCATTAATAAGCACACATATGGCTGACCACGAAGACTCTTATGACCATTACGATGCGATACTTTGTGCGGGACCGCATCAATTAAAAGAAATTCGAAAACGCGAAGCAATGCTTAATTTGCCCCCTAAGAAATTATTCGAGCATGGTTATCATCGGCTGGAAGAGCTTTTAGAAAACCGCAGACCAGCACCCCCTTTTAAAAATAAATCTGATATCCATGTTTTACTCGCACCATCTTGGGGGGAGAATACAATTCTTAATGTTTGTGGGCTGGATTTAACTTATATACTTATCGAAGCTGGTTTCATTGTTACTTTAAGACCGCATTATCAAACACGATGGAATACCCCTGAGCTTATAGATAATATTGCAGATAAATATCTTGGCCATCCTCGTTTTAAATTGATTGAAAAGATGGGTGATTCTGAATCGCTTTATGATTCACATGTAATGATTACAGATTGGTCCGGCGCTGGCATGGACTATGGAATGGGTCTTGAGAAGCCTGTTGTATATATCGATTTACCACCTAAAGCACGGAATGACTGGTGGATGGAATTGGATATCGAGCCTTTCGAATCATTTGTGCGCGATAAAATTGGAACCATCATCAGTCCTAACTGCCTTGATGATTTACCTGAAGAAATACTCAAACTATTAGCAACATCAGATCAATTTCGATCTGATGTTACGCAGCTAAGAAAGGAATGGGTCTGCAATCTTGGCGATAGTGCTAAAACAGCAGCTAAAGCTTTAGTGCAATTGGCGGATGAGGCCGATGCTAAATTGATAGAAGCTGGTGCCGATGAATAAATATCAGAATACTTTTCCTTTTAATCGTCTCTTGCTTTTGCGTTGGCTGGGTTGGTTCGGCCTCGCAACTGGTTTTACTGCAGCTTTAATTGGCGCTCGTTATTTGCTTGCATTTGGCCTCCCGGGCTCCATGATTTCCGGTATTTATGTGTTCTCAGCTTATATGGGCCATTTTGTTGTATTAGGCGTGGTCCCAATGATTATTTTACTTGGCCCAATTGCAGTTATTGTGCCAAGTAAGCGTTTAATAATGACTCTTGCGGTTTTGCTTGCCGGAATAATTTTGAGCTTGATTGTGCTTGATACGAATATCTTTAACCAATATCGATATCATCTAAGCCGATTAACCATTGAAATCTTCGATGTATCGACATGGATCTTTTTTGCTGTAATTTTTAGCGTTTTGAGCACTTTTCAATTTTTGATTGGAGAAAACATTTGGCAACGCTTAAATTCAGATTATTTCAGAATCGGAAAAAAACTCGGAGTTGGCTTATTTTTAATTTGGGTCACCGGTCAATCTGTACATATTTGGGCTGATGCTTCAGCTTATTCTCCTGTAACTAGCTTCAATCGATATCTGCCTGCCTATTATCCAATTAAGGCTAAACGTCGACTTGCTCAGCTTGGCTTGATGGATCCTTCTGTTATTGAGCGACAACGCTTGCTTCAAAGTGCTGATTCTATTAATACTCAAAGAGTTAATCAGCTAAATTATCCAATGAACGATTTACGCTGCATAAAAAAAGGAAATAATTTTCCAGATATTTTATTTGTACTCGTTGATGCTTTAAGGCCTGACAAAATCTCAAGAGAGTTAACCCCCCGAATATATGAATTTGCCAGCAGAAGTCAAAATTTTAGCCAGCAATACAGCGGGGGTAATTCTTCACGTATGGGTATTTTTTCACTTTTTTATGGGCTGCCAAGTACTTACTGGCAAACTTTTTATGAATTACAGCAATCACCTGTATTGTTTCAGCAGTTAAAACTCAATGATTATCAGATAGTAGGTTTTAGTTCAGTTGGATTCGGCAGCCCAGCTCAAATTGACAGAACTGTTTTCTCTGAGGTAGACGGCAAAAATTTATGGGCGCCAGATGAGGAAACAATCTATAAGAATGATGCGATAACAGAACAATGGCAAAGCTGGCTTGAAACTGAGCGAAATTCTCAAAAACCTTTTTTTGGGTTTCTTTATTACGACCCTGGAAATGCTTTTAAACAGTCAGCTCAATCAAATTTGAACCAAAATGAGCTGGACAAAAAGATTAATTCCTATTTAGATGGAATTAATGCTGTAGATAAACTATTAACACAGCTTCTTGATCACCTTGAAATTTATCAGAATGATCGAGAAACAATTATTATTATTGCTAGCGATCATGGTTACGAGTTCGATGAACTTGGACTTGGCTATGTTGGTCATGCAAGTAATTATGGGCGTTATCAATTGCAGTCAACCTTACTGATTGATTGGCCAGGAAAGCCAGCGAAAACTTATACACATCGAAGCGCTCATCAAGACCTTCCAGTGACTTTGATGCAGGATGTTTTAGGTTGTGAGAATCCCGCTTCTGACTTTAGTAGTGGAGTAAATTTATTTACTGAGAAGGATTGGGAATGGTTTATTGCCGGTAGTTATAATTCGCATGCGATCATTGAACCGGATAAGCTTGTTGTAACTTATCCAGGCGGAATGATTGATTTGCTTGATAACGATTACCTCCCATTGGAAAACATCGAGCTTAATGCTGTTCGTATTGAGGAGGCGTTATTGGAAATGCGTCGTTTCTATCAATAAATTTTTTATTAATTAGTGTTTAGGTTATTAAGTTATTTCAGTGGTTAACAATATTAAATTAACATTCCCTTTTTTTCTGCTTCTATTTGCATCCGCAATCTCAGCTGAGACTTTTGAAGTGTATGCAGGCCGTTCATTGATTGAGTTTGATCAAGATGCTGGATTGCCAACCCGTTGGTTAATATGCGAATCAAACTGTTCAATCGAAGGTATTAGACATAAGCAATTAATTGCTCCTGGCGATGGAGAAATTCGAATTTTGAGCCCTCAAGGCCCTGGAGGAAACTTTTCCAGCGAGATTGAGAGGACTGCAAAAGATGTTGTTGTAAGGTTTGAAGCTGTCTATGAAACTCGCGTTTATTCAATTTCTCTTGAAACTGGAAGAGTCCTTTTAGAGCTCTCGCCTGGAAGCCGTGTTCAGATTGCGACAGGCAGTGAATTTTTACCTGAAAAGTTACCAGGAATTGGAGCAATTTATAGCAAAGTTCAGTTAGTTAGGGTAAATCAGCAGGGCCAAAAAATTTATCCTGAAGATGAAATTAATGGCTCCATTCAAGAAATTTCCTTAAGTTCTGATTCTTGGGCAGGGATAAGGAGTCGATATTGGGCTTGGTTATTTCATTCGGAAGATATAAATATGAATGTTGAGTTAGGTTATCTATCAAGCAATCGCCCATTTTTAGAATTTATTCCTAATGAAGTTAACAAACCCCTAAATCTTGAATTGTATGCTGGGCCAGTGGAATGGAGGGACCTGAAAAAAGTATCGCCAATATTAAATGAATTGCTTTTTGCTGCTTTGTGGGACTTTCTTCGTTGGATTTGTTTTGGGATGTTATTTCTATTCGAATTCCTATTCAGTTTTGTTGGTAATTTTGGAATCTCAATCATTTTATTGTCTTTAGTGGTAAAAATCATGATGACGCCTCTAACCAACCTTGCCGATCGTTGGCAATCTGAAGTGAATAAAATTCATAGCTTTTTACAACCTCAGCTAACATCCATCAAGCAAAATTATGAAGGCGAAGAAGCGCATAAAAGGATTCTTGCTGTATACAAAGAAAATAATATTAGTCAGTGGTATACGCTTAAAAGTGCTGCTGGTTTTTTAATTCAGATACCGATTTTTATTGCTGCATTTGATATGTTGGCAGAAAGTTTTCTGCTAAATGGCGTATCTTTTTTCTGGATTATTGATTTAGCAAAACCCGATCAATTATTAGAGCTCCCTTTTTATATTCCATTTTTTGGTGACTGGTTTAATTTATTACCATTTCTCATGACCGCCCTAAGTTTACTAGCTTCTTGGCTGCAGCATGAAGACGCACTGACCCCAGAGCTACAGCGCCAACAAAGTATTAAGCTTTACCTTATGTCTGCAGCTTTTTTTGTTCTCTTTTATACATTTCCCGCTGGCATGGTCTTGTATTGGACCGCATCAAACTTTTTTCACTTAATTAAGATTCAAACATTACCCTTGGTGAGGAAAATTCTCTAAATGGAAGTTATTCGTAATTTTGCTTCAAAAAAATTATCAGATAGAATTTTACTGACATTAAGCTTCAATCTCATAATTGCAATTTTATGCTTTTTTTTATTTGAATCTTTTAATGCTGCTGCAGCTAAAAACATTGTTATCCAATCTAAATCTTTTGACTTGGAAAAAGCTTTACCAAGTGACGAGCAAATCCAACGAAAAAAACGCTCAGAGCTTCAGTTAGCGCGGTTTAAGATACCGATTAATCAAGAATTGGATTTTCTACCCTCAGCAAGTGATATTCTCCTTCGAAGGGAATTTGAGGTTGAAAATAGAGCGATCTGCTTGATCGTAATTGCACTTAAAGCGCAGAACGCCCCTAAAAAATTAATTGATAGCATTGTCAATCGATACGACCTTGCGAATGATTTTACCGTTCTAGAAAAGATTTTCTTAAAAGATGTTAATCCTTCTTCTGCAAGCATGCTTGGCGCTCGGTGGCGTTTTCAATCAGCCATGAGCTTGTTTTGGGCGCTTGGATTGGTTGATGTTTTACCTACGCCTAATCAAATTGGGGATATTCCTGGAATGATCCGAGTAATTTCTGGAATAACTCCTCAGGCTTTCCGAGAGCTTGCTCAATTGCGAAGTAAAGCCGATATTCTTGTTACTGTTGATCTATATTATAGATATCACTGGGCTACACATGATGCTCGAGAAAACTTTCAAGCATTGCCAGGTGGGATGATTGAGAGTGTAGTTTATGAGCGAGAATTCGCTCTGAAGTGGATAATTGACTATAAAGGTTTGTCATGGGATAACATTGAAGCTGATTTAAAATGAACTTAATTATCCGCCTTTCGGAGAAATTAAATACAGCCCCTGATGTTATTTTTTCTCTCCCGTATACTTAAAAAAAGTCAATTAATCGAGATAGCATAAATGGCCATAACACGCAGGAAATTAATTTTCTCAGGGCTCGCAGCAGGTGGCGGTTTAATTGTTTATTCAGCATCAAAAATGCTAGATACTGGCGGCGATGGCGATGCACGCATCAAATTTTCCAAGACAACGCCTGAGAGTATTGGCCTGAATGCGTGGATTAAGATTGATCCTGATGGCCATATTACTTTTGCTGTTCATCGCGCTGAAATGGGACAAGGAGTTACAACTTCTATACCTATGATGTTGGCAGAAGAATTAGATGCGGATTGGGATCGGATTAGTTATGAATTTCCTCCAATAGATAAGGATTACTATAACTTTGGCGTTATGGGCAGAGCTTTGCCATTTGGCGATACCCAAGATAGACCTCTGGCAGATCTAGGGACAAAATTAATGCGCCGGATGTTCCATGCTCGTGGAGACATGTTGACTTTAAGCAGTACTAGCATTCTCGATGCGCACTATACTATTCGGCCGGCTGCTGCTGCTGCTAGATTATTGTTACTTCAGGCAGCAGCTAATGAATGGGATGTAACAATTGAAAACCTTGTTACAGAAAAAGGTTTTGTAATTGACCCTGATTCCGATCGACGATTGGGTTATGGTGATCTGGTTGAAGTTGCTGCAAAGCTCGAAACGCCGCAAGGTGTTCAGCCTAAAGACCCCAGTCAATATAATATTGTTGGAACCAGCCCGCCCCGTTTAGATATCCCTGGAAAAGTAAACGGTTCGGCAGAGTTTTCAAGTGATGTGCAACTCCCGAATATGTTATTTGGTTCTGTCACTTATCCGCCTATTGCAGGAGCAAAACTTGAGTCTTTTGATGCGAGAGATGCCGCATCAGTTACTGGCGTCGAAAAAATTGTTCAATTAGGGAATGCTGCGGTTGGTGTTTTAGCCAATAACAGTTGGGCAGCTATCGAAGCGGCAAAGCGAATTAAAATTAACTCTGTTTCTCAACCAGATCCCGTTGAATCTTCCGAATTATTAGCCCGTTATTATGATGCTTTGGATGCACCAGAACCAAGTATTTTTGTTGATGAAGGAGACGCCTTGGGCTTAATTCAAAAATCTGAATCTAGCTTTACTGCGACTTATGATTGGCCTTATTTAGCCCACGCGTGCATGGAGCCAATGAACTGTACTGCATGGTTCAAGGATGGACATCTGACCATTTGGGCGCCTACACAGGCTATTAATTTAGCTCAACAGGTTGCAGCTAGTTCAGCCGGATTAGAGTTTGATCAGGTGACTGCACATCGAGTGCTTTTAGGAGGAGGCTTTGGACGGCGAGCAGAAATGGATTTTATTGAACGAGCTGCTGAAGCAGCAATGTTGGTTCAGGGCCGACCGGTTAAAATGATTTATTCACGAGAGCAGGATGTTTTAAATGATATGTATCGACCTGCCGGTGTAGCGCGTCTCCAAGCTTATCTAAAAGAAGATGGTCGGATTGATGCATTTAATTGTGATTTAGTCACTCAGTCTGTAGTAGCTAATTTTGCAACTCGAACTCCAACTCCACAACCTGCTAATGCCTCAAGAGATAAAACGGTTGCCAAGAGTCTTTACGATTTCGTTTATGACGTTCCAAACCATCGGGTGGCATTTAGCCCTCAAAACCCACATATCCCTGTGGGTTATTGGCGAAGTACAGCAACTTCTTACGGAGCCTTTTGCTCAGAGAGTTTTGTTGATGAATTGGCTCATAGGGCTAATATGGACCCCTTAGAATTTCGTTTGTTAAATCTTGCCACGGATGATCCGCGACGAGCGGTTCTAAACATGGTTGCTGATAAATCTAATTGGGGCGAGCCGTTGCCAAAAGGTCGTGGCCGAGGAATCGCACTGTTTGAGAAAGCACTAACTCTACTTGCTCAAGTTGCAGAAGTTACTGTTGCTGAAGATGGAAGTTTCAGCATTGATCGAATTGTTTGTGTTATTGACCCCGGTCAATTGATTCATCCGGATACAGTGATTGCAATGGCTGAAGGCGGCATTATTTTTGGCGTTAATGCTGCTATCAATGGTGAAATTACTTTCAAGGATGGTATTCCTCAACAGAGTAACTTTAATAATTATCGACAAATGCCAATGGCGCGTATGCCTGAAATTGAAGTGCACTTGATGGCCCAAGGTGAACGCCCTGAAGGAGTTGGCGAAACGTCCGTTCCAGGCGTCGCTCCTGCTGTCGCAAACGCAATTTTTTCAGCCACTGGAAAACGTATTCGAAGTTTGCCTTTCGGTGAGCGAATTGATTTATAGCTGAAAAGCTCTCAAGCTAAAAATTTTGATATTCAGCAATAACTTAAACAGTAGGTTGAATGTTTGCGTTTACCCTGAGCTGGTTTGTTGGATCAAATTTATTCTTGAGCTGGACTAAGCGCTCATAATTTCCACCAAAATTGGAATGAATCCTAGCATCCTCATCATCACCCATCCAATTGTTGTTATAGAGGCCGGATGTAAAAGGTTTAATTGAATTCCAGTCCTTCCTAATTTGCTCGATCCAAGCCTCATTTTCGTCAACTGGTTTTGGCCAACCGCCGCCCATTACCATGGATAGCTCAGCTTCCCTATTTGGGTAGGCGGAGGCATTTGGAGCCAATTGATTAATCAAACCACCCACTTGGGTAAAGTTGATGGTTTGAGTATAAGGCTTAGGGTTTTTTGTTGTTCCCTCAATTATGTTCACAAGGTTTTGAGAGATTTCTTTAAAGAAACCGGTTTTTTGATAATACTGTTGCCCATGGGGTACATTTCGATCAGTTTCCTTTTGCATATCAACGTATTTTTTTACGTTGAAATTAACATTCATCGGTTTGCCAAAACTTGTTAAAGGTTGTATTTGTTTTTCGCCTTCAGCCGGATCTCCAAAGAAAAAAGCACTTACACTGACAAAACCTTTGCCGTTCGGAAACATTATAATACTGCAGCTTGTATCCAATTCATTTGAAATATTTGGAAACCATTCTGCCCAAAAGCTTAATACTTCCTTAACATTTTTCAGTGGATGCATAACTGCACCGTGCAGAAAATCTGTGCCAATTTGATGTAATTGATATTCAAATTGTGTAACTGCTCCAAAGTTAGCACCAGCTCCACGAAGACCCCAGAAGAGATCAGGGTTTTCACTAACAGTTGCTCGCCTTAATTGCCCATCTGGCGTAACCAATTCAATACTTCTTAGGTTATCACTAGTAAGACCATGGGTTCGACTCAGCTTACCAAAACCGCCACCCAGCGTTAGGCCTGCTGCACCAGTGTGTGAAACCACTCCCGCAGGGGTTGCGAGACCGTATTGCTGTGTTGCCACATCAAGATCACCAAGTAAAGCGCCAGGCCCTACAATCGCGGATTTTGCTTCAGGGTCTACTGAAACATTTTGCATTGGCGAACAATCGATGGTTAGGCCGCCTTCGCATAAAGCTTTACCCGCAATACTGTGTCCCCCACCTTTAATTGAAGTCAGCAAGCTGTAGTCACGAGCAAGATTCATTGCATTAGCAATATCCGAAGCATTTAGAGCTTGAACAATTAAAGCAGGACGCTTTTGAATCATTCCATTCCAAATTGTCCTTGCGGAGTCATAACCTTCGCTGCTTGGCAAAAGTAAATTACCATTAAGAGCAGCAGACAATTCATTTAGAACAGCTTTCTCAATTGTGGTTTCGTTGCCATCAAGTTTTATGGCATTGATTGCTGATGAAATCCCAGCATTTGCATGCCCGCCTGCAAATAATCTAACGGCAGGTGATGTAATTGATGCAGCAGCAAATGCTGATTGTATAAATTGTCTACGTTTCAAGGCTTTAGTCTCCGTTTTTTATTACTCTGGTAATGCATAGGCGATGAGCCAATCACTGACCTTCTGCGGATAGAAGATATGATGCCCACCTGCGGCTAGAACTATGTACTGCCGACCATCTCTTTCGTAGGTCATTGGATTAGTCATGTTCGAGGTCGGCAGACTGTCTTGCCAAACTTCTTCACCAGTTTCGATATTAAATGCGCGGAATCTTTCATCTGCTGTCGCGCCAATAAAGATTAAACCGCCTGCTGTAACCATTGGTCCACCAATGCCAACTGCACCAAATTTAAGTGGCAATGGAATTCGCATTTGTTTGTCTAAAGTACCCAAGGGAACTTCCCATTCCATTTCACCGGTTGAAAGATTAATGGCGCCGAGTAAATACCAAGGCGGCTTTGTGCAGGGCGAGAACATGGGCAGGATCGGAGAAACTTCGGGGAACGAGAAAACTTTATCCGGCCCACGAACCATTGCAGAATTGGTTGGAGAGTTCGCTACAATTCCCGGTGGTCCACTCGGCATTCCTGCCATTATATCTTTAGCTTCCTCTTCGGAAACTGTCGAAGCATCCGGAAGACCAACAAATAGCGAGAAACGACGGAAATTGGTGATCAATAAATTACGTTCTGGATCGTATGCGCCAGCTCCCCAGTTACCCACCATTCCTGGTTGAATAATGAGGCCTCGTTTTTGTGGCGGTGTCCATGAAGTACCATGTGCGTACTTGTCATAGATGCCTTCACAAGCAATCTTATCGATGAAGGTATAACCAAAAGCATCATCTTTAGTGGTTACAAACTTCGCAAGCGGTGGAGGTTTAACTGGGTAAGGCTGAGTGGGTGAAACGTCTTCACCTTCAATACCGTTAGTATCCACCGGTCTTTCTTCAACAGGCCAAAGCGGTTCGCCAGTATCAATATCATAAAGAAAAGTTAGGCCTTGTTTTGTAAGTTGAGCAACCGCAGTTTTCTTTTCACCTTCCCAATCAACTTCTACAACCATTGGTTCTGGTGATGTATCCAAATCCCAAATATCGTGATGGATGGTCTGGTAATGCCAAACTAATTCGCCAGTTGATCCTCTTAATGCAACGGTGGAATTGGCATAGCGATTGTCACCAGGGCGGTTGACTCCATAATAATTTGGAGAGGCGCTTGAAGTTGGCAAGAATACAAGGTCCCTTTCTTCGTCCCAACTCATATAGGTCCAGACATTACCCCCGCCTGTATTTGCAAGCGATTCAGGTGTCCAGTTTTTTGCTTCCGGGTCACCTGGATTACGTGGAACTGGATCCCAATACCATTTAAATTCACCGGTTCTTGTATCGAAAGCATGAACTGCACCGCTTTGAGCATTGGCATTTCGGAACTTATCACCAACTACGCTGCCAATAATAATTGAACCTCCAACAATTGCTGGTGGAAAATAAGTCCTCAATTGAGTTACATCATCTACCTTTGGGGTTTTTGCCATTGCTGGAGTTACGTCGAGTTCACCGTTCTCACCAAAGTTTGGGCAAGGCTCTCCATTTCTTGCATCCATAGAAAAAATGCGTCGATCTCCAGTGACCTGAATGATGGCGTATTCACAAAGACTGCCAGGTTCTGCTTCTTTATCATGCCACTGTGCTACACCACGACATTTATACTGAAGATCTTGAAGACCTTTTTGTACTCCTGGTGGTTGCATTGTCCAGCGTTCTTCGCCAGTTATAGGGTCAAGAGCAATAACCTTCCAAAAAGGGTTACAAAAAACAAGATGACCGCCGGCTTCTTCGGGTAAAAGAATTGGCACTGCTTGTAAGCCAAATGTGTTGCCCCAGCGAGCCATTTGCCCAGTTGGATCACCAGTACGATAGGTCCAAGCAACCTCAAGATCTTTAACGTTATCTATATTAATTTGATCTAAGGAAGAATATTTTGAAGCCCCAGGAGCGCCACCCCAAGTAGGCCAACCTTCTTCTGCTATGGAAGATGCAAATGGTAGTAGTAACAATAGAATAAGAATTTTTTTCATTATGTTTACCTAAAATAAAACCTTTAAGAATTTATTGTGGAGGCTTGTATGTGTAATCGGTAGTCTCAACCATCCAATCGACAAGCCCTTTGATCTGTTCGTCAGTCAAATCAGGCCTACTGCCTTTTGGAGGCATAATGCCCATCGCGCCCTCAAATCCATCGATCGCATTTTTATAGACCTGGGAGATACCTTTGGCTGTTCGTCTTTCCCAATCATCTTTGTCGGCTGGAACTGGAGCGCCGCCAAGTCCTTCACCATGACAAGTGTCGCAAGCTGTTATGAAAAGAGGCGGTACATTTTGATTTGGATCTGAGCTGCATGCTGAAAGCCCAATTAGCATGAAAGTCAGATGAAAAAGTATTTTTTTAAATCCATTTTTAGACAGATTTGTCATATCGTTTTCCTTACTAAATCTTAATGGAATATATTTTTGTAATTAAATTTTTCATACTTCCATCTATCAATGTTATGAACAGATAATAATATGAGTTATTAGAGCAGTCTTAAAAAAATAGAACGATTTTTGTAACTTTTTGTAACTTAAATATTCTTACAATTTCTAGAAACGAATGAATTTTTTAATTCATACATCATTAATTTATATTAAATTTCTTTGTGTTGTTTTTAGTGTGTTGCCTACCGACCGCATACCGGATTGACCGCAACATATTAGCTTGATATAGGCTGGCATTAACCTTGTAAAGTAGTATTCTTGGATATCATATATATTCTTGGGGGGACTGTGATGAGTAGTGATGGTAAAAGAATACTTTTAAGTATCATTGGATTGCCTTTATTGGCTGTTTTTGGAGCTTTAATTATTTTTGGTGGTAAATCCGATACATTGATTTTTGTTTTTGGAACTAATCTTATACCTATGCTTATCTCTGGATTGTTCTCTGGGTTACTTATTCGTACTTTCAATAAGTCTGGAAGCGGTATTGAGAAAATTCGTCGAATAGCTTTAGCTCCCATTACAGTGACAGTTGCATTTGGCGTAGTTTGGTACTTGCTTTCCCTTGTCAATCTGGGTGGTTACGATTCAGGTAGAGAGTATTTTGCTGGACCGCTATATTTGATTGGTTTATCAATTGGTGCTGGAGTAATTGCTTCTATTGCGTATTTCATAGCGCCAAAAACATCCAATACTGATTAACATCCAATACTGATTAGAGTATTCAGAGTTGAATCGATTATGAAAAATTACTTAAGGTATTTATTTTGCTTAGTTGCTATTAGTTTTCTTAGTTCTTGTATGAGCCTAGGGAGCAAGTCTTCAAAGTTAGTTAAATATTCCTATGAAGGCGCAAAAATGACAGTTTTCACTGGGGCTAAGCCGCCGTGGAATGAAGAATCAAGAATGTCTGGCTATTTTGTTTATCCTGAATTAGCGCCCTCAACCACTTACGATTTTCTTGACCCTGATATCATTTTCCCTTTCCCTAATTTACCTAAGGAGTTTTCATTCACTGATGGCGCGCGAACTATAACGGATTCTCAGATGGAAGATTCTATGAAAACAACCGCCAACAGGTTGGATCCATCAGTCTATGAATGCCGAACTTTTAATGTTCGTACTGATCAGAATGGGGACATTGAGGCTTGGGATATTTTGTTTGTGCATGATGTCCGGGCTAGCACTTTTTTAACATCCCATAATGGCAGTCTTTATGGGCAGGACTTGACTGAGGTTGATGCTACACATTGGGGCTGCGTTGCAACCAATAAATGCACTGCTAATGCTAATTACACGAATCAAGGCCCGATTTTCGATTCTTGGGTTGACGATCTTCAATATGCTGGTAAATGGACCAAAGAGGCTCTTTAAAAATTAATAGGGTTAGATTCCTAAATAAGCAGGTTTTTTAAATTATGTTTAAATTTTTCAGTATTCGTTTTATTTTTTTAGTGACTTTGGCCTCGTTATCAGCTGTCGTTAATGCAGTTTCTATTGATCCTAACAAGGATCTTCGCGAACAATTGTTGGCGATTCCGCTATCTCCTGCTTTAGGCGGAGATACTTCAGTTGATACATTTGGTCCACGTGCTTTTCGTTCTATTGCACCTAATGCTGATAACAGTTTGGTTTTTGATTTTCTTTTTGGCCAGCGCATGTTTGATGTTGTCTGGGACCATAATGTTATATCTCCTGCGCTAGATGGCTTAGGGCCAACCTTTAATCGAACGGCTTGTAGAGAGTGCCATGAAGGCAATGGGCGCGGTCAACCGCCTGAGTATGTTGGGCATGAAATGAAGTCGATGCTTGTAAGAATAAGTGTCCCCGGGCAAGACCAGCATGGTGGGCCTAAGCCTGTTCCCAATTATGGTGATCAGTTGCAAGATAGGGCGGTACCTGGTGTTGCTCCAGAAGGCCAAGCCATTATTGAATGGGAAGAAATTGAAGGTACATATGGAGACGGAACCAAGTATTCTCTTCGTAAGCCCAAAGTCAAGATCGTGAATCTTGGCTACGGCCCTTTGCCCGATGACTTAATGGTATCCCCTAGGGTTGCTAGCCAAGTTGTCGGATTGGGCTTATTGCAATCAATCCCCGAAGAAAATTTATATGCCTTGGCTGACCCCGACGATGCTAACGGCGATGGTATTTCCGGGAGAGTTAATATTGCTTGGGATGCAGTTTCGGAAGAAATGGCCCCCGGTCGCTTTGGTTGGAAGGCCAATGTTCCTTCAGTTCGTCACCAGAGTGCTGGAGCAGCATTAGGCGACATGGGCATGACAACTCCGCTTTTCCCGAACAATCTTTGTGAAATAAATCAATTGGATTGTATCTCTATGGCAGAAAAGATGCTTGCAAAAGTAGGCAGCCCTGAGATTGTGCCTGAGTTTATGGATGCTATCGTGGGGTACATGATGTTGATAGGTGTTCCTTATCAACGCAATGCTGACGATCCAGCTGTTCAAAGAGGTGAGCAATTGTTTCGCGGCATTGGTTGCGTTGGCTGCCATATGCCCACACAAGTAGCTGGTCAGAGGGCGATGCCAGCCTTGGCCGGTCAAGTTTTTCATCCTTTTACGGATTTATTGATACATGATATGGGCGAAGGTTTGGCTGACAATCGTCCTGATTTCGATGCATCAGGCTCCGAATGGCGAACAGCACCTTTATGGGGGCTGGGCTTAATGCACGATGTTGGCGAATTCAATTTTTATTTACATGATGGCCGCGCCAGGAGTATTGCTGAAGCCATTCTTTGGCATGGCGGTGAGGCAGAAAACCCTCGTGAGATCTTCCGTAATCTCGGTAAAGATCAACGCGAAGATTTGATAGCATTCCTTAATTCGCTTTAAATTTTTGAATATATCCATTAACAGGACCGGTTTAAGCAACTTATTAAGTTGCAGTTTCCTGATTTTTTTATTAGCCGGCTGCTCAATTTTCCCGCCGAAATATGAGCCGGGTCCTTATCCATTACGTAATTACGATGCTGGGCCTTATAGTGTTTTAAAGAATAATGAATTT
>JAYZVL010000050.1:0-11940 GCA_036155675.1 Pseudomonadota bacterium | reverse complement strand
ATGATTTATTCTGATGTTTGCAGCTTTTGTATTCAGTTTATAGAATGATGATTAAAATTTTATGGTGATTATGTTGGAATCTAGACGGCGCCTGGAACATCGTTTGCGGTCTTGCGGAATAAAACCCACTTCCCAGCGCATTGAAGTTGGTTTGATGTTACTCGAGACCCCGATTCATTTATCTGCTGATCAGATACTCAGTAATTTGAGAGCAGAGGGTAGCCATATTTCAAAGGCAACTATTTACAACACGTTAAATCTTTTTATCAATCATGGCCTCGCTCGAGAAGTTTTAGTTGATTCAACTCGCCAATTTTATGATTCGTCTCCTCAGCCACATCATCATTTTTATAATGTTGATACTGGTGAGTTGATTGATATTCAGCTTGATGAAATTGAAATTAATTCTTTACCAGAACTTCCTCATGGAACAGAAGCACAAGATCTTGAATTGATTATAAGAGTTTCAAATAAAAGAAACTGATTGTCGCTGATCTATTTTGCCTAATGATCCTTATATATTTTATCTAATCTTTTGCCGGAATAGCTCAGTTGGTAGAGCATCTCATTCGTAATGAGGAGGTCGGAGGTTCGAATCCTCTTTCCGGCACCAAAAATTAACAGTAGAATTTTTTATTAGTATCTTATTTAATCTAAAAAAAACTTACAAAGGAGGAATAAAATATAATGCAATTTTTAATTGTCTATGCTCATCCAGAATTGCAATCCTTCAATGGCGCAATGCTTAATATTGCAAGAGAAACCCTTATTGATTCCGGGCATCAAATTGAAGTAAGTAATCTTTACGAACTGGGATTTAATCCAGTTGCAGGAAAAGAGGATTTTAATCAGTTGAGCAACAAGGAAGTTTTTAGTTTAGGCGCTGAACAGATGAATGCTTCACAAAATGATAGTTTTAGCCCAGATTTAAAAGCGGAAATAATTAAATTAATGAAGGCAGATGTTTTAATTCTTCAATTTCCAATGTGGTGGTTTTCCATGCCGGCTATTATGAAAGGTTGGATTGATCGAGTTTTTGCTTTTGGGCAAGCTTATGATTTTGGAAGAACTTGGGATGATGGAGTATTCAAGGGACGCAAAGCTATGCTTTCGATAACTGCTAGCGCTCCTGCGGAAGCTTTTTTGCCTGATGGAAGAAATGGCGATATGGAAAGAGTTTTATGGCCAATTCATGCAGGTATACTTGCATTGTGCGGTTATAGTGTTCTTCCACCATTTATTGCACATGGAATACCATTTATTGGCGAAGAATCTATGAGAGCGGAATTAGAGCGATATCGTGAACATTTAAAGGGCATAGAAACAGAAAATGAATTATTTTTTCATTCTTCAGATGACATTCAAGATTATCGATTGAAAGCTAACGTTGAACCAAAAACTCCAGCGCAACATCGAGGCTTACGAAGTCATTTGACCAATTGAAGGTTGCCTCCAAAGCTATGACTTGCATAGATCAAGATATATGTAGGAAGGTATAAATTAAATAAATAATATTCAGGCAAAAAGATGAGATTAATTGTTGGAATTTCAGGTGCTAGTGGCGTCATTTATGGCATTCGCTTGTTAGAAATGCTTAAAGATTTAGATGAGGTTGAAACTCATCTGGTTATTAGTAATGGCGGCAAGCTTAATATTTCTCTGGAAACTGACTGGTCGCTAAAAGATGTGGAAAGTCTTGCCGATTTTTTACACAGCGATCAGAATTTAGCGGCTTCAATAGCTAGCGGATCATTCAAAACTGCTGGAATGGTTATAGCCCCATGTTCAATGAAAACCTTGTCAGGAGTTGTGAATTCTTATGCCGATACTTTGGTTGTAAGAGCAGCTGATGTGATCTTGAAGGAAAGTAGACCTTTGGTGCTGATGCCTAGGGAAACTCCCTTACATGCTGGCCATTGTAAATTAATGTTTGATGCTACCCAGATGGGCGCTACAATTGCACCACCAATGCCTGCTTTTTATAATAATCCCCAGAGTATTGATGATTTAATTAATCACAATATTGGTCGAGTGCTCGATCTGTTTGATGTTGATAATACTATTGTAAAACGTTGGGCTGGCGCGAAACAGCGCTCAAAATAACTGCTGTGGATGAAGCTCAAAAGGTTGCGCGCAAGTTTCTTGATGAAGTTAGCACTCTCACTTTAGCTACAGTTTCTGAAAACAAACCTTGGGCTGCAACTGTTTTTTTTGCCGCCGACAAAAATTTTAATCTATATTTTGTTTCTGATCATCGTACAAGGCATGGCCGAGATATGTCATCGAATAGCCATGTTGCTGCAACAATTAATCCCGATGTAGATAATTGGAATGATGTTGCTGGACTTCAAATTCACGGTAAGGTTGAAGTTGTAAATAATGCTGGAAGAGTCAAAGCGCTGGCAATTTATCTGAAAAAATTTCCGCAAATAGATGCTTTATTTGCTAAACCTAAAGATAAGCAAGAAGAAACAATAGCAACTCGTCTTAAGGCTGCAAATTTTTATAGAATTACACCCAACTTTGTTCGTGTTATTGATAATTCTAGAGGTTTTGGCTACCGCAAGGAGTTTGTTCCTTCGTAATTTTTATACTGATTAATCAGGTCGTGGACAACTCTTTCCGTTGATTTGACTGAATTAATTTGTCCAACTCCCTTACCCGCAGACCAAATATCTTTCCATGCTGAGCCATGATCGCCGAGGTAATTAAAATCAATACTTTTTCTGGGTTGATTTAACACTTGAAGGTCGATTCCTGAATCAATAATACTTGGCTTTAGGAAATGCGCGGGCACCCCAGTAAAATATTCAGTAAGCAGGATGTCATTCGCACAACAATTTACGATCATTTTTTTATAATTTATGCTTGCTAGACTTTCATTTGTTGCAATAAATCGAGTGCCCATGTAAGCAAAATCACCCCCAGCTTTTATAGCATTTACGATATCCTCACCTGTTGAGATCGCTCCACCTATTGCAAGAGGCCCCCCAAAAAATTCACGAACTTCAGCTATAAATTGTTTTGCTGGCATAAAGCCAGTGTGCCCACCAGCGCCCTCACAAACCAGAACTAGGCCATCTGCTCCTCTTTCCGAAGCTTTTCTTGCGAATTCAACGCTGTTTACATCAGCAAATATTAGTCCACCATATGAATGAATATCTGGCACTGCTTTCTCAGGGCTTCCTAGTGATGTGATGACGATCTCTGGTTTAAATTCTATTATTAAAGCCAGATCTTCTGAAAAAATTTTGTTTGAATGGTGGACAATTAAATTTGCTGCCCAAGGAGCCGCTTTTGGAGAAATGCTTTTGCTGATTTGTTCAAGCCAGACTCGTAAAGCTTGATTAGGCCGAGCATTCAAGGTTGGAAAAGCGCCAATTACTCCAGCATTGCATGCAGCGATAACTAACTCAGGTCCTGAGACAAGAAACATTGGCGCTGAAAAGACAGGAATTTTTAACCTTTTTTTTATTTTTGAGATTTTTTCTTTGACGGAGGTCACTGTGGGGTAGTAAAGCTTATTCTATTTTTTTTCCGCTGGCATAGGGCGGAAAAGGACCAAGGTGCAAACCACTATCAACGATTAAAGTTTCCCCAGTAATTAGAGAGGCACCCTCTAGAAACCACACCAGAACTTCCGCAATTTCTTCAGCCGTTGCAACCTTTTTAAGCGGGAGTTCTTCTGCAGTTGAAGCCAGCATTTTTTCATAATCATCATCACCTAAACCACCCTTAAGCCATCGCGTCTGAATCATCCCAGGAACTACTGCATTTATTCGTATTTCAGGGCCTAGCGTATGAGCTAAAGATTTAGTCATTAAGTTTAATGCTGCTTTTGAAGCTGCATATGGAATAGAGGATGCTATTCCAGTGACACCACCAATCGAAGAATCGTTAACGATTGCTCCTTTACCTGCTTTACGCATAAATGGTTCAACCGCTCTAATCATTTGATAAGCACCAACAACATTAACGGCGTATATATCTAGAAAGTCTTGTTTATTAATCCCATCCATTTGAGGAAAAGGATTAAATTTAGTGCGGGCTGCATTATTGATGAGGTAATCAATTCTATTCCACTTATCAATGGCCGATTTCACCATTGCCCTGCATTGATGATCTTCCGAAACATCTGCCTGGAAAATAATGGCTTCAGCACCTTTAGAACGACAAATTTCTGCAGTTTCTTCGGCCTCATCTTTACTTCGAGTGTAATTAATCACTACATTGCATTTGCGTTCCGCAAGCATTATCGCTGCAGCAGCCCCGACACCTGTTGCTGACCCAGTTATAATTGCTACTTTCCGTTCTTCTTCCGCCATTTTTTTTCCTCTAAGTTAAGGGCAAGAATGGTAACAGACTGTAAAATCACTGGAAATGACTTCCAAGCATGCTATGGTAATTAAAGTTAGGCGCAATGCCTTTAAAAAATTAATATTTTAAAGAAAATTCCATCAAGTTAGCGGAGAAATACCCAATGCCATATAAGGATATGCGAGAGTTTCTGAGCGCCCTCGAAAAGAAGGGCCAACTTAAGTCCATTGATGTGCCAATCAAGTCAAGTTACGGCGATAATGAGCTACAAGCCCTTATGCGGTTGCTTTGTCAGAATGATGGACCCGCTGCCATGCTAAATAATCTCGAGGGTTATAATACCCCAGATATCCCGGTCATATTTAATCCATTTGGCACCCGCGAGCGAACCGCGATGATGATTGATTGCGATAACCCGCTTGATAGCAAGAAAAAGCATGCAAGCATATTGTCTGATCAGTCAGTATGGCTTGATCCCAAAGTAGTCTCAGAGGGTCAAGCGCCCTGTAAAGAAATTAAGATTACAGAAGAGGATATCTCTCTGGATAAGCATTTGCCTCATGTTTGGTTTGGAAAAGAGGCGGCATCTTATATAACTGGGGCTGTAGGTATAACTCACGATCCAGAAACAGGTGCTCGAAATGTTGGTTGTTACAGAATGACGCAACTTTGGAACGCAGTTCATCCTTTAGGCGAAGAATACCCTGAGGAGCAACAAAAAAAAGATTTATCAGTTTTTGCTTTTTGGAATCCGCCTATGAGCCATATTGGCCTTCATTTAGCAAAAGCAATGGCAATGGGTAAACCTTTAGAGGCTGCATTTGCATGCCAATGTGACCCAGCTATTCATTTGGCTGCTGCAACTAGCGTAACTTTCGGCACTGACGAATTTCAATTTGCTGGTGGACTTAAGGGCACTCCAGTTGAATTAGTTCAAGCTGAGACAGTTGACATTCAGGTTCCTGCAACAGCTGAGTTTATTATTGAAGGAGTTTTCCTGCCCGATTCAGAAACTACAATTGGTAATCATTCCAATCCAGTGGGCTATTATGATTCGGTTCAAACATTTCCTCGCTTTAAAGTAACGGCGATTACGCATCGAAAAAACCCACTCTGGTATGCAACGATGGAGATGATCCCGCCTTTTGATCACAACTATCAGGCACTACTTCCCATAGAAACTGAATTGCTCGCTGATTTGCAACGCAAGATTCCTGAAGTTAAAGATATCGTTGTTACACCCAATATGACTTACATTGTGCAGTTAAGTGTTGATGCTGAACGCAAGCCGCATGCAGAGTTTGGTAAATATGTTTTACATGCTGTATGGGGCGCTGCTGGAAGATGGGGCCGGACGGCTAAATTTGTATATGTTGTTGGTCCTGATGTTGATCCGTATGATATGGACTCGATCGAATGGGCTGTTGCTACGCGGGTACAGCCTGCAACTGATACTATTATTAATGAATCAGCCCAAGCGTTTCTTCTCGATCCATCAGCGTCGAAGGGGCATCATGGTTTTCCAGTTACTGGATCCCAAATTGGTATCGATGCAACGATGAAAGTTCCTGAGCGATTTGAAAGCTATCAAGAAGTTAGCATGCCTACTCAAGAAGAAGTCGATCAAATTGCTCATAAGCTCAAAGGTATTATTTAAGAGGTTCAACATATATTTAAATTTTGATCACAGTTTGATTAGTTTAATTATTGAAATTGAAACAATTGCGGCGGTGCCCTGATAAATGCCTTCCACTTTACTCCAAAAAATTATCGCAAGAGCATCAAATCTTGAGTCGGTTATTCCGGGTGATATTGTTACCTGCCAAGTAGATTTAGCAATGTTGCTAGATTCTGGTGGCCCTCGCAGGATTTGGCCGCGATTGAAGGAGCTAGGGGTTGGAGTATGGGATCCGGAAAAAATTGTTCTGATGACGGATCATTTTGTTCCTGCAGTTGATGCCGAGTCTGCTGCAATTTTGAAACTCACTCGAGACTTCGCTAAAGAATTCAAAATAAAAAACTTTTTTGATATGCAGGGTATTGGGCATATTGTTCTGGCAGAGCAGGGCTTTCTTGAACCGGGGATGTTTGCTTGCGGAGGAGATTCGCACTCAACTAATGGAGGGGCTTTTGCTTGTTATATGTCTGGTTTTGGCGCAATTGAAATGACCGGTCTTGTTGTAACTGGAGAGATTTGGCTGCAGGTGCCAGAAACCATTCGAGTTAACTGGAATGGGAAGCTTCAGCAAGGCATAACTGCTAAGGATATTTCCTTGCGTTTATGCAGAGCTCTTGGAATGGATAATGCATTTCGTGCAATTGAATTTGGGGGAACTACTGTTGAAGAGATGGCTATGCCTGAGCGAATGGTATTAACTAATATGGCAACTGAGCTAGGGGCAGAAACTGGATTGATTGAAGCAGATGAGGTTACGCTTCAAGCCATAAAAAATGCAGGAAAAGAACCGAAAAAAGATTTTCTAAAATGGAAAAGTGATGCCGACTCTATGTATTTAGCCTCCCATGATTTTGATGCTACATCTTTAAAGCCCCAAGTTGCAGCTCCTCACAAACCTTCGAATTCTGGCGATATAAATGATTTTTCCAATGTATCTATTGATCAGGCATATATTGGAGCTTGCGTTGGGGCTAAGTTAAGTGATCTTCATATGGTGGCTGAGATATTAAAAGGACGGAAAGTCGCATCAAACACCAGATTACTTGTTGCGCCAGCTTCTAAGCAGGTTATGAGTTTAGCCGCTGCGGATGGAACTCTTGCTGCAATTGTTGGCGCTGGGGCAAATTTGTTGTCAACCGGTTGTGGCGCATGCGCAGCTCTGGGCGCGGGAATTCTTGCTGAAGATGAGGTTTGCATTTCATCGACAAATAGAAATTTTCAAGGCCGAATGGGGGCAAATTCATCTAAAGTGTATTTAGGCTCACCTTACACGGTGGCTGCATCTGCAGTCGCCGGTCGGATCACAGATCCCCGCGAGATGTTGTTGGAATGATGATTATCAAGGGTAAAACCTGGGTTTTTGGCGACGAAATGAATACCGATAATATGGCCCCTGGTATTTATTTTAAAGAGCCCATTGCAGTTTTAGCCTCCCACTGTCTTGAGGCAGTCAACCCCGATTTTGCAAAAAAGGTTGAACCAGGTGACATTGTTGTTGGAGGCCGAAATTTTGGTGTTGGATCAGCGCGCGAACAAGCAGCTATGTCATTTCGAGAGTTAGGAGTCAGCGCAATTTTAGCAGAATCTTTTAGCAGAATTTTTTATCGTAATGCGATAAATTTTGGTTTGCCATTGCTTATATTTCCTCAAGCAAATGAAATTCTCCCTGGAGAATTACTGGAAGTTGATCCAGTTCAAGGCATTATTATTAATCGCAGTTCGGATAAAAGCTATCAAGTTGCAGGAATACCAAAACATCTCATGCATATGATCAATTCTGGCGGACTCATGCCTTGGCTTAAGAAAAAATATGCTTCGAATCATAAAGGTTAGAAATTTAAATGACTGCTGCAAAAAAACTCAGAAAAAATTTACAGGGTAAAGAGGTTGTTATTGCGCCAGGTGTTTACGATGCTTTAACAGCATTGATGGTTGAGCAAGCCGGATTTCATTGCGCTTATATTAGTGGGGCCAGTGTTTCATTTACCAGAATTGGTCGACCAGATTTGGGTTTAACCACGCTTACGGAAGTCGCTGATACTGTTTCAAATATTAGGGAAAGAACTGACATATCTTTGATCGTTGATGCCGATACCGGTTTTGGTAATGCCTTGAATGTTCGTAGGAGCATCAGGCTGCTTGAGCGTGTGGGCGCTAGCGCGATTCAGCTTGAAGACCAAACATCACCCAAGCGATGCGGACACCTTGCAGGTAAGAGCATGGTGACAACGGATGAAATGGTTGGAAAAATCAAAGCCTCTCTCGATGCGCGCCACGATGACGACACTTTGATAATTGCAAGAACGGATGCAATAGCTATCGATGGTGTCGATGCGGCTGTGGATCGAGCAAATAGATATATAGAAGCCGGCGCAGATGTTATTTTTATCGAGGCTATGATTGACAAAGAACAGATGTCATTCTTGGGCTCCGAGATTGGAACCCAGGTTCCTTTACTCGCAAATATGGTTGAAGGCGGGAAAACGCCTTTGATTCCTGCAAAAGATTTAGCAGAGCTCGGTTTTCGTTTGGTGATATATCCTGGTGCGATGGTCCGTGTAACCAGTTTCGCTGCTCAATCTTATCTCAAAGAACTTAAAACCCATGGAACTACTAATGGTATTTTAGATCGCATGAATAGTTTTGATCAGATTATGAGCATGGTTGGGCTGGAAGAATCTATTGATGAAGGAAAGAAATATGACCCAGAAATCAAGAATGCGCGCGATTAATGATAATGCTCAAACTGCTTTCATTGGATTTATGCTGATGAGCTATAGTTTTAGCTCTATCCTAGAATCCTTCTAATTTAAAATTTAGGCAGATAGATAAATTGAGTCAAGAAAACAACCTTCCTCGAACCGCCCGATTCAAGCAGCTCTTGCAAAGCTCAGAGCTTGAATTTCTCTGTGAGGCTCATAATGGCATTAGCGCAAAGATCGCAGAAGAGGCCGGTTTTAAGGCGCTATGGGCTGGAGGTTTATGTATGTCAGCCCAATTTGGCGTCAGAGACAGTAATGAAGCGAGTTGGACTCAGGTTTTAGAAATGCTTGAGTTTATGGCTGATGCAACAACAACACCTATTCTTCTTGATGGGGACACGGGATATGGAAATTTTAATAATGTAAGACGATTAGTTCGTAAACTTGAACAAAGATCTGTTGCTGCAGTTTGTATCGAAGATAAGTTGTATCCAAAAACCAACAGTTTTATAGATGGGAACAAGCAAGAACTAGCAGACATAGATGAATTTTGCAGTCGAATTAAGGCAGGAAAAGATGCCCAGCAGGATGATGATTTTTCGATCATCACAAGAGTTGAGGCATTTATTGCTGGATGGGGTTTAGACGAAGCTTTAAAAAGAGCTGAGGCTTATGACGCTGCTGGTTCAGATGGCATTCTTATTCATAGTGCCCTTAGTCACCCCAAAGAGGTATTAGATTTTAAAAAGGAATGGGCCGACAGAAGTCCTGTTCTTATCGTTCCCACCAAATATTACTCAACACCCACTGATGTTTACCGTGATGCTGGCTTTTCTTTAGTAATTTGGGCAAATCATTTATTGAGAGCAGGGATTGTCGCTATGCGCAACGCAGCAGAAATGCTAGCAGATAATCAAAGCCTCATAGGTATTGAGGACAGCATTGCTCCTGTTAAAGAAATCTTTCGCCTGCAGGGCGCATCTGAACTGCAGGCCGCTGAAGATTTGTATTTACCTCATCGAGAAGCGAGCGAAAGAGCAATTGTTCTTGCAGCTTCACGCGGAAGTGCTTTAGGTGAACTCACAGCAGAAATACCAAAGACAATGTTGGGCATTCAAGGCAGGCCTATTTTGGGTCATATTGTTGCTGCTTATAATGCCGTTGGAATAAAAAAAATTAGTGTAGTCCGAGGCTATGCTGCAGAAAAAATTAATTTGTCAGGGCTCGAATATATCGATAATGACGATTATGAAGATACTGGAGAATTATTATCTTTGCAGTGCGCGTTGAAATCTAACCCGGATGACGAATCAGATCTTTATATTAGTTTCGGTGATGTAATTTTTAAACGTTTTATCCTTGATTCAATGTCAGAACTTGAAGAAGAAGTAGTGATTGCGGTAGACACTAGTTGGCAGGAATCAGTAAATCGTGGACGGGCAGCCGATTATGTTAGTTGTTCTGAGGCCCATACAAGGCATTCATTCAACCATCAAGTTTCTCTAAATGTTGCGGGGGAGGATTTACCTCCAGAAGATATTCATGGAGAGTGGATGGGCATCATGAGAGTTGCAAGTCGATCTATGCCAATTTTACGTTCTATAACTGAGGAAATTTTATCGGACCAATCAAATCGCGAAGCCAAGCTCCATCATTTACTTTCTGAAATAGTCCAGAGGAATATTTCTGTTCGCGTAATTTATACCACCGGTCACTGGCTTGATATCGACAGCCTAGAAGATGTGGTTGCCGCAGGCAGCTTTAAATGATTGAGGCAAGCAGTTTTATTGAAGCCGCGAAGCTTTCAGGTTTCGGTTTGTTTTGCGGTGTTCCATGCTCTTACCTTAAACCGTTTATAAATTATGTTATTGATTCTCCAGAATTACGTTACGTTGGTGCTGCAAACGAAGGAGACGCTGTGGCTATTGCCGCAGGCGCAAATCTTGCAGGCGTTAGAAGTGTTGCTATGTTCCAGAATTCTGGACTCGGAAATGCTGTTAATCCTCTAACATCTTTAACACACACATTTGAAATACCGTTATTACTCATTCCGACCCTTCGAGGCGAACCCAGTGGTTCTATTGATGAACCGCAACATGAGCTAATGGGCTCTATCACCCTGGAGATGCTGGATTTAATGCAGATACCTTGGGAGTATTTTCCAATTAATGATTCGGAAATTGATGGGTCTTTAACCCGGTCTCAAAATGCAATGAATAATGGTCATTCTTATGCACTAGTAATGCGTAAAGATAGTGTTGCACCTGTAGAGCTTAAATCTACGCCCTTTAAACGCAAGTTAAATTCTTTTAATTCTAAATTAGCCGCTCCAGCAGCTACACGAAATGAAATGATTCGTGCAATTCAATCACTGACTCAGGAATCCACAGGAGCCATTGTTATTGCTTCAACCGGTTATACAGGGCGAGAGCTTTATGCTTGTGAAGATCGTGCGAATCAATTTTATATGGTTGGATCAATGGGTTGCGCTATTTCAGTTGGCCTAGGTGTTGCGATTAGCCAACCCGCACGTAAGGTCGTGGTGCTTGACGGAGATGGCGCAGCGCTTATGCGACTTGGAGCTCAAACCACAGTTGGTTATGAGAACGTTAAAAACTTGGTCCACGTCTTATTAGATAATGCAATTCATGAATCCACTGGCGGTCAAGCAACAGTTTCTCATTCAGTGAATTTTTGTTCCATTGCATCAGCGTGCGGCTATGAGCAAGTATTTAGTTTTTCTAACCCAGATGAGGTAGCAAAAACTGTTGCTAATAGTGATTCGAAGACTTTTATTCATGCTCCGATCTTGCCTGGTATACCAGATAATTTACCAAGACCTAAGCTAAAGCCAGCGCAGGTTAGTAGTCGTTTTAGTGACTTCCTTACACAATGAATAAAAAACGAAACATTTTACTTAACCCTGGGCCCGTGACCTTATCCGAAAGAGTTCGTAATGCTTTACTACGGGGTGATTGGTGCCATAGAGAAAAAGAATTTGCGGAATTAACTCGCGATATAAACAGGCGTATTTCTCGTGTCTATCGTGAAACGCAAGGAAGCTACCTTTCTGTTTTGCTCACTGGTTCAGGAACCGCAGCTGTTGAATCAATGTGCAGCAGTATCGCCCCTGGAGATGGAAAGACCTTGGTTGCAGTAAATGGTGTTTATGGGGAAAGAATTGTAAAAATGTTGGAGGCTCAAGGCCGAAAACCTGTGGTTGTAAAATCTGAATGGAATGAC
>JAYZVL010000049.1:0-10179 GCA_036155675.1 Pseudomonadota bacterium | reverse complement strand
CTCTCTATTTTAACGGTCATGGTGTTGCTATTGATAACGTTACTGCTTATCGACTTTGGTTGATGGCCAGCATGCAGGGTGATAATAATGCAAACGCCAATCTTTCAATGTTACGTGAAAAATTAACTTCCGAGGAGGCTGATATTGCTCAGAATGATGCAGTTGAATGGTTTAATCTGTTACAGTCGTAAATCGACGAACGCTTAGAATGTGTGCTCAAAATAGTGGTGACTTGATTTAAATCAGATCCATTATTTTAATTTTACCAGAACTTGTTTTTGGCAAGGACGGCTTGAGGATGATTTCTTCAGGAACCATATGTGGTGCTAAGGTATTCCGACAGTGGGCAAAAAGGTCTTCTTTTTGCAATGAGTTTTTACCTACAACAGCCGCTACTACTTGTTCGCCCAGTTGAGCGTCAGCTCTACCGAAAACCGCAACTTCATTGACGTCTTTATGAGAGCGAATAGCTGTTTCAACAACTGCAGGATTAATATTGATACCACCGCGAATAATAATATTATCGGATCTTCCTTTTAGATAGTAATACCCTTCAAGATTTTGTTCCGCGAGGTCTCCACTGAAGTACCATCCGTCATCAAGTCCTTCAGATCCAGTATTGGGTTGACCATGCTCCCAGTAAGATTGACTCACTCCTAAGCCCCTGCAGCGCAATCGACCCGTAACACCTGGGCTAACTTCGATGTTTTGATCGTTGACTATTTGAACCTCGACAGCTGGGTTTGCTTTTCCCACACTGTCCGCATAGTCCTTCAGGTCTTTTGGTTTAAGGCAACAAATCAGACCCCCGGCAGAAGTGGCATAAACCTCATAAAGGTTTGGAGAGATGTATTTTTGAAAAGCCTTTTTTTCATCGCCTGATATAGGAGAGAATCCGGTCATGAGTATTTTCATGTCCGATAAAAGCGGTTTATCTTCATGAGGCTGTTGCAGCAACCAGCGTAATACAGTGGGAGCTAAAAATGTAAATGTGATGGAGTATTTTCTCAAAGCATTAATGATTTCCGATGCGGAGAAAAGCGTTGGGTACAGTATGACAGTGTTGCCTAGAGTTAAATTGAGTAGCAAATAATTGAACCCGCCGCTGAAGCAAAGAGGTAAACAAGATAGGTAACGTTGACCTTTCAATGAATTGAAGGAGATTAGATTACGCTCAATACGAGCTATAAAATCTTCATGCAAAACATAGGCTCCTTTTGGTGCACCGGTAGTACCTGATGACTGCTTTATAAATATCGGTATCTGACTGTTGATAGGCCCTAGCTGCTCTTTTTCATTGCTGACCTTTTCATGCCAGCTTTCATCTATTGTTATATTAAGTTTGTTCTTTATGGGCTGTGCAGATGGTAGTTTAAGTATTGCATCCAGCTTAAATTGCTCACTTAAGCGTTCCGTTTCGGAGTTTGATGCTCGCCAATCAAGTGAGATAACGGTCATATTGGCTCGATTCGTAGCCAGAATTGCTAGCGCAAATTCCCAATTGTCCTGAAGACAGATTCCAATTCGACTGCCTTCTTTTAAATTGAATTTAAGCAACGCCGAAGACCATTGCTCTGCTAATGACCACAGTTGATTAAAATCTAGAGTTATGTCCCCGCTGATAAGCGCTGCTCTAGTTGGATTCTTATGAGCATGATCTTGTAGCTGATCAAGATAATTCATTTAAAGCTTTCCCCTTTGGCTTAGCTATTAAAGTAAAATTTGATTGATAATAGTCAATGACTATCTATATGGATAGACAGATAATACATACGAATAAAATAATTAAATGGTTTGGTTTCAATGCAAAGTGTTTCAACTTTAGAATATGTAGTGCGAAGAGATGACATGACTGCGCTTGGAGATTATGCAGCGCCTGAAGATCATATTGAGATCGACTTGAGTTTAATGATGTCAAGATTGCTGGGCTACGATTGCATTGGTCTTCATGATGATTACTTTGCATTGGGCGGAACCTCAGCTCAGGCACTTGAATTGTTCGACTATATTAATAACCGATACAAATTAGAGGTGCCTGTTTCCACTCTGATTGTTTATTCAACAGTGGGTAAATTATCCGCTATTGTTCGAGAGGGATTGAATACAGTAGTCAGAGAAGGATTGACTGAATCTTACGCTGATAATAATTTGCCGGTCTGTATGGCATCAGGTCCAAAACCTTATTTATTTATTGTTCCTGGTTTAGAAGGGGACCCGATCGGGTTGGAAGAGTTCGCTGGAGAAGTAAGAGGAAAGTTTGGTGTCTATGGGCTTCAGCTCCAAGGCGTATACAGCAATAGCCGCCCCAGTAAAGACTTAAAGCAGATCGCCGCTCATTGTGTATCAGCTATGAAAAATATTGATCCTGATGGTCCTTATCATATTCTTGGTAAGTGCGCAGGCAGCATTGTTGCTCTGGAAATAGCACGTCAGTTGCATGAGGCCGGCCAGAGTATTGTGCAAGTTGTGATGATGAATCCGCCTTGGATTTATAGCGGTGGTCGTTTTCGTTCAGGCAGCCTGGATTCTCGATTAAGGAAATTACGTCGTTCGGCGCGAAATAAATTTTTACTTGGGTGCGAACTGCCGTTCCAAAATTATGTAAGCTCGCTCTTCCCGCTGATGGATAATTTTTTCGATCAACCTCTTCGTATGTGGGTTGGCTACCATCGCAAAAAGGAACGAATGAATCCTTATATTGCTAAGCGTCGACGGGTTATTCACTGCTTCAAAAAAGCGGTGAGAAATTATGAATTACAGCTGTATCAATTCCCATTATTGCTTATCGGGATGCCGGAAAAATATGATTCCCAAGACGTTAATTGGTTAAGTTTTCTGGGGGATAAAATCCAGTATATTCGATTCGCTGGCAATGACACACTTGATTTTGTAAGAGGCGAAAATGCAAAAGAGTTAGTTAAATTGCTGCAAGATCGAGCTGAAACCTATCAGTAACCTATGTTATTACTTCGTAAAAAATTCGACGCGCCGTTTTTGGACCTATCATTTTAACTATCATTGACTGTGCTTTATCTTGGGTCCGAATATCCTAAAAAAAACGAGCAAAAGGGAAGCGGTCATTCAGTAATCGTTAAACCCAAGCTGCTAGTTTTTGCTTTATTGTTTTTTTCAGGTTTCTAATAAAAGTTTCTTATCGATCGGAATGTATTTTGACGCAGAGGTTATTAATGAATTTGAAGTGAGTTTAGGCACTCCATAAACTTCCACTCTTGAATTTAAATCTTTATGTATTTTTTTTGCGAGTAAATCAAAATCCCCATCCCCTGATGCTAAAACGACTACATCTGCATCTTTAGCATGCTCAATAGCGTCTATAGTTATACCAACATCCCAGTCGCCTTTTGCTGATCCATCAGCCCTTTGTATGAATCGCTTGAGTTTTACCTCGAATCCGATTGCTCGAAGTATATTCTGAAACTGTTTTTGTTTTTCATCGTCGCGATCTATGGCGTATGCAATAGCTTTTATAACTTTTCTTCCTGAAGTAGCTTTTGCCCAGAATTTATTGTAATCAAAATTACAACCATAGAATTCTTTAGTGGTGTAATAAATATTTTGCACATCAACTAATACAACTAATTTTTCCATCAATAAGGAACCCCTTAAAGTTTAATTGAGATAATCCGAGTATTTATCGATCATGATTTAGCGCTGAATTTTTGTGAGCATCTTTTTCGCTTGATTTCCAGTGTAAGATTTCGATTAAGGCCCAAATCAATAGAACAGCAAGAACGATTAATGCCAACCAATTAAACATCGATATCCAATCCTTTCGCCACCAGTCATTGGATGTAGACCCCCCTGAGAAATAAATCTGTGCGGTATTTATGAAACCCATCTTCACTGATAAGCTGAATTTAGCTTTTGGGGGTCAGCTTTAAGATACTATGATCTTGATCGCTAGTCAGATAAAGTGCTCCGTCTTTTCCGGCAACAATACCGGTTGGAATAGAAATTATACCTTCGGCTTTAGGAAACGATCCGCCGAGCGGTAAATTTTTAGCAATGACTCTTTTGCTTCCGTTTTGAGCGTTAACGATTGAGACTTGTTGTGCGCCAACTTCAACCACTGCAATATCACCGTTTTGCAATACGGTTAGGCCTTCTGGTTGATTTAGACCTGAGGCAATCAGAGTTTTATTACCATCATTAATATTTATTTGAGTTAATTGACCCGATAATGCTTCGGTTAGATACAATGAATTTTTATTCGCCCAAGCAAGATCAACTGGACCATCTAAACCATCAGTGATTATTTCACGTAATTTTCGATCAGCTCGACTAAGGCGAATTAATTTCCCAGTATCAAATTCCGCCACAATAGGATCACCTGATTCAAGCATGACAACACCGTAAGGTTTGGCGAAACGTCTCCATTTGTGAATTTTTTTGCCGCTAGCACGATCCAGCATGTAAACACGAGAACGGCTCACATCGCTAAAGGTAATCACGTCATCGTTAATAGCAACATCGGAAGCTGCGTTAGGGTCCATAAATTCAGTAAGGTCAGTCGTGGCCCAAATTCTTCCCGATTGTGTATCAACTAATCTAAAGCCAAAGTCATCGGCGATTATTAATGTTTCAAGACCGTCTTGCACAGTGATTGAAAGCCCACCTGGAACGCTCATGTTTCCAGGTATAACTTCAGTTTGATTGCCGTTACTTGGGTCAACTTTAACAATGGTGCCGCGAGCAGGTAGGCTGATATAGATCATGTCGTTCTTATCAATGGCAAGATTATCCAAAGGTGCTTCGAGCTCAGCAATCAATCGGACTTCTCCAGTGTCTGGATCAATCTTGAGTAATTCTCCACTGGCCCAGCCAACCGCGAAGATTTGGCCTTGAGAATTTAGATTAACTGCTGAAATTGTGTTGAGGTTTTTTACGATGGGGTAAATCTCTCCAGTGTTTATATCTATACGCGCGACAGTTCCTGCTCCTGCAAGAGGCCCATAAAGTTGATCGTTATCTGAAATTTCAAAGCTGTTCAGGTGTCCAATTTTTTCCGCTACTAATTTTGGTGGTTGATTGCCATTAACATCAATCTCAAGAAAACGATCAATGCCAATTTGAGCGACAAATAAACGCCCATCTTGTGTGTAACCCACCGGATTAATTAACGGCAGTTTGTTGGCAATTACGTAGGGTTCACCTTCAGGATCTTGAGCTCTAAGTTCACCACTGGGTAATGCGGTCCAAGCCATTGTTCCTTCGGGCGCAAAAGCCACATCATCTGATTCACCATGCGGCGGGCCAACGGCGACTTTAACCTCTCCAGTTTTAACATCAACCCGATAAATACTTTCGGCATAGACACTGGTAACGTAGAGATAACCATCAGGACCAAAACTAATCCCTTTAATCGCATGCAAGGGGCCACCACTTACAAGTGTGTCTATTTGATAGGTTGATGGCTGATTCTCAGAACGAATAGCAGTGATGTTGGAGCATCCGACTGATATTATGAAGAGATTCAGGGCCGTTATAATGATTGCAATACGTGAATACAGCATAATTTCAAAACTTCTTTAATATTTTGATCAAGGTATTCTATACGAGATGAGATATGTGATGAAAAATTACTTCTTAATAGTTTTGATTTTATTGCCGTTTGGTCAATCTCAGGCGGTAGATTTTCGAGACAATAAACCTACTATTCTAATTACCGGTGCAAATCGTGGACTTGGGCTTGAGTTCGCCCGTCAATATGCCGCTTTGGATTGGAATGTTATAGCTTCTTGTCGCAGCCCAAGAAAAGCATCAGAGCTAAAAAAACTTGCGCAAGATTACCCTTATATCGCAATAGAAAAATTGGATGTAACTAAAGATAGGCAGGTCAAAAAACTTGCAAAGAAATACAGCGGGCAGGCGATAGATGTTCTGCTAAATAATGCGGGTATATACGGAACACTCGAAAAACAAACCTTGGGCACTTTCGATTATGAGGAACTGAAATTGGTTTTTGATGTGAACACCATCGGTTCGCTAAGGGTAACTGAGGCTTTTTTGGGCAACGTTCGCACGAGTGAACAAAAGAAAATTATCAGTTTGGGCGGAGGAATGGGCACCCCGACTATTGGCCGTATGTTTGGCGGCCACTATTTTATGAAAATGAGTAAGGCGGCGCATTTAAGCGCAATGGGTACACTAGATACCGACCTTAAAGATTCAGAAATCTTAATTGTGATGATTTCACCTGGTCGAGTTGATACACAGCTGATGCGTGATTCCGGTTGGACAGGACCTTCCATTTCCGCGGATGCAAGCGCGAAAATGGTTATTAGCTTGATTGATAATTTGGAACCAGAAATGAATGGGCGCCTCGTTTTATATAACGGTAATATCGTACCTTGGTAAAACCTGCAGTTGACCATGCAATGTTTTGATTGGAGTGGTATCTTTAGGCTTTAAAGTTTGGCGCGACGAAAGGGGAGATCCTATGGCGTTATTTAACACACTACCTGGAAATGTTTCAGGGCGATCAAAGATTGGCGCGTTAGTTTCCGCGTTTCTCATTCCTTTAAGTGCTTTTTCAGCGCTCGATGAAATTACTGTTACAGCACAGAAGAAAAATCGTGCTGAAAATCTTCAGGACGTGCCTGCGGCTATAACTGCACTCTCTGGCGATCAACTTGATGCAAAATTTTATCAAAAGCTTGATGATTTGAGTTACACGGTCCCAAACGTTCAGCTTGAAGCGGTTGGAACTTTTCCCGGCGTGCAAAACTTTTCAATTCGCGGTCAGGGTATAAACAGTTCTATTCCTTCAGTTGATCCAACGGTCGGTCTTTTTGTTGATGGTGTTTACATAGGCACTTCATTCGGAACCGTAATCGATAATTGGGATCTAGAAAGCGTTGAGGTTCTGCGAGGACCACAAGGTGTTTTATTTGGACGTAACGTTACCGGTGGTGCCGTTACTTTACGCACCGCAAGACCTGACCCATCCGGTGATGCTGGTTTTAAAGCTCGAGTTTTGGCGACAAGCGAAGGACGCCGTAATATAGCTACAGCGATTGAGGCGCCATTAATTCAGGATGAGCTGGGCGCTAAGCTAGTTATATATCATGATGATGATGACGGCTATTTTGAAAATCAAAATCAGGACGCACCATTTGCTGCTCCTTTCACGCCTGTTACCTACTACCTTAATTCGGCAACAACGGGACGCGATATTGGTCAATTGGAAACCACAGTGATCCGACCCAGTTTTGTTTGGGAGCCAGCAGATAACCTCCAACTTACTTTGATTGCTGAGGTTGGAGAAACAGAAGGCGACGGAGCTGCTTGGACTAACGTGGATGCGCAACGCGCAGGAGCCCAGGAAGATTTCACTACCACATCCGATGAGGTTGGCCTCACTGACATGGAATGGAATCAGGTTACTTTTGAGGTGAATTGGGATGTTGGTGGCGGAACCCTGACCAATATTTTAGGCTGGCGTGAAGCTGATGTAGCCTCTTTCACTGATGTTGATGGAAGTTTTGCACCGATCTTTAGCGGTGGAGGTAACACCGATCAGGATCAGTTCAGCAATGAATTACGTTGGGCTGGAAATTTTTCAGACCGATGGGAAAGCACAATAGGCGCTTACTACCTCAAACAAGATATCGCTTATCGCGAAGAGCGATGGTTACAGTTTGATGGCGTGGCACCAATTATTCCTGCCACGGCATTGCAGTTGGGCGGTGACTTAGAAGCCGATACATTCGGTTTATTTTGGAATAATGATTACGCCCTGAACGAACGCTTAACCTTAACCACTGGTATCCGATACTCCGATGAACAAAAAGATGCGAACATACTAGGCGCTGGTTGTGTTGATGTTGATGGCGCTAATGTTAACAATAGTTTTGAATTTTCATTAGGCGGAACTGGTTTGCCCTGTTTAGAAGTTCCTCTTTCAGGCGATTACGATTTCTGGACACCTAAAGTTGGCGCCAGCTGGAAATACGATGAGAATACACAAATTTATGCATTCTGGACTAAAGGCTATCGCGCTGGCGGTTTTAATTTTCGTAACGCTCGTCCTGATGTGATTCCTCCTGGCCCAACTCAGGAAGAAGAGCAGAACAGTATCGAAGTGGGCGTAAAAACTGAATTATTCGACAGCAAATTACGCATCAACGCTGCATATTTCCACAACGAAATTGATGACATACAGCGTGAGCTGAATTTACCCGATCCTTTGGTTGTTGTATTGCAAGGCACAATCAATGCGGGCGATGTTGAAATCAATGGTGTTGAAGTTGAGTTCCAAGCTATACCTCAAGATAACCTAACAATCTATGGTTCAGTCGGTTACCTCGACGGTGAATATAAAAGTGTTAACCCCGCGTTCGCTGGTTTTCTGGGTTCCGATTTACCGCGACTTGCCCCTTGGTCAGCAAGCTTAGGCGGCAGCTATGATATTCCATTGGAATCGAACGGTTATCTTACCATTAGGGGTGATTGGGGCTTTCGTGATGAAAATCCATACGATGATGCTAATCTAAATATTTTTGATCAGCAGCGTCGTTATTCTGCCAGTATTCAATGGACCTCCTCGGATGAAAATCTTCAGGTTTCATTATTCGGTAAGAACCTTTCAGACGAGGCTAATTGGGGTAATTTAACTTCAATTGCTGGCCTCTATACTGCTGGACCTATGCAGAAAGGTCGAGAGTACGGTATTGAGCTTCAGTATCAGCTTTAAGCATTAGGTAAAAAATAAAAAAAGCCCCAATATTTTGGGGCTTTTTTTTATTTAAAATAAGAACTTATTATCCTTTATTAATGTAGATACTAATAACCAAGTATATTGTCAATGCCAAGTTCACTGATCACATCACTGATAGGGTTTGCAAACACTGAACCGTCATCGGCAAGAGCAAATATTAACCCAACAGGGCGACGATCATCTGAACCACCGTTGACAACTAAAAGGGACCCAGAGTCTCCTGCCAAAGCAAAATCAGAAAATCCACTGTCAGCTTGTACCACAACCTGACCCACAAAACGGGCACAGCAAATTTTATAATTAACATTAACTGAAGCATTGATACCCGTTATTATGCCTTGCGTGAAACGTGTTGTTCTGCCGTATTTCATAACACTCATGCCTGCTTGTGGTTCCATCCAGCTTGATTTAGGCATGCCATAACCATCAGGTAATGCAGTGTTGCTAAAATCCGAGCCGTTAACCAAAGCCAGCGCACCATCGACACGATTGAAAGCTGTTTCAGACATAATAATTTCAACCGAGCTAAATAAAGTCCCAACATTATCGGTTGGGTAAGTACCGCCATCAAATACACCCGGTTGAATAATTAAATCCCCAACAAAGGCATCGTTTGAATCCGCCAGAACATGATTATTTGAAAGCGCTAAAATATGACAACCTTGAGTAACGATACAACCCAATGTGCCCGCCGTTATATTTGGGTGACCTATTGATACTCCATTGGGCACTGGCCGTAATCGATCGGTTGTGCTTATTGAAGTTGTGTTTTCATCTAAGCATTTCTTACTGCTGCCTTTGTTTTTTTTCTTGCAGGCATATTTAAGCGCATACACTGAACCGATTGATTCAACTGTGACAGCAAACCCATCAATGGAAGTTGGAACATCGGTTGCACTTACGCCGTTACTGAACACTCTGATAATAGGCTCGCCCGTTTTATCCCACCCAATAGCGGTCCCGACAACCCCAGGTTTCCGCATCAATTTATTAAATTGTTTTTCTTGAGCTTGAATAACCCGTTTTAGATTGACTGTATTCTTAAAGCGAAAACGATAACCGGGATGCTCATTGCCTATTTGATCAATAAACCAAGACTTAGGTTGGTTGGCTGAAAAAGTTACAGACGACCAGCAGGTCAGCGCCGATGTAAGCACTAAGACGATGAAAGCGCTCTTGAGCCTATTCTTAGTGGTCAATTCTGATTTTTGCATGTCACTCAGTATACATTCCTGCTAGTGGATCTAATCTATAAAATCGAGCATTTAAATACTTAAATTGGATTCTTTAGCTACGTATTAAAGCTATGCAGTGTCATTAGACGGTGACTAAATTCACTAAATTGGCGTCAGGCAGCAAATTCCTGATAAAGTCTATAAAAAGGTAGCTCTACACAATCGGGAGTATTAAATGATTCGTCTGTTAGTCGCATTTGGTTT
>JAYZVL010000048.1:0-24535 GCA_036155675.1 Pseudomonadota bacterium | reverse complement strand
ATAAGTATTTTGTGCCTTACCCGCTGAGATGCCTTTTGAAATAATAGTGCTTTTTGAGTCGCGACCAATATGGATCATTTTTGTACCTGTATCTGCCTGCTGATAGTTATTGGTTACAGCCACCGAATAAAACTCACCAACTGTTTCAGCGCCTCGCAAAATACAACTAGGGTACTTCCAAGTAATCGCTGAACCAGCTTCGACTTGAGTCCAGGAGATCTTTGATCTGTCGCCTCGACAATCTCCCCGTTTGGTAACAAAGTTAAAGATTCCGCCTTTGCCGTTTTCATCTCCCGGATACCAGTTTTGGACTGTAGAATATTTGATTTCGGCATCTTTCTCAGCAACTAGCTCAACTACTGCAGCATGCAGTTGATTTTCATCACGCTGGGGGGCAGTACAGCCTTCTAAATAACTAACATGGCTGCCTTCATCAGCAATAATCAGTGTGCGTTCAAATTGCCCTGTATTCGCAGCATTAATTCGAAAGTATGTAGAAAGCTCCATAGGGCATCGAACGCCTTTAGGGATATAGACGAAAGAACCATCGGTAAAAACAGCAGAATTTAATGCAGCAAAAAAATTATCTCGTTGAGGGATTACTGTCCCTAAATATTTTTCTATTAATTCTGGGTGATCATGAACTGCTTCTGAAAAAGAACAAAAAATTACTCCAGCTTCGGCAAGTTTAGCTTTAAATGTGGTTCCTATCGATACGCTATCAAATACAGCATCAACGGCAACACCAGCTAATCGAGCTCGCTCATGCAAAGGAATACCTAATTTATCGTAGGTCTCAAGCAACTTTGGGTCCACATCATCCAAGCTTTTAGGTCCATCTATCTTCGATTTAGGTTCAGAGTAGTAAGAAATTGTCTGGTAGTTTATTGGATCGACATTAAGTTTAGCCCAATTAGGCTCATTCATTTTTTGCCACTGAGAGTAGGATTTTAACCTCCAGTCCAGCAAAAATTTTGGTTCGCGTTTTTTTTTCGATATTAGCCGTATAACTTCTTCATTAAGACCAGGTTCTACCGTATCTGAATCGATATCTGTAACAAATCCATGTTGATACTTACGGCTAACAACTTCATCTAATGTTTTTTGTTTTAATGACATAATTTAATTTCAGCTAGATATTTTTTCTATTTTTTTCAACAAGGCTTCTTGTTTCTAGGAGAGTGTAATTGAGAGGAAATTCTTTAGGCAGTTCTCGTAGGTCCGAAAGTCGGATTTCCTTTAAAGCGCTTAGAAGAGCCTGACTAATTTTACGCCAAGCAGATCCAACCTTACAATTAGATTCAAGTTGACATTGCCCTTCGTCATGGCTGCATTCTGTAATCGCAATGGGCCCCTCAAGTGCATCTAAAATCTCTCCAGCATTGATTTCATCTGCTGCTCGCGAAAGTTGATAACCGCCACCTACACCCCTAGAAGAATTAACAAGACCAGCGCGCCTTAAAATCTTTAAAATTTTTTGTACTGTGGGCAATGACAGGTGAACTTTATATGCAATTTCGCTTGCAGGGCAGTGGTAATCTTGGGCTTGGCTTGCAAGGTAAACCAATACAAGCGTTCCATAATCAGTGATTTTGCTTATCCGAAGCATAAAAATTTTATTTCAGATTAAATTAGGACTATTTTAGTCCAATATAGCGTTAAAGCAAGCCTAGTCATAGATTTTCTTATTAGCGCTATAGAATAAGAGGCCCAAATTAATTTGCGTTGCATAGAGAAATAATCAATATAAGATAAGTTTACTTAATTAAATTTTCAGGTATCACTTAGTTATGCATAATTCTTTTTTGAGCAAGTCCGCTCTATTCGTTTCATTTGTAATGATTATTGGGGCATCGGCATCCAAGCCTCTTTTTTCATCAGAGGCGGGTCAGCTAAACCCATATGAAGTTATAGAGAAAACCGCAAGTAAGTTACAAGAAAAATTATCAGGAAAGCAGGAATATTATTCTAAAAATACAGATAAATTATACAACCTCATTGATTCAACCCTTTTGCCTAATTTCGATATTGAGCATTCTGGTAAGCTTGTTTTAGGTAAGTCGAATTGGGTTTCCGCCTCTACTGATCAACGTGCTCGATTTATTGATGCTTTCTATACATTCCTAATTAAAACCTATGCTGATGCCATCTTGGAGTTCGATCAAGAAAGAATGATAGTGAAAGCAGAACCAAAATTCTCTAAAGATCGTCAGAAAGCACAAGTAACTACAGAGCTAAAAATGTTAAATGGTAACAATATTCAAGTTAATTACCTTCTACGTTACTACAGAGATGCCTGGAAAATTTATGATGTACGAATTGATGGTGTATCCTATGTTCAGAATTACCGCAATCAGTTTGATGCTGAAATTAGCGCTCTTGGGTTGGATGCTGTGATTGAACGACTGAAGAAAAGTTCTTAAAACTCTTCATTAAAGCCATCGTCAAACTCAAAATCAATTTCGCCGGCTCCGTTTAGTAAGAACCTTCTATTTTGAAGATACGCGTCTCGAACAAATGCATATGAATCAAATGCACTATCGATTTGATCATCAAGAGGTAACAGATTCGCTCGGGAGTCTGTAGTCCAAAGGATCAGTAATTTATCACGGGCGCTGGTGTTATTATTTAATTTAATCAATGGATTCAGCTGAATATCGGCACCAGTACCTATTCCGCTCCTAATCGTTCTAGGCCCCAAAAGCGGGACTACTATATATGGCCCAGATGAAATACCCCATCGGGCGAAAGTTAAGCCAAAATCTTCTTTATGAGCCGGTAACCCCATGGATGTTGCAGGGTCAAATAATCCGCCAATACCAATTGAGGTGTTAATGATAAATCTACCCGTCCCCGATACGCCCTGAATGATTTTACCCTGAAGAAAACTATTAATAAAAACAATAGGATAAGTTATATTTCCGATAAAATTTCTAATACCTTTACGAGCAAAACTTGGCATCACAAAGTCATACCCTTTAGCTGCAGGACGCAGTATTAATTTATCGGCAACCAAATTTACTTGGTGTATTGAGCGGTTGATTGGTTCTAGTGGATCAGCATCGACATTAGAAGATATTCCTGACGTTGACGTGCAGCCAAATGTTAAGAAATAGATAGTGATTAAAAGAAAATTTAATCTAAGTGATCGGTATTGATACTTGTATTGTTGCAGAATCTCTCGCATAAAATTTCTTTATTGCCTCGAGCGTTCACGTTTTTGTTTTTCTTGAAGGTCAAAAAATTCTTGAAACTGATTTAGTCGAGCGAGAAATCTTGCGCGCTGAACGTTATTCAAGCTTGGAATTCCAAGGGCAAGTTGTAATTGATCTATCGCTAATTTTAAACTACCGTTCATGACATGATACTCCGCCATATAGTAATGCGCATCCCCGATTTTTCCTGCAGCATTTGCAGCCAATGCTATCAGCCTTACTTGTTCTAAAGTAGGCGGGACATGATTTAAAAGATCGAGCAAAATTTTATGAGCTTGTTCAGATTCTGAGTATAACAAAAGTGTCTCAGCATATCGTACGGTTAAAGGAACGTTGCGTGGGAAAAGTTTCATTGCTTTCTCATAAGTTGCAATAGCTAACTCATTATTTCCCTGAAGCCCCTGAATTCTTGCAAGATCAGTGTACAAAGGTACAGCTTCCTCATGTTGAATAAGGAGATCTTTCAACAGAACCTCTGCTGCGTCATAATTTCCCAATTCAGCTAATATTAAAGCTCTACCGTATTTAAATTCTAATAAGTTCGAAGCATTGGCTTTATTTTCTTCTGCTTTAAAATAGTCAAGTGCTGTTTCATTTCGTGAGCTGGTTTGAATTCTTGCACGCGCCCTAGCCAAAGAATATCCTATAGAATCAGTAACTTCTGAAGTCTTAAATTTTTTTGCTCTGGATCTAGTTTCAGCCATACGAGCAGCGCTGACAGGATGAGTTCGCAAGAACTCAGGAGCTTGAAATTCTAACGATCCCGTTAATCTGCCTATTGTTTCAAAAAATTCTGGCATTCCAAAAGGATCAAAACCAGAATTGGCGAGAACGCTAATACCAATGCGATCAGCTTCGTATTCATTGCTTCGAGTGAATTTAATTTGTTGTTCTATTGTAAAGCTCTGAGCAGCTCCGACAGCTCCTTGAATCATTCCTGGATCTACACCAGTTGCTACGCCGACAAGAATTGCACCAAGCATTGCGGCTAGAGACAGGGTGCTCGCACGCTGATTTGCAAGGACAGCTCGGGAAATATGCCGCTGAGTTACATGACTAATTTCATGGGCTAAAACTCCGGCAAGCTGACTCTCAGTTTTTGTGGCTAAAAGTAAACCACTGTGAACCCCAATAAACCCTCCTGGCAGAGCAAATGCATTAATAATATTATCGTTAACAAAAAAAAATTGAAAACGTTGGTCGATACTGTTCGAATTGCCAACAAGCTGCATCCCAATATCTTGGATATACTCTTGAAGTTCTGGGTCTTGCATAACAGCGCCAGTTGCAACTAGACCGTTAAAAATTTGCCTACCTATTTGGCTTTCAAGATTTCTGGAAAGAAGAGCATCAGCTGGGCTACCCATATCAGGCAGATCATTAAATTCATTTTGCGCGAATGTGTAACTTAAGCTTATTAATAAACATGTAAAAACGAAGAACTGGCAAACAATTTTTAATCTATTTGATCTCATTAATTTAGTTCTTTAGTGGCCGCTAAAACTTCTTCAGCATGGCCTTTAACTTTAACCTTGCGCCATTCACGCCTTAGTTTTCCGTTCTCATCTATTAAAAAAGTGCTTCTTTCAATACCCATGAATTTTCTCCCATACATATTTTTTTCTTTGATTACATCGAAGAGTTTGCAGGCCTTTTCATCCTGATCTGAGAGGAGGTCAAATGGAAATTTGTATTTAGCGATAAATTTTTGATGAGAATTTATACTCTCACGTGAAACACCAAGGATTATTGTTTTCTCACGTTTGAAATTTAAATAATTAGCTGAAAATTCCTGTCCTTCTAATGTACACCCAGGAGTATTATCTTTCGGGTAAAAATAAAGAACTATTTTTTTTCCTTTTAATTCCTTTAGATTTAAATTTTTACCGTTTGTCGACGGTAGGGTTAATGCTGGTATAACTTTATTTAATTTCACTTTGGCCATATTGCTTCCCTCAGTTAGGCTAAAAATTATTTCCGAAGAGGCTCAATGATTTCATCTAAATTTCTTTTTTCGCAGTAGCGATGAAGATCTTCCCGTAAGGAATTAATATTAATTGTGTCCGGCAAATTAATTACTAATTGGACAGAAAACATATCTGCGCCTGTATGAGGGGCATTGTATTGCTTAGTAGTAAGATCAGCTATTTCTATTCCTCTAGAGCTAAAAAAGTCAGCTAAGCCCGAGACAATACCTTCTTGGTTTATTGCAACTATATCGACATTATACGGCACCGCATTTATTGCTAATTTTCGGTTAGATGTCTTGCGGATGCTAATTGCAAGATTGGATGATGTTTTTAAAAGTTCGAGTAAATTGATAATTTTATTTACATCATCTGATGCACATGAAACAAGCGCAAGGATTGCAAATTCCTGCCCTAGAGTAGTCATCCGGCTCTGCTTGATGCTACCACCAGATGAGCTTATTGCTTCTGTAATATCTTTTACTAACCCCGTTCTATCAGGGCCGATTGCAGTTACAGCGAGAAGATTTTCCATTATTTTTTTCTTATTACTATTATTATCTAGCAGTTTACTCAGAATTAAACCTTCTTCAAGGTTTCTGAATGATCCTATCATCTTGCTTCATTTGATTAGCACACGTAACATTCCAGAATATTTTAAGGATTTACTCAAATGTTTACTGGAAGTTCTGTAGCTATCATCACGCCTATGACAATGGATGGTCAGGTTGATTTTGATATTTTAGAGCAATTAGTCACTTGGCATATCGGGCAGGGTACTAACGCATTAATTGTGGCCGGAACAACTGGAGAGTCAGCCACATTGAATAAATCAGAACATTTAGAAGTTATTAAAGTGGCAGCAAATGCTGCTAAAGGAAAAATTTTTGTTATTGCTGGGATTGGCTCTAATTCCACTGCCCAAACAATAGAACTATCTAGCGCTGTAGAAAAGATTAATGTTGATGGTTATCTAGTTGTCACGCCTTATTACAACAAGCCGCCGCAAAATGGATTGATAAAGCATTTCAATGAAGTTGCCGATGCAGTTTCAAGACCAGTGATGCTTTACAACGTGCCGGGAAGAACAGGCGTTGATTTGCTTCCTGAGACGGTCGCCAAGCTTGCACAACATCCTCGAATCTTTGGTATTAAGGAGGCAACAGGTGACTTAGATCGTGTCCACATTATTAGAGACCTATGTGGTAGAGACTTTCGTTTGTATAGCGGAGACGATCCTACTTCTCGAGAATTTATGCTTCTTGGCGGCCATGGAGTAGTTTCTGTGACTGCAAATGTTGCTCCAAAGCTTATGTCGTTAATGTGCGCTGAAGCTTTATCTGGTAATGAGCAGAGGGCACTAGAGATAGATAATTCTTTATCTGCGCTTCACCGAGATCTATTTATTGAGTCTAACCCTATACCAGTTAAATGGGCTCTTGAGGAGATGGGTCTAGTTAGTGGTGGAATAAGATCGCCATTAATACCACTATCGAATTCAGCACAACTCATTGTTAAACAGGCATTAGAATCTGCAGGGATAGAAACCCTCAATGAGTAATTTACACATTTCTTGCGTTCTTTTTTTTCAGAGTGTGCTTTCTGGTTGTTTTCTCATAACAGATGATTTAGAGAAATGTCGTGAAGTGAGTGAATATCAACAAAGTAGGCCAGCCCCAAGGATCGAGACCCCGTCTGATCTTGAGGAATTAACTTATGAGAGACGTTTACCCATTCCTTATGGAGAATCTAATCTCGAACCTGCCCCTGCAGATAAACCCTGCTTAATAGAACCACCTGATTATTTTGATCGGGATGCAGCTTGAAGCCAGATAACGACAAAATTAATAATTATGTATAATTCTTTTCTTCTGGAGGATTGGCAGAGCGGTCGAATGCGCACGCTTGGAAAGCGTGTAATCGTTAATAGCGATTCGTGAGTTCGAATCTCACATCCTCCACCAAATAGTTACTTTCCGATTGAAATTAAGTTTCTAGCCTCTGCAAAGCATTCACGTTGTGCTCGAATCTTATGTTCTTTGCCATGCATAGATCGTAGGTTTGAGATTATCAAAGAAGCTGGCTTTAAAATTGGAAATATATGAAAGGTGCCTGTGATAGCGGCCAGAAAAAGAATGCAATAAAACCTAATAATGAGCATACAGCAAGAGCTGGACCTCGAGACACTCTACCTAAATATTCATCTATGTTACTAACGCGTATTGAAAATATTTGTAATAGAACAAAGAAAATCATAATAAGAATTGATGTAAAGAAAGATATTGATCCAACCCCTATGTTGGTGATCTGAAAGTCAAAATCAAAAAGAATAAATTTTCGCATTGCTATTAGCATATCCGGAAAATGTGTAATTCGGAATGCAATCCAAGTTACCAAGACACAATACTGCATCATGAGTATCGATAGAACCTGAGCTAAAAGTCCTGGACCCACAGAATAACCTTTTCTATTAGAGAACCATCTATGAATTATAAGGATAGCTCCGTGAAGAAAGCCCCAAAGTAAGAAATTCCAGCTGGCTCCATGCCATAGGCCGCCTAAAAGCATTGTTAGCATGAGATTTCGATAAGTTTGAAAATCCCCACCTCTGTTGCCGCCAAGCGAGATATAAAGATAGTCCCGAAGCCACGATGAAAGACTAATGTGCCATCTCTTCCAGTAGTCCGAAGGGTTCCTTGCTATATAAGGGTGATTAAAATTTTGAGGAAATTTGAAACCAAGGATCTTTGCGATCCCAATAGCAATATCAGAATACCCTGAAAAATCGCAATATATCTGGATAGCAAAACCAATGGTTGCTATCCAGATAATGATACTTGGCCAATCTCCAGGAACTAAGAAAACGCCATCGACAAGAATAGCGATGTTATCTGCTATTAAGACTTTCTTGGCAAAGCCTCTTAGTATTAAGAATATAGCTTGTTGATCACAAAAGATTTTTATGGGCTTGTTAAGCTGCGGGAGAAAAGTTGCAGCTCTGACAATTGGACCTGCAACGAGCTGAGGAAAAAATGCAACAAATAAGGCAAAGTCAATTGGCGCATTTGTGGGAGAGATTTTCTTTCGATAAACATCGATTGTATAGCTCATTGTTTGAAAGGTATAAAAAGATATACCCACAGGAAGGGTGATATTAAGTGTGACCCAGGAAGGATTTGAACAAAGAATTCGCATTAGTCCTAAAAGGCTGTCAGAGAATAAGCCAAAATATTTAAAGAAGAAGAGTAATCCAAGGTTTGCAGATAGAGCAGCTATTAATAATAATTTTCGACTCTTTGCATTGTCTTCACCTGACATTTTTATACCAACAGAATAGTTAACTGCTGTAGAGAAGATAATGAGTAATATAAATGCAGGGTTCCACCACATATAAAATATGTAACTTGAAAATAGTAATAGTAGTTTTCTGGGTTCGCTCCGATGAACAATACCCATGATGCTAAGAAGCACAATTGAGAAAATTAAAAATTCAAATGTATAAAAAAGCATTGCTAACTAATTTGTTGGGTTTAGGTTTAAGCGCATAATTTCTTTTACTAAAAAATCGCTAAGAACTTCAGCTCCAGATTTGCTGATATGTAATGCATCGACAAAATATTCCTCTCCAATTGCATCAGATGCGTCTATTACGTAAAAATCACTTGATTCTTCAATGAGATTAAAATACTTACGTACTAAGCGATACCAATCATCACCATATATTCTATGAACCTCAGGATGTATAGGATTAATTATTAGCGCGAACTTTTTCCCTAATTTAGATGCTTGATTGCCTGCATTCTTAAAGAAGAGCGCTTTTTCTTCTGTAGCGGGATAATCATGACGATGTTCTGCTATATATCTTCGACTCAGAGATCTTTGCATTTCTAACGCTGATAATCGATTAGCACCATTATTTGGAAAATAGAGGTCAAATGTGTAGGAATTAAAATTTAGATCATCCCTTACTAAATTTCTGACAATATTATCTGCGGCTTGTCTGACCACCCAGCGCGATTGGAATCTTTGCTCAAGATTAGACATTGAAAAAATATTTTCGACTCTTTCACCAAAGATATTTATTAGAGTTGATTCAGTATTATCATTTGGTCGATAGCCATACATATACATCGCGTTATATTTTTGTAGCTCAATAGCATTTTTACCGATAGCAAATCGCGGTGTAGTGAATTGTAAAATAAGCCCTACACTTTTAGGAAGATTTTGATAATAAAGGTATGAATCTGCTGGGTTTTGTCCAGTTGTAGCTAAATTTAAACCTAATGGCTTTCCTGGAAGCTTTGAGGTAATTCTGCGTGTATCAACCCCACTCATTACCACACTGCTTCCCATTACAACAAACTGAGGATTTAATTCTTCATCCTCTAGAGCTTCAAGCAGTACGTTTGTTCTCAAAAGATCATTTGGTGCTTTTTTAAATACCCATGTGGAAACTGATAGGGCTAAACAAACCCCAGCAATTACAGCCACGACCATCCATAAGCAAGCCATACCATTGAATTGTTGTCTGTTTTTTCTCATTAGCGAGAGCTACCTTTAAAACGCAGCAGTCTAGGTTTTATCTTGCCTTGCAGCAAGATTTTGTTTTAATCGTGTTTGCTTAAGTTGCATAATTTTTCGTAAAGAGCCAATGCATCATGGCTTATCAAGCCGTCAGACATTTCTAGTAAACTATTTCTTAGTGATTTATCAAGAAAGATGGTTTTGCTGTTGGCATCAGGGAGCCCTAGGGCACTTGCTGCGGAATTAATTTGTTCTAAATATTCTGATGGATCTAGGTCAAAGGAAATAAGTCGGAAAGCCTCTTCTTCATAAATTTCGATCATCTTCTGATTATATTTCTTCCATAGCTTAATTGCATAATCTCTGGGCATCGAATCCCGGTGTTGTAGTGATTTTGAAACTAGATAGGGGTGTCGAAAAGTCCCAACGAAATTAATATCAGTTATAGCCTTTCGCCAAAATGGCATTGTGATTAATGTGCGAGGTTCTTTGAAGCCCCAGAAAGGAACTTTAGCTAATTCAAATTCAACAATTATATTGTTACGTATTTTTTCATGTTTTCGTGACCAAGTTAATTTTTTAGGCGGTTCAAACCAACTTCCCCCACTGTTTTCAAGTATCGACTCATTTAATTCAGCTATGGATTGATTTTCTCGATTGCCTTTGAGGTTGAAATCATTTTTTTCATGAACTTTTCCTAAAAATAAACCTTTTTGCTGAAGGCTTCCAGCTAAACAACTTGTTCCGCTTCGATGCATCCCGATGATTGAAACAACCCGAGAGCTAATATTTATTTTTTTGCGAAATATAGACATAACTTAATGATTTAGATATCTGTTTATATAAGTTGAACGCAGCAAAGTGCTTCAGACTAATCGTCAGTTACTAAACGAAGGTGGTTTAGCGGCGGTGCTGAAGGCTGTTGACGCTGGGCTGATTCCCGCTGGCGAGCAACGTATTCTTTCCGTGATTGTTGGCGGCGTTTTGATTCAGCGAGCGATGCAAGCCGATGAGACTCTGCAACAATCGCTTCAATCTGAGCCTCAAGGCGAGACATGAGAAACCAGGACAGGTCATCATCGCGGTCTTCCATACGGGGAAATGTTGGTTCAGTGGCCATAATGCTGCAATTTTACTCCTTGCTGGCTCTATTTGTCTGCATTTCATCCTCAATTATAAAATATTGCGGCTCCAGAGGTGGCTTAAGTCCTTATCATTCCTTGGTGATTGTAGCGCCTCATTTGGGGCTTTTAAATAATTTTGATTTTTTAAAAAAAATTGAAGCCAAAGAAGTTACAATTCTTAAATGAGTTACCTTGCACTAGCCAGAAAATGGCGCCCAAAAAAATTTTTAGACGTTGTTGGTCAAAACCATGTGATTCAAGCATTAAAAAATGCTTTAGAAACCGAAAGAGTCCATCATGCATATTTGTTTTCTGGGACCCGAGGAGTTGGTAAAACTACTGTTGCAAGAATACTGGCTAAGGCTTTAAATTGTGAAGAAGGTGTAGTTTCGGAACCTTGTGGAAACTGCCCGCCTTGTATTAGCATTGATGAGGGTCGTTTTGTTGATTTAATTGAGGTTGATGCAGCATCCCGAACAAAAGTTGATGACACTAGGGAATTATTAGAGAACGTGCAGTATACTCCTGCTGCTGGTCGTTTTAAGGTTTACCTCATCGATGAAGTGCATATGCTTTCGAAGCATTCATTTAATGCATTATTAAAAACCCTTGAAGAACCGCCTCAGCATGTAAAGTTTTTGCTTGCTACAACTGATCCACAGCAGTTACCAGTTACAGTTTTATCTCGTTGCTTACAGTTCAATCTTAAGCGACTATCAACAAGCTTAATTGTTGATCGTATGCAGCATATCTGCACAGAAGAGAAACTCGTTTCAAAACCTAGCCCCCTTAAAATTATCGCTCAAGCCGCATCAGGAAGCATGCGAGATGCTTTAAGTTTATTAGATCAAGCTATGGCTTTCGGAGGAGGGCGCATAACTGATTCTGATGTAAATGAAATGCTTGGTAATATGGATAAAAATCATTTACATGGACTATTAATTCTCCTTAAAGATGCAGATGCAGAAGGTTTGATGGGTCGTTTAAAGGAATTCCAAAAGCTTTCACCGGATTATTTGACAGTTCTTGATCATTTTGCAACTGTATTGCAGCAGATTGCTGTTGTTCAATTAGCCGGCTTAGATAGCTTGGATGAAGATGCCGATAAAGATTTCTTAAGTGAGTTAGCGAGAAGTTTTGAGCCCGAAACCACCCAGCTTTTTTATCAGATTGCCATAACTGGGCGTCGCGATATTGGGCTTGCTCCAAACCCTCAAATTGGTTTTGAGATGACTATGTTAAGGATGCTTAGTTTTAGGCCTGCATTGGTTAGCAGCGATCAGTCAATTTCTTCCTCTTCACCTGAAAGCAAAATAAACAAAGTTGAGGAAAAAAAACTATCCTCAGGAGTAATTAAGAGCCCAGAAGAATCGGCGGCTAAACATCTATCCAAAAATACCGATTGGGTTAGTATTGTTGAGAAATTAAATTTATCAGGGGCCTCTAGGCAACTAGCAGAACAATGCGCAATTATTGAGCAATCTTCTAATAAAATAATTTTAGGAATAAATGATTCCAGTAGCGTTTTGCTTACTGATCAGCAGAAAGACAAGTTAACAGGTTCTCTTAAAAACTATATAGGATCTGATCTAGTAGTGGAGTTTCGAGTTGTTGCCAACCCTGGCAAGACAATGGCAAGTAAAGCTGAAGATGAATCTACTCAGAAGCTTCAGGCGGCTAAGGATTCTATTGCCGCTGATCCTAAGATTAAGGAATTAGCGGATTTGTTTGATGCCGAAATTGAACCCGAATCGATACGCCCGCTCGAAAAAAAAACTGATGGTTGATTCTTAATTTATTAAATTAAATAATCTTTATACTGGATAGAGGAGGGCCTGATAATCTTATGGCTTATTCACCATTGCTTCAGAATATTCTTGATGCTTTATCTCGTTTGCCTGGTGTAGGAGCGAGGACTGCTCAGCGAATGGCATTTCATTTACTTGAAAGAGATCGCGAAGGAGCGCATGCGATTATCGACAGTCTTGCCAATGGGCTTCAAAATATTGGAAAATGTGAACGTTGCCGAATGTTTGCCGAAGGTAAATTATGTTGGATATGTTTAGCAGCTGATAGAGATCAATCAATGATTTGTATCGTTGAATCTCCGGCAGATGTTATCGCTATAGAGGACTCAGGGATTTTTAGAGGCCGTTATTTTGTTTTGCAGGGAAGATTATCGCCGCTTGATGGCATAGGCCCTGAAGAACTTGGTCTTCCAATACTATTGGATCAACTTCATAACGAGAAAATCAATGAATTAATTTTGGCTACAAGCTCTACAGTTGAGGGGGAAACCACAGCAAGTTATCTGGCTTCGGCTGCAAGTCAGCTTAGTGTGAAAGTTAGTCGGATAGCTCACGGTGTTCCAATTGGTGGAGAGCTTGAGTTTGTTGATTCAAACACTTTATCAAGCGCTATTATTGGCCGAAGTGAATTTAACTCTGAGTGATTTAGGTCAATTTTTAAATTGTATAGCGCTATTACAAAGCCTTTTATAGCTCTTGTAACGTCGCTGACTAATTTCTGATTTGATAACACTTTCTTTTATTGCACAAGATGGCTCTCTAAGATGGAGGCAATTTTTGAATTTGCAGTTATTGGCCTTAGCAAAAATTTCACGAAAGCCAGTTTGAATCTTAAGCTGATCTTTAAAAATTGGTGTGAATTCTCTCACCCCAGGACTATCAATGAGCCTTCCTCCCGAAGTTAACTTATGCATTATTGACGCAGTCGTTGTGTGCTTACCTTCTTGATTTGAGCTGCTAATTTCTTTAACAATTACATAGGCTTCTGGAATTAGTCTATTAATTAATGAAGATTTTCCAACACCTGACTGACCCACCAAAATGCTAGTGCCTTCTGCTAAAATTCTTTTAATTCTCTCTACACCATTTCCATATTTAACTGATGCGCTCAAAACTTCATATCCAATATGACTGTAATTATGGAATTCTTCAGGCAAATTATTTTGTAAATCATTTTTATTCCAAATGATAGCTGCATTTATGTTTAAGATTTCAGCAGCGCACAAAAATCTATCTATCAGGAAAAGATCTACCATTGGTTTTGGAGAGCTTACAACTATAATTTGATTAAGGTTACTGGCAATTACTTCCTCTTGTCCACGGCTATTGGGTCTAGTTAGGGAGTTTCCCCTAGAAATAATCTTATGCACTAACGCTTCATTACTCTGATTAGGCAGCGTCCACTGAGCGATATCACCGCAAACGGCACGTAATTTTCGTCCTTTCAATTGATATTTAATTCTTTTTCCGGATTCAGATTCAAGAATTCCACGCTGACCAAAGCTTGCAACAATAACCCCAGCTTTAGCGTCATAATCTTTTTGCATTAGGCCTCTATCCTTGTAACCAAAGCATTCATCCGATGATAGAATTAATTTCGTTTAAATTTTTTGAGGTTTTATTCATGGCTGCTTCATCTGATCGACTGATTTGGATAGATTTGGAAATGACTGGTCTTGATACTACCAATGATTCTATCATTGAGATCGCTACAATTATCACTAATCTTGATCTTGAAACTATTGCTGAGGGGCCTGTAATAGCCATTCATCAATCAAACGCAGTGCTAGAGGCAATGGATGAATGGAATACTCTGCAGCATAATAAATCTGGACTAGTGAATAGAGTTAAAGCTAGTGAATTTACGATTGAATTAGCTGAAAAGAGAACATTTGACTTTTTAAGTAAATTTGTTAAACCGGGCAGCTCTCCAATGTGTGGCAATAGTATTTGTCAAGATCGAAGATTTCTCGCCCGAGAGATGCCCAAGTTAGAGAGTTTTTTTCATTATAGAAATTTGGATGTATCTAGCTTAAAAATTCTTGCCTCTATTTGGGCTCCAAATATTGCTAAAAGCTTTACAAAGAAATCAACACATCTTGCGCTTGATGATATAAGGGAATCTATAGATGAGTTACGCCACTATCAAACTAAATTTTTAAAAACTAAATTTAGCGATGCTTAATTACTAGTTGACAGCAAGTTAGGATATTCCTTATTTTTTATTTATGTTAGAGTAAACCATTATAAATAATAATAAATCTTTCCTTAGAAATTATGCTTGCTTGGAATCTTACCATTAAATCTTTTCCATTTAGTCAGATCAAACTAGCTTTGATTATTCTGCTTTCCTCTTTCTCTTCCTCTTTCTCTGAGGATCGATGGGTCACGGACGAATTTGAAGTTATGATGAGGAGTGACAAAGGTAGCCAAAAAAAGATTATCAGGCAGTTAAAAAGTGGTACAAAGCTAGAGGTATTGGAAACTGATAAGGCGCAAGGCTATAGCTACATTCGCTTAGCATCTGGTAAAGAGGGGTGGGTCTTAAGTCGTTATCTTCAATCAGAGCCAACCGCAAGATTGCGATTACCCTCATTAGAGAGTCAGTTTGAGTCTATTGAGGGGCAGCGTGATGATTTGCAGCTCAGATTAAATGATCTCGATACAATCAGGGCTAATTTATTAGCCGATTTAGCTTCTTTGGAAGCAAATAACTCTGTATTGCGAGATGAGCTAGACCAACTTACTGCATTATCATCCTCATCTATTCAGCTGAATAATGAAAATTCTGAGCTAAAAAACAAACTATTAGAAGTTGACAGCGAGCTAAAAAATTTAATTATCGAAAATCGAGAATTGATCGATCGCTCATCACGGGAGTGGTTTTTGATTGGTGCTATAGTTTTAGTTGCAGGGCTCTTGCTCGGATTGATTCTTCCTAGAATTCGTTGGCGTAAGAAAGTTACCTGGAGTGATTTTTAGATCTTTATACCTGCCAAGTGTATCCATGTTTCGATGACGCTATCAGGGTTTAGTGACATGCTGTCTATTCCCTGATTGACAAGCCATTCTGCAAGGTCAGGGTGGTCTGAGGGACCCTGACCGCATATCCCGATATACTTACCTTCTTTTTTACAGGCATCTATGGCCATTTTTAATATCTTTTTAACAGCTTGATCGCGTTCATCAAATAAATTAGCAATTAATCCAGAATCTCTATCCAAGCCTAAAATTAATTGTGTCATATCATTAGATCCAATAGACATACCATCAAAATATTTAAGGTAGTCTGTCGCAAGTAATGCATTTGTTGGTAGCTCACACATCATAATAATTTTCAGGTTATTTTTTCCTCTTTGCATACCAAGGTTTGATAAAAGTTCAATTACTTCTTGGGCTTCTTTAACGGTCCTAACAAATGGGACCATTATTTGCACGTTAGTTAGACCTATTTCATCACGAACTCTTTTCAAGGCAGTTACTTCAAGTTCAAAGCACTCCTGAAAGTCTTCCGCTAAATACCTTGAGGCACCACGGAATCCAAGCATAGGATTTTCTTCTTTAGGTTCATATTTGCTTCCGCCAATAAGGTTTGCATATTCATTAGATTTAAAATCTGAAAGCCTAACAATTACTGGTTCCGGAGAAAACGCTGCAGCTATGCATGCTATTCCTTCACTGAGTTTATCGACAAAAAATTCAATGGGATTTTTATGCCCATGCATCTGCTCTATAATAGTTTCTTTTAGCTCATTATCTAGAGAGTCAAAATCTAATAACGCTTTCGGATGTATGCCAATCATGCGATTAATAATAAATTCTAAGCGAGCAAGCCCAACCCCATGATTTGGAATATTCGAAAATGCAAAAGCACGGTCTGGATTTGCTATATTCATCATGATTTTTGATGGTATTTCAGGCAATTGATCAAACTCTATTCTCGATTGCTCAAACTCTAGTGTGCCTTTATATACATATCCTTCAGCGCCCTCAGCGCAAGATACAGTAACATTTAAGCCATCCGAAATACTATTCGTCGCATCATTGCAGCCAACCACTGCTGGAATTCCTAACTCTCGGGCAATAATCGCAGCATGGCATGTTCTTCCACCCCTGTTAGTGACTATAGCGCTTGCTATTTTCATTACTGGTTCCCAATCTGGGTCAGTCATGTCTGCTACAAGCACATCACCTTTTTGAATGCGAGACATCTCGTTTGCATTATTGATAATCTTTGCTTTGCCAGCGCCTATCTTTTGGCCTATCGATCTACCTTCCGTTAGAACATCAGATCGATCTTTAAGTTTATATCGATTTAATGATTGATCACTTTCTCTACTCCGAACAGTTTCTGGCCTTGCTTGGAGCAAATAAATTTCTCCATCAATTCCATCTTTTGCCCACTCTATATCCATAGGTTTTTGATAGTGATCTTCTACTGCCAAAGCATATTGAGCAAGACTTTCAATATCTGCTTCTGACAAACAATAGCGGTTAGAGTCTTCGGGCTCTACTGAAATGACTTTTACTGTCTCGTTAGTTTCATTTCCCCCTGAGTAAACCATCTTGATTGCCTTACTGCCAAGATTAGATCTGATTATTGATCGTTTACTTGAGCGTAATGAGGGTTTATAGACATAGTGTTCATCTGGATTTACTGACCCTTGCACAATACATTCACCAAGACCCCACGATGCCGTGATAAATATTAGGTCACGAAAACCAGATTCTGTATCAAGTGTGAACATTACCCCACTTGTAGCTAGGTCGCTCCGTACCATCTTTTGGACACCTACTGAAAGTGCTAAATTAGAATGATCAAATCCTTGATGAACCCTATAAGAAATTGCTCTATCTGTGTAAAGAGAAGCAAATACCTTTTGAATCGAATCATAGAGATCATCAAGTGTTGCGACATTGAGAATCGTTTCTTGTTGACCCGCAAATGATGCGTCAGGTAAATCTTCTGCAGTTGCAGAAGACCTAACTGCTACAGAAAAATCCCCTGATTCATTTTTTTTAATTTCCGACCAGGCTTTTTTTATAGCTTTCTTAAAGTCTAATTGAAGTTCAGCTTCATAGATCCAGTTTCTTATTGAAGAGCCTGTTAATGAAAGTTGATCAAGGTTATTTACATCTAGATCGTTCAACGCCTTATTAATTCGGCCATTAAGCTGGTTTCTCTCTAGAAAGTCATGAAAGGCTTCCGCTGTCGTTGCAAAACCTCCTGGCACATTTACGCCTGCTTTAGTTAAATGAGTAAGCATCTCGCCTAAGGAGGCATTCTTGCCGCCAACAATTTCGATATCGTTTAGGTTTAATTTTTCAAGAGGTATTAAATATTGCACAAGGGCATTTTCCTGTATATTTTAGTAGTGCAAAAAGTTTAACCAATATAAAAGGTCGCTTAGTTATGCAGCATAGAACAGTTTTCTTCGTATCCGATCAAACTGGTGTAACAGCAGAAACTCTAGGCCACAGCTTGATCACTCAATTTGATGGTCATAAATTCAACCAAGTGACTCTGCCATTTCTAGATACTGTTGACAAGATTGAAGATGCACTTGAAATGATAAATTTGAAGGCTCGAGAGGACGAGGGGCCGCCGATTATCTTTAGCACCTTGGTTCAGGAGGAGTTTCGAGAGATTTTTAAGCCAGAAAAAGGGCTTTTAATTGATTTTTTTGCTAGTCATCTGCCTTTAATAGAGTCTGAGCTAAATTCAAAATCATCTCATAAACTAGGCCAAGCGCATGGTTTAGTTGATGCTGGGCGCTATGATCTAAGAATTGATGCGACAAATTTTACACTTAATAATGACGATGGCGCGATTACTAATGATTATGAACGCGCTGATATCATACTTGTAGGCGTTTCTCGGTCCGGTAAAACTCCTACATGCCTTTATTTGGCTTTAACTTATGGTGTCTATGCCGCTAATTACCCATTATCTGAAGATGAGCTTGAAAATGGCAAGCTGCCGGATGTTTTATTGCCTCATACGCATAAATTATATGGATTAACTATTAAGTCAAAGCGTTTACAGCAGATTCGCTATGAACGTCGACCTACAGGCAAGTATTCGACTGTTCAGCAGGTAAGCTTTGAAGTGCGGGCCGCTGAAGCTTTATTTAAGCGCTACCAGATTCCTTGCATTGATACTACAAGTTCTTCTATTGAAGAGCTTGCAAGCACAATACTTGCAAGTACAGGTATAGAAAGACGCATCCGGCCCTAGAGTTAGCTTTATATAATAGATACGGGATTTTTTAGTCCTGTAAAATGATTAATTCGAGATAGTTCTGCTCCAGCATTTGCTAGTTCAGATAGAACATCATTTGGATTAAGGTGTTGTCTAGTGATTTCAGATTCTGGTTTATCTAAGTACATTCTCAATGTGGCCCCTGACGTGCCTGTTCCAGATAAACGAAATACAATTCGGCCACCATTTTCGTAGAAAACCCTTATACCTTGGTTTTCTGAAATGCTTCCATCCACCGGATCTGTGTAATTAAATTCATTCGCATCTATAATTTTGCTCCCGAAGTGTGATTTTCCTGGAAGTGAATTGATGCTTTGCCTTAAGTATTTTATTAGATCTGAAGCTTGGTTCATATCAGATATTTGATAATCATGTCGCTGGTAGTAACATCTCCCAAAGCGCCGCCAATGTTGATGAACTATTTCTGGTAAAGACTGTTCTAAACCAGCGAGCATATTGAGCCAAAATAGTATTGCCCAAAGTCCATCTTTTTCTAGCGCATGAAGGGAGCTTGTTCCAAAGCTTTCTTCACCGCAAAGACCAATATGCCCCTTTTCCAGTAGATTACAAAAAAAACGCCAGCCTGTAGGTGTTTCATAGCATGGTATACCTAATGATGATGCTACTGAATCAACTGCTCGACTAGTTGGCATTGATCTCGCTACTCCATCAATGCCTTTTCTGTAACCAGGTATTATTACTGAATTTGCCAACATAATGGCAAGGCTATCCCCAGGTGAAACCATCATTCCAGGTCCTAAAATCATATTTCTATCGCCATCTCCATCTGAGGCAGCTAAGAGGTCCGGTGACGATTTTGACATAGCTAGATTGTAAATGTACTTAGCATTATTGGGGTTAGGATCCGGATGCATGCCGCCGAAATCTTCTTTTGAAATAGCATTCACTATGCATTCTTGAGGCACCCCAAGCAAATCACAGAAAATCTTTTTTGCATAAGGTCCGGTTACAGCATGAAAAGCATCAAAGTGAAATTTCACTTTTTTCTTTAGATGGGATTGAATGAGCTCAAAATCAAAAAACTGATCCATTAATTCAATGTACTCGTCTATCGGGTCTATAATTTCTAGGCGTACATCTCCAAAATTTTTAATTCCTATTTTATCAAGCTGGATATTTGGTATTTCAGCAATCCTGTAGCTCGTTATTTTTTTTGATCGCTCGTAAATTTGGTTAATTAGCTTCTCGTTTGCTTGTGCTCCAGGCGCGATATTAAGCTTAATTCCAAAATCACCATTCGCCCCCCCTGGATTATGGCTCGCAGTAAGAATAATTCCTGCTTTAGAGCGAGTGCAGCGAATTAAGTTGGAAGCCGCTGGTGTTGATAGCAATCCGTCTTTGCCTATATAAATATGTGAAATTTTATTTGCCACGGCACAGGAGACGATTTTTTGTATTGCGATATCATTAAAAAACCTTCCATCACCCCCGATAACGAGCTTTTCGCCTTTATCAAACCTTAGAGTGTCAAAGATCGCCTGAATGAAGCTTTCAATATAATGGGGCTTTTGGAATACAGTGACTTTTTTTCGTAAGCCTGCAGTGCCTGCTTTTTGATCCTGAAATGGCTCACAAGTCACTTGTTTAATATTTAGATTTGACTGAGACATTTAGTTGAGCCTTAAGAAAATAGTTTTTCAAACTGCATGCTATAGTAAGAATATGGAAGTTGACAGCTACATCTTGCCACAATGCATCGCCAAGCCGGGAAGTTTTAGCGCCTTGATGGCCCTCTATGAATCAAATTTTTTGATGCTAAATCAACTTATTGATGGTCTCGAGGTTTTTTCTGGCGCTCTGGTTTCTTATAGCGAGCAAGATTGCAATCTTTATTTTTCTATTGAAAAGAGAACCAAATATACCTGCCAATTTAGGCTTACTTATTTATTCAATGAAGTAAATGGTTATAGCGCTGATCCTGATTTATTGGCTAATGTTTATTTTGATGCTCGTATCGTAGAGGTTCTTAGCTGGAGTATTGATCATCAGCATTCAGTATTTAAATCGATTGATCATCAGTGCAGTAGAGACTTAGGCGTTTGTTGGAATAAAAATATTATGTTTAGTAAATGGCTGGATTACTTAATTGAGAAAGGCCACTATTTCCCAAAAAAAACCGTTTCTTCTTAATGTGATTTTGAGTTTATCTTTATTATTGTAATTGACTTAGAAACCGATTATTAAGCTTGGGCTGCCCGACAACATCAATGAGAATTTCAGCTGCTTGCTCTAAAAGTATATCTGGTTCTTGATCCTGATTAATTTCTTCTAGTGATTTAATGGGACTTAACCCGCTGGCTACTCGCCTAATGTTCTCTCTCTTCAATTGACCATTTCTACGTTCCGCTTGTTCGTTTTTCCGTGTTTCGAGTCTAAGTGAGAGTCTTTTTTCTTTCCTAAGCTCCTCAGCTATCTCAACCTCCTTTAATAAATATATAAAGTTAGGATCAGATTGCGAACGTTGAGTTTGTTCAAGACTTATCTTAGAAAGATCTCCTGTTAAGTCATCCAAAATTTTAAAATCAGTTGGCTTTATCTTGTCCCATGGCAATGCATAAGGTTTAGTGTTTTCTCCAATCTCATTAATATCAACCATAGATGGTAGCTCTATATCAGGTATTACTCCTTTATTTTGAGTACTTCCGCCGGTTATCCGATAATATTTACCACCGGTTAAAATTAGATTTCCAAGGCCTTGGTGTTTAGAGCGGGGCGCGTGCTGATCTAAAATAATAAGACTTTGCACAGTTCCTTTTCCAAAAGTTTGCTGCCCAACAACTAAACCTCTTTGGTAATCTTGTATTGCTGCTGCAAAGATTTCAGATGCGGATGCGCTAAATCGGTTTACTAATACAACTAATGGTCCATCGTAAGCGACCTCAGGTAAAGGATTATCGTATACCTCAACCCTGCCATTCGCATAACGTAGTTGGACAACTGGCCCCTTAGGTATAAATAAACTACTAAGAGAGGTTGCTTCAGAGAGATGACCGCCACCATTGCTTCTTAGGTCTATTAATAGACCATCAATTTTTTCATTCTGTTGATTCAAGTCATTAATTAGTTTCTGCACATCGCGAGTCGTGCTGTTGTAGTCTTTCTCACCAGTGCTTTTGGCTTTAAAGTCTTGGTAAAAGCCAGGTATTGTAATAACTCCAATTCTGCTGATCTCTTCGTTTCGCTGTATCTCAAGTATCTCACTTTTTGCAGCTTGCTCTTCAAGCTTAATTTTATTTCTAATAATGCTTACTATATATTCATCTCCAGGGCTAGCTCCGGTTGGCCTAACTTGAAGACGAACAGTAGAATTGGCAGGACCACGAATCTTTTGCACAACATCATCAAGCATCCAGCCAATAACATCTATCATTTCTCCCTTTTCATTCTGGCCAACGGCAACGATGCGGTCCTCAGGTTGGAGTCTTCCATTAATTGCTGCAGGACCGCCAGGAATTATATTCATAATAGTTACAAGATCTTCTTCTAATTTGAGGGATGCGCCAATCCCCTGGTAAGAAAGACTCATTTGAATATCATATTCCTCCGATCGTCGTGGAGACATATAGCTTGAATGAGGATCTAATGTTCGTGTAAAGGCATTCATAAAACCTTCTATTACATCGTCAGAATCAAAGGAATTAATTTGTTTTAAGAAGCGCTTATATCTTTTATTTAAAGTATCTGCAGTTTCTTTCCAGGTCATTTCAGGATCAGCTAGCATAAGATTTAGAGCGTCGCCTTTTGAGCGCTTACGCCAAATTTCCTGAATTAACTCTTTATTTTCAGTCCAATTTTCATCAGATCTATCAAATTTGTATTCTTCCTCTATAGAAAAGCTTGGTTTAAGTAGTAATTGCTTTAAAGCATATTCATAATTTTCAGATGCTCGTAAACGATATTTCTCAAAAATTTTAAAAATGGGCTGTAGGTCGATATTAGCCGATGAATTTTTTGTAACAAAAATATTATCTAAGCTATATTTAAAGCGATCGAAAGAATCAATATCAGAGCGTAAAAAGAAGCTTCGGTTAGGGTCTAAACTCTCTATATAATTTTTTAATAATTCAGAGGAAAATTTGTTATCAATAGGTATACGTGAGTAGTGATCCCTTGCAGCAAAGCGTGTAATTAGTTTAACTATTTCATAGTGCTTTGCTTTTGCGACTAACTCAACTGGCTCATAAAGGGTTAAATTTTTATTGGGGCTAATTGTCACTTCTTCAGCAATAGCTAATGAAGTGCTTGAAAAAAGCAATGCTATAGCAAGATAGGTTTTTTGTTTTAAATTTCGAATCATATTTTGTTGTATAAAAAAATTTACTCGAATAAAAATTACTCTTCTATTTTTTTTGGTATCGAGCCCAACACCCGAGATGTTAATAACCATATCAAAATAAATAAAATTGGAGAGAGCACTAATAGCCATGCAGATAAACTACCAGTTAACGCTGAGCCTAGAACATTATATAAAAAACCAAAATAACCATATTCTCCTGTATAAGCTCCAGTAAGTAATGAACCGATGCTATAAACAGTGACCGTAGAAAACAAAATACTTAAGCATAGGTACTGAAGGTTTTTGAATAGTTTATTCTTCATATAAATTAACCGGCTGCAATTGTCGCATAATTTAAAGATGAAAAACTTGGTCTTGAGGTTACTGTTTTATACCAAAGTGATATCGAAGGATGGATTTCACGCGGATCAATTTCAATCCATGTTGAGAACTCGCTGATAGCCAGTAGACTTATATCTGCAAAAGTAAAATTATCACCCGCAATATAATGATTTTTTTTAAGCTGGTTTTCTATTATGTTAAAAAATTGTTTTGTTCTTTCTTTTCCTCTTCCAATTAATTGAGGTAACTGCGCATAATCCATTTGACCCGGGAATACTCTATTCTTAAAACCTGGTGACCAATTACGTAGCGCTTCTGCAATGCTTGCCATTCCGTGTTGTTCTATAACATTATTCCACATTAACACTTGCGCTTGTTCTTTAGCTGAAATTCCAAAAAGTGGTGGCTCAGGATGATTGCATTCGAGATAGTGACAAATAGCCAAAGTTTCAGCTATATAAGTTCCATCATCAGTTTCTAAGACAGGTAAAGTTCCAAGAGGGTTAATTTGAAGGAACTCAGGAGATAATTGCTCCATTCGGTAAAGGCTTACATTAATGCTTTCGATAGAAAGCCCTTTCTCTGCAATAAATATCCTAGTTCGAAGCGGGTTAGGCGCTCTATTAAAGTCAAAAAGTCGCATCTCTCTATTCCATTGCGTTATCTAAAGCAAAAATAATCTTATCACCTCTGGCAAATTAGAACCCGTGAGAAAGATTAATTAGTTTTAGGCCCTGAAATTGAGAGTCTTTGGCCTTCATTTGTATCAGTGTATTGTTTGAAGTTATCGACAAACATAGCTGTTAATTTTTTTGCCTTTTCATCCCATTCTGATTCATTTTTATAAGTATTTATTGGGTTTAAGATTTCGCTTTCAACCCGAGGTAAATTGGTTGGTATTGCTAGATTAAAGTAAGGGATTAGTGCCATTTCTGCTTTTTCGATTTCTCCATTAAGAATCGCATCAATGATAGCGCGCGTTGCTTGAATAGAAAT
>JAYZVL010000047.1:0-6744 GCA_036155675.1 Pseudomonadota bacterium | reverse complement strand
TCCTGAAGATTAGGATGCCAATCAAACTCTTCGGGTTCAGCAATTTCTTTAGCATCTTTAAGTGGGCGACGCGCTTGAGCAACTAAATGATTTTTTGCTGTGTTAATTGCGATTCGATAGATCCAAGTATAAAAAGAGCTTTGCCCACGAAAATTTGGTATGGCCCGAAAAGCCTTAATGAATGCTTCTTGGGAAACATCTAAAGCCTCTGAGTGATCTTTCACATAACGCATAACCAAATTAACTACTTTATGTTGATACTTAATCACTAGAAGATCGAAAGCGTATTTATCGCCTGACTTGACGCGATCCACTAACAATTGATCTGCCGCCCGACTGCTCAACCCCTCAGACAAGTCTTATCTGCCAATCAAACTAAAAAACATATAGACCCTACCCTCCGGTTAAAGTTCTTAATCAGAGTAATATTTAGCAAAATTTTTATAAGTTTTGAATCATATGCAGGAAATAAAATATTTATAAAAATTAAAGCATTGAAAATAAAGGTTAAATTATTTCTTTGGATTTAGCCTATTGCTGTAGTTGAAAGCATACTCTTTAGTACAGACTGTATATAGATATCATCAGTGTTTAATTGGTGGGTGCATAAAGCCAAAATATCAGGATCAGGAAAATCTAATAGATTCCTGAAAGCTTGTTGCTCATATTTTTTTGCGCTCGAATAATGACGGTCGAAATAATTCAGTAAAAGCATATCCAATTCACGCATACCTCTTCTGCAACGCCAGCGAAGTCTACGTGAATCAAGTTCTTGATCTGAGGAAATGGGCAATGATCAATCCTTACGAAACGCCAGCATCTTTTTTGTTTCGGCAATGGCCTTAGCTGGATTTAAATCTTTTGGGCAAGAGTTTGTGCAATTCATTATGGTGTGGCAACGATAAATTTTAAATGAGTCTTCTAGGTTATCTAACCTTTCTCCAGTAGCCTCGTCTCGAGTATCAACAAGCCACCGATAGGCAGCTAAAAGCGCTGCGGGACCTAAATAACGATCACTATTCCACCAGTAGCTTGGACAACTAGTTGAACAGCATGCGCAAAGAATGCAAGCAGATGGATTATTGATAAGCTCCTGATCTTCCTTAGTCTGCAAACGTTCCTGATCTAAAGATGATGGTTTAGATGCGTGCAACCAAGGTTTAATTGAAGCATATTGCGCATAAAAATTAGTTAAATCAGGAACCAGGTCTTTAACCACTGGCATATGAGGTAGTGGATAAATCTTAATGTCGCCATTGAATTCATCAATTGCCTGAGTGCAGGCAAGCATATTATCCCCAGAAATATTCATTGCACAGGAACCGCAAATACCTTCTCGACAAGAACGCCTGAAAGATAATGTTGGATCAATCTCATTTTTTATCTTTATAAGAGCGTCAAGTACCATCGGCCCGCATTCATCTACGTCAAGCTCATAGGTATCTAAACGTGGATTTTGATTCAAATCAGGGTCAAAACGATATATTGCAAAACGACGGATATTTTTAGAGGAGTCAGAGCTTTTAAAGTTTTTACCCTTTCTAATTTTTGAATTTAATGGAAGTTGAAATTCTGCCATGAATAGTTCCCTGAATAGTTTTTTAATAGACCCTGGGCTTAGGTGGCACAGTATCTACTTCGTTTGTTAGAGTTTCTAGATTAACAGGGCGATAGCTCAGTTGAACTGATCCATCTGTGTTAATTTTTGCCAACGAATGCTTCATCCAATTTTCATCATCCCTCTCAGGGTAATCCTCCCGTGCTTGAGCGCCACGGCTCTCAGTTCGATTAAGCGCAGCATTGATTGTTACTATGGCCTGTAATAAAAGATTCTCCAATTCCATTGTTTCAATTAAATCAGTATTCCAGATCAGTGATCTATCGGAGACTTTTACATCGTCAAACTTATTAAAAGTAATATTTAGTTTTTCTATGCCTGCAGTGAGGGATTCCCCAGTTCTAAAAACTGCTGCATGTGCCTGCATTATTTTTTGCATCTCCAACCTAATATCAGCAGTTGGATTATTCCCGTCTGCATTGCGCAACTTTTCTAATCGATTAACAGCTAAATCACCGGCATTATTTGGCAAAGGCTTGTGTTCTTTTTTTACGGTTTCAGCGCATCTTAAAGCCGCAGACCTTCCAAATATCACTAAGTCTAATAATGAATTTGATCCAAGACGATTAGCCCCATGAACAGAAACACAAGCAGCTTCACCAACAGCCATCAGTCCAGAAACAACTTCATTTTGGTGATCAAGAACTTCGCCATGATAATTGGTTGGTATTCCGCCCATATTGTAATGGACTGTAGGGATAACCGGAATTGGCTCACTATTCACATCAACCCCAGCAAAAACCTTTGCCGTCTCCGCTATACCAGGAAGCCTCTCATCTATAATTTCTGAACCGAGATGCTCGAGATGTAAATAAATATGGTCTCGATCTTTGCCAACACCTCGGCCATCTTGAATTTCCATGGTCATTGAACGGCTTACGACATCCCTTGAAGCAAGATCTTTTGCATTGGGCGCATATCGTTCCATAAATCTTTCGCCTGAAGAGTTAGTCAAATAACCCCCCTCACCTCTAGATCCTTCTGTAATAAGACACCCTGAACCGTAAATCCCTGTTGGATGAAATTGCACAAATTCCATATCCTGCAACTGCAGTCCTGCTCTTAATATCATTGCGTTTCCATCGCCAGTGCAGGTATGAGCAGAAGTGCATGAGAAGTAGGCGCGACCATATCCCCCCGTCGCTAAAATTACCTTATGAGCTCGAAACCTGTGCAGACGCCCTGAGGCCATATTTATTGCTATTACGCCTCGACAGCAACCATCTTCCATTATTAAATCAATGGCAAAATATTCAATGAAAAAACTCGCATTATGTCTCAGCGCCTGCTGATATAGAGTATGAAGCATAGCGTGACCAGTGCGATCTGCAGCAGCGCAAGTTCTCTGAGCAATTCCTTCGCCATAACGTGTTGTCATTCCGCCAAAAGGTCGTTGATAGATTTTACCTTCCTCAGTTCGAGAAAAAGGCACGCCATAATGCTCTAACTCAATAATTGCAGCTGGCGCCTCTTTACACATATATTCAATTGCATCTTGATCGCCAAGCCAGTCAGATCCCTTTACGGTGTCATACATATGCCAACGCCAATCATCTTCGCCCATATTTCCAAGAGCTGCGCTGATACCTCCTTGAGCAGCAACGGTATGGCTTCTGGTAGGGAATACTTTGGTAATACAAGCGGTACTTAAGCCCGCCTCTACAAGCCCAAAAGTAGCTCGTAAACCTGCTCCTCCGGCGCCAACTACAACTACATCATAAGTATGATCTATAAATTCGTAGTCCTTGTTCATGCTAGATTTCCATTAGAAAAAATTATTTTTACGAGGGCTAAAATAGCAGCTGCCCCCAAAAGGAAATGGATTATCTTAAGGCCAAGAATCAAAGAATTATTTAACGAGCCATGAACATAATCTTCAATTATAACTTTTAGGCCAAGAAACGAATGATACAACGCGGTAAAAAGCAAAAAGATCAAAAGTGCGCTATTCAAGGGCAAACTTATCCATAAAAAAATATTTTTATGGCTGAAGGAATTTATTCCTAATAATGCAATTAGAAACCAAACGGTTAATGGTATAAGCGCAATGGCAGATAATTTCTGTGCCCACCAATGACCGCTTCCATTTCTTTCTGTTTCTTTATAGCCTGCGGAAAAATCGTTTTGGCTCATTTCATAACACCAAACCAAAACAACACTGTAATGAATAAGGCTGAAAAAATTGCAAACCATCCAGTTTTGTTGGCAAAGCCTTTTTCAAAACCATAACCAATATCCCAAAACAAATGCCTAATACCATTGGATAGGTGGTAGAAAAAGCTGAGGGAAAAAAGAAAAAGGATCACTAAGCCTAATGGCCCAGATAAAACACTTAACGCCATTGCATAAACCGCTGGGCCGAAAGCTATAGAAACAACCCATCCAACGAAACAAAAAACACCCAATGATAAACCGACACCAGTGAGGCGATGCAAAATCGAAGTGGTATTGCTTATGCGCCAACTGTAAACCTGCAGATGTGGCGATAAAGGTCGATCAATATCGGACATAAACTATCCTTTTTTCCAGTTAAATCAATAGCCTCTATTTCAGTTTAAACAGCAAGAGAGGAGGAACTTCACTTGATTATGCTTATTCAGAAATCGATACAACGGCCCTTCCGTTCCCAGTCACCAAACCGAGTTGGCTCAGGTCCTTCTTGTCCTCCCAATTCAATAAGATCCGTGGCTTCAGAAGGATCAGTTTCAGCATTATCAGAATCATTCATAGATGAGACTTTTCCATGTTCAGATGTTTTCTTTTTTGGGTGTTCAGGCATGGCGCAAAATTGTGCCAGAATGACCCGTAATTTGCACCAGAATGATTAGTTTCAAGCATAATAAATTTTTATCAGCGATAATGAGATCATGAATTTAAAAGTCAATAAGCCTCAAATTGGCTCTATTAGGATTTCTGGAGATGATTCTCTCAATTTTCTTCAAGGTCAATTAACCCAAGATTTGGGTGGTCTTTCTGAAAATTCACCATTAATGTCAGGGTGGGCGAATTCAAAGGGTCGGCTTTTGTGCGTAACTTTTTTGATTAGCTGGAAAAAATCTATCTGGATGATATTGCCCGAATCTATTCAAGAGTCCGTAGCGAATCGACTTAAAATGTATGTTTTAAGATCAAAAGTGAAGATTGACATAGCGAACTCCAACATCACCATATCTAATAAAGAGCCTGAGTTTTCATCATCAAAATATTGTTTTGAAAAAGAAAATAAGATCTTTTTTCGAACTAAAATTGGTACTGGTTTATGCCTAGACCTCAATCATCAACAAACTCTGGAAGAAAATAAATCTCTGGACGACTGGCGTTTAGCAAATATTGAGGCTGGAATACCTTCTGTCTGGCCAACCACAACTGAAACATTCGTGCCTCAAATGCTTAATCTCGATTTATTGGGAGCCATAAGTTTTGAAAAAGGTTGCTATGTAGGGCAGGAAATCGTCGCTAGAACCCAAAACCTAGGGAGAATTAAGAGAAGAATGTACAGATTCATCTGCTCTACGAGCCAAGATGCATATCCTGGAGACAAAATCTACCTAGATGGAAAAGAAAGCGGTGAAATTGTCGATGCCATTCGAGTTCCCGCGACGAAAAATATTGAATTATTAGCTGTTATACCAATCAACCAGAGCAAAGAAAAGTTTCATCTTGATTCAAGCGGAGAAACAGAACTTAAAAATGGAAACCTTCCTTATGAGGTTCCATCAGCTGTTTAAAATAAATTGATATCAACAACCTCAATGTCATCTTTTGAAAGCTGAGTGCCAAGAAAATTTCCTCCTACGCGAGCAAACCTCTCGACTCCTTCGGTGGCCAGGAATTCAACTCTCCCAACTGCAGTTTTATCACTCTTAAGTTTATATTCACGCAGAACTTCAACAACTTGCTCAGCCGAGGTGCTAGCAGAATCGATAATTTTAATACCTTCGCCAAGAACCTGAGAAATAGAATCACGCAAAAGAGGGAAATGAGTACAGCCTAAAATTGCTGTATCTGGTGCCGGCCCATGGTCTTGGTCCTTAAAAAACCCCAAATATTTATCTGCAACAGATACTGCGATTTTGCCTTCTCCCCAACCTTCTTCTGCCAAAGCGACAAACATTGGGCAAGCGATTTCTTGACAAACCGCATCTGGCTCTAATTCTAAAATAGCCTTTGTGTAGGCCAACTCTCTGGTTGTGGCTTCAGTAGCAAGAATAAGATGGCGCTGATTATCACTCTCCACTACTGCTTTATTGGCGCCTGGTTTTACTACCCCCACCACGGGGACAGGAAAACATCTTTCTGTTAAAGACTTTAACGCTACTGCAGATGCTGTATTGCAAGCAACCACCAATATTTTAATGCCGCGCTTAAGAAGGAATTTAGCAGCGCCTTCAGCATACTGCTCTACTGTTGAAGTCGATTTCGTTCCATAAGGCAATCTGGCCGTATCGCCAAGATAAATAATATCTTCATGGGGCAAGCGGTTACGAATTTCTTTAAGCACAGTTATGCCTCCGACACCGGAGTCAAAAATACCTATAGGCAAAGCTGAATTAGTCATTTTTAGAGCATTATTCTCTAATCGCGCATGTGGGGAAAAAGCAGAACGTCTCGAATAGAATGCGTATCGGTCATTAACATAACCAATCGATCTATGCCGATACCTAATCCAGCAGTTGGGGGCATGCCGTGCTCAAGGGCCGTTATGTAATCTTCATCATAGAACATGGCTTCTAGGTCGCCTGTGCGCTTCTGGTCCGCTTGATCTCTAAAACGCTCTGCTTGATCTTCCGCATCATTAAGCTCTGCAAAACCATTAGCGATCTCACGACCCGCCATAAAAAACTCAAAACGATCTGTTAACCAAGAATCCTCAGCATTGCGTCGCGCAAGGGGTGAAACTTCTGCCGGGTAAGATAAAATAAATGTTGGGTGAAGCAGTCTGCCTTCAACCGTTTTCTCAAAAATCTCGATTAATAATTTACCGCTTCCTGCTCCTGCCGGAGTCTTGATGCCCAAATCTTCACAGAATTTTTTTAAATAATCATTATCGCGTAATTTCTTTGCATCGATGTTAGGGTTAAAACGAATAACTGATTCTTCTACGGTAAGCTTTTCAAAGGGTTTAC
>JAYZVL010000046.1:0-6235 GCA_036155675.1 Pseudomonadota bacterium | reverse complement strand
AAATAATTAATTATCATAATTATCATAATTTTATCCTATAAATTTAAATTAAATTCTAGCTTAGCTGAATGCTCATTCAACTAAGCTATAAATTAGTGATTGTTTCAATTTGTAACAATTTATAAAGGGGGTTGGAAATTGTCCGCATCGCGGCTAATATTGTTCGCCTGCTGGGCACAATAATGGAAAAAAATAAATGAGCTCAACTCGTTCTATACGTGCATTATTGCGCGGTCTCGAAGTACTACATGTTCTAAATCGACATAACGGAGCGACGGTTTCCGAAGTAGCTAGTGAAATCGATCTGCCTCGCACCACTACCTATCGAATATTAGAAACTCTGTGTGTTGCTGGCTATGCTTATAGAGCAACAAGCGATGATCGATATCGTTTAACTATAATGGTTAGGGGTCTAAGTGAAGGTTTTGATGATGAGGCATGGGTTACATTAATTGCTAGACAACATTTATATAGCCTATGCAATGATGTTGTATGGCCCTGCGCTATATTGACATTATCTGGCAACTCAATGCTTGTTCGACAAACCACTGATCACAAAAGCCCTTTAGCCGTTGAGAAACGAGGGCCAGGGTTTAGAGTTCAAATTTTAGGTTCGGCATCCGGGATGTGTTATTTATCATTTTGCCCCAAAGAGCAGCGAGATGCTTTACTTGATCTACTGACCAAGTCTAAACAATCTGAAAATCAAGCCCTAATAAATAAAAAGCAAATATACGAAACACTTGTTGAGACACGCAAACAGGGATATGGAATCTGGCATAGGAAGCGTCGTATTTCTGATGAAACAAGTCTCGCGGTACCAATTTTTGCCGACAATAGGTTACTTGCTAGTTTAGCAATGAGGTTTGCCAGTACTGCCATTTCTCAAAAAGAAGCAATATCACGTTTTGTACCTCAATTGCATAAAGCAGCACAGGATATAGCGGATGAGTTTATGGATCAGAGTGAAGAAAAAACAATAAATATTAATTCAAAGTCTAGAAGTAACCAAAGAGCTGTTATTCAAGGCGTAATTTAAATAAAAGCTAACTCTAATTTAAAAATCGCTCTACAACATCTGCAAATAATTTAGCTTTTCTAACATTTCCCTCTGGGGTCATATGGATTGAATCGCTGTAATATTTTCGAAATTTAATTCCCCTCATCGCTTCTTCAAATGGAACAACAGGAAGAGAATGCTTTACGCCCAAAAGCTGAATGACTTCGTTATTCTGTCTGATGCCTTCCTCCCACACATACGCAGGAAAAGTATCATTCCAGTGCCAAATATCAGGATGTATAGCAAATGTTGAAAGAACAGGTTGAATATTATTGGCCTTCAGAGTAAGAATTATATTCTCCATATTGAAAGCGAAAGCATCACTACTGCTCTGATCAAAATTCTTGAGTCGATCTGTGTCAGACTCAGGAAGGTTTTCCAACTTCAAAACATAATTCTGAAGATCGTAATTCTCATGAAATGCAGATGGATTAATAGCGCGTATCAAAAGCCGCCATAAGTAAAATCGAGTCATTCCTGGGGGATTGTTAGGATCAGACTTTCTCCAGTGATAATAATCTTTCTGAAAATTATTAAAAACGCGTGGAAATAGATCGTTATAAGCATGATAAATAATAACCATATCTGGCTTAAGCGATAAAATTTGAGTAAATAAACGATGCAAACTCTCTGCACTAGTTGAGCCTGTCATCCCCGCATTAACAACTTCAATATTTTTCGAATTAATACGATTTCGAAGTTCAAGCTCCAAATGATATGGGTAAGATTGATCCCAAGGAACATAAACGCCAAAAGTTGTTGAACCGCCAATTGCTACAATTCTGTACAGTTCGTCAGAACTGTCATTAGTCAAATCATTACCACGAAAACCATCAGGGTTAATTCGCTCGAAATCCCCTCTTTTGTAACCTGGTTTTATTGCGTAAGCGCTATATGGATGAGCATAGAACATGCCCGGCGGCTTCATTGTATCAAGAGGTGGTTTAGCTTTACCTAAGACGCTAAATAAACCCTCGTAAAGACCCAAAGAATTAATTAAGCGAAGGCTGACCTCCGCGAAAAACAACATAAAAACAACCGAAAATACAGCAACGATAGCTCCTTTACGGCTCATAGAGGGCTGCTGCTCAGGCATTCTTTTCTAGCTCACCTAAAAATAGGCTGCTCAGGTGCGTCGAGTCCTGTTTCAGCTTTGCAGTTAGCACGGACTGTTTCTATATCGGGACCAAAGTTGAAAGTCTCAATATCTCCACGTTCGTTGCGCATTTCCTGGCGTAACTTTTCTGTCGCAGCTAAATCGACAGTATTGTTAGCTATAACAACACCGTAGTTTCGTGCTCCATCAACAGTGGCTAAATTTCTTTTTACATCGGCTAATACCAGTTCAGCATCGCGTGCCAAGGGGTCGCCCCAGCCACCGCCACCCCAAGTGTTAAAGTACAAGAGATCACCTTCACTAACCTTGACGCCATCACACTTCGAAGGCAGCCATTCCTCACTTCCATCCTTTCGAACCAGCCTCTTAGTTGAACGCATACCAACATCTCCGCCAAGCACGCCCCATGGATGCACGAGCCAGCGTTCATCATGAATGCCGATAGCGCCATCAGAGAGGAAACGATATGCTACACAAAGACCGTTACCTCCACGATGCAATCCTGCACCACCTGAATCGGGGATTGTTTCATACCGTTCAATACGTAATGGGAAATACGATTCAATAAACTCATTAGGTACGTTAGTGAAACCAGGCCATAGAGAGTGACCGTCTGGACCATCCCCTGCAGGTCTTCCTGGAACACCACCAAAGCCGATCTGAAACAATTGAAACCATTCGTTGCTCTTTCCTTCACGACTGTCATAACCCGAATAGAAAAGATGCGGAGAATCGGAAAAGCCAGCTGCATTCAGCATCTGTTCTGGCGCGCCAGAGCCGAGCAAGGCGCCCAAAACGTCAAAAATTCTACCTAATGCATGTGTGCGGCCGGATATAGCAGCTGGAAATTTAGGTTTAAGTAAAGTTCCTTCGGGGATGTGCACTTCAACCAGATCGTAAAAACCATCATTGAAAACTATATGAGGGTCAACAACGTTAATCGTAAATGAGCCAAAGAACATCTTGAACATATCTTCATTAAGATAAAAATTCACTGAACTCTGTGCCTGCGGATCTGTGCCATCAAAATCAAAATGAGCGATATCACCTTCACGCCACATTTTGCATTTAATTTTATATGGGCCCATACCCATCCCATCATCGCAGAGATAATCTTCGAATGTCCTCGGCTCTTCGGGAATGAAATTCTGAATAATAAATTTCATTGCATTGTGATTACGCTCCAGCATTATATCCATCGCGCTAAAGAGCACATCGTCACCAAATCGGTTTGCCATCTCGACGCAGCGTTTGGTTGGTGTATTACATGCCGCAACTAGTGCATTTAAGTCGAAACGATTCCACTGCGATGTACGGACGTTATGAAGAATAAGCTCCAGAATATCTGACTGTAATTCGCCCTTCTTATACAACTTTAGCGGCGGAATTCGAATACCTTCCTGATAGATGTTAGTCGCTTCAATCGGGATTGAGCCAGGAACCATGCCACCGTTATCAGACATATGACCAAACATAGCTGTCCAAGCTATATGTCGGCCATCTTTAAATACCGGAACAAGCACAAGCCAATCAGGTAAATGTGATACAGCAGCATTACACATATAAGGATCGTTAGTCAGGATGATGTCACCTTCTTCGATCTCTTCGTTATAAGCCTCCATAAATGGTCCAATGAACGAACCAAACTGACCAACAACCATCTTGCCATATTTATTAGCAATCATAGGGAAACAGTCACCCTGCTCACGAATACCGGGAGACATAGCTGTACGGAAAAGCACTGCGTCCATTTCGATACGCGCATTCTTCAGTGCGTTTTCGATAATGTCGGCAGTAACGCCCTCAACCTCAACTTTTTTTAGAGGAGTGTTATTAGTTTCTATAATTTTTGCAGTCATTATGTTTACTCCTCGATTAATTGCAGGGGTTAATAAGCAGGTTACCAACCTTATCTACGGTTGCTTCATGATCAGGCAGAATTACTGTTGTGGAGTCCATCTCCATTACAATTGATGGCCCTGGGATAACGATTCCAGTATGTAATTTAGTCCGATCATATAGTTGTGCTTGGTGCCAAGCACCGCCATAGTAGAACTTCGATTCTTGAATAATGCAGTCCTCAAGGGCGGCATCTGCAAAGCCAACCGTGCGGTCTGCAACATCTGTAGCTTTCGCTTTCACAACAGCACGAATCATCAGGATTTCATGACCGTCATCCAATTTAAAGCTAAACAACTGATCATGTTGAGCATCGAATTGATTAGTGGCGATAGCAACACCTTGCTGCTTCAATTCGGCCTCGGTGAAATCTAGCGTAAGGCTAAATGCTTGACCTGCGTAACGAATATCAGCTTGATAACCGACGAGAAGATCTCCCTCCGGAATCCCATCATCGATCAATGACTCGGCGGCACGTTCCTGCAGAACTTTTAAATCGGTAAGTAATTGTTCGGTCGTTATATCCTCGGCCAACTTAATGTACGTGCGAGTGGCTTCATCTTGTACGGTTGTAGTTGCATCACCATAGGCGCAGAGAACACCAGGACCAGGCGGAATAACAACCGGCCAAGCATCAGATAAAATTCCCATAGAATTAGCATGCAAGGGACCAGCGCCACCAAAGCAGACTAATGCGAAATCACGTGGGTCATAGCCCTGTTCAACCGATACTAAACGCAGCGCGCCAAACATGGATTCGTTAACAACTTTAATTATGCCTTCAGCGGCTTCCAAAAGATCGATATCAAGTGCGTCGGCAATAGTTTGTACAGAGGCTTCAGCAGCCTCTTTACTAATTTCCATTTTTCCACCGAGTTGAACGTCGGAAGGCAGATAACCAAGAACCACATTTGCATCACATACCGTTGGTTTATCACCACCTTTCATGTAGGCCGCAGGGCCAGGGACGGCGCCAGCTGATTCGGGACCAACACGTAATGCACCGGTGAGCTCTGGAACGAAAGATATTGAGCCACCGCCAGCGCCAACAGTGCGAACATCAACAGATGGAGCACGAACTTTAACGTCACCTACGAAGGTTTCTCGCCGGACCCGTGCCTTGGAGTCTTGAATGAGCGCGACGTCAGTTGAAGTGCCGCCCATATCAAATGTCAAAATATCATCAAAGCCTGCGCGACTGCAGAAATAGACAGCACCAGTAACACCTCCTGCTGGACCTGACATCAACATATTTACCGGTGAATCGGCAGCTGATCGGCCCGAAGCCAGCCCCCCATCTGAGCGTAATAATGATAAAAGCGTATCCTTACCCATACGTTCGTTAAGTGCACCCTGAAGATTTTCGATATACATCTGCATCTCCGGTCGAACGTATGAATTCATTACCGTTGTTTCGGTACGTTCGTATTCCTGCATCTCAGGAACAACTTCACTAGAAATAGAAATCGGCGTGTCCCCAAAAACCTCGCGGGCTATTGCAGCTGCTTTCTGTTCATTTTCGCCATTAATGTAAGCATTCACGAAGCAAATAGTCAGTGCTTCTACTTCACCTGTTTCCCTAAGTGCTTCAAGGTCCTTAAGCAGATTCTCTTCATTCAGCTCTTTTATAACCTCACCGTTTGCATCCATGCGTTCATCTGCACCAATTGTGAGTTCCAATGGAGCCAGTAATGGATTTTTATTGAAGGTTACCCAACCGCCAAGTCCGCCAGGGCAAAAAGAGCGTGCCACTTGCAGAGTCTGCTCATAGCCCTTGGTAGTAACTAGGCCTACTTTAGCTCCCTTCCCCTGAAGCACTGCATTGGTCGCAACAGTCGTACCATGCATGACCCGAGAGATTTTCTTAGGATCCACACCTGATTCTTCACAGATTCTTGCAACGCCATTTAAAACACCGATTGAAGAATCTTCAGGTGTTGATGGAACTTTTGCAGTAAATGTTTCGCCAGTTTCTTCGCTGATCAAAAGTAGGTCGGTAAATGTTCCGCCTACGTCGACACCAAGTCGGTAACTCATGGTTTTTCCTCTACTAAATTTAAACCCATCCAAACAACTGCTAAAGCTAGCGCTCAGGTCTGAGCGGCCAAGCGGTTGTTTGATACTAAATGTAATTCGCCCTTAATTAGCTAACGCTACTT
>JAYZVL010000045.1:0-21106 GCA_036155675.1 Pseudomonadota bacterium | reverse complement strand
ACGCTGGAGCCATTAATAGCCCTTCTTTATTAACAAAATCAACAGCTGCAGATTTGCAATAACGAGGGTCCGCTAGTATTGGTAAATTATTTTCTTTTGCCCATTCTTCTGAGCCAAGAAGTACTGCTGCCGCTCCATCTGTAAGTGGTGTTGAGTTTCCAGCCGTCATCGTTCCTGTTGGGCTTTTATCAAAAGCAGCAGAAAGCTTAGAGAGTTTTTCAAGTGAAGTGTCAGGACGCAAATTATTATCCCGCTTAATACCTCCATGATCGACAATTAGATCGTCATAAAAACCAGATTTATAGGCCTGTGCTGCATTCATATGACTTGTGAAAGCAAGCTCGTCTTGTGATTGACGAGATATGCCCCACTCTTTAGCAGTTAGCTCATTACTTTGCCCCATAGATAGACCTGTTCTAGGCTCAACCACATCAGGAAATTCCGGTTGAAACATGCTTGGACGAAGGCCAAACCAAGGTTTAATTTTACCAGCAAAGCTTTTTGCCGTAGCGCTAGCAAGGAGTAACCCTTGATAATTTTTTGGATAAACAATTGGAGTATCACTTATGGTGTCAGTTCCAGCGGCTATTCCTGAATCAATTTGACCTAAAGCAATTTTATTCCCTATTAAAGTTGCTGCTTCAAGACTTGTTCCACAAGCTCGTTGAATATCAAATGCTGGGCTCTCTGCTGATAGACCGCTACCAAGTACACATTCACGTGCAAGATTCCAGTCTTTGGAATGTTTAATTACTGCTCCTAGAGAGACATCGCCAATTTTTTTCCCATTTAAGTGGTATTTATTTACTAGTCCTCTTAAAGTTGCTGTCATCATATCTTGGTTAGACATGTTGGCATAGGATGTATAGGAACGGGCAAATGGAATTCTTATTCCACCTATGATCGCGACTCTTCTTGGTTCGCTGTAGTGCATATTTTGCTCCAATATTTGGTAGCGCTAAACAATAGTCTTACTTGACTTAATTTGCATCCAGAATTGCCTACATCTGAAATTGCAAACGTAGAAAATTAGAAAGCTTTCTATTTCTATTGGCTATAAAATAGCTTTACCAGTAAATTTTTGAAATTTAATTAAGCTATTAATAATTATAATTTATTAGCCTATCCTTAAAATTAGCCTTTCAATTAGGTATTTTTTTAGTTTTTATTAGATAACTTCAATTTTGGATATACCCTCAATACCATATTAATCAAGGGGTCTAGCTAAAATTGATTGCGATTAGTCCATCCTTGGATTGAGAAAAAAGGCGATTTTTGCTATAATAATTGATTGGCTCAATTAGACTCGAAATGATATTTGATCAAAAGTATCTTTAAATAACAAGGGTTTATAATTTTTGTGGGCCGTCTAGGTGGCCTTATAGGCGTAATCAGGTCAGCTCTATTCATCGATTTGAGTCGGCACGACAAGATCGTTCAGAGAAGCAAAGCACTTCTTCCGGCTAAGTTAGCTATAAAGTATTAGTTGCTGCGTGCATATGCACATCGCCAAGGTTGATAACAGCTTAATTAAATAAAAACTACAGTAAAGCATTTTAATGACAATCACAGATAACAAATATCTACCGGGCCCAGTTGGGCTTTACGATCCGGTTCAGGAAAAAGATTCTTGCGGAGTAGGTTTTGTGGCTCACATTAAAGGTGAGCGAAGTCATCAGATCCTTCTGGATTCTGATCATTTGTCTTGCCGAATGGACCATCGTGGTGCCCGTGGTTCAGAAGTAAATACTGGCGATGGCGCTGGAATACTTACTGCTTTACCGCATGAATTTTTAATTAGGGTTGCTAAAGAAGATCTAGAAGTTGTTCTTCCAGCGCCCGGACGTTTTGCAGCTGGAAATGTTTTTTTACCACTTGACGAAAAGGAAAGGGAGTTTTGTAAAAAAGTTGTTACAAATATTTGTCAAGAGGAAGGCCAAAAACTTCTTGGTTGGAGGCCAGTTCCCACTGACCCTGAGTTAGCAGATCTTGGGCCGACAGCTCGAGATGCTGCACCGGTTATAGAGCAGTTGTTTATTTCTTCTGGAGATGGTTTACAAGACGATGCATTTGAACGCGTTTTATATCTCATCCGTAAGCGTGTAACTCATAATCTTAGGACTGACTCAACGCTTAAGCAAGCCCATATGTTTTATGTATGCAGTCTTTCAACGAAAGTTCTTATTTATAAGGGCATGCTTACTCCTGCCCAAGTACGTAAGTTTTATCCGGATTTATGTTGTGAGGATTACACAACTCACTTAGCTATGGTCCATTCTAGATTTTCAACCAATACTTTCCCCAGCTGGGATCGAGCACAACCAAATCGCTTTATGTCTCACAATGGTGAAATAAATACTCTTCGGGGAAATATGAACTGGATGAGCGCACGTGAAGGCGTAGTTCAAAGTGATTTATTTGGCGATAAATTACAAGATATTTTTCCAGTTATTGATCCAGATGTATCTGATTCAGGAGCATTCGATAATGTTTTAGAGTTTCTATTAATGACTGGTAGATCTTTGCAAAGCGCAGTCATGATGATGATCCCTGAAGCGTGGCAAAAAAATGATTTGATGTCCAAAGACAAAAAGGACTTTTATGAATTTCACTCAGCCATGATGGAGCCTTGGGATGGCCCTGCATCAATCGCTTTTACGGATGGACGATATATTGGTGCAGTACTTGATCGTAATGGTTTGAGACCTAGTCGATATTATTTAACAGAAGACAATCTTGTAATTATGGCTAGTGAAGTAGGCGTGGTTCCAGTTGAACCATCTAAAGTGAAGTCCAAAGGCCGACTTGAACCAGGAAAGATGTTTCTTGTTGATTTTGAAAGGGGCGAGCTGATCCCTGATGAAGAACTCAAGGATGAATTTGCTCGAGCACGTCCTTATGGACAGTGGATTAAAGAACAACAATTTTTAGCGAAGAATCTGAGTAATGAAGCAAGCCAAGGCCTTGATAGCTCGACATTATTGGAACGTATGCAAGCTTTTGGCTATACGTCTGAAACTATCCAGTTTATGTTGTTACCGATGATCAATGAACTACGTGACCCAGTAGGATCAATGGGGAATGATTCTGCATTGGCTGTTTTGAGTGATAAACCACGCATGGTTTATGATTATTTCAAACAATTATTTGCTCAAGTCACAAATCCGCCTATTGATTCCATTCGTGAAGAAGTCATTATGTCGTTGGAATGTCACATTGGCCCTGAATCCAATCTGTTGGATGTAAATGCTGAGAATGTTCATCGAATGCGTCTTAGGCATCCTATTCTAAGCAACTCTCATATGGAGGCGTTAAAAAAATTAGATCATCTTGGTTGGAGGTCAAAAGTAATAGATATTACTTACCCAGCTGAATCTGATTCCATTGGACTTGAGAAATCGTTAGAGCGAATTTGTGAAGAAGCTGAAAAAGCCATTGAAGATAATGCGAGCTTTATAGTGCTTTCAGATCGGGCTGTTGGCCCTCAAAGAATAGCCATTAGTTCAATTCTTGCGATTGGAGCAGTTCATCATCATCTGATTAGAAAAGCTAAGCGAACCCAGGTTGGGTTAATAATAGAATCGGGCGAAGCTCGCGAAGTGCATCACCATTGTATGTTGGTTGGTTATGGCGCAGATGCGATTAACCCATATTTGGCTTATGAATCTTTATGGCGGGCGCTTCGCGATGGCCTGCTAGATACAAATATTTTTATTGATGATGACAGCGTAGTTGCTGCTTATCGTAAAGCGGTAGCGAAAGGTATGCTAAAAGTCATGGCCAAGATGGGTATATCGACTTTGCAATCGTATAAAGGCGCACAAATATTTGAAGCCATCGGTATTGCCAAGGAAGTGATCCATGTTTGTTTTGCAGGAACGGCCAGTCGCTTAGAAGGTATAGGTTTTAGTGTTTTAGAAGAAGAAGCTCGACGAAGACATACTTTAGGTTACCCAGCTAACAATCAAGATAAATTGGAAGAATTGCCTAACCCTGGCGACTTTCATTGGCGTAGTGCAGGAGAGCGCCATGCCTGGAGCCCAGAAACCATTGCTGCCCTTCGAAGCGCGTCGCGGGGGAATAATCGAGACTCTTACAATAGGTTTGCAGATTCTATTAATGCTGATGCCCGCACCAATTGCACACTTCGTGGGTTATTGGAGTTTCAGTCAATTTTAGACCCTATTCCTCTAAAAGAGGTTGAATCAGCGAGTGAGATTGTTAAACGATTTGTAACTGGCGCGATGAGTTTTGGTTCTATTTCTAAAGAGTCTCACGAAGCATTGGCTGTTGCCATGAACCGTCTTGGAGGAAAATCAAATACTGGTGAAGGTGGTGAAGATCCAAAACGTTTCGAGCCTATGCCATCTGGCGATTCAAAAAGATCTGCAATTAAGCAGATTGCATCAGGTCGTTTTGGTGTTACTGCTTGGTATCTGACTAATGCTGACGAATTACAGATTAAAATGGCGCAAGGCGCGAAGCCTGGCGAAGGTGGAGAGCTGCCTGGTCAGAAAGTTGATGAAATCATCGCACAGATTCGCTACTCAACCCCAGGTGTTGGGCTAATTAGCCCACCCCCTCATCATGATATATATTCAATCGAAGACTTAGCTCAGTTAATCCACGATTTAAAGAATGCTAATCCTGATGCGCGGATAAGCGTTAAATTGGTCTCCGAAGTTGGTGTAGGCACGATTGCTGCTGGCGTTGCCAAAGCGCATGCTGATCATATTCTCATTTCTGGTGATTCTGGCGGGACTGGTGCTTCGCCTTTAACTTCTATTAAGCATGCCGGCCTTCCATGGGAACTTGGTATTGCAGAGACTCATCAAACCCTGGTTCTAAATGATCTTAGGAGTCGAGTCACAATTCAGACCGATGGGGGCTTGAAGACAGGTCGTGATGTGGTAATCGCTGCGATCCTTGGCGCTGAGGAAATGGGGTTTTCTACTGCACCTTTGATTTCCCTTGGCTGCATCATGATGCGTAAATGTCATTTAAATACTTGCCCAGTAGGTATTGCCACACAGAACCCTGTTCTTCGTAAGAAATTTGCCGGAGAGCCTGAGCATGTCGTTAATTATCTGTTTATGGTTGCTGAAGAAGCTCGAGAGATTATGGCTAAACTTGGTATTAGTCGTTTTGTTGATTTGATTGGCCGCACCGATCTTATTGACAGTAATAATGCATTGAATCATTGGAAGCGAGATGGTCTTGATTTAAGCAAAGTGCTAATGCCAGCAAAAAAGCCACGTGATAACGTAGACGTTTATTGCACTGCTAAACAGGATCATAAATTAGAACAAGCTTTGGATAACCATCTTATTGAGATGGCTAGAGACTCAATTAAGAATGGTGAAAAAACGAGTTTTGAGATGCCAATTCTTAATACCAATAGGACGGTTGGGACGATGTTGAGTCATGAGCTAGTCAAGGCTCATGGTGAAACAGGCCTACCCATTGATACTATTCATATTAAGTTTAATGGATCTGCCGGACAAAGTTTTGGCGCGTTTCTTGCTCGAGGCATTACGCTTGAGTTAGAAGGCGACGCTAATGATTACGTTGGCAAGGGATTGTCGGGAGGGAGGATTATTGTTTACCCCCCCAAAGAAAGCAATTTTACCCCAGAAGAAAATGTGATTGCCGGGAATGTTCTTCTATACGGTGCTACCGGAGGTAGGGCATTCTTTCGTGGCAATGTTGCTGAAAGATTTTGCGTTCGAAACTCCGGTGCAAGAGCTGTAGTAGAGGGCGTTGGAGATCACGGGTGTGAATACATGACTGGTGGGCGTGCTGTAATACTTGGGCCAACTGGGCTTAACTTTGCTGCAGGAATGTCGGGCGGCGTTGCTTACATTTGGGATCCTAAAGGTGAATTCCCTGCCAAGTGTAATATGGGTACTGTGGACCTTGATCCAGTAGAAGATGAAGAAGATATCTCAGAATTGCGCCAGATGGTTGAATTACATCATGAGTACACTGCTTCTTCTGTGGCGGATCAGATTCTAGAAGATTGGCCAGAAGTCCTTAGTCAGTTTATAAAAGTTATGCCAATCGATTACAAACGCGTTCTTGGAGAGCGAAAAAGACACGATGAAGAAAAAGAATCTTCTGTTAGAGATGAGGATTTAGTTGGCGAATTTCAGGTTTCGAGGAAATAGCTGTGGGCAAGCCTACTGGATTTATGGAATATCGACGTAAGACTGTTCCATATCGCGATGAAAATGAGAGGTTGCAGGATTATAAAGAAATTTATACTGCGCCGGAAGAATCAGCGCTGAAGAGACAAGGCGCAAGATGTATGGATTGCGGTGTTCCTTTTTGCCAATCTAATCATGGTTGCCCAATAGATAATTTGATTCCTGAGTGGAATCATTTGGTTTATCAGGGGAAATGGAAAGAAGCACTTGACCGTTTGCATAAGACAAATAATTTTCCAGAATTTACTGGTCGAGTATGTCCAGCTCCATGTGAAGGTTCATGTGTCCTAGGAATTAATAATCCTGCTGTAACCATTAAAAATATTGAAAACGCCATTATTGATAAAGGTTTCGAGGAAGGTTGGCTCGCGCCTCGCGCGCCTAATCATCTTACTGGTAAGACTATTGCTGTTGTGGGTTCTGGTCCCACAGGCCTAGCTGCTGCAGAACAATTAAACTTTGTTGGACATGAAGTCACTGTCTATGAGCGAGAAGATAGAGTTGGAGGCCTTTTAATGTATGGCATCCCAAATATGAAACTAGATAAGGATATTGTTAATCGAAGAATTAAAATGATGACAGAAGCAGGTATTAAATTTATTACTAATACCGATATTGGTAAAGATAAGAAGATGGTTGATCTTATTCAGAGTTTTGATGCTGTCTTGCTTGCTACTGGCTCGACAATTCCCAGAGATCTTTCTGTTCCGGGAAGGGATTTAAAGGGGATACATTTTGCGATGGAGTTTTTAACTGCGCATACAAAAAGTCTACTCGATTCAAATCTTGAGGATGAAAATTATATTTCTGCTAAGGGGAAAAAAGTTATTGTGATTGGCGGCGGGGATACAGGCACTGATTGTATTGCTACTAGTTTAAGGCATGATTGCACTTCCCTTATTAATTTAGAGTTAATGCCTGAACCACCGGAAGATCGAGGTATTGCTAATCCTTGGCCTGAGTGGCCGATTATTATGCGTACCGATTATGGCCACGAAGAAAGTATTGCTAAGTTTGGCGCTGATCCAAGAAGCTATGCCGTGATTACGAAATCTTTTATTGACGATGGGAACGGAAATATTCAGGCGCTAAAAATTCAAAACGTCGAATGGGGTATGTTGGATGGCAGAATGCAGATGAACGAAGTGGAGGGGACAGAACAAATTATTGAAGCTGATTTAGTTCTTCTGGCCATGGGCTTTATTGGCCCGGAAAAATACCCAGTTAAAGAAATAGATGTTAATTTTGATCAATCTGGAAACATTCTAGCTTCGCATGGTGCTTTCATAACCAATAATGAGAAAGTCTTTGCAGCAGGTGATTGCCGCAGAGGCCAATCTTTAGTGGTGTGGGGGATCAATGAGGGCCGAGGTGCAGCCCGAGCCATTGATGAGTTTTTAATGGGCAAGAGTTTATTGCCTGCGCCTGAGATTACACTTGGAACAAGTGTTGCCTAGTTAGAGATTAGGTATAAAATTCCTATTTTACCCACTTGCCTTGATCTGCTTCCATTTGAACAATTCCGCCGCGTCGATCTAACATAAACTTAGCTCGCTCTTGGCCAAAGACTTTTTCTGCAAGTACATTCATCGGGTCTGATCGATTTGTGTATTCGCGATAAGTGAAATCATATTTTTGCTGTGCGTCACGTTCGTTGATGGGTAATTCATCAGCTTCATCTAACCAACGAAACCAACGCGCAACAAATTTTTCTAAGTAGGCTTCACATAAATCAAGGTGCTCATCAGTTAATTCAGTAATGTAACTTGAGCAAACAGGGGATTGCATCCCACGGATTGCAGGCCCATGACTAGCAGACCAAACGAAATCCGTATTAGAGCGAAAATCGATATAGTCTTGATTGGCTTCGCCCTCATAATATTTTTTTACATAACTCTCGTTAACTTTAATATCAGTTCGAGCAACATAATCCGCATAAAAGAGTAGATTAGGGACCGTACCAAAAATAATCATTAGGTTGGGAACCTGAGTATTTTGGCCTAAGGTGACATTAATGTTCATATCAATGATGCTGGCTTTCCGATTACCAAGCCAAGAACGCACATACCAATCAATACCGCCTCCTGTGTAACCAAAAAAAGCTCCCTCCATTTGACCATCAGGAGAAGTGTAATAATCTGCGCCTTCCGAGATTGGATGCAAGCTTGAATCTTTAAAGTAATTCAGAATTTGTTCATTAATTTTACCGTGAATATTCCAACAACGTTCCCACTGTTTTGAAACATCAACGTTAGGGTTATCAGCAAGAAATTCATGTATTGTTTTTACATCACTTTGTTTTGACATCAGATTACCTTGATTATTTAAATTTTTATTCTGAGATAAACTATTTTAACTAAGTTTAGCTCAGAATAATGAAATTAATATATTCTTCATTGTAACTCTTGATTAATGTCTTAGATAGGGTATCCATTTTTTACTATTCAAGAGGAAATTTTATGAATTGGAATAAGATTTAAGCGTAAAATATCTTTTAATATTATTTTATGTTTATGCCTAAATCCTATTGAGGTGAATTAGAACACTAATGAGGCAGTTATTATGAGCTACAAAAAAATAAGTCTTAAGCCAATTTCTGGTTCGCTTGGCGCAATTATTGAAGGGGTTGATTTGTCTAGAGAGCTTGACGTCCCAACTTATGAGGAAATTAAGCAAGCCCTACTGGAAAATTTAGTTGTTTTTTTTCGCGATCAAGATATTACTCCAGAGCAGCAAATCGCTTTTGGCCGTCGTTTTGGCGAACTCCATATCCATCCTTTTATTCCGTGTCTTGATGGTTATCCCGAGATTATTAGGATGCGAGCTGAAACAGGGGCAAAAGATACGTTACGCCTTGCAAATTTTTGGCACCAAGATCTAAGTTATACCTATGATCCACCACTGCTTGCCATTCTACGTGCTAAAGAAATACCTACTCGTGGTGGAGATACCATGTTTGTGAATCTTTACAAAGCTTACGATACGCTTTCAGAAAAAATGAAAGAATTTATTGAGGGATTGTCAGCGTGGCATGATGTTACTAAAACTTATCGCCGCCAGGAATTGCAACGTGAAGGTGGAGCAGAGCAATACTGGAAAACATTCACCAAATCCCCACCCGCATTGCATCCTTTGGTTGGAGTGCACCCTGAAACTGGAAAAAAACTTTTGTATGTTAGTGAGCTCACAACAACGCATATTGAAGGGCTGCATGAAAGCGAAAGTAATGCTTTGCTTGCTATGCTTTTCCGCCATTTAGACTGGAAGGAGCTGCATTGTCGATTTTATTGGGAAGTCAATTCGATTGCTATGTGGGACAATCGTTCTCTGGCGCACTACGCTGTTCGAGATTGGGCTGGAGAGGTCAGAGAAATGCACCGTGTTACAGTCCTTGGTAAGGAACTCCCCTAAACCCATTGCCTTTTTTTCGTAAAGGCAATGGGCAAAGAATTTTATGAATTACTGAATCTAATCATGGTGAGAGTGATCATGGTGAGAGTGATCATGTTCATGCGACTCATCATGTTCATGCGAGTGGGTATTTTTATCTTCAGAATGATTTTCACCCCTATCATTTGTAAACCCAATTCGAAAAGATGAAAGTGCTGGTAAGTGCTTACCTACGGTCTGACGCAACTGGTCTGTTATTTCAATTCCTTGTGTAACTGAAATATCTTCCGCGACCTCAATATCAGCCTCCGCGAGCAATCGATGTCCCATCCAGCGAGCCCTGATATTACTTATGCTGATAATACCTGGCACATGTTCAATGCTGTGTTTTAGCTCACTCATGATCCCCGGGTCTACTCCATCCAGCAGGCGTGTAAACACAGCCCTTGCTGATTGCCAGACGATACCGAAGATCATAGCCGTAATTATGAGTCCAACAATCGGATCAGCGAGCGGGAAACCCAGCCCAACTCCAATGGCACCAAAAACCACCGCTAAGCTGGTCAAACCATCAACGCGAGCATGATAGCCATCCGCAATGAGAGCCGCACTTTGAATTTCGCGACCAACCCGGATACGAAAGACTGCTACCACTTCATTCCCAATAAAGCCAACAACTCCAGCTGCCGCTACAGCCCAAACCATATTTAGTTCTTGAGGGTTAAGTAACCTATCTATAGATTCTGTTCCAGCAACAATCGCACTAAATAAAATCAATGCAACAATTATAACTCCAGCGATGTCTTCAACTTTTCCATAACCATAAGAAAATTTATCATTGGGTTTTTTTCGGGCAAACAGAAAGGCTATCCATAGAGGTATTGCAGTTGCTGCATCACCGATATTATGGATTGTGTCTGCAAGTAACGCGACACTACCAGTAATGATTACAACGATAACCTGCATAATCGCCGTAATTGCCAGAATTACAAAGGACCATTTGATAGCCCAAATTCCTCTCGCTGTAGTTGCGATTGTTGGATCAATGACACCATGAGTATGGCCATGGCCTTCATCATCATCGTGACTATGACTATGACCATGAAAATGATCAGCACTATGGCCTTGAGCTCCGAAGCCGAGCCAATCAATTATTTTCTGAAACATAGATATCCCCGGCGATCATCGCCTATAAATATTTGGTAATTTCTTTAAATTGAGAAATTGTTTCTCTTTGCTCACGATCAGCTTGCCCAACAACTTGCTCTAGACAATGAGAAAGGTGATCATGAATTAATACAGTTTTTGCATTCTCAAGCGCACGAATAACAGCATGCATTTGTTGAGCAATATCATTGCAGTCTCGACCTTCTTCAACCATAGTAACTATTTTTTTTAGATGGCCATCCGCTCGTTTTAAACGGTTAATAACCGCGCTGTGACTTTGATGAGAGTCTTTTCCGTTGGAAGGTGTTGAGATTTTTGATTTAGGTAAAGCAGTTGGCATTCTTTTAGCACTAAAATCTGTTATTAATAATTTACTTTATATCCCCACCTGGGGGATAGGTCAAGAAAGGATTAATATTTTATCAGGAATGGGTATGGATTTTATAAAAATATATCCAGTTTTCTTTTAATTTTTTCGCTAACGTTTATTTTTTTGGGAGCATTTTAATGAAGAGATTGTTTTTAGGCTCATTGCTTGTTGCTTTGGTTTTATGGTCTTGGAGTACGTTTTTTTATGTTCTTTCACCCATACCTTATTATACGATGTCAGAAACTTCTGATGATATTGAAGCTGGAAAAGCTTTACTAGAACACTTTCCTGAAACAGGTACCTATATTATTCCAGGTCGATATAGCTCTGATGAGCTTAGGAAGGAAATGCGGACTGATGGTCCTGTTGCAACGGTTTATATAACTCGTGAAGGTTCTCCTGACGCTTCAGCTAAGAAGATAATTATTGGTACTTTCAATAGCATATGTATAGGTTTCCTGATTGGTATTTCTATGCTTCTGCTGAATCGCCATACAACGGATTATTGGAGTCATGTTTCGATAGGCAGTATGTTTGGAATTGCTTACACGGCTTATCCGCGTTTTGCTGATATTATTTGGTCTGATTTTCCTTATGGTTACCAATTAATGATGATTTTCTCTGATGGATTTAGTTGGATTTTGGCTGTAATGGTTATGGCCTATTTCACTCGCCCAACTAAAGCTCTATCTTAAATAATTTTATTTTTTCTGATTTTTTAACACGTGTTTTAATAATAAAAGAACTGTCTTAAAGAGGAATATAGAAATGAAATGGAACAAAATCCTTGATGCTGCGCCTTGGGGGGTTCGAGCCATGCCTCGTGGGGGAGTTATGGATGGGTATTTCTACATTGTAAGTGGACGTAAGGGGGCCTTTAAAATTTACAGTGACACTTGGCGCAGTCCTGACGGAGTCAATTGGGAATTAATGTCAAATAATACGGGTTGGGGGAAACGCTGTTATCCAGAAGTTGATATTGTTAAAGGCCAACTTATCTTGCATGGTGGACAGAGCCTAAACACTTTTTATAATGATGTCTGGCGTTCAGCCGATCAGGGCCGAACCTGGGATCAGGTTTGTGTTCAAGCCCCCTGGGATGTGCGAGCTGGCCATCACAGCCATGTCATTAATGATCAAATTTATATGTTTGGCGGTGCTCGCAATTCCTTTGATCGAATTTTTTACCCTGAGCTTTGGGTTAGTAAAGACCTTGGGGAAACTTGGGAATTAAGATCAGAATTACCACTTGATATGGGAAGAGCCGGGATGCAGGTGGTTCATATCGATGGCTCGATTTATTTTATGGGGGGCGATCATGATAAGCCAGTGTTTCAAGCAAATTGGGAAGGCCGGCGAAATGATGTTTGGAAATCTGATGATAATGGAAGCACATGGGAACTTCTAGGTTTTGCTCCTTGGGTCGCTCGAACGGGGCAGCAATGCATTGCGCATAAAGATAAAATTATTTGTATTGGGGGCCATGCGCAGGGTAAGCATAAATATCGTCAAGTACTCATGCACGATATGTGGATGTGGGACCCAAAAAAGGATATTAACGACTGGGAGCTTGTCACTGAAAATGTTTGGGATTGTATTGATGACCCAGAAAAGGACGGCAAAAGTGATTTTATGCTGGAAATCTATGATGATAAGATTTGGACATTCGGCGGTGATCGCGAAGTAATGTCACCATGGCCACAAGATAATGATGTTTGGTGTGCTGATCTACCTAACTAAAAAATTATCAGAAATTTTATCAAAACTCATATCATTCTTAAGGCTTTTCAAAGATCAGAAAATGCTGCTGAGGTAGGATATCTAAGTTTTGTTTAAAAACCATTCCAATTGCTTCCAGTTCTTTTCGTGCTTGTTTTTCAGACATTTTATGCAGTTTCTTAATTGGAACCATTGGGTCTTCAGAACGATATTCAATTAGTACCACTTTGCCACCAGTGATTAAACTATCGTAAACATTTCTCATAACTTCTCTTGGCCATTCTAGTTCGTGATAAGCATCAACGAAAAGCACCAGATTGATTGAATTTTTTGGTAAATTTGGATTATCAACTTTTGCGAGCAATCGTTTTATATTATTTATGCCCATGTCTTCAGTTCGCGCTTGAATAATCGAAAGCATTTCTGGTTGAATGTCGACAGCAAATACCGTTCCATTGTCTCCGACCATGTTAGACATAGGCAAACTAAAATAACCTGTGCCAGCGCCAATATCGGCGATTCTGTCACCAGGTTTTATAGGAAGATTAGCTAGTAATAAGTCCGTTCTTTCCTCATTAACTCTATTTGGACGCTCAAGCCAACTTGCCCCTTGATGACCCATGACATGAGAGATTTCACGCCCCATATATATTTTGCCAATACCATCATAATTAACCGATGAATATTGATATACATCTTTATCCACCTTATTTTGAATATTTAATTGGTCTGCAGAATATCCAATAACAGCTCCACCTAAGACCAAAGATAAATAGGCAATAATTTTGATCAATATCCGCATCGGATGGGTTGGTTTCTTTGGAAATCGAAGATTTTTTTGTTGCATTAATTTAACTCTAGCTTTAATTATTTAATATTTTATATTCTTTGCGTAATAGAATTTTATTCTATTCAGGTTTTATAGTATTCGATTTTGGCTAAGATCGCGAAGTGGATGAATATCCGAAAAGTTGTCTTTGTATCTAGACGAATATTTTTCTTTCGGTTACTTTGTAAAAAATTAACTTTTATGACAAAAAACTACTCAAAATCTCAGCTTGTAATGCCAATTCATAGTTCACCTCTTGGGCAAGGGCCGCATCCGATGGAGCTTGCTGAAATGATGATTATTGAATGCAAAGCGGATAAGGATGAATTGGTGCGTATTACACCAAGTATGTGTGATCCTTCTGATTCACAAACGGTTAAGGTATTTTTTACTAACAATAGACAACCTCCAAATTCAATTGCTTTCACTGAGGCGGGTATCATTCAGGAAGTAATTTATCGCGGCGAACCTTCAACGACTATCCCATATATATGGGTTTCTGATGACATGGCAATGTTGGGAGGGCGCGAATTATATGGTATGCCAAAATTATTGATGGATAATCACCCATTAGAAATTCATTCTAATCAAATTTTTGGGCAAGTGGCTCGAGCTGGGGTTGTGGTTCTTCAAGGCTCTATGGTGCTTGAGCGTCAACTAGAAGTTAGCGAATCCCCTTATAAAGATAATCTACCTTCTGTTTTTGAACGCCATGTACCTAATCCAAATCCAGAGCTGCCATCTTTACGTCAATTGATTCGCCTAAAAATTCAAGATAGAGAGCTATTGGATAATTTATGGTTTGGTCGTGGACATATAGAAATTCATCATCCGTTAACTTCTTGTTTGGATCTTTTACATCTCGAAACAACGGGGAGGGCCTGGTATGGCAAATTTCGATGGAGTTTGCCTTTTGGGGAGATTATTGAAGAAAATTTTTTATAATTTAATTTTGCTATGGCTATTAATTTAAAGATTTACAGTGATTATGTTTGCCCTTATTGTTTGCTATTCAAATTAGTTTTAGAAGAAGCAACTAAGGATTTAAATATTAAAGTTGACTGGAAAGCAGTTGAATTGCGGCCTTATCCAAATCCAACATTACGCCCAGAAGATGACTATCTTCCAGATGTATGGGCGAGTTCTGTATATCCATTAGCTAAGAAACTCAATATTCAAATAAGACTACCAACCGTTTCACCTCAACCCTATTCCCGTCTAGCGCATGAAGGATATCGATTTGCTGAGTTAGCCGGGCTTGCTGATCAATATAATGATGAGGTATTTAGAGCTTTCTTTCAGCGGGATTCTGATATAGGCGATCTTGAAATACTTATCAATATTGCGAATAAAGTTGGGCTTAACAAAAAAGCATTTAGAGCCGCATTAGAATCTGAAGAATTTACTTCAGCCCATAATAAGTCTCTATCGAAAGCTACAGAGCGTGGGGTTTTTTCAGTTCCCAATGTTTGGGTTAATGATCGAATTTTACCTGTAACCTATGAGGCTGAAAATTTACGCTTATTACTTTTAGCATATGATGAAGGCTAGAATTTTCTTATTCACCGGTTACTGCTAAGTTTGTCATCCTCTTCATTAGGACTCGCATCTTCTCAGGGTCATAACCACTAATTTTGTCATTCAATTTTTTTTCTGAGACGATCTTTTCTGGAATTTTTTCGGGTGGAGTTCCTGCTGCCAGTTCTTCACTGGCGAGTTTTGTAATTGCAGTCCAGAATTCAAGCCTTTCCTTAACAACAGTTGCTGGACCAGTTGTGCCCTTCATTATGGTTTGTCGTTTAGTCACCGGGTCAATACCCCCTGACATATGTCCGCCAATAACTGTTTTTATGTTTCTGTCTTCCACTAGTTTTTGTAAACGAGAAAAGAATCGCACCATATGCCAAGGCCTGTCTTCAGAAACAGCAGGATTGTAAAACATTCCCCAGCCATCGGGAGGATTTGCAATGTCTACAAGAAAGAGTTGATTTGAAGGATTGATTAGCATAGCTACTAGGCAATTATCATGAGAAGGGCCAAAGTAAAACATCTCTACTGATTGTTCTCCCAACTCAATTTTATAGTAGTCATCATAAGTTATATCAGGCATTACGACGATTTGGTTAGGAAATTCCTTCAGATTTGTTTCACAAATCTTTTGGGCAACAAATATTGCTCCTTCATTTTTGAAAATTTTTCCGCCTGCTGAATGATCCCAATGTGAGTGTGTGTAAGCGACATATTTCACAGGTTGATCAGTGAGTTTCCTAATCTCTTTTCTCATAATTTGAGCGGCTTCTTCGCTTAATGGGTCAGTAGCAATAACACCTTCTTCAGTAACGATGAAAAAATTTCGATAAAAGGAGTAACGGAATGCAAAAACGTTTTTTGCAACCTCTTCAACCTCCCATAACTTAAATGGCATTTTTGTTCCAGGCATAAGTAAAGGTACTTGATCTTCACTACTAGCAACTAAACCGGGGAAAATGAATGTACTTATTATTACAGCGTGAATTATTTTAAATTTAAACTTCATTCTAAAATCTCATTAACGGCCCATGTCATAGAAGCTGCTAAAACGTCGCATGATAATAGGTAGATCTTCTTTACGATAGCCAGCATAGGCCTCAAATGGTTTTGTATCAATTGTCTTTAATCTCACGAAACCATCTATCCCAACGTTACCTTCTCTACGAGCTATCTCAACAGCTTCATAAATTGAGTCCCAGAAACGCGCCTGCGATGCAATGATATCCGTTGATGCAGTGGCTGGGGAGAATGTTAAATTGGTATCGTCTTGCCCTATTAATCGAACATTACTTGCTAAGACTTTCTGTATTCCATCAGTTTCTATCAGTAGCAGTACTTTGCTAAAAAATTCTCTTAAATTATGTGGTCTAACGTAAGAAACATATGGGTTTAAGGGGAATGACGCGGATGGCGGCTCCACTAAATCCACAATCTGAATAAGCCCAGCAGGTTCCGCCACAAATACGGTTAAACAATCTCCATGACTTGGCCCAAAGTAATAAAGTGATAGTGCATGACTGCCTAGAGAAATTTTGTATTGATTATCGAAGATGATATCTGGTGAAACAATATTTGAGTTTGGGTTATCTATTAGGCGCTCAGCGCATTTTTTTTGGGCAACAACCTGAGCCCCTTGCTCACCAAAGATTTTAGCGCCTGAGATTCGGTCCCAATGATAATGTGAATAAACGACATATTTCACTGGTTGGCTGGTAATTGTTTTAATCGCGGCCTGATATGCTTGCGCAGCATTAATATTTAAAGGATCTGTAACAATCACTCCTTCACCGGTCACCATGAATAGGCTCCGTTGAGTTCCATAATTGAAGAGATATGCCCCATCTCCAACAACTTCTATTTTACCCATCTCCTTGTTTTCTATAATGGAACTACAAGCAGACAGAAAAATAGAACATGCAATTACCATCAATATGCGAGCTATACGAAAAGTTTTCATTAATCGTTACCTTGGGGTGGTTGAATTAAACTTTAACATGAGCAGGCATTTGAATTCTTGGTAGAAATATCTGCTCAGTTTTTAAGGCCTATAAAGTACAATCAGCTCATAATTCCTAGTGATATTAGGCCGATGGCCTATTTTCTGATGACAAGATTGGTGATGTGATGGAAGATAATTTTTATGAGAAGAAAAGTAACGTCGATCATTATATAAATTTTACTCCTTCGCACGATGGAACTCTGTTGGTTGATTTGCTTGTTAAGAATCTTGAGAAAGGTGATTCGGTCATAGAACTTGGCATGGGCCCAGGTAAAGATTTTAATTTATTAAGCAATTACTTTCAGGTTACGGGGACAGATTACTCAAAATTATTTTTAGAGATTTATCGAGAAAAGCATGAGAATGCCGATCTAATGCATCTAGATGCTAGAACATTAGAAACAGAACGAAAATTTGATGCTATCTTTTCAAATAAAGCATTGATTCATTTTTCTTCAGAGGAATTACAGCTCTCATTTAATCGGCAACATCAATTACTGAATGATAACGGACTCATACTGCATTCATTTTGGTACGGTGAAAGGACTAGTGTTTTTAATGACCTTACTCTTGTCGAACATAACGAGAAAGATTTAAGTGATATGTTGGAAAATTTGTTCGATATCCTTGATATTAAAAAACACGCAAAAATGTCTGAGAATGATTCAATTTATGTGCTTGCCCGTAAGAAATGAAACGATAAGTTTTTATTTTTTGACTTCGTATAGAATATAGATACCTTAAAAAAATTAGTTGAGAATTATGGATAGAGATACAGCAGTCACTATGGCTCAAAAAGCCATTAAAGAAAAAAATAAGAAACTTATTGATGCTGTTCTTGAAATTAAGATGCAGCATGATCGGGAGCCAGAGCAAGAAAAATTAATCAACGAATTACCTTTAATAGCTGTTACTTGTTCAACAGGTTGGGAATGTTATGCCATCGTTGAGGAATTGACCCAGTCTTTGAAGTTTAGAGTACGCGCTCTTTATCGAACGCCTGGTACCCAAGCGGAAGAGCGACTAAAAATTTTACTTGCTAAAACAGAAGCAGAACATCCTGGCCTATTGACAGTTCATTCTGGTGTAGATATGAATTCATCGGAGAAACTTACCGAAGCATTTAAAGATTGTGATGGTGTTGTCCTCTATTGCACAGCAAATGAGGCTAAAGCGGGAAAAATTGCTAATCATGGTAATGATCCGGTTAATGGACGCATTGGATTTATGAAACAAGTGCTTTCCTCTCTAGATGCACTTAAAGCTAATTCTTCCGTGAAACATGTTATTACGATTGTTTTTCCAACTGATAAGGTAACAGGGCTTGCTGATGATGTAACGACTATTCCTTGGTGGATGCAGCAAAGATTGCTATTTTCAGATTTTTTACGCGGTCAAGGAATTAATGTTACTACCATTCATCGTCCAGCTTATTATTACGCTATGCATCGAGTTGATTACACTAATACAACTCAGCAACGCGGAGATAGTTCTCTATCAAAGACTATGATTAAAGAGAATAATTTGTCTGGTATTAATGACCCAGATGTTGTGATTAATTGGGTTGATGTACGTGATGTGGGGAAATGGTGTGGAACAGTATTTGAGTACCCAGAAGTCTTCTCAAATGTAAATTTTTCAATTGCATCATGTGCAATGACAGGTAATGAGGCAGTTGAGATTGCAAAGAAAACTAATAAATATGGCACTAATTTTAAATATAGACAGTTCCCATTGTGGCTAATGAAAATGCTTAGCATATTTACAGCAGAAGTTGTTTATCCTCTTAGGTATTCTCAATGGTACGGTAAAAACGGAAATGCTTATGACTTTGCCTGTAACGAGGACCTTGCAGATTTAGAGAGAATTCATCCTCGTTGGACTTTTGAAGCGAAGCTTGAGTCATGGGGCGTAACAGATATAAAACCAAGTAAGAAATAAATTTTACTGTTTATTATTTATAGCTTCCATTAAACATTCCACTAGCTTTTTATTTCCTTGCGGAGAATAATGAATTGCATCAACAAATGCGTATGAGCCATCAAAATTTTCAAAAGCCCCAAGACAGTCAAACATATTTAATTCACCTTCTGCAATTTTATTCCTCGCATTATTATTAAAATTTATAGCTAATTCTCTTCGAGGGCTTAATTTATATTTATCTGTCATAAATGGATTGTCTTTCTCCATATAGCCGTTAGGCTGAAAGACAAATATTGTTTTAAAACCAAAGGTTTTTCCGAGCTCAGTTATAAATGAAATATTCTTTTTATAGTGGTCTACCCATTGTAGATTGATTTGCTGAGCATGATTTCTTGAATACTCAAAGCTGTATTTGTAATGCCAAGACATTAAACGGTAATCCAACCTATCTTTATTTCCATCTAGAGTACCGTATTCAATATCTGAATAATTTTCCGTTAAATAAAAATAAAGATGTGTAATTGGAAATGCATATGCAAATGCTAGTAACATATTTCTTAGAGTTGGTGTGCCAAAGATTAAAGATGGATTGCCGCGATCGATTAAGAAAGCTTGGGTTCTTGGTTTATCTGCAGACCGATAAGGAGATGCCATAAAGGTTGTTAAATCATTCAGCCCATCTAGGAACAGAACAGATTTAGGGCGATAACCTTGTCTCAAAAGATGTAAAAGTTTATCGGTCTCACGTATTGAATCGTAGGCATTCACTCCAAAATTTAACCACGTCAAATTTTTGTCGTATTCATTTAAATAAGCAACTAGAGTCTGATGGTCTGAAACTCCGTGACCAAATGTAGTTGAACCTCCAAAGACATAACCAGCATTGTTACCTTTTAAGATATTCTCAACATATTTATCATCCCAGTTAGGTAAGTAGCGAACTCCTTCTAATCCAACCGTATATTCACCTTTAGTAAAGCCACTCGTAAACTGAAGGACTGGATGAGGGCGTAGAGCAGGGTAAGCATCAAGTCTTTTTAAATAATTTTCATCCTGTGTATTTAGAATTTTTTTTCTTAACTCAATACCTTTGCGAGACTGAGGCCTAACTTCAACTCTTTCTGACCAGGATTGAAAATTATCTGACCGAGTATCTAAGAAATACCACGCCCCAATATTTATTATTAAAAAAAGGAATGAAAAAATAATAAGTATTATCGCAGTTTCTTTTAAAATTCTTGTCATCGGTTTTTATTATTAGAAATTATTCGAAGAATTAATTATTTTTTATTATTATAAACAGATGATGCCTTTTCTACACTAGCTCTATTCTTAATTAATTCAATTACTTCTGGATCAGATTTTTGATCAACGGTTGGTGCAAAAAGGGCTTTGCCTCTTTGATTTGTTTCTTCATTAGATTTACATAAATAATAAATAGCTAAACTTTTTCTGAACTCATTTTGAGGACATTCAATTGGGCTTGATAAACCGTGCCAACTATTTTGTGCCGTATTAAATATAATTGCTCTATTAAATTTAGGCTCCACTGATTTAATTAGTTTCCCTGGTTGCTTTGAACTTTTGTTGTTCCATAACCCTAAATGCCCACCCCATTTGTTATCCCAATTGGAGTTAACGTAAATAATAATATTTAATTTTCGTTCAAGTTTAAGCTTGGGATGAAGTGAGTAGTCCAAATGAGGATTAAGCTTTCCTCCATTACGATGAATGTGCCAGCCTCCTCCATTAAGTCCTGGGTCTGAGAATAACTCCATACTGTTAAAAATATTTCTTGATAGCAAGGACGTAAATTCATCTGAATTTAGTAGCGAAAATACTTTGTATGTTGTTTCAGGGAAGAAATTCCAATTATTAGATACTTTTTTATTTTCTATAGCATTATTGTAAACATGCCATATTGAATCATTGTAGTTAGGAAATTCATTTTCAATTTGGATCGCCACTTCATT
>JAYZVL010000044.1:0-39505 GCA_036155675.1 Pseudomonadota bacterium | reverse complement strand
AGAGCAGGGGGAATGGGTTTTTTATTCAAGAGCGTGTTGGATTAAATCAGAGGCACTTCAAGATTTTAAAAATAAAAACTATGCGTCCAGATTCCTTTCCGCAGTCAAATATTACTATAAGTAATGATCCTAGAATTACTTTCTTCGGTCGATTTTTTCGAGCAACAAAAATTGATGAACTCCCTCAGTTATTTAATGTATTAGTTGGTAATATGAGTTTTGTAGGCCCTCGTCCAGATGTTCCAGGGTATGTTGATAAATTAGAAGATCAAGGGCGAATCATTTCAAGTATAAGGCCAGGCATCACTGGTCCAGCCACTTTAGCCTTTAGGAATGAGGAAAATTTGCTTTCTTTGCAAACAGACCCTGAAACATATAACAGAGATATAATTTATCCTAAAAAAGTTTTAATAAACGTTGAATATATTAAGAATTGGAGTGTGTTAGGAGATATCAAATATATAGCGCAAACAGTTCTTTTTATTTTTTACAAAAATTAATCTCTTTAAACGCTAAATTTTTTAACTCCAAATTGAAAGATCCATGTCTATTAGTTTTTCTAGTTCTTGATTTGGCTTAGCGTAGTAATCTTTCAAATAAATTTTAGTTTCTTCAAGCATGTTTTTATTTTGCTTTTCGATTCTCCACCAATTGATGATTTTATCTCTAAAACCATTTGTTTTCATTTTAAGAATTAGCCTCGGAGAAATATTTCTTTCAATAAATTGAACTAATTTTCGCAAATAAGAAAACAACAATGTATTTCTATATGCTGATGCAGGATTAATTTTTAAGTTAATAGAATTCGGTATGAAGTTTTCCTCAACTCCAAGAAAAAGAAAGATATTCTTTAATACGGTTAAAGGGTTTTTAATGATTTCATCAAATAGCACAATATGTACTCTATCTCGACCGAATCGATCTATATATGATTGTAATTGTTCGGCATATCTTCCATGCAAGAGATAATCATTTTTTTCAGATCTTATTTCCGTATCAAACTGCTTTAATTTTTTATTTATTGTTTTTCTTGACTCACGATTCTTCATCATAAAATGTGAGAAACACCGGTCTAATGGGTTTCGTAAACATACAATTATTCGAACTTCTGGGTTTAAGGCATAAATTCGATCGACGCAAATCGGGTCATGCAGATAGGCCGGGGTAAATTCACCTGATATTTTATTTTTCGCATTAGCAAATTGATCTAGATACCAATTTGTTCCCAATGCATATCTTTTGTTAAAGAATTCGATTTCTTTTGTTTTTGGGCTAAAAATATCCGGATGTTCTTTTAAGCAGGCGTGTAACCAAGTTGTTCCGCATTTAATTGCACCAATCCCGATAAAATTTGGCGAATTAACTAGTTTTGATTTATTTTTTGAATTCAAGATTTTCTTCTAAATTTGTTTAGCAGCTTAAAATTATTTCATTTTGTAAATATCCGATATCCGTTTTAAAGCTCTAATTCTTATAGTATTTTAGTATTTATGCCTTTCCATTCTGTCTTGTCTCACGCACATGTAAACATGATTTGTTATTCTGAGTAGAAGAGAAGACAAATACTAATAAGGGGTTTACGTCATTTTCCGAGCTATTTCAACCGCAGTTTTAGCCGTTTTTTTATCTCCCTCTATATTGGCTTCGATGACGATTGTTGATTTCGAAGAGTTCAGTGTGGGGGATGGCCCCATGAGTTGGGGTTCGGCAGGCGTCGAGTATATTTATTCAAAGGGCTATCGGATCACGGGGGGCACGATTGCTGGTCCAGCGGAAGTGTTTACCGGTAGCAATAACACTAAGGTTTTCGGTGACGACATTGCTGGTTTCGGTCAGGATAGTTTCGGCTTCGGCGTTCAGATTATTGTTGAACATGCTGACGGTGATACTTTCGAAGTTCATGATGTTGATGCGTTGCTACAAGTTGATGCGGCCGGTTCCACTTCGATTCGTGGTTCGGTTGTGGGGGGCGGAGTGGTCAACTCGACTACTGCCTATGGAACTGGCGACTGGTTGAATGTGGATCAACTAGTTTTTAATGCGGTTGGTAACGGTTTTGGTTTTGGCACGGCATCAGCTGAAATCGACAACATTAAGCTGTCGGCCCTACCCATACATATTGAAGAGGCATCATTCTACAGTGATCAGATCCCCGACCCTACTTTACCTTGGTGGTTAGCACACGACTGGTATGCTTCTGCAGTAGCAATAGATGACGATACTGCAGTAGTAGGGGCTGCTCATGAAGGCGGTCCACTTATGGGCGCAGTCTACGTTTATGTAAGGGATCCCTTAGGCAATTGGACTCAACAAGCTAAGATTTCTAATCCAACGGGTGTCTTTAATTTTGGCAAGTCAGTTTCAATTTCTAAAGACACAATACTAATTACTGCTTTAGATGCAGGTGACTATCAAGGCACTGGTTATGCATATATCTATGTGCGTAACGGAAATAATTGGTCATTGCAGCAGAGTTTATTTGGTGAAAGTAATGATTTGGATGGTTTTGGATATGCGGGCTCAATTCATGAAGATACTGCTGTAGTTACTGCTTGGCACGATGATGATCAAGGTAAAAATGCAGGAGCTGCGCATGTTTTTACTCGAAATGGAGAAGTTTGGACACGTGAAGCCAAGCTATATTCATCGGATGCTGATGCCGCAGATCATTTTGGACGCGCAGTTGACATTGAAGGCAATACCTTAGCAGTAAATTCGATGCTTGATTTAAACCCTGAAGGTTTATATGCAGGGAATGCTTATGTTTTTGTGCGAGAAAATAGCATTTGGGTTGAGCAAGCTAAATTAGAAGCCAACGATGGCCTTGGAGCAGATAACATGGGGGTCTCGATTGATATAAATCGCAATTTTATTGCTCTCGGCGCTTTAGGGGACGATAGTCTTGAAGGTGATATCGATCGTGGTTCTGCATATATTTTTAAGCGAGAGCAATGCACTTGGATTCAGCACGCTAAAATTGAGCCAGATCAATCAAATCAATTTATGAGTTTTGGTAGAGATTTATCAATTCAAGGCAATACTTTAATTGTAGGAGCCTCTGGATACGAGGATTCGGGAGTTAGAACAGGAGCCGTTTATTTATTTAATAGATTTGGCAATAAATGGCTACAAGATAGTAAGATTATTCCGGATGAGTTTGTTTCTGAAGATATTATTTCAGGGAATTTATTCGGACTTACTGTGGATATGAGCAATAATATAGCTATTATTGGATCTTCTCCTGGCCTACAAGGCAAGGCTTATATGTTTAACTTGGGTACAGATAATTTAGGCTGGGAGCCGCAATCAGCTATATGTTTTGATGGATGTCATCCTTAAGCTATAATTTAAAAAAACAAAAAGAGATAAAATATGCAGTCAGGCTCCTCACTTAGGAGATTTTTGGTAGAACTTTCCAGACCATCCAAACAGCTGACGATGGTATGTATCGATATTTGTGCATACTCAGTTTGTTCTATTTGCACAGCCTGGATTTTGATTGGTGAAGAGTTTTTTTTTAGCGATCTCTACTTAATTGCCTTTACTGCTGTAATAGTATCTATTCCATTAGGCTGGTTCTTAGGCCTTTATGAAACTATTGTCAGGTATATTGATATTGGTACTGAGTTTTTTGTTCGTGCTAATTTCACAGCAGGCTCTTCTGCAATTTTAGTTTCAACTCTTAGTTTCGCCAGTAATTTACAAAATATGCCTTATCGTTTGGCGGTAACTTTTTGGGCGCTTGCTCTATTATATATTTGCCTTAGCAGATACTCCTCAAGACTTTTTCTTTCATCGTATAGAAGAGAAGATGACTTGGAGAGAGTCCTCATTTATGGAGCTGGTTCCGCTGGAGCACAGCTGGTTGGATGCCTCCAATTAAGTCAAAGTGTTTTTCCTGTTGCTTTCATTGATGATGATTTGTCTTTGAGCGGCAAGCGAGTTAAAGGGTTAAAAGTTTATCGGCCTTCTCAGCTTGAAAAACTTGTTACCAAGGAGAAAATTTCTCGAGTGATGTTGGCTCTGCCAAGGGTTTCTCGCCGGAGGCGCAGAATGATACTTGAGCAAGTAGAAAAATTCGTGTCAAGAGTGCAAACGATCCCGGATTTTAATGATTTGGTATCTGGTGATTCACGGGTTGATGATATTAGAGATATGTCTATAGCCGACTTAATGGGTCGTAAGGCTGTCCCTCCAAACCCAGAGTTATTGCATGCAAGTGTAGAAGAAAAGAATGTAATGATTACTGGCGCTGGTGGTTCCATTGGTTCTGAGCTTTGTAGGCAAATAATTATGCTCAAAGCTTCGCGAATTGTTTTATTCGATAATGCGGAGATATCGCTTTACCGCATCGAAAGAGAGCTTCAGAACTTGCTTGAATATCATTGCCTTGATTGCGAGATAGTTTCATTACTTGGTTCGGTTTCAGACTTTCAGCGTGTTGATGACGTTATTAGAACCTTTAATATTCAAACTATTTATCATGCAGCTGCATATAAACATGTTCCCATAGTAGAACAAAACTTAATTGAAGGCATTCAGAATAACGCCATTGGAACTATGCAATTGGCTAATGCTGCATGCAATGCAGGGGTTGAGATATTTGTTTTAGTTTCGACTGATAAGGCTGTTAGGCCTGCCAATGCTATGGGCGCAACAAAACGAGCAGCCGAACTTGTTTTGCAGGCAATGCAAGAGAATTTTCCCAATACACGTTTATGCATGGTTCGTTTCGGAAATGTATTGGATTCATCTGGCTCAGTTGTTCCTTTATTTCGCGAACAAATCAAAAAAGGTGGTCCAGTTACAGTTACTCATCGAGATATTGTTAGATATTTTATGACTATTCCAGAAGCCGCAGAGCTTGTGATCCAAGCTGGATCGATGGCTCGTGGCGGAGATATTTTTGTTTTGGATATGGGAGAACCGATTCGTATACAGGATTTAGCTAAACGAATGATTCAGCTTATGGGATTGTCTGTCTGCGATAAATCAAATCCAGATGGAGATATTGAAATTGCCTACACCGGATTACGGCCCGCCGAAAAGCTCTACGAAGAACTTATGATTGGTGATGAAGTATTTGGTACTGAGCATCCCTGTATAATGAGAGTGGTTGAGCCCCATGAGAGCTATAAAGTGCTGATCGATAAATTCAATTACCTTGCAGAATCAGTTTTCAATCAGGACTGTGAAGATGCTCGTGAATTGCTTTTTGAGATTGTGTCTGGATATGAACCATTGAGCGGGATTAATGATTTAGTTTGGGTGAAAAAAACCAATAAGAGAGATCAAGGTATCGATAGAAAGGTAACTAAATTGGTAACAGGATAGGTTTTTTCTTATGATCACTTAGAGCTGGGCTAAGGTCCATTCTAAGTAAAATTCTAGATCTTTTTCTTTTTCCCCCGTTCTTGTAATTTTCCGGTAATCGTAGCCTGTCCCCAAACGAAACCGACCAAATTTTGTATCTTTTGTAAAATCAATAAGTAGCTCCGCATATTTGGTTTTCTCTTTTGCTACTGTATTACGAATATTCTCAAGAGGTCGATTGCTTTCGTCATCGCGATTTAGGTTCCCAAAATTTAATTTAGCAGTCCATATTGAATCTTTGTTATCAATAAATATTCCGCCTAAGCTGAATACAGAGGAATCATTATCAAAAGTGTGTCCAATTGATCTATCGTAATATCTGTAGCCTTTCTCTCTAAAAGTTTTGTTGTTATAGCAGAGATCCTCAGTACCGCCACCTTGACGATAAAGATTAAAATCACATTCTGTGTCAGACCATTCAATATATGCTCGATAAGTACCAAGATTACCAAGGCTACCCCAAGTCTCCATTCCAAAAAGGCCCATCATCGAAGTTGCTAATAGCCCATTATTATCTTCTCCTATCCACTGGGTGTATAAAGCAATTGGCTGCTCAAAAAGATTACTTGACCAGCGGCCGTCGTAGCCAGCTAGTTGATTCCCTGGCTCGTTATTTGGATCAACATTTTCTCCACTATTATCTTGCCCTTTTAAAAGTTTCCAGAAGGTGCTTAAGCTGCAAGGTCGTTTTTTTAGACCCGTTAAGTCTCCTGTGTCTTCATCAAATACACTAACTTTCCCACAAAATTGTGCAGTTCGACTCAACCCAATTTCTAGGTTCTTTAATGGTCGGAAATTAAATCTCATCCCCATAAAATTTGCATTGGCAGGTTCTATTCGGCCCTCTGTTCGCCCTAAAAGAAAGCTGAAGTCCCATGGGCCTATCCAGCTCATCCATTTTGACTTAAAGGCTTCGGTGGAATTTCTTTCGAAGGTAATAGATGGTATTGGTCGTGCGTTGTTTGAAAGAATTAGACTGCCTTGCCATCCAGGACCCCACCATCTATCTTGCATAGAAATCGCTAACATCCAATTCCCTAGGGCTACTCCTGCATAACTGCCATCAGCTCGCCATTCTTTGCCATCAATTGCATCTTCAACCCAGGTTCCTTGAGCTTTATAAGCGAAACGATTTCCCGTCCAAGTCGCGCCTATCCCAATTTCTGAATCTCCGCGTGGTGTATTTGCAAAATTTCTGATTTCTACTGGGTTCTCGACTACCGCAATGCGGCTATGAAGTTTTATTCTTTCTGTGCGCATCGAACGATTTGCAGCAAGACGAACACGTTTTAAGGCTTTTAATTCGTAACTATTGAGATTTTTACTATCTTCAAGATTCCTAGATAAATCGCTCCATGAGAGAGGCCAGGTCGTAATAGGTCCTTCAATAAGATTTGCATCCGCAAGGATTTGAATGTCATGGCGCAAGCCCATGCTGCCTTGATCTACCCAAGGTCCAGCTTGAGCTGAGGAGAATACGAATGAGAGTACTAAAAATTTTCCAATTATTCGATTAAATAGGTAGGAATTTTTTTTTTGATTTTGAAAATCCACTAAGTTTGTCTCAGAAGTCGCATACCATTGATTGTAACGATTAGTGTAGCACCAACATCTGCTAAGACAGCCATCCATAGCGTTGTTATTCCTGGAACAGTCAAAATAAGAAACGCTATTTTAAGCAGCAGGCTCAGAAAAATGTTCTGCTTTATTATTGCTCTGCATTTTCGGGCCATGCGCAATGCCATGGCTACGTGCGATAAATTATCTTGCATTAAAACCACATCAGCTATTTCCATTGCTTGAGCTGTTCCATTGCCGCCCATTGCAATACCAATATCCGCTCGGGCCAGAGCTGGTGCATCATTAATTCCATCACCAACCATAGCGGTTAGAATATCCTGATTATAAAGTTTTTCAATTTCCTCGAGTTTCTCAGCTGGCAACAAGCCAGCTTTAATTTTATCGATTTCTGGGATTAGATTGGTAACGCGTTGAGCAGTTTGAATGTTGTCACCAGTAAGCATGATATTACTTATCGGAGGAGTCATTTCCTTCAATTCAGCCAATGCATTAGATGAATTATTTCGAATTGCATCTTGCGTGCCTATAAAACCAAGAACTTTGTCCTCAACAGAAACGTACATTACCGTTTGACCGCTTCTTTCAGTTTGTTTTGCTTCATTAATAATTTTATTCCATCCTAATTCATTGCCCTTAAACAGATCTTTTTTTCCAACCAGAGCGGTTTTATTATTAATTTCACCGCCTATACCTTTACCTGGGTATGCATGAATCTTTTCAGCAATTTGAATATGATTAACCCCTTTGCGTTGTGCTGCCTCAGATACGATTGCATAAGCAATAGGATGTTCTGATGCCCGTTCTAACGTTGCCGCATATTTCATTACTTCGTCGCAATGTAAACAATCTTGGTGTTTATTTAATGGATGTACACAATTGATCGATCTTATGCCAGTCACAATTGGTTTACCTTCTGTTAACGTTCCCGTTTTATCAAAAGCCACAATCATAATATCTGCCAATCGATCAAGCAGGGCGCCACTTTTAACCAATACTCCCAATTGAGCTAGTCTAGTTAGCCCACTTACAACCGTAACAGGTATGCTAATTATTAATGCACAAGGGCAAGCAATAATTAACAGGGTGAGTCCGCGATAAAGCCAACCATGGCCACCATCTGGGTCGTTAAGAAAGGGTTTACCTAATAGAAACACCGGAATGGCAACTACTCCAATCGCAATTACAACAATCGTTGGAGTGTAATAACGAGCAAATCGATCAATAAAGCGTTCAGCTGGGCTCCGCTGCGCCTGGGCTTGCTGTACTAGCTTCGCAATTCGAGCGATTGTGCCTTCCGAAGATGGCCGTGTCACAAGTATTTCGAGTGCAGCCTCACCATTAACTGTTCCAGCCATTACTTCATCGCCGACTGCTTTTAAAACCGGGATCTCCTCACCCGTTACTGGAGCTTGATTAATTGAGGAAGTTCCATTGATTATTTCACCATCCACTGGGATTCGTTGCCCTGGTTTAACTAAGATTCGATCTCCAGTATTTACCTTTTCAACTGCTTTGATAACTTCGTGGCTGTGGTTTCTATTGTTTTGCTTATGAGCATCACCCTCGTGATTTTCAGAGTGGGTTTCCAATACTGTAGCATCTTGTGGTTGCAGCGACAGAAGTGAACGCAGCGAATCTCTCGCTTTTTCTGCGCTAAAAGCTTCAAGTGCTTCGCCGAGTATGAAAAGTAAAATTACAGTGATGGCTTCTCCGGTAGCACCAATACCCAATGCACCTATTGCTGCAACTGCCATTAATAAATCAATTGTGATTTGGCCGGCAAAAAAAAGTGAGCGAAAGCCCTTTAAGAATATAGGTGTGCCAGCAATTATAACTGCAGTGCTAAAAACTAGTGTTAAAAATGGAAAACTAAAGATTTGAGGGATGCTTAATTGTGAGTCAACAGTAATACTTAAAAGGGTAAGTAGAGAGACGAGGATTGCTCGGCGATAAATGGGTTGCCCCCATATAAATGCGAAAAATCCCCTAAGGCCTTTATAGTTTTTCAAGTCATCAAAATTGTTAGTTTTTTCCTTTGTTAATTTATAACCAAGTTTACGTATTGTCTTTTCAATTAATTCAATATCAACTTTACCTAGGATTTCCATAGTTTCAGTTGTAAAACTAACCTTAACGTCTTTGACCCCATTGAGCTTCCTGATTCCGCTTTCAATTGTCATTGCGCAGGCACCACAGTCCATTCCTAGAACTTTTAGGCTGATTTTTTCATCTTGAGATGAATTATTTCTTAGTGTTTTTCCTAATGCCTTTAATTGACTCATAGATTTTCATTTGACGCTAAAAAAGCGTTGTTTAATTAAATGAATTGCCAGACTAAGGCTTCAAGTCAACTTCAAGGTCAAGTAAATAAAAGCTTTTAATAAAAAAGAAATTGCCTAAGGGTACGCAATATATATAGGGATTTAACTAATCGGAAACAAGTAGTTGCGCTATCAATCGCCAAGAATAATTGCGCGAAAAGAAAAGCATTGTGGCCTTTGGCCCGAAATAGAATTCCACCTTCTGAAGATATCACTTCAGGCTCGCTATGAGCTTCGCAGTTGTTTTCTCCTGCTGCAAGTCGTTTAAGAGCTTCTATGATAGCGTTGTTAGTATTTGAATATAGCACCGAATAACCTTTGTCAGTTTCCTGCCATACATGGACATGTTGACCGCGCAAATCATGGAATAGATTTTCCCATTCTTCGCTAGCTAACTTACAGCCTAATCGCTTACTTAATTTTTTTAATGAGGATTGTTTTCGATCAATGTGATTGTGACTGCAGACTTCTTCGATTAATATTTTATATTTTTTGGCAACTTCGGGAGTTGAGCTGCTCTCAATTTTTTCCGTAATATCATCTAAAAACATTTCTAATTCGTGACGTAAAACTAACATTTCAGTAACACGCCTCTCAATTTCAACAAAACGTTTTTCAGCTATATCGCCAATACTTGGTTTTTTATCATTACTGTTTAATCCGCGCATTAATTTAATATCATTTAAGGAGAACCCATACCTCTGAGCTTTACGAATAAATCTTAAATCACGGATTGCTTCTGAGTTGTATAGACGATAACCAGCTTCAGTTCTTCCTATTGGTTTTAGAAGCCCCTCCTTTTCGTAGTAACGCAGCAGGGATGTAGAAACCTCAGCGCGTTTAGCAATTTGCCCAATCGAATAAGTTTTGTTGTTGCTCATAAGTAATCAGTTTACGCATTTAAGATTACGCTGTAATCTTGATTGATTAATTTGTAAAAATATCTTTAATAATTAATATATTAGAGGTTAATTTTATTTATATAATTTCTTGATTTTAATAAGCTTAGCTGGGATAAATGTTATATCAAGGTTAATTCTTTAAATTAAGAGTCAAATTGTATTGCTTGACCTTAAACCATGCTTTAATCGTTATTGTGTATAAACCGATTGTATAATTTTCTTTAAGACTTATAGTCTTATGGGTTTACGTTATGTTAGGTGTAGATGATCGTTTAATTACCCCAGGGACCATGAAATGGGTGAGAATCGGATTGATTGCCGGTTTATTAACCGTACCTACTACGATACTGCTTTACTGGATTTTGGGTTTAACAGTTGATGCGGCGTGGCAAGGTGAGAATTTATTACAGCAATATCTTTTAATCCTCATCGGATTAGTTTTATTGAAAGCTCTTTTAGCTTGGATATTCCGTACAGGCCAGTTTCGCGCTTCCAGTGAAGCTAAATTAAACGTTCGTGATCGGATTTATAAACAAGTTGTAAACTTGGGCCCCGGGATATTGGGTAAGCGACGAACCGGCGAGATATCCAATACGGCAACAGAAGGTGTTGAGTACCTCGACTACTACTTTGGCGTATATTTTGTGCAAATTTGGGTTGCGATTGCGATACCATTTTTCTTGTGTGCTGCCATTTTTATGATTGACTCGGTTGTTGGTTGGTGGATGCTTGCTGGCCTGCCGTTAACCCCATTTTTCGTTGGCTCATCTGCACGCGGATTCCGCCGCATCAGCGCTAAAAATGCTGGTGTTAAAAATTATAACAGCGCTCAATACCTGGACTCGATCCAGGGCATGTCAACACTAAAAATGTTTAACCAAGAGCTTCGTCGCGGTAAGCAAATGGAGGAAGGAAGTGAGATTCAACGTCAAACTACTATGAAGTTGCTTATGGTGGCGCAGTTACAATTTATTCCTCTTGAGCTTGGCTTCGCTTTATTCTCCACGGCTTTTGCTGCCGCAGTTGCAATGTATAGATTCAGTGGCGGTTTTATGACGCCTGGAGAGGTTGTTGCTGTTGTTCTGCTTAGCCTGGAGTTCAGTCGAACGCTTCTCTTGATCGGCGAATTCTTTTTTGCTGGCGCTCTCGGAAGAGAAGTTGCTAGGAACGTTGTTCAATTTCTTGATGAGCCAGCGCCTGTTCAAAGTGATGAAAATGCTCACCCTGCAGAAAATATAGATGGCAATATGCGTATTGATATTGATGACGTCACCTTCACTTATCCTGACGCGTCTGATCCAACTATTCGCAACCTTACGATGAGTTTGTTTCCGAATGAAACAGTAGCGCTTATTGGCAAGAGTGGCTCGGGTAAAACTACGGTTACTAATTTGTTGCTTAGAACGCTTGATCCCGATTCTGGAGTTATTAAGTTTAATGGTATTAAAGAAGAATCTTTGTCTCTCGAATGGATACGCAAACAGATTGCTTTAGTGCCTCAAGATCCTTTCCTTTTTTATGGAACTATTGCCGATAATCTTCGGATGGCGAAACAAGATGCCACGGAAGAAGAATTGTTTGCAGCAATTACAGCAGCAGAACTTAAGAGTTTCGTGGATGCTTCACCTGATGGGCTTGATACTAAGGTAGGTGATCAAGGAATGGCTTTGTCAGGAGGCCAGGCTCAAAGGTTGGCAATTGCAAGAGCATTACTCAAGGATGCACCAATTGTTGTGCTTGATGAGCCGACTTCTCAGATTGATGTTGAAACAGAGTCTTTACTAAACCGAGCACTGGAAAGACTCTGCGCGAATAAGACAGTTCTTTTAATTGCTCATCGATTGAGCACCATTGAGCAGGCTGATCGCATTATTGTTATTGATGATGGCGCAGTTTCTGAAAGTGGAACTCGTGATGAACTTCTGCATCAAGGAGGTATCTACGCGAACATGATTAAGACTAAACAGCAGATTGAGAATAGTGCATTGTTACCTTCGGCAAGAGTTTAGGCGCACTTATTAATGACTGCGATTGAAGATACAGTAAACACTTTAAACAAAGCCAGTAATTATCAAATTATTAAGAGGCTTCTGACGTTTATGGTGCCGTTTAATTCGATAATGTTTATTTCTCTGACTGCGCGCGCGTTTAAGTTTATTGGTCAGGCGGCAGTATTGGGTGTGGCTGCAGCTAGCATTGGTATATATATTGAGGGTTATGATGCCTCTATTTCGATGACAGCAGACTCATTATGGAAAAATTTGCCATGGTCAAACCCTAACGTTAATTGGGCAATTATTTGGAGCCAGGTTTCATGGATTGCTTTATCAGGAATTGTTGTAGGAGTTACATCCTATATAGAGAACTACTCAGGTCACTACGTTGCGTTTAGAATTTTGGCGGCATTTCGTGATTCCTTTTACTACAGTATGTTGCCGCTTGCACCAGCCAAGACTGCTAAATTGCAGTCCGGAGAAGCTGTTTCGAGAGTTATGAGTGACTGTGAGCGTATAGAGCCTTTTTATGCACACACTATTGCCCCAGCAGTTACAGCGATTATTGTGCCAATTGTTATTCTTGCTTGGTGTTGGACTCTTGATCCCTCATTTGTTTATGTTCTGACCCCCTTTTATCTTGGTACCACTGTTATTTTACCTTGGCTTGTTGCAAAACTTGGAGGTGACGGTGTTGAGTATCGAGCGCAACTTGGCCAAGTGAACGCTTTTGTCTCAGATAGCATTCAGGGTATTCGCGATACAGTAGCCTTTGGCTATGAGGAACAACGTTCTAAGAAGTTATTTGAGATAGGCGCAACGATGCAGGAAGGTCAGGATAAGCTCTATGGCGCAGATGCAAATCAACGCGCACTGGCAGAAGTTTTTGTAACGATTGGAGTTTTAGCGGCAGCTTGGTGGGGAGTTGAGCTTGCAATTTCGGGTGCAATTTCACCTTTAGTCGAACTACCCGCCCTTATTGCTGTTTCAGTTGTTGGCTTTTATCTTTCGGTTGGGCTTGCAAATAATTACACTGACTTTCGCGTATCAATTATTTCTGCTCGTCGGCTTTTCTCTATGATGGACCAAGCTCCAGCCGTGAAAGAAATAGCAAAAGATTTTCCTGTAGCAGTTGATTCATCTTTTAAGTTTGAGAATATAATTTTTGAATATGACGCTGACGATGCAGATTGGAGTCGACAAAAAAAAATATTCAATGGTTTTTCACTGGATATAGCGTCGGGAAAACATGTTGCACTTGTTGGCCCAAGTGGCACAGGTAAATCAACTGTGGTGAATCTACTTTTACGTCAATGGGATCCGCAATCTGGAGAAATAAGTGTTGGCGGGTATTCTCTTAAACAATTTCCTTTAACGAGCCTTCAAGAGCAATTTGCAGTTGTTTCTCAGCGAAGTTATATCTTTAATGACTCCATAAGAGAAAATATACGCATGGGTAAGTTTGATGCGTCAGAAGAAGAAATTTCTGTTGCCGCAGAAAAAGCGGGACTTGCTGATTTTATTGCTTCTTCTAGTGATGGTTTTAATACGCAATGTGGTGAAAGAGGGAGCAAAATATCTGGTGGTCAGCGACAGCGTGTTGCTATTGCTAGGGCTATACTTAAGGACGCACCTATTGTCTTGTTGGATGAAGCAACATCTAGCCTTGATATTGAGACTGAACTTAGTGTGATGAAAGCTCTCAAGAGGCTTACTGAGGGCCGAACAACGTTAACTATTGCCCATAGACTATCAACGATTATTGATGCCGACGAAATACTTGTGATGATTGAAGGGCGTATAGCAGAGAAAGGTGATCACAGGGAGTTGATGCTGCAAGGAGGATGGTACGCTAAAATGTTCGAAATGCAGCAAGATGAAGTTGACGCGACCCTAGTTTAGTTGAATCTTAATTTTATAAAATTCGAATTCATCTAATTTTCCAGTTTTTATTGTGTAAGTGTTATCCGCCTGTTGCACGGAAGCAAATGCCATTCTGTCGTAAAATATAGTTTCCTGAGATGGCCATTTATAAACGGCCGATTAAAAAGACCAATAAGATTTTTTCAGAATTTTTTATGTCTACATGCCTAAGGAGGCAGGATATGCACAGAACGATTTCTATAATTTCAGCCCTATTTCTTTTAATTTTTTCGTTTAGCTCGTCAGTTACTTTTGCAGGTGGGCATAAAGTTCTAGAGCCAATGGTTCCTATCACAGTCGATGCTGAAGTAGAGGCTGGTGTGAAAGCAACAATTGTGGAAACCGCAAAACGATGGACTTCGCAAGATTTTGCATCAATCCTCGAGCTTTGGGATGAGCAAGAAGCATTTCCAACTTATATAGCCGAAGAGCAGATGCAGTGGTTTGTTGGATGGAAACGTTTGCGCGGTTATCTTGATCCACCCAAGTTGAATCCTGTCATAGAGGCAATGCGTTTGGATTATTATGATATTCAAGTTAAGCAGATTGCGCCTGATCTTGCGATTGGAATTTTTTATATTCATTTTGAGATGAAAGTGATTGGCTCCAATCCGATTGGTGAAGAAGTTCGCGCTAGTGGGGTTTTTCGCAAAAGAGATGACGGTTGGAAGTGGATTCATTATGCTGAATCGCCAAAGGCTGCTCCAGTATTCTTAGAGGACCTTATGGAGACTCAAGTCAGAGATGATTGGGATGAATTTTTTGAACAAGCTAAAAAGAATAAAAAGGCAATTTGGGATAGAAAGCGCAAAGCTGCTAAGTAATTAAAGTAAAAATTTTAGAAAAATTTAAGGGGAAAGATAATGAGTATTGCAAATCCTTGGTTAGAAGAAGAGCCATGGCCAACTAAGGCCATGCCTAAAGAGATGTTGGAAAAACGTATTGAGAGAGTTCTTACAATGACTAACATTGGATACCTTGGCACTGTTAAGAAAGACGGTTCGCCGATTGTTAGCCCACTAGAGTATTATCATGAGTTCGTTGATGGGGGGGTTAAGTTATATATATTTCCTCAGCCCAAAAGCCCCAAAATCTATGCAATTAAGCGTGACCCTCGGGTTTCTATAGCAATTGCAAATCCTATGGCTGGTTGGGCTTGCGTAATGGGCGCTCAAATATTTGGCCGTGCTAAATTACTTGATGTGGACACGCCTGAATGGGTTCATGGCATGAAGGTTTTTAAATGGGTTGGCTCTTCTGCAGAGCTCGGGCGTCAGGTAGAAACTCCACCCCAAGGTCAGTTAGCAATGATTGAAGCAGAAAGGATTGTTTATTCTGAGCATCTTATGCGCAAGGAAGGATATGCTCCAAGACAAATTTGGTCTATTGACGAGGCTGAATTGAAGGTGGTCCCTGGAGCTAACGTTTAGTTGGTGGTTCTATCTTAGTTAGCTAGGCTAAAATCACGCCATAAATAATTTGGACTCTCAGTATTCCAGAATTAAAGCACTTAATTTTAAGTGCGGTGAATCTTTATATGCAGAAACTTTTGAATATTCTTAAGACTATTGCTAAGACTATTGTTAACAAACCATTACTGATTGTGTTGGTAACAATTTTAGCTCTTGTTTTGATGGTTATGACCCGACCTCGAATGGCACCGGTAGATTTACCGGAGCGAATTTGGCCAGTTGATGTTGTTGAAATATATAAATCTGACTATCAGCCGACATTAGAACTCTTTGGCCAAGTGATTTCAGGCCGACGAAGTGAGCTACGTTCTCGAGTTCCTGGTCCAATTGTTAAAGTTGGTCAGAATTTTCGCGAAGGCGCATTAGTCCAAGAAGGTGAATTACTTGTTCAGATTGACCCTTTTGAATATTCAAATGATGTGAATGAGCAAAAAGCTTTACTTACCGAAGCCCAGGTTGATCTAGAGATTACTCGACGCGATTTAACTCGCATCCGTGATCTTTATGATGAAAATAATGTTTCGGAACAGAATTTGGATGATGCGACTCTGGCCTTAGAACAACGTCAAGCCACTTTGGAACAACGTCGGATTGGGTTGTTACGTGCCGAAAGAGCGCTTACAGACGCAAGATTGATTGCGCCTTATGAAGGCGTTTTGAATGGGGTTGCTGCAGAGTTGGGCAAACAACTCAGTATGAATGATCAAATTGCTGAGATCATAGATATGAGTAGATTGGAAGTTCGATTTGCTTTGTCCAAGGCACAATTGGGACGCTTATTAGAAGCCAATGAGAATATTGAAGGCCGATCAGTCGAAATTTTATGGCAGGTTGGCGATGAAACCTTAACGTATTCAGCTGTAGTTGAAAGAATAGGCGCTGAGATAGATTCGTCAACCGGTGGGGTGGGCCTTTATGGAGTGATCGAGTCAGATGCTAAAACACTCTTGCGCCCAGGTGCTTTTGTTTGGGCAAGAGTTTTAGACAAAAATTATCAGAATGTCTTTAAGGTTCCCGAGAGCGCACTTTATGGCGCAGATCAAGTTTATGTTGTGGTAAATGGTCGACTTGAAATGCGGAATATTGAAGTCAAGGGGTTTGATGGCGATGATATGTTGTTTGTTGCTTCTGGTGACCCAGCAATTATCGATGGGGATAAAGTTGTTACTAACCAGATACGTGAAGGTGGTGTCGGTATTAAGGTAGAGATTCGCTAATGCCAGAAAACCCAAAAGGAATTATTGAAACTTTTGCATTGCATCCTGTTGCAGGCAATTTATTGATGATGTTGCTTATTTTATTCGGTTTGTTTGGTTTAGCTAATATTAATCGTCAGGTTTTACCGGACATTGATATTGAAATAATTAAAATCAATGTTGTTTGGCCGGGTGCAAGCCCGCAGGATATTGAGGCGAATGTTATCCTTGCTATCGAGCCCGAAGTTCGCTTTATTGATGGCGTAAAAAAAGTTGATGCCGTAGCTTTTGAAGGTACTGCTGAAGTAAGCGTTACATTCGAGCAAGGTACAGATATGTCTAAGGCTCTAGCTGATGTTCAATCTGCTACTGCCCGCATCACAACTTTCCCAGCAGATATTGAACGACCAATTATTAATCAGGTTTTGGAAAGAGATAATGTTTCTAAGTTAGAAATTTCTGGACCTTTTACCGAACAGGCTCTGAAGGGTTATGCACGTCAAATTCGTGATGATCTTCTAAAAAAAGGGTTGCCATCAGTCAATATTATTGGCGCTCGAGATTCTGAGATTTGGGTTGAGGTTCCTGATTCTGCATTACGTGAATTACGTCTTAGTCTTAATGATGTTGCTTCTCGTGTAGGCCAAACTTCTCTTGATTTGCCTTCGGGAAGTATCCAATCTGGAGGGCGCTCAAGGCAAATTCGCAGCGAAGGCTTAGCTCGAAATTCCAATGAAGTTTCTGAAATAGAAATTATTTCTCGGGATACGGGAGAAAAGGTTCTTCTTAAGGATGTTGCTGTTATAAAAGAAAGCTTCAAGGAGAATTCAATTTCTCATTTGTATAAAGGTTCAGCCTCCATCGCTTTGCAGATAAAGCGAGGAAGGGGAATCGATTCAATTGATGCTCAAAACACTGTGAACGAATATCTTCGTCAACTCAGACCAACATTACCTTCTTCACTTCGTCTTGATCAATACGATGTCTTCTCTAATGTTGTGCGAGAAAGAATCGATATGTTACTTGAGAATGGTCTTGGTGGCTTGCTATTGGTTCTTGCAGCTTTGTATCTATTTTTAAATGCCAGAATTGCTTTTTGGGTGGCAGCAGGAATACCAATTGCTATTCTCTCAGCAATTGGCGGAATGTATATATTGGGTATGTCTCTCAATATGATCAGTTTATTTGCCGTAATTATGGGCTTAGGAATTATTGTTGATGATGCAATTGTAGTTGGGGAGCGAACTGAGACCTTGCATCGTCGGGGAATGACTGCCGAAGAGGCCTCTATTCAAGGAGCCTTGACTATGAAGGCTCCCGTTATAGCGGCTTCTTTGACTACGCTTGCTGCATTCTTCCCTCTACTGATGCTTGGCGACACCATTGGCCAGATTATTGGTAATGTGCCTTTGACCATTTGTATGATTATACTTTTTAGTCTTGCTGAGTGTTTCTTAGTTTTGCCAATGCATCTTCGTGGCGCGCTTAAACGTATGGATGCGGATGGTGGCCCCCGTTTGGGAAGCTTTCATAAGTCTTTTAATCAATTTAGAGACAAACAGTTTCATGCATTTATGGAGCATGTTTATCGTCTGCGATATTCGACTGTCACTGGAGCCTTTTGTGCATTAATACTTTCTATTGTCTTGTTATTTACAGGCCGCGTCCCATTTGAATTTTTTCCTTCTCCGGAAACAGATGTTGTGTTCGCGAATTTTTCCTTTAGTCCCGGAACTCCTAGAGAAAAGACAGAGGCAATGGTTTTAGAATTGGAAAGGTCTGCTTTTGAGGTTGAAGATAGATTAACTGGTGGTAAGCGAGGTTTGATTGTGCATGCTGTTGGAAGTATTGCAACTAGTGAAGGAAGAACCGTTGCAACGGTTGCAGGAGGCGATCATCTCGGCGGTATATATATTGAATTTATCGCCAGTGATCAACGTGATGTAAGGAATCGCGATTTCTTTGCCGAATGGAAAAAAGAAGTTAATCCCATTTCTGGAATTGAAAGTCTGGTTATGTTTGAACGAAGTGATGGGGGTCCCCCAGGCAAGGATATTGATATACGTATCTTTGGCAATACTCTTGATGAGATGAAATTAGCAGCCATAGAAATTCGTGAAGTTTTGAGAAGAATTCCAGGTACAGTTGCTATTGAAGACAATTTGCCATGGGGGAAACAAGAAATTGTTTTGGGGTTAACTCCTGAAGGTCGAGCTAAGGGCTTTACTACCGAATCTGTTGCGCAACAGGTTCGTAATGCGTTTGAAGGAGCGATAGCAAAGCGCTTCGCTCGAGATGAAGAAGAAGTTGTTGTTCGAGTTATGTTGCCTAAAGAAAGAGCGCGCATGAGTTCTATTCGTGAGTTTTATGTTAGCCCCCCAGAGGGCCGACTGACTCCTATTACAGAAGCCGTTAATCTTCAATCTCGCTTAGGCTTTGCTCAAATAAGGCGGGAGGATGGTATAAGACAAGTTGCAGTGACTGCTGATGTTGATACAGATTTAAATACTTCTAATGAAATTTTAGCGCTTTTCCAATCTGATTTTGCTCCTGAGATTATGCGCCGTTACGATGTGCAAATAGACTATAAAGGCAAAGCTGAAGAGCAAGGCGCAGCATTCACGGATGTTCGCAATGCAGCCTTAGTAGCACTTGTAACGATGTATATTATTCTTGCTTGGGTTTTTTCTAGTTATCGAACACCCTTTATTGTTTTATCGATCATTCCATTTGCACTGATTGGAGCTCTTTTAGGCCACTACATTATGGGCTTGAATATGAATATGCTCAGCTTACAGGCTTTGGTTGGATTGGCTGGAGTAATGATTAATGATTCAATCATTCTAGTTACAGCTATTCAACGATTGCGGCGTAAAGGTAAAGAAATGCGAGAAGCTATTATAGAGGGCACCAAGGATCGATTGCGACCCGTGTGCCTTACTACAATAACTACAGTGGGCGGATTAACCCCGCTGATGTTCGAGGGCAGCATGCAAGCACAATTTGTTCAACCAATGGCAGCGACAATTGTATTTGGAATGTTGGTTTCACCGTTTTTGGTTTTGATGTTTGTTCCGGCATTGTTAGGACTAGGAAATGATTGGCGTCAATCAAGTAAAAAACAACCCAAGGCTGACGCAGAATTGGTTTTTGAATAAAACTTATTTAGATAGAAGCTTTTCTAATATACCTTAAAAAAATAATAACTCTTGGGTTCTTTTTTCAAAAAAATTGATTTGAGAGTCTTTAGCTATTCCAAAATATTCTGATGCTCCTGCATTAATTTCTAACACCGCCCTCACTTTTTCATCCGAGTAAATAATTTTTTCTGACATAGGTTCAGTTTGAACAGTAATTTTTGTTACTTTTCCATCTTCTTTAAGGAAGAGCATATCTAGCGGGATGAATGTATTTTTCATCCACATGGATATAGGTGTATTTTTTGCATAAATAAATATCATACCCTCTGAGATGGGCATGAATTCAATAAACATAAGCCCTTGTGATTTTTGCTCTCGAGTGCTTGCAATGTAAACAGAAAAGAAGATACAGCGATGATGTGTTTCGATATATATTTGGGTTTTATTAAAATCTTGCAGAAACCTTTCAGGTTCCGCAGCCTTTGATGTATTTGTATAAATTGAAAAATTTATAAGCAGAAGAAAAAGGTTAAATGGTAGGAAAAGATTTCTAATTTTTACTCCCATTAACGGCTTTCCAAGTCAGAGTCTAAAACTTGTGGGATAATAATTAAATCTATACGCCGATTTTTCTCTCTACCAAGTTCAGTCTCATTGTTAGCGATCGGCTTGGATTCGCCGTAGCCAATTGAGCTTATTCGAAAAGCAGGGATACGCATACTTGCTACAAGTTGATTTAAGATCATATCAGCTCGTATTTGCGATAGTTTTTTGTTCTCAACCGCACTTCCCTGAGAGTCTGTATGACCTTCAATCAAAACACTGGAATTTGTATAAAGATCAACAACTTTAGCTATTTTATTTAATAAATTTTTGCTTTCTATGCCTAATTCAGCTGATCCGCTGGCAAACTTTAAACCAATTAGGCGTATAACAATATTTCCAGATTGACTATATATTTCTGCTTCATCCTGACTGAATGTTGATTCAACCTGATTAAGCTTTTCCAAACTTCTTGCTTGCAGTTCAATCTGCATAATTAGAGATTGTTTTTCTGTAGATACTCCACCTAATCTATCATCTAAATCACGAATTTCATCTTCAAGAGCAGCTATAAATTGCCTGCTATTATTAATTTGATTATTTAAGTCCCTTTCTTGGGAGCGCAGTCGCTGAATTTCATTTTCAAGAGTGGTAGTGCTTAATTCAGGGTTAAAGTTTAAAGGCACATCCTTGCCTGCAGCGATTAACAATCTATGCAGTCGTGATTCCGAGTCTCGAATAGTAGTTTCATAACTGGGTTTTCCTTTAGCAAGTTGAGTAATTTGAATTGCTTTATCTGCGTAAGCCTCTACTTCTTTGCTGAGAAATTCTGCTTCCTTTAGTTGGGTTCTGTCTTTTGTAAGAAGATTCTCTACTTGTGTTTCAACAGTTGTAGCCAGTTTGATTGTGACAGGTGCGTAACGCTCTGCCTTTAGATTATAAGCTGTATTTATTTTTTCTCTTGCGATTTTTAGCATCCTATCTTGAATAGATTCAACAATAGCATCATCGAAATATTTAATTGCTGAAAAAGCAATCTCTCTCGCTTTTTCAGTGCGATTTCTGTTTAGTTCAAATAAAGATTGCTGAAGTAATTTTTCAGCTTGCGACCAAGACTCATTGCCTAAAGTATCTGAAACTTTTGTAATCGTCAGATTTCTTGCTTTTAATGTTTCTTCGAGAAAAATAGAATTTTTTGTCGCAAGTTCATAAGCTTGATTGTAATAATCAATCGCAATATTTTTAGACCTAGCACTCCTTTGAGGATTATTCTCAGCATTTTTTTCTGCCCGCCGCCTATTTTTTTCAGCATTTTCGTAAAGAGAATTTGCTAACAAGTATGCTTGACTATCAAGTGCTTTTTCTCGGGCTGTTGTAATATCCTCTGCATAACCAACAGTTACTAAGGCCATACAAAAAAGACTTAAATTTCTAATAATTTTGAAAAAAAATAGCATTTTCGAACATCCAAAAAAATATTTATCAAATTTAATACCAGTGTAATCCACTCAAGCTATTGATTCATTAGATCTTAGCAATGATTTCTTATTTCTGAAACGAAACCTTCGCTCTTTGTCTTTTTCCTAATGTTTTATCACGATATTGTGCGAGAATTGTGACTAGACAATCTAATCTGGAATTTGAAATAGAATGAATGTGAAAGGCTCAATTAAAAAAATAGACACTAAAACTGAATCAGGTCATAAATACCGCAATGAATTTGGCATTATCGCTGTTAAGGATGGAATTAAAAGCCGGAAACTTGATCAAATTCCAATCATCTCTAAACCAAGCTGGCTGAAAGCAAAACTTCCGAGCGGAGTTGATTTTTCTAGGGTGCGAAGCATTGTTAGTCAGCATCGTCTTAGTACAGTATGCGAGGAATCTAAGTGTCCTAATATTGGTGAATGCTGGAATGCTGGTACGGCTACGATAATGTTGATGGGCAATGTTTGCACAAGAGCCTGTCGTTTTTGCGCTGTAGACACTGGCAATCCAAATGGTTGGCTCGACCCAATGGAACCAAAGAATACAGCCCAGTCTGTTTCGTTAATGAAACTTGGTTATGTGGTTTTAACATCGGTTGATCGAGATGATTTAATCGATGGAGGCGCATCTCATTATGCTGATTGTATCGCTGCTGTAAAAAAACTTAATCCAAATACTCTTGTTGAAGCTTTGACGCCTGATTTCGAGGGGAAATTTGAAAATGTCTCTACAGTTATAAATTCTGGCTTGGATGTTTTCGCACAAAATATAGAAACCGTTGAAAGACTCACAGAGCTTGTGCGAGATCCACGTGCAAGTTATCAAAGAACGATGAATGTTCTTAGTATGGCAAAGAAAATGGCACCAGATATCTTGGTTAAAACAAGCTTGATGCTTGGTTTTGGTGAGAAGCAGGAAGAAGTTCTTCGAACTATGGATCAACTGCGTGAAAATCAGGTTGACATTTTAACTTTGGGGCAATATCTCCAACCAACTATAAATCATTTGCCAGTAGAAGAGTTTATTTCGCCAGAAGCTTTTGATTGGTTCCGTGATGAAGGCATAAAAAGAGGTTTTATGGAAGTTGTTTCTGGACCGATGGTTAGATCAAGTTACAGGGCAGATCGAGTTTTCGAAAAGAGTAATGTGGGGCTAATTTCAAGAAATTAGTTTTTATTTTAATAATTTTTTTAGGTGTTTATATAGCATGACAGCTTTTTTTTTGGATTTTAGTTTATTTCTTTTAAAAGCAATTACTATCGTTTTGGCGATAATTGCTGTTCTTTTTTCTATTGCTTCAATTTCTCGTCGTGAATCACGCCAGATTGGTTTAACGGTAGAAAAATTGAATGATAAATACCGAGATATGGCTGATATCTTGCAGCAAAAGGTTTTAGGAAAAGCTGATTGGAAAGCGCATCAAAAGAATCAGAAGAAAGAGCTTAAAGAGATAGAAAAAAATTCCAAACATTCAGAATTACAGGAAAAACGTATTTTTGTTTTGGACTTTAAGGGTGATGTTCGTGCTACAGCAGTTGAATCTTTGCGCGAAGAGATTACTGCAGTGATTTCAGTTGCAAATCAATCCGATGAGGTTATTGTGAGGTTAGATAATTCTGGCGGAGCAGTTCAAGATCACGGTTTAGGAGCTTCACAATTACAACGTATTAAAGATAATAAAATTCCATTAGTTGTTATTGTTGACAAGGTTGCAGCTAGTGGCGGCTATTTAATGGCTAGTGTTGCAAACAAAATTGTTGCTGCGCCTTTTGCAATTATTGGATCCATTGGTGTGCTTGCTCAGCTCCCAAATTTTAATCGCCTATTAGAAAAACAAGGCATTGATTGGGAACAGGTGACGGCAGGCAAGTATAAAAGAACTCTTACCATGTTTGGTAAAAATACCGAAGAAGATCGTGAGAAAACGCGACAAGATCTTGAAGAGGTGCATGGATTATTTAAAGGGGCTGTTTCATTTCATAGGCCAAATTTAGATGTTGAATCAGTATCAACCGGAGAATATTGGTATGGCACTAAAGCTATGGAACTTGGTTTAGTTGATGAGCTTGGTTCTAGTGATGACTATTTATTAAATTAAATAAATGATGCAAGTATTTACTCTGTTAAATTTAATTCTCCCGAAGGTTTGATTCAGAAGCTCCAATCTGCTCTAAATGCAGTTATTAGATCTATTAATAGAAATTCTATTTTGTAAGAATTTTTTAAGATGAAGTTAATTGCCTTAAGAATTCTTTTTTTTATTTCCCTATCATTTTATTTGCTTGCTTGCGTTTCTTCCCAGCAGCTTGAAAAAATTTCTCAAGAACAATTTAATCAAATGCGTAAGCAAATCCCTCTGTCAAAAAAGGTCACTGATCGTCAGTATGTTGAATGTATTACTAATGCAGTTATTGCAGAATTACCTGAAATATATTTGAACCTCAATTGGGAGGTTGAAATATTCAAGGATAAATCTGTTAATGCATTTGCTATGCCTGGGGGTAAGGTCGGTATATATACTGGATTATTTAAGACCGCTAAGAATCAAAATCAGCTTGCGGCTGTGATTGGACATGAAATTGCTCACGTGACTCTTAATCATTCTTTGGAACGAGCTAATCGTGAAATGGCGAAGCAAAGCGGGCTTGCAATCGGTCAGATTATTGGTATTTCTGGAGATGTGATTGACGCCGTGGCAATTGGAGCAGATATTGGCTTGATGATGCCATACGGACGTGCCCAAGAGGGCGAGGCCGACCTATTGGGTTTGAAATATATGGCAAGTGCGGGGTTTGATCCTAGAGCTGCTGTGCAGTTATGGCAGAATATGTCAAAAGTTGGTGGTGATTCACCCCCAGAATTTTTATCAACTCATCCATCTAATTCTAAACGAATTACTGATTTATCTGACTTAATGCCTGAAGCAATAGCAATATACGATCAGGCAAGAAGAAGTAAGGCTCCAAATTGCCAACGATAAATTCTGATCTAAAATATCCCTTATTTAGTTATTGCATGCAGTAAACAGTAAAGATTAGCCACCTTCAGAACTTAAAAAATGGCTAGAATAAAAAAGTTCCGTTTAAATACTTGAGAATACCTCTGAGAATGGCCTATGCTCTATCCTCTGAATTATAAGTATTGAGGAAAATTATGAAGAGGATTTTGGTCTTAGTATCTATTGGCGCCTTTCTTTTAATTGAGATGGCATTTGCAAATAATCATAAAAATACGGATTTAGCTCTTGAAGCCATATTAACCGCTGAGCATAGAACTCCGGCTTTTATTGACCGAGATGCTTGGCGTCATCCTTTAGAGACATTAACATTTTTTGGATTAAAGCCAGACCAGACAGTGATGGAGATTTCTCCTGGGGGCGGTTGGTGGACAGAAATACTTGCTCCTTATTTACGCAATGAGGGCACTTATATAGCTGCTGGATGGGACCCCAAATCCTCCGTACCATTTATAAAGAGCGCTGCGGCTGCTTATCAAGATAAGCTTGATTCTAATCCGGCTGTTTATGACAAAGTTCAAACAGGCATCCTTATGGCGCCAAATTACTTAGAGCCTGCTTCTCCCGAGACTGTAGATTTAGTTTTAACCTTTAGGAACATCCATAATTGGATGCCTCGAAGCGGACAAGGAGTGATGTTTGACGCCATGTTTAAAGCACTTAAGCCAGGAGGAGTTTTAGGGGTTGTTGAACATCGTGGTGACCCAGCAGTTACTCAGGACCCTAAGGCGGCATCTGGATATGTAAATGAGCTTTATGCAATCGAAATGATTGAATCAGCAGGGTTTATTTTCGAAGAGAAGGCTGAAATTAATGCAAACCAGTTAGATACCAAAGATCATCCTTCAGGTGTTTGGACATTACCTCCAACTCTAAGGCTTAAAGAGCAAGATAGAGATAAATACTTAGCCATTGGTGAGAGCGATCGGTTTACTCTTCGTTTTAGAAAACCAAGCGATTAAACAATTTAGGTTGTTGCGTTTATAAGGTCGGCGTTTCGTTTAATTAACCAGTCTGACTTATAGCTTGGGACTTTATATGCCCAATTTTTGAGACGTTCATTAATTTCTTCAGTAATTAAGTAAGTTTCAAGCTCTTTTTTATTTAATGCGCCATCATTTATTCCTATAATTTCTATGCTTTGCTTGGCATTAAAAATAAACCATATTGAATCATCTTGATCGATCGCATCTATATCTAAAACAATTCCATTGACCATTTGAATGCTGATTTTCGCAAGTGGATTTTTTTGCTTTGAAGTAAAATTGCTGGCCAAATTAAACTCATCAAATTCAAGTTTAGTAAGCGCTCCAACTAAACTTTCTAAAATTCCTGGAGTTTTTAATACTTGATCTTTAGATTTACCTCTCAAGATAAATTTGTTGTCTGATTTATCGATTCTAACTATTTCTCCATCCCTATGTTCAATATCAAGTCCTTTAATTTCAGAGGGATTAATATCGATTATTGAGCGATTGAGCCAGTCTTTTGTTTCTTTTCCAGGATTTAGTGATCCGCTGACGCGCCAGCTTTGCTTATCATTTTGCCGTCTAACAAATGTTGAATTTCCACTGCTCAAATTACCCAGAAGCAAATTTAGCATCCTATTTTGATTAATAATTTCAACTAGTGTGCTTGATACGTTTTTTGAGGTGATATCAGATACTCCCAATTTCTCATAATTCTCAGCTTTTGAGGTAGTTTCCTCAAGAATCTTAGCCTCTGATAGAGCCAATAAAAAATTCCGAACGGCCGCAAGATTGGCAGGGTAATTTTTAGCATTTACAACAACCCACTTATCACCTACTTTTTGTATGTCTGCAACTAATTTTTCACCGGTAGTTTTTATTGTTAGTGAATTGGTTTGGTTTATTTCACCCAATAATCCAGGTGCGAGAAGCATATTACTGCCTTCTTTTTGATTTACAGAAACAACCAGCGTTATGAGTGCTAATAAGGTTAGCGCTATAAAGAGATTAGTAACAGATTTACTGTTTTTATCCATGATGTGAAGTTTTATATGAACGACGGAAAAAATTTAATCCAATTGAAAGAAATGAAAAAATTAGAGGTATTAGAACTATGTTTAGTATTTTTAGATTGTTACCTAAACCTTCGATATCGCTACGTAAGTTACGCTGGACTAGGCGTAATTCTTTTCTAATACGCAACCTTTCATCTTGAAAGCGCTGAAGTTCAGTTTGTTGTTCAGAACTTAAAATTAGCGCTCCATTTTCACCTTCCTCAGCTTGTAATTCCCCTAAACGATTTTCGGTTTCAGTGAGTTCTTGTTGAAGCATAAGTTCTCGAATTCGATATTCATCTTCAGCACGACGCGATAGGTTCTCTACCCGTGTAAATGGACGATTAAATGTTGGTCTGCCTCGAACACCTATAAGTGCTTTGCTACCCAAAATATTATCCAGTGCGTTATTGATAAAGTCGCCGTTATTAGCAAAAGGAGTTACTAATCTCTGCCCAAAAAAGTTTTGCTGTTGAACCCAAAAACGATCGGACAACAAATCTGTGTCAGCAATAACCAAAATATTGATTGGAGAAGATGACTCAAGTAAATGTTCTTCTTTATCTGAATCTTTTATAGCTTCAGGGAAGGCACTTTTAACGTTACCGCTAATTCGTCCTGCGATAACATAGTTTTCTCCAGTCGGCTGAAATCCCTGCTGCAAGATTGAAGGGTCTTGAGAAGCAATATTCAGAAGTGCGGCAGGAAGGATGCTAGATTGATTAGAGGTAACTAAAAGGGGCGTGAATTTTGTTTTGGCATCCTCTAGAATTTTGATGTGTCCGCTATAGCCGATATTAATGGATTCAAGATTTGCTGTAATAATATCTTGTTTATCAATACTTTCATTTTGTAAACCCAGCATAGCAAGGTGTCTTGTTGGGATGCCGTTAGCTGACTGAACCTGCAATGCATATGCAGCATCTCCAACAATTTCTTTCTCAGGTATTTTAACTCCCCATGCTTCTAGAAGAGAATTTAGATTTGAGGACGAGATTTGAGAGCCCCCCATTGGTTGGCCCATTGTGATTCGGTTTTCAGTATCGGACCACGGGTCGGCAAATACGATTAATTTACCTCCACGCAACACGAATTGATCGATAGCGTATTCGGCTTCAACCCCGAGCTCTTTTGGATGAATTAATATTAGCGCTTCAATTTCTGAATCAATCGCTTGAATATTCGGCTCTAGATATTGAAGTTTATAAAGCTGATCTAGCTGCTCTAAGAAAACCCAATCTGGCTGAATTTGTTGCGATATTGGATCAAAATTACCATTAATGGGCAGTGTGCTCAGAATGGCAACATTTCGTTTTTTTGGATTAGCAAGTTCATAGATTAATTTGGCTAAGTCGTATTCTAAGAATGTTTCTTTATTTGGGTCAAAGATTGGAATAATGACCTCATTACCTATCGCATTAGTCCCCGCTAGCCCCATGAAAAGTGCATCATCACCAATAGAAAGGTTGACTCCTTGAAGGCCAAATCCAGTTGCCCTGTCTTCATCCTCAGAGAAAGGCAGGGGATCTGTGAATATAACATTCAGTTTTTTTGGATTCTGCTGTTGAAATTCGAGTAATAGTTCTTGAATTCTTTGAGAATAGGTGCTTAAAAATGGTAGATCTTGAGCAGCTTTTTTTGAAAAGAAAAAATATAGATTAATTGGCTCCTCTATAGCACTTAAGATTTCTTTTGTACCATCTGAGAGTGTGTATAAACTATTCTCAGTAAGGTCAACTCTTAATCCGCGTATCAACGAATTACTTAGAGTAATCGTAATAATTACGATTGAAGCAATGGCAATCAACCCCATTGTATTAGATTGTATTTTTCCGGCATGCATTTCTTGCATCCTTTAATTAAGTGCCTTTTTTAATTTCTAATACTAAAGTGTTGGCATAAAGCCAACCAGAAATAATAATTACAAAGTAAATAATGTCTCGAATATCAATCACGCCTTTACTGATTGATGTAAAATGACTAAGAAAGCTTAGACCAGCTATTGCATCAAGTATTAATTTAGGCGCCCATCCAGAGAAAAAATCTAATACCATCGGAAAACCGCTAAGTAAAAATATTAAACACACCAGAATTGTTACAATAAAGGCGACAACTTGATTACGATTTGCAGCTGAAATACATGAGCCAATAGACAGAAAAGCCCCGGCTAAGAATATGCAACCAATATACCCAGCAAAAATAGCGCCATTATCTGGGCTACCAAGATAGTTTACGGTTAGCCACAGCGGAAAAGTTAAAAATATTGCGATAGAAGTAAAAAGCCAGGCTGCGAAAAATTTACCAATAATTGCTTGCCACATGCTTATTGGAAGCGTCATTAAAAGCTCAATGCTTCCAGTTTTTCTTTCTTCAGCCCATAGTCGCATTGAGATTGAGGGTATTAAAATCAAAAATAACCAAGGTTGATAATTAAAGAATGGCAAAAGATCCGCTTGGTTTCTTTCATATAATCCGCCAAGGTAGAAAGTGAACCAACTGCTCAGAGCAAGGTAAATAACAATAAAGACATAAGCCAAAGGAGTTGAGAAATAACTCCGAAATTCACGTCTGGCTATTGCTAGAGTTGTATTCATGTATCACTCTTATATTTAGTAACTTCACGAAACACTTCATCAAGTCTGCCAGCATCTTGACGAATTTCATCAAGTTTCCAGCCGGCATCAGTTACAGCAACTGAAATTTCTTGGAGAATTTTTTTATTGTTTTTAGAAAAAATTTTTATTTCACCTGAATCTTTATTTTTTATAATTTTATCTACATATTTAAACTTCTCAATAGCATTTGCTACCGTTTCAGATTCTTGAATATTCGTTAACCTTATGATTACTGCGTTATTACTTTTCGACCGCTTTAGAAGCTTTTCTGGTGTTTCATCTAGTATTAATCGACCGTTAGAAATAATCATTGCGCGATCGCAAACTGCGTCTACTTCTTCAAGAATATGAGTTGAAATTATTATGGTTTTATTTTTGGACATGCTTCTTATGAGTTCTCTCACCTCATGCTTTTGATTTGGATCAAGACCATCTGTGGGCTCATCAAGAATTAAGATTTGAGGGTCGTGCAGGATTGCTTGGCCTAGGCCAACTCGTCTTTTATATCCTTTGGACAATGTGTCTATTTTTTGCTCAAGAACTTTTTCAAGGTGGAGTATATTTATTACTTGTTCAAGTCTTTGTTTTCTAATTGACCCAGTTAATTTTCTTATATCTGCAATAAAATGCAGGAAATCCACTGTTGTCATTTCACCGTATGTTGGAGCTCCTTCAGGTAGATAACCAATAATCTTTTTTGCTTCAATAGGTTTTTCGTAAAGGTCAAATTTACCGACTTTAATGTTTCCGCTAGTAGGCGACACATAACCTGCGATCATCCGCATGGTTGTGCTTTTACCTGCACCGTTTGGCCCAAGGAAGCCAAGCACTTCTCCAGGGCGGACACTAAAGGAAAGTCTTTCTACAGCAACTAGAGTCCCGAAATTTTTTGTTAAGGCGTGTGTTTCAATCATTGGATTTTAATAAATAAATAATTATGTTTTGGTTATTCAATTTTCTTTTAAAGAATCTTTTGAGATCTCTATCAAATAAAATGAGTGATATTTTGCATAGTTAGTGAAGCGTTTCAAGAGCTAATCCCGATTGAATACAATTCATTAATTCTAATTAATTGATAGCCCTTCAGCATCTATCAACTTAATTTTTTCAAAGCCGATATTTCTTATTTCTTTATCAACTCTTTCTTTATCCCCAATAACTACCCAGACTAATTCTTTTGGTTTTAGTGTTTTTGCCGCTGCTTCACTTACTTGACTGATATTAAGATTGTTTATATTTTTAGCAAAGCTATCCCAATAATCTAAAGGGAGTTGATATGTAATTAATTCTGAAACCGCACCTATGACCGCACTATTGGTTTCCCATCGCCCAGGAAGAGATAGAGTGCGTGAAAGTTTTATTCGTTTAAGTTCATTCTCATTTGGAGGGTTTTCGTCGCGAATTTCCGATATTTCTCTAAACATTTCAGCTAAAGCAGGTGCAGTTTTATCAGTTTGAACTGGAGCGTACATAATAAATGGTCTTTGTCCTCGGGTTGACCATATAAGGCTTCTTGCTCCATAAGACCAATTCTTATTTTCTCTGAGATTCATATTGATTCGTGATGAAAATTGCCCTCCAAGCACATCGTTCATGACTTGTATTGCAGTCTCATTAGGATTATTTACTGGGTTAATCAATTGTCCAGCCATAATTATTGACTGTTCTGCTCCAGGTTTATCTATTAGGTAGAGAAAGTCATTATTTTTAGCATTGACAATAGGGATATTAATTTCTGGTGTGGGCTCCGATTGCCAATTACGGAAAACTTTTTCTACTCTCTCTTTTATATCTTCGAAAGAAATATTTCCCACAACAACCAGTGTTGCATTATTTGGCTTGAGCCAAGTTTTATGCCAATTTTGTAAGTCTTTTTGTTTAAGCGCTCCAATAGACTTTTCTGAGCCTGATCCTGTCAATGGTTGTGAATAGGGGTGTTGATTGCCATAAAGCATTCCAGGCAATAAACGCAGAGCCATACTGATGGGGGTAACTTTTTCTTGTTGAATAAACGTTAAATACTGAGTACGTAATCTTTCTAACTCTTTTATCGGAAAGCTAGGATTCAGAATTATCTCTGAAAAGAGTTTAAGGGATTCATCAAGATTTTCATTAAGCGCAGCAATACTTAAGTTTGCTGTATCCAGCCCTACGCCTGCACTGAATTGGGCGCCTAATAAGTCTAGTTTTTCACTAATCTCAAGCGTATTTAATTTATTTGTTCCTTCATCAAGCATTGCCATTGTGATACTAGCTAAACCTGATTTTTCCAATTTATCACTTGAGTAGCCGGCATTAAAAATTAGGTTGAACTTAACATCTGGAATTGTTGGTCGATTAACAACTAAAAGTTTTAATCCATTGGAAAGTGTATCTTGCTGAATAGAAGGAAAAATTGCTGCATCAGGTGACGAGGTTGCCGGTACTTCGTCTCGATTTATTCTTTCTTGAGTGGTTTTAAATTCTGGATAAGGAACGATATCTGCAACATAGGGCGGACGACTTAGCCATTTAGCAAGAACCTTTTGTATGTCTTTTTTTGTTGCATTTGCTATGTCTTCTTGGCGTTTTTGATATCGACTTGGATCTTTAGAAAAAACCATGTTTTCTGCAAGAACCGCTGACTTACTGCCAGGTCCGCCGATACGCTCGATACCTCGAATAAATGCTGCGCGAGCAAGATTCTTTATGCGTTTTAGTTCAATGCTTGTTGGACCATCGTCAACTAATCTTTTAATCTCTTCCCTAATGATCCTTTCTGCCTCCCTGATGTCTTTATTTTTCTTTAAAGAAGCTTCGATAATCTCTATTCCTGAAATTTCAAAAGCGTAACCAGAGATTGAGATATCTGTAGCTATTTGATCTCTATAAACTAATCTTTCATAAAGTCGTGAATTTTTGCCACTCGCAAGAATTGCCCGAGCAATTTCTAGATGATGAGCCTCTGTTGTTCCCCATTTAGGCGAAGCCCAAGATATATATAACCTTTCTTGCGGAACACGATCTTGTATAAGTTCGCGTCGTTCTGAAGTGTGCAGTGGAATCCATTCTTCTATCGAGCTAAGGGGAGGGCCAGCTGGGATATCACCAAAATATTTTTCTACTCGGCTGAGAACTTCCTTTGCTTCTATATCGCCTGCAACAACTAATACTGCATTATTAGGTCCATAGTAAGTCTTAAACCAAGTTTGCATATCTTCTAATGACGCAGCTTCTAGGTCTTCCATTGCTCCTATCGTTTCCCATGAATAAGGATGCCCTACAGGAAAGACCTGTCGTAAAAGGCTTTCCCAGATTTTACTGTAAGGTTGATTTTCGCCTTGACGTTTTTCATTCTGAACAACCCCACGTTGCTCATCTAGAACAGCTTGATCTATTGCACCCAATAAGTGGCCCATTCGATCTGATTCAAGAAATAAGACCCGATCTAGTGCATTAACTGGGACTGTTTGATAATAGTTAGTTCGGTCAAACCAGGTTGTGCCATTTAAATCAGTCGCCCCAGCTTTTTCTAACAACTCCAGATATTCTCCCCCAGAGTTTTCAGAACCTTGAAACATTAAGTGTTCAAAAAGATGTGCGTATCCAGTTTTTCCTGGAGATTCATTGCGAGATCCTACGTGGTACCAGATGTTTACCGCTACTATTGGTGCTTTATGATCTTCATGAACAATTAGAGTGAGGCCATTATCTAATACAAATTTTTCAAATGGGATAAGAGCCTCTTCGGCATTTACGGGATAAGTTGGTATGAACGAAGCTATAATAGAAATTATAGAAATTAGGAAAACCCTAATTGAGCATCTTGAGAGCATATGTAAATCCTATTTTTTAGCTAAGTTAGAAAGATTTATTATTTCAACAACCGTTGGTTGGTCCGCAACTATTAGGAAAACCTAGATTTAATGGACCAGAATTGGGTAGTGTAAGTTCCATTTCTTATTTTATATGGAATGTCCTTGGTTTTGTTGCCAGATTGTCGAGAGTTAGTTTATGACAAAAGTAAGACGAAGAAATCTATACCCTCCTTTTGCGCCCTATAATAGTGGTTATTTAAAAGTGCCTGGGATACATGAGCTTTACTATGAAGAATCTGGAAACCCTACTGGAAAACCGGTTGTTTTTCTCCATGGCGGGCCTGGGGCAGGCTCTAATTCTGCTGTAAGGAGGTTCTTTAACCCTAAAAATTATCGGATCGTAGTATTTGATCAACGTGGTTCCGGGCGCAGCAGGCCTCATGCTTGTTTGGAAGAGAATACAACTTGGGATTTGGTTGACGACATTGAACGGCTTCGAAAAGAACTTGATATTGAGCGATGGCAGGTCTTTGGGGGATCGTGGGGCAGCACGCTCGCTTTATGCTATGCCCAGAAATACCCTGCATGTGTAACTGAAATTATACTGCGAGGTATTTTTATGTTGCGTTCATCGGAATTGCAATGGTTTTATCAATATGGCGCAAGCGAAATATTTCCGGATCATTGGGAAAATTTTATTGCTCCTATACCAATTGATGAGCGGGAGAATTTAATTTCTGCATATTATCAAAGACTTACTATCGGCGAAAAGGAAGAACAATTGAGGTGCGCCAAAGCTTGGGCAGTCTGGGAGGGCGTAACAAGTAATCTTTTGGTTTCTGAAGTCAGCGCAGGTAAGTTCGCTGCAGATGATTTTGCATTTTCTCTAGCGAGGATAGAGACGCATTATTTTGTAAATGGTGGATTTCTTGAAACCCCAGATCAATTGTTTAATGATATTTATAAAATTCGTGAAATTCCAGCCATTATTATTCAGGGAAGATATGATGTAGTTTGTCCAGTGAGAACCGCTTGGGAATTGCATCGAATTTGGCCTGAAGCTGATTTCAGATTAGTTCCAGATGCTGGTCATTCTGCCTTTGAAGAAGCTATAGCGCATGAGCTTATTCAGGCTACTGATTCTTTTGCATTAAACACTTAGAATTGAAAAGGGTTTAAATTGAGAAAATCAATACTTATCACCAATGCACTTATTGTCAATGAGGGCAAGACTTTTGAGTCTGATATTCGTATTTGCTCTGGACGTATTGATAAGATTGCCTCGAGCATTGTTGCTTCTGAAACGGATAAGGTTTTGGATGCAAAAGGCCGTTGGGTATTACCAGGAATGATTGATGACCAGGTTCATTTCAGAGAACCTGGCTTAACTGCAAAGGGAAATTTAACATCAGAATCTGCTGCTGCTGTTGCTGGGGGCATAACAAGTTTTATGGATATGCCCAATGTAAACCCAGCTACAACTACAATTGATGCATTAAATAAAAAATACGATATTGCTCGTGATCGATGCCACGCAAATTACGCTTTTTACTTAGGCGCAACTAACGATAATGTTGATGAGATTAGAGCTTTGCGCCCGGGGCAGGCTTGTGGCATCAAGGTTTTTATGGGGGCTTCAACTGGTTCGATGCTTGTTGATAATGAAAAGACTTTGCACAGCATTTTTAAAGATGCACAGGTTTTGGTTGCAACGCATTGCGAAGATACTCCAACGATTCTGGCCAATGAGAAGTTAGCCAGAGAGCGTTTTGGCGATGATGTTCCGATGATTGAGCATCCTCTTATTCGATCCGAAGAGGCATGTTATAAATCATCATCCAAAGCGGTGCAGCTTGCACTTGAGTATGGAACGCGTTTACACGTTTTGCATCTAACTACAGAGCGCGAGCTTGAATTATTTAAGCCAGGTCCAGGCTTGGGAAAAAGAATTACAGCTGAAGCTTGTGTGCATCATTTATTTTATTCTCAGGATGATTATGCGGAGCTTGACACTAAGATCAAATGCAACCCCGCTATAAAGAAAACCAGTGATCGCGATGCATTGATTCAAGCGGTTATTGATGGCCGGATCGACGTTATTGCAACAGATCATGCCCCACATACTGAGGCTGAGAAAGCTGGCAATTATTTCCAAGTTTTAGCTGGCCTACCTTTGGTTCAGTTCGCTTTACTGATGGTCTTGGAGCATGTGCAAAGAGGCCGTTTTTCTATTGAATTAGCCACAGAAAAGACCAGCCACGCAGTCGCTGATTTATTTGGTATTCCTGATCGCGGATATATTCGTGAGGGCTATTGGGCAGACCTAGTAATCATTGATCCTGCAAAACCAACTAAAGTACGACGAGAAGATATTTTATATAAATGCGGTTGGTCGCCTCTGGAGGGTTATGAATTTAGCTCAAGCATTTTTGCTACGCTAGTGAATGGTGAAATAGTTTGGGGCGCTGATGGAGCTACAAAACAGGCTCTGGGGAAACCCTTAATATTCCAATCTTGACATTTATCAATTTTCTCTTGAGGATTGTAATTATCTATCTCTTCTAGCCCTATATGCCTATTGTCGCTCAGGTCAAATGTCGAATTTAAGCTTTAGATAGAGAAAACCTATTAAAGATCTACATGAAACTGTTTTAATTAGTTACGGAATATGTATACTCTCAGCTCCTTGATAAGTTGATTATTCCAAATCTATGCATTTGCACGTTTAGAGCTGACTTTACACGTTTACATTTATCTTAATTTAAGCATCTATTACTTATTATATAAGCCTGTTCAGGCAAAACAGACATGCGCCCTACAGATACGTCAAACCCAGATTATTTTCACAAGGTTGTAGATTGCCAGTATGCATGTCCTGCGCATACTGATGTTCCAGGCTATATTCGTTTGATTGCCCAAGGGCAGTTTACCGAAGCCTATATGCTCAATCGAAAATCAAATGTTTTTCCTGCAATCTTAGGGAGGGTTTGCGATCGTCCTTGCGAGCCAGCTTGCCGAAGAGATCGTATTGAAGATAAACCCGTTGCAATTTGCAGGTTGAAAAGAGTAGCTGCTGATAATCGCGACGATGTAACTGAATTGCTTCCAACTGCGGGCCCTAATAACGGTAAAAAAATAGCTTTAATTGGCGCTGGCTGCGCTTCACTTGCTGTTGCAAACGATCTTGCGCCATTGGGTTATGAGCTGACTATTTTTGAAAAGCTTGATGTCACTGGTGGATTGATGCGCTCGAATATCCCAGCTTTCCGATTGCCTCAATCGGTGCTTGATGAAGAGATCCAAATGATTTTGGATATGGGAGTTGACTTAAAATGCAATCATCCCATTGAGAGCATGTCAGAGTTGTTAAAGCAGGATTTTGATGCTGTTTTTGTCGGCACTGGCGCACCAAGGGGCAAGGAGTTGAATTTGCCAGGACGCAAAGAAGCTTCTGACAATATATTTATAGGGATCGATTGGTTGGAATCTGTAGCTTTTGATCATGTGGATTCAATTGGTGAAAAGGTTTTGATAATTGGCGTTGGGAATACTGCGATGGATTGTTGTCGTACTTCACTTCGTTTAGGCGCCAAGAATGTAAAAGTCATGGCTCGAAAACCCCGAGATTTTTTCAAGGCTTCTGATTGGGAGCTTGAAGATGCTGAAGAGGAAAATGTCGAAATCGTTATTAATCATTCGCCCAAAGAGTTTGTTCTAGAGAAGGGCAAACTTGTAGGCATGATTTTTGAATTGATAGAGTATGTTATTGGTGAAGACGGCCAAATTAAAGAACAGCATGTTACCGGCGAAAAGATGATACCTTGCGATGATGTAATTCTTGCTATCGGCCAGGATAATGCATTTCCTTGGGTGGAAAAGGATATTGGAATCGAATTCGATAAATGGGAAGTACCAGTCGTTGATGAAATGACTTTTCAATCTACTCTTGATGGTGTCTTTTTTGGCGGTGACGCTGCTTTTGGCCCTAAGAACATTATTTGGGCTGTGGAGCATGGTCATCAAGCAGCTATATCGATTCACAAATATTGTCAGGATGAAGATATGCATGATCGCTTACCTGACGGTCAAAATTTAGAAAGCACAAAAATGGGGATTCACGAATGGAGTTACAGCAATAGCTACGATGCCGCAGAAAGAACCATCATGCCTCATGTTGATTTGAAAGAACGTTTTAAGAAGCTCAATATTGAAGTTGAATTAGGTTTTTCTCCCGAACTTGCTGCAGAAGAAGTTGAGAGATGCCTTAATTGCGATATTCAGACTGTATTCACAGCTGACCTTTGCATCGAGTGTGATGCCTGCATAGATGTTTGCCCTGTAGATTGTCTAACTATTACAAAAAATGGTGAGGAAGAGGATTTGCGCGGTCGCCTCACGGCCCCAGCTGATAATTCTACTCAGGATCTATATGTATCAGCTGATTTGCCTCAGACCGGCAGAGTAATGGTCAAAGATGAAGATGTTTGTGTGCATTGCAGCTTGTGTGCTGAGAGATGTCCCACAGCTGCTTGGGATATGCAGAAATTTACTCTACATCATCCACATGTTACTGATCAGTCTAATGAGCCAGTTAAAAAGGATGCAGCTTAAGTCGAGATAATTGATTTTCAGTATTGCGATCTTTAGGAATGCTGCATAGCATATTAAACAATGATTTCTAGTCCTTCAATAAACGAATTTTCTATCAAAATAGCTAATGTTAATGGCACGGGCTCAGCTAGCGCGAATGGCCTTTTGATGAAATCTTTATTTCGTATGGGGATCCCGGTCGTAGGGAAAAACTATTTCCCTTCAAATATTCAAGGTTTACCAACCTGGTACGTTATTCGAGCGAGCGAGAAAGGTTACCTTGGTCGTTCAAGCCGCATTGATCTTGTTGTTGCGATGAATGCTGAAACCTATCAACAGGATCTCAAGGAAGTTGCACCGGGCGGTTATCTGATTTACGACTCAACTTGGCCTAGAAGCTCTATGCTCACTCGCGATGACATCACAATTATTGGTGTCCCCTTATCTAAAATGTGTAACGAGAACTTTCCTACTGCCCGTGCTCGTATTCTAATGAAAAATGTAGTTTATGTTGGCGTGATAGCTGCATTATTGGATATTGATCTTGCTGTTGTAAGTAATCTTTTAAAGGAAACTTTTGCAAAAAAAGCTGCTTTGCTTGATTCCAATCAATTGGCAATTCGTATGGGTTATGACTACGCAAAAGATAACTTTGAGACCCCATTGCCCTTTACTGCAAGAAAGAGCAATAAAACCAAAAATCATATAGTTATTGATGGCAATAGTGCTGCAGCTCTTGGTTGTGTTTATGCTGGCGCGACTGTTGGCGCGTGGTATCCGATCACACCATCCACATCTCTGATGGACAGTTTTAATCGTTTTTGTGAAATGACCCGTATTGATAAAGATACAGGCGAAAAAAATTACTGCATTATTCAGGCTGAAGATGAACTCGCGGCTATGGGAATGGTCTTGGGCGCAAGCTGGACAGGTGCTCGCGCTTTTACTCCTACTAGCGGTCCAGGTGTTTCGCTTATGAGTGAGTTTTTGGGATACGGATATTATGCCGAGATTCCAGCAGTTCTATTTAATGTTCAGCGCTGCGGACCTTCTACGGGTATGCCAACCCGAACCCAACAAGGAGATATCACTTCAAGTGCGTTTGCTTCACATGGAGATACTCGCCATGTTTTGCTGTTTCCAGCCAACCCTGAAGAATGTTTTTATATTGCTGCAAATGCTTTCGATCTGTCTGAACGTTTGCAAACACCAGTTATTGTTTTGAGTGATCTCGATATCGGAATGAACGATTGGATGTGCCCTGATTTGACTTGGAAAGATGCATCTCAGCCTGATCGTGGCAAAGTGCTTCGAAAGGCAGATCTTGAGAAAGTGGAACATTTTTATCGCTATCTTGACTCTGATCGTGATGCGATTGCTTCAAGAACTTTGCCTGGTGATGATCCAAAGGGTGCTTACTTTACTCGTGGATCTGGCCATAATATGTATGGCCAGTACACAGAAGATGCTGATGAATATCAGCAAGTTGTTGATCGATTGCTTCAGAAATGGGAAACGGCTAAAGAATATG
>JAYZVL010000043.1:0-30004 GCA_036155675.1 Pseudomonadota bacterium | reverse complement strand
CAAATAAGTTGGTTATTTCTGTCTATAAGCATTTTAGCCTCAGTTTTAATCGGACTAGTTATTGCACCATTTCTCTCTAAATTAAAAGAAACTCCAAGAGTTTATTAAAAAATGAAAATTCAAAATATCGATATCGCTCTCAATCGTAGAAAATTTATAGGAACAACAATTGCAACAGCAGCCACAGCTGGCCTGTCGTCAGGTTGTGTGAATCAGCCCACAGAAATTCCAAATGGTGTCCCAATAAGCCCCTTTGGAAATAAGTCTACTGCTGAAGAAGTAACTGAAGGTATAAACTTAGAAGGTAAAACAGCCCTAGTTACTGGTTCAAACTCAGGTATTGGCTATGAAACAGCACGGGTCTTTGCCTTAAGAGGCGCCAAAGTAATTTGCGCTGCTCGATCTTTGGAAAAAGCTGAGAAAACGAGTAAAAGCATTTTAGGGGATACATCACCTCTTGTGTTCGATCTCGCTGATTGGCCAAGCATAGTTTCAGCTACAGATAAAATTAAAGCCTCTGAAAATAAAATTGATATGCTGATTTGCAACGCAGGTATTATGGAGCTACCTAATTTACAACAGGTTTATGGGATTGAAAGACAATTTGCGGTTAATCATCTTGGTCATTTTATTCTTGTAAGAAGGCTGCATGAGCAACTCATATCATCAGATCAAGCTCGAATTGTAAATGTCAGTAGTGGAGCCGCAACCCGCTTAGCGCCACCGGAAGGAATTCCATTTGATAATCTTTCTGGAGAACTCGAATACGATCCTCAACTTTTTTATGGCATCTCTAAATTAGCCAACGTCCTTTTCACACTTGAGTTGGTTAATCAATATAAAAACACAAATGTAACATCCAACGCGTTACGTCCAGGAGTGATAGCGACCAATCTTGGTCGACACTTACCACGCTGGAAAGTTTTAGCTCTGGAAACAATTGGTTCTCTTTTTACTAAGACTATCCCACAAGGTGCTGCAACAACCGTCCACGTTGCAACTTCTCCACTGTTGGATAAAACGACAGGTCATTTCTTTGATGATTGCAATCCTGTTCTTGCTGGAGGTCAAACTAGAAACTTTGAACTGGCTAAGAAATTATGGGAAGTAAGTGCGGAAATAACGAAAAATTACCTGAGCTAAAAAATTAAGAAAATAGAATTTTCTCCAAGAGTATTCATTCAATCTTTTTTATCCTCATCATCTAAAGTTTTGAGTTTTGATCTATCAACTTTATGCCATTGCTCATCGCTCTTTCGCATATAAAAACGCACTTTCGTAAATGCGTAAATAGTAATCCCAAATACAATAATTAGTGCTATCGAGAGTTCCTTATCCATATGGGCTATATCTCTAGCTAATTAATCGAATTTATTAACATTTCCATTGTCTAACAATTTAATGAGTATAATGGAGTATGGATATGATTAAGTATTTATCTTTAATTTGCATTTCGACTCTTGCTTTGAGCTGTAGTTCTTTGCAAAGCGAAACAGCTGAAATAAGCATCTCTGAGGAACTTGTATTAATACCCAATAATCCTTTCGATCTACTGTATATCCAATCTGGAGTCAATTTTTCAACTTACAAAACCATGTATATCTCTCCGCCTAAGGTGGAGTTTGAAAAAAATTGGCAGCGCCGACAAAACCGGAATGATGCGTTCAGAGTGAATAAACAGGATATTGAAAATATTCGCAACATGATCAGTCAGCAATTAGTAGATGTATTTGATCGAGAAATTTCGGAGAGCTCAACTTATACGATTGTGCGCACGCCGGAAGACGCTGATCTTATTTTAAAGCCGGAATTGGTTAATTTAGATATTGTTAACCCCTTAAATAATCAGCCTTACCGTATCAAAGTCATGGCTAAAAGCTCAGGGAGAATGACATTAAACGGCGAAATTATAGAAACTGCTACAAATCAGGCTTTATTAAAATTTAGTGATAAAAATCGAAGTCGCAAACATCAGGATTTTAGATGGCAAAGCAGTGTGCGAATTAAATCTGAAACTAATAGAATACTTACTAGATGGGCGAAGTCTCTGAATTTAATTATAAATGCAGAAACTGCAGAAGGCTAAACATCTTTTGATAGGAATCCTTTATTTTTAAATCTCTACCAATTTTCTCGTTACTATTTATTATCATTCCTCATGCATATGCGAATGAGAAAAATGAATGCACTTCGAATAAAAACCAAATAAACCCTGGTCAAATTCTCACGCTTAAAATATGTGGCGATGCGATTTCTTCTAACAGCGAACTATTGGGTTTAGAAGATGCTGATATTAAGCTGCTCTATCGACAAAACTTAAGGCGTTGTGAATCTGATGACCGAAGGCCTGGAATGCTGTTGGAAATTGAAGCTGATGACGTCTCTAAAACAACAAATATCGAAATCTCAGATAAAAGCGGAAAATCAGTTTGCAGCATTAAATTGAATGTGCCCGAGCTTATTCTACTTAACAGAACAATTCTCAGAAAACAGAAAAAAAAGGATGTTTACCAATTAGAACTTAATAACTCAGTTTGGGATCTCAGTCATTCCTGCCAAAATATAAGATTTATCAACACAGAAGGTCCAAAAATCAGTTTAATCCTGCCTGAAGCTAAGTGTTCAAAAAATAAATTGATCGCCAATATAAAAATAGATGCTGGACTTCAGCAAGCAAACCAGGCATTAATAAAAGTACAAGATAAAAATGGTAAATCGATTAATGCGATCACTAATATTGAACCCCCTGCCCCTTATTTTATTAATGATATGCAAGAGTCTGATGCTAAATTCATTGACGTTGATGGAGTAAAAACTCGTTATTTCGATCAAGGTGAAGGAGAAATTCTGTTGCTTATCCATGGGGGGCAGCCTTCTGCTGCGGATTTTAATGCTTGGGAATGGCAACAAAACTTTGGTGAACTTGCGAATAGTTTTCGTGTCATAGTTCCTGACCGGATCGGTCAAGGGTATACAGATAACCCGAAGAGTCTAAATGACTATAAAAATTATTATTCGCTAGTTGTAGAACATCTATTGGGCTTTTTGGATGCGCTTGAGCTTAAAAAAGTTCATTTGGTTGGTCATTCACAGGGTGGGTGGCCAGTTATGCAAATCGCACTAAATCATCCAGAACGAGTTCGATCTCTAATTATCGTAGACTCAGCGATGATGGCAAGAGCAAAAAATGTTATGCCAACTCTACGGTTCTATATGTATCATCAAAACGAATTGCACCCTAAAGAAGGTCCAACCCCACAAAGCATCAAACGTGGTTTGGAATCGTTCTCTTATACAAATAACAATATTACAAATCAAAGGATAGAGCGGATACTCAAAATTTCCAAATCAGAAAAATTCCAACAGGCAAAAAGAGAGTTTAATAAGTTGCAAATGAGTCCCGCTCACCCGAGTTTCAGAAAATTAAAAGCAAATACCTGGGAAGAACTTTTAGCGGGAAAACTAAAAGTACCCACTTTGATCATTTGGGGTAAAGAAGATCCGGAAGGTTCTTTCGAGGCTGGGGTCGAAATGTACAAATCTTTAAAGAAAGCTGGGAGTTCAGTTAGTTTTTATGCTTTTGATGAAACAGGTCATGCTGTTTATATGGAAAGGCCAGAAAAGTTTAATCGACTGATCAGTGATTTTACTATTACGCCTAATTCCTTCCTTCAATAATTTCAGCCCAATAAGAATTTCCTTGATCAAACCTTGCCGGCCATCTGGCTCCTACTCTCGGATTGAACATTAAAACCAAAGCAAAACATTCGCTAAGTCTTCCATTAATTCCCGGCACATCATTAAGGTAATAGCACATGCGGTCTTTTTTAACCCCCTCACCTTCAGTGCGCCAAATGCCACTAATTCCCTGCGGGCTGCTTATGGTCTTATCTTCATTAAATCTTGCGTCCACAATTACCGTTTCTTTATTCACTTTAATTTCATATCGAGACGTGTTATTGAATAAGAAAGTCCAGTAATCAGGGTGTGCATCCCCCTCAAGTGGGTGTGGTCTTCCCTCAAGAAAACTTATATCTATCTCAAATTCTTCGTGCCCTTTGACAGGAGAAAAACTTTTTATAAATTGTCCAAATTCCAAATTTGAGTCAGCTTTTGGTTGAATACAATGCATCCATTCGAAAGGATGAACTCCAACACGTTCTATGGAATAACAAAAATTACGTTTATCACGCATACGCCAAATGCCTTGTAAGCCGCGATTGTTTCCTGTGATCGTTCCATCTGGATTAAAGTACGCAACGAATGAATAAGTCTCACCATTTTCTCTTGGTAGCGTGAATTTGATCGTATTGTCCATATATTGTTGCCAGAATTCAGGCTCTTTAGTTTGTAATTCGCCATCCAAGCCCCCTGCTGCAATTACAGTTTGTTGAGGTTTATCCCAATCAACCGACTCACTCATTCGCATCACATAAGCTAACAAAGCAGTAACTTTCTCTTCTGGAATATCAACAGCAGGCATAAGATTCCCTGGCAAAACATCTGAAGGATTTTGCACATATCTGGAAAAAAATTCTGGAGTCCATTCAGCATCAGCATTCTTGAAGGCTAATGAATAACTAAAGTCAGATTTGGAGCCTACTTTTCGCTTAAATAGTTCATGTAAATTGGGGCCAGCCATATTTGCTTGGCCCTTTCTTAAGGTATGACAAAATGCGCAATATTGTTGCCAAGTCTGTTCGCCAGAGATAGCATCAGCTTGCTTAAGAACTTCTTCCGAAAAGTCCTGAGCTAAAATATTGAAACTAAAAAAACATCCAAAGATTAAAAAAACAAACCGGGAACTCATAAATAAATTTACCTCTTGACTCTTAAACCAAGGATTTCCCTTCTAAAAAAATTATTAGATTTTAATGATAAAATTTAGCTAAATAATAAGCTTTTTATTTAGCTAAGTCTGCTTTTAGGTAAATTATGATAGTGTTTAGGAAAATATCTACAAAATTTGTTTGAGAAATATATGGCTATGCTCTTTAAAAACTCTATTCATCAAGAATCTTTCGATCATGAGGGCTTCGTCGTTATAGATGATTTCTTTAATAATGAGGAGTTGTCAGAATTAGAAAATCTCTTGGAAAACTTTGAGCAATACACAGAGGCCTTAATTGATGGGACGGATGGAACAATCAATAGCGTTGAAAAAGGAATATTCTTTACTCGCCACTTTAAAGATTTGGATCTTGAAGAACAGATGCGCTCAAAACTGGCAAATATTGCTTGCAAATCACTAAAAAGATTCCTAAATATAGAGTACAAAACAGTAGCGGCATTGGGTATTTATAAAGAGCCCAATTCACCCGAGAGCATTGTTCCAATGCATGTCCATCATAGTAACCTAGCGCCAGGGTCAGCGTTACCAGGTATCTCAATGTTTGCCCCTTTAAACAATTTAGATGATGACTTAGGTCCCTTAGCCTTCATCAAAGGCAGTCAAAAACTCTGGGAGAATGACCTTTCTTATTCGCTTACATATATGGAACAAAGTTACCCGGAGATTTATCCCATTATGCGCTCCTACTTAACCAATCTTTATCCAATATCTGGCCAAGCCATTTTATTTAATCAATTTACCATTCATGAAGGTTTTCCCAATTGCCATAAGAGCCTTGGACGTCTTGCATTAACAGCTGAATTTATCCCAAGCAGTGAAACTTGTGTTTTATTTTTACCTGAATGGGGTGGAAAAGGTGAAGTCGCGGCATTGCACGGAAAAGAAGTATTAAAATTACCCTTTGAATTTAGTGACGAGCATAGGTGGGTTCCAAGAAATCTTGGGGAAGAAGTGAAAACTATAAACCCCTATAAGGTCCGAGAAATAAGTAAAGAAGAATTCCTTCACTGCTGCGAAAAGTAATCTCTTTAGTCCGAAAGTAAAATTTTAATCGACCGCAAGGTGGCACCTTTCTGGGGCGCTATAGTGCTATATTAAAAATAGTTAATTGAAAATTCATTTAAAACTATTTAAGCAATTTATCAAGGCGGAGTAAATAATGTTAATAAGAGTTCGCTTAAGAATAATAATCTTTTTAATTTTTAGTAATGCGCCATTAATTTTATATGGCTCAGGACATAGCTCAGAGCCATTAACCGATCCCATTCCTAGAACAATAGAATTCGGAGGCATTAAGGTTAAATTAAATGAAGTAGCGGGTGGGATGGTTTCACCCGTTCACGGTACCTATGCACGCGGTTTCCCAAACCAACTTTATGTTGTTGATCAAATCGGTATTGTTTATCAAATTAATTTAGATAGCGGAGAAAAAACTGTTTTTCTTGATATCCAAGATCGTATCGCAACTAATATAGGAGGTTATGATGAACGTGGTCTTCTCGGTATCGCGTTCCATCCACAGTATCGATTGAACGGTCTTTTTTACACTTACTCTTCTGAAGAAGTTGATGGAGAGGCAGATTTTCCCTATGACGTTAACGGTTCTTTTGGGGGGCATCAAAGCGTTATCAATGAATGGCATGTTAATAATCCTCTAAACACTACGGAAGTGACCGATCCCTCCAGCCGCCGTGAGGTTATGAGAATCGATCAGCCCAGCAGATTTCATAACGGAGGAACAATGGCTTTCAACAAGCGCGGTTATTTGTATATAGCGCTTGGTAACGGAGGACCATTAGATACTCCTCAGGACAACAGCAATATTCACGGATCAGTGCTTCGAATTGTCCCAAATAGAAATTATGCGCCGGTTGGAAATCATGCATTATCTGAGAACGGTGAATATTTGATCCCTGCAGGCAACCCTTTTGTAACAGACCCAGAATCGCTGGATGAAATCTTTGCCCATGGCTTTAGAAATGTATGGGGAATTTCTGTAGATAGAAGATCTAACAAGGTCTACGCGGGTGAGGTGGGAAATAACGATATCGAAGAAGTCAATCAAATAAAACGTGGGAGAAATTATGGCTTCCCCATTAAGGAAGGGGATTTCTGCTTCGTTGGCACTGGCGGAAGACCGACTGGACAGCCCGGAGTTACAGATCCATCCAATTGTCCCGATGAATTATTGGGTTTATCCGGTTCCCTCGCAGAATATGATCACGATGAAGGCGTTGCAGTAATAGGTGGTTATGTTTATCGCGGAACAAAAAAACAAAATCGATGCCTTCGAGGATTATACTTCTTCGGAGATTACAACGGACGGCTCTTCTACCTTGATAAGAAGACAATTCGCGAAGCCAGCATCAATGGCCAAGATTCCCTGGGCAGCCCTTTGCTCGGCATGGCTGAAGACGCACGCGGTGAACTATATCTTTTGGTTAATAATTTTGGTATTACTTTAGGTAATACAGGTCGCGTTATTCGTATTGAAGAATCAACTTACATAGGCGATAGAAAATGGATTAACCGCCTTACCGGTAAAGGCAAATATCGTCGATATCCTGCCTCAGGTTGCACCACTCAAGAAAGCCCTAGATCAAGATTAATAAGGGAATACAGTGGTTATAAAGATCAGCAATGGTGGCAATTATTCAGGCGTTATTAAAATTCTAATCTTTAATTAGACGCAGGTTGTTGTTCGATCGCGTAAAGCTCTAAATCCGATGGTCCACGACCTTCCATTACTTTTGGCGCGTCGAAATAACTTGAATAATTTTTCTCTGCGTAATCAATTACCAAGCGAGACAAGACTTCTCCTGGATGATTGCAACTGCCCATAAAAGCGTTATAACTGCATTGGCCAGGCGTTTGGCCCATAAGCATCCATGGCATCCAAGGTGTGTGACGGCCCCAACTTCCCTGATAATCCAATGTGGTTAATGCTGGGTTCTGCAGATCCTCTGCTTTAATGTGATGAGTAAACATTTCTGATGCTTGAACCATCTCTCCAGCAGATTCCCTTGGCCAATTATTGGGTTGTAAGGGATTAGGATAAGACATGTGAAGATTAAACTGCATTTCTATCCATTCCCCGTGCTGATACCAGGGAAGAATAAATGGAATTTTTGGCATCGGTCCCTGAGAAGATTCATCATACCCAGGTGGGGGAGGAAAAAATTCTTCGATGGTGTAGTTAACTGGGGTCATAGCAACATGAACAACATTAACTTTTTCATTGGTAAATGGATTATCCCATTCCTCAAGAACTTCCCCGGAACGCAAATCCGTAAATAAACCCAATTGACTGCACATGCGCTCAATCACTCCGTCTTTACGCTGATTCAGTCTAATGACTCCGAACCCTTGGATGCCTAAAATATCTTGAGTCTGATGGCCTGGACGAAGCGCCATAACAGAACCTTTAAACCAATAATACTTTTGCTGACCAAAATCCAAATTACCTTGAATACGTGCATAAGCTAACTGATTGCCACGTCCAGTGCGCAAATCCAGATAAGGCCCCTCAAGTGCTGGGCCGATACCATTCCGAGGAGCCTGATTTGAGTTTTTTTTATTTGCCATAAATATATCCTCTTGATGGACATTAAAAGGCTATGAGCTGTTTAATCTATTCCATTCGAAGATTACCCCGACTAACATAGAAATACATCTAATAATAAAAACGGTCTTTCAGATGGTTGATATGTATTTTTGGCCTACACCCAATGGGTGGAAGGTTGCAATAATGCTCGAAGAATGTGGCATACCATACAATGTTATTAAAACTGATATTGGTCGAGGGGGTCAATATACGCCAGAGTTTCTGGCGATCAGCCCAAATAGCAAAATTCCAGCAATCGTTGATCACGATGGTCCGGATGGCTCCATCTCAGTTTTTGAGTCTGGAGCGATATTGCTATACCTTGCAGAAAAAACGGGAAAATTCATTTCTCAAAAACCCAATGAGCGTTACGATGTAATTCAATGGACTTTCTGGCAAATGGCTAATCTGGGACCAATGGGTGGGCAATTTGGTTACTTCAGAAATTATGCGGAAGAGAAAATTGAGCACGCTATTGAGCGATACAGTAAAGAGTATAATCGATTACTCGGCTTGATGAATCGCCAACTTGAAGATCGAGAATACCTAGCAGGAGATTATTCAATAGCCGATATTGCATCATTCCCTTGGACTCGAGCTGCAGAAAGGCTTGATCAACCACTCGATGATTTCCCTAATGTCCAACGCTGGTTGAGTAATATCGTTGAGCGCCCTGCTGTAACTAAAGCCTATGAAACCGGCGTTGAGTGGTTCCGGAATAAAGGCAAGCCTGACGAGGAAAGCCGTAAAAATCTTTTTGATCAAGATTCTAAGTCCATAGATGAGAAAATCAAGCTGGCTGCTAAGTCAGATTGATCAAGTGGCTTTTATCTGATTAAGGAAATTTAAATATGTTTATTAATTTTTGGTATGCCGCTGCGCTTAGTGAAAACGTAACTGATAAACCAGTTGAAGTACGTATGCTTGGGCAAGATTTTGTCTTGTTCCGTGATTCCAATGGCGAGGCGCATTGCTTAGCAAATGTCTGTACGCATCGCGGCGGATCACTATCTGGCGGAAGAATTGCCGGAGACTGCGTCGAATGCCCTTATCATGGTTGGCGTTTTGATGGAAACGGTGAGTGCAAGCGTATTCCTTCTCTAGGCGTCGGCTCAAAAATACCTGCTCGAACCCGAGTTGACGCTTATCCAACTGAAGAGCGCTATGGATTAATATTCGCGTTTCTTGGCGACTTGCCTGAAGAAAAACGTCCGCCAATTATGGAATGTAAAGAGTGGGGTCAGGAAGGATGGCGACCTACCACAATCGTGTTTGAATGGGATATTGATTACAAACGTTCACTTGAAAATGCACTTGATCCTGCTCATAACGAATTTGTCCATACCACTCATATTGACAAAAAAGAAGATGATCCTTTTAAGATCCCCGATTTAGAATTAATTAATCATGAATGGGGAACCGGGATGCATATTGAAATGCCTGCTCCACCCATGTTTGAAGAAAAAATGGCAGAAACCGCTGATCGACATGAAGCAAGCATCTTTCATATCTACGCAGGCTATCATGGGGTATCGAGCTTCTGGACTTTCATTGAGCCAACCCCAAAATTTATTCGACGACAGCATTTCTATGAAACTCCTGTGGATGTTGGCAAAACAAGAATTTTTACTATAGATCTGCGCAACGGGATGATGGATCCCGAAGACGATGCACGAATGATTAAGATGGATACCATGGTTGCTAATCAGGATGGGATTGTAATGTGGGGCATACGACCGGTCTTGGCGCCTTCAAATAACATTCATGAAAATTTAATGCCCTCCGATAAACACACTGCTCACTACAGAGAAAAAATCAAAGAATATGAATCTCTTGGTTGGCGTATTGATTCGGAGAAAGTTGATCGGGATCGATTGAAAACTGCTTATGCAATTCCTTGCCCTGGCAGAAGAGAAAAGAAAAATTGGACCTTGGAGTCTATACCTTTGATATCAGGTTCAAATGAAAAAATTAAATGAAGAGTCACTGATCAATTATTAAATTTAAATAAACTAAAAACCGAACAAAAAGGGGTGTGTTATGAGCCAAGATAAAAAAGATTGGCGGTATTTCAAAATCAATCGTGATAATGCGGAATCATATGGGGAAGCCGGGAAAGAACTGACTTATTTTCTGTCTACGGCTGAAGAAAGCAACGGCAAAGTCACTGTGATGGATTCTTATTTCCCAAAAGGGAGCGGTGTCCCTTGGCATATCCATAACATGGATGAAGAACTATTTTACATCACATCTGGAAAATACCATGTGGGTGTTGGTGATGAGGAAATGGAACTAGGAGTTGGTGAGATCGCCATCGCAGGCGTTGGAGTTCCTCGAATGTTTAAAGCTCTGACTGACGATGCTTGGATGGTAGTAATTAATGCTCCAGGTGGGCCTGCAGAGGGCTTCTTACGTTACATGCAAAATTTAGAACTGACTGGACCTCCTGGACCAGAAGTATTTGAACACTGTGAAAAAGAATATGGTGTGATTTTCGGCCGTGGTGATGGCACTTGGTAAAAAGAAAGAACTAATTTTCAAAGGGCATCAGGAGAAACAAATGCGAAATCGTATTGCATTAGGCTTATGGTTAATCTCAAGTCTAATATTAACAACGATCACGAGTTGCTCAACAACATCAGCCCCAAAGCAAAGAATCAGCCTAAACTCAAACCAACCTACTGTTTTTATCGCGGGTTCTAGCCGAGGATTAGGTTTGGAGTTTGCACGTCAATATGCTGCTAAAGGCTGGAACGTAATCGCAACAGCTCGAAACCCACAAAAATCTGATGGTTTGGTCTCGCTCTCCAATCAATATCCTAACTCCGTGGTTTTGGATTCATTGGATGTCACTGTTCAATCAGATGTTAATAGAGTTGCAGCTAGGTTCTCCGAACAACCTATCGATGTGCTCATTCATAGTGCAGGTATCTGGGGCGATCTTAACGCACAAACCTTTGGCCAGCTTGACTACAGTGCTTATGAATGGACTTACGAAGTCAATGCTCTTGGGCCATTACGGGTAACGGAAGCGCTTTTAGAAAATGTTAAGGCCAGCCAACAAAAGAAAATTATCACCTTAGGTGGTGGAATGGGAACACGTAATACGGTAGAGCAGGCTCCAGGTGGCCACTACTGGTACAGAATGGCTCGAGCTGCAAACCTTATTTCGATGGCAATTGTACAAAGAGAAAATAAAAAGCGTGGCGTGATTGTTGGGATCATTTCTCCTGGTAAAGTTGACACACAAATGCTCGCTGATTCAGGTTGGCCACCTCAATTCAAATCATTAAGCGCCGAAGATAGTGCTAGATTTGTAATGGAGCAAATTGAGCTTCTTACTCCCGATCAAGGGGGCGAACTAATTAACTACGATGGCAAAATTCTTGGTTGGTGAATCATTAATAATAAAGGTTAAAAATGTCAAAAAATATTTTACTGTTCGGCGGCACTGGTCGCACTGGTCTTCATATCGCGAAATTACTTAGTAATCGCGGTGATAATGTTACTGCTGTTGCTAGACCGAGCACTGACAAAACCAAACTTATAGAAACTGGGTCCAAAGTTTTTTCAGGCAACCCTCTTAACGAAGAAGACATTAACAATGTATTTGATGAAAGTAGTTTTGACGCTGTAATAAGTTCCTTAGGGCATCGTCGCGGAGAACCCGAACCACGAGCTGATTTGGTTGGCATGAAAATGATAATTGATGCAGCAAAATCACGCAGTATAAAACGTTTGCTAATGATTACTATGATTGGTGCTGGCGACAGCATTCAAGTGGTTTCTGATAAAGTAATTGAATTCCTCGGCGTACCAATTAAAGCAAAAACTGAAGCTGAGGAATACCTTAAAAACAGTGAACTGGACTTTACAATTCTTAGGCCTGGCGGACTCAATGATGGCCCAGAATCCGGCACTGGTGAAATGCATGAAGAATGCATTATGGGCGTAATAAGTACGGCCGATTTAGCTCAGCTGACCTTAAAATGTTTGGACAATGACAGTTCTATTGGAAAAACGTATCACACAATAGATCCTGAAATTAAAGAAGTAGCTCCTTTGCAACGTGGTGAAAATTTACCGCTAAAAAAATAACCTTTCACTTATAGATTTTAAATTAAAAGGAAAATAATGATTAAGCCGTGGACTGCAACCTGTGTTCAGGTATTAAACTACACCGTAAATCATGCGAAAAATCGTGAAGAAGCCATGGAGATTGTTAACCGCAGTCTTGATCGCTGGGAACTACTTATTTTGGGTGGTATTGCACCGGGGCAAGCTCGCCCTAACAACGCCAATCAACTCTTACTATTCCCCTAATTTGGTTTAACAGGTTTTCCTATTCTTGAATCTGCCGATGAGTGGATCGAGAAAGCCTGTTTTGAGATTCCTGGACCACAAACTGAACGACTGCAGTCCCTTGCACAAAAACTTAAAATCTACATTGCAGCAAACTCTTACGAACGAGATAAAGCTTGGCCTGGAGTCTATTTTAACTGCTCATATCTTATCGACCCAAGTGGGGACATTATTCTCAAGTATCGCAGAATAAACACATTACACTCTGTTTCACCGCATGATTTAAAAGATAAATATCTCGATATGTATGGTCTTGAAGGAACCTTTCCAGTAGCAGATTGCGAACTCGGGAAGATTGCAATGATGCCTTGCGCAGAGATTATGTATCCAGAAGCTGCTCGGGCATTTATGTTAAGGGGAGCAGAAGTAATACTTCACCCTACTAGCGACAGTGGCGCTATGGATCTCTGGGCATGGGAATCTGCAAAACGCGTGCGGGCTGCGGAAAATATGCTTTTTCTTGTGTCTTGTAATGCTGGGGGTTCAGTTGGTGGGGCTATTCCAGGTAATTTCAATATGGGCCACTCTAAAATCTTCGATTTCAACGGTCGGATGCTTGGGGAATCGGGCGGACCTGGAGAAACGGTATTGCCCTCAGCAACCATTGATATTGAAGAATTGCGTCGAGAACGATCGGATTGTATGTCTTATAACCGAATTTTGAGTCAAAGACATGATATGTATCGTGATATTTTCAACGATGCTGAATTTATAGCTCCTAATGCCTTTCTAGAAAATCGGATGCCCTCACGAAAAGCATCTATGGATCTATTACAGGATAGCCTTAAGAGCGCTGTCAAAAATGGCAGCGTCACAGAACCAAAAAAATAAAGAGAGAGAAATGACCATTAATAAATCAGCATTAGAAAGTGTCATGGGGGAACGGGGTCGATTGCGAACAGCTCATGAAATGTTAAAAGCAGCAATAGAATTGGATAATCGAGATAATTTTTCTGATTTCTATGTTGCGGTGGGTAATTACATGGAAGCTGGCATGGGCAGGCTGGATGAACAGGACATTAAAATGCTTGCCCGTCTTGCTGAGAGGATAGGCTCACCAAATAAAGATGAACAAGCGATTATTGATGAAGTCTATCGTAGACTGGATGGAAATCGAGTTCATCTAATCAAATATCTTGCTTGCAGGGATGCGCTCATCACTGACTCGGGAAATTCAGCTCACCTGAATGAATATGAATCAGTTAGTCATGCCTACATTGACTATATTCACAACGATATGGGACATCATGCCCCAAGCACCGACATGGCGAGAAAGCTCTTTCTTGATGAGGATTGGATTGATATTGCTGATATAGACGAAGATTATTTTGTGATAGAAAAAGAACTTTATTTTAAGCTTCTAGATGCAAGACCGGAAGCAGTACCACTAGGTATGTCTGCCGAGGAATATGTGGAAGAGTATCGGCGCGATAGAGATTAATCACCCTATTCGAGAAGATATTTTTCCATGCTATTTTCTTGAAGAATCTGGCGAGCTCTTTTTTTATCCTCAGGAATAACTTCTAAGTAATAGCCTTGATCTGCACCTGCAATGGTCACATGTCCGGCAAATGCTATATCAAGCACTTGAATACCATGGCTTTCGAGTAACGCTTTAAGGGCAGCAAAAGAGCCAAAATCAAAGGTAAAGGCAATACGTAAATTCGAGCTAGTCAAAACTGAGATCTATTTTCATTGCCAAGCCTCGGATGCCTCTAAGCTCTCACGATAGGGTTTTAATCCCAAGGTTAGAAGTATTAGTGCGGGTATCGCAACGATAGCTGTCATTAGCGCTAAGGATTCGTTAATTCTTTCTGGCGCGCCAAAAAGATAATCTGTAAATAAAGCAACGGTAGTCGCCCCAAGGCCGAGGCCAAAAACATTTGTGACTAAAAGAAAAACGGCTGACACCTGAGCACGCATTTCATTTGGTGTAATTAATTGGAAAGCTGCAACGTTAGTACCTTGAGGGAAGGTCAGAAAAAAAACTAACACCGATATCAAGGCTAACGATAAGCCAAAATCATTAATCAGTGGCGCAATGATTCCACATGGAATTGCGATCCAAAGAGAATGAACAGCGGTTCGCAATGGAGCATCTTGTTTTCCGGATTTTGCTAACCATGAGCACCAGAAACTGCCTGCCATAACCCCAGCAACTCCACCTATGGTTGCCACTGGGCCAAAGAGCCTACCAACTTCTCCAGCATCAAGCCCATGAGTTCGCATGAAAAACACGGCTATCCAAGCTAGATAACCCAAAGTAAACATTGCTGTTAAGGACATACCTGATAACAATGCGCCATATGTGTGAATATTTCTTTTAACAAATGCTAAAACGTCTGCAATAGGCAAATTATTATTTCCAGACTGATGGATCAAACCAGAACGAATGGGCTCGCGGATTGTAAGAAGCGCCCAAACTCCTAAAAATATTCCAGGGATCCCCGTAATTAAAAAAACTAGTTGCCAAGAGCGAACTTCTCCTATTAGAGGAAGGATAACCGTGCCAACGTTTTGCGCATAATCAGCAATCATGCCGCCAACAACGAAAGCTAAACCTGAACCAATTGGAGCCCCAAGCATCATCACAGCGTAAGCACGAGGGAGTTTTTTTCGAGGAAAATAATCACTAATCATCGAGTAAGCTGCGGGCATTAAGGTGGCTTCGCCAACTCCCAACCCCACTCTTGCCAAAAATAATTGCGTGTAACTCTGAGCCAATCCGCAAAGACTAGCCATAACGCTCCAAAAAGAAGCGCCTATGCCAATAATCCATCGACGGGATCGTCGATCGGCAAGACGGCCCATTGGAATCCCTATAACACTATAAAAAAGAGCAAAGGCCAAGCCAGACAACAAGCTCACTTGAGTATCACTGACATTAAGATCAGCTTTAAGTGGGTCAATCACTAAAGAAATGACTGTTCGATCTAAGAAAGATACGATATATAAAAGCGTGAGCATAAATACCACATACCAGGAATAGGCTCGCGATGTTTTAGACGATGAATCAGAAGAAACCATAAGAATTTAACAATACCGCACTAATAAGATCAGAGTACAGAAAGATGACTAACTCAATTGAAATACGCAACCCATGGACAGGTAAAATTGATTACCAAATAGATGAGCCCTCTAAAGATTGGCTTATATCGGAATGCAGCCGTCTTCGATCAACTCAAAGGGAATGGGTACAATTCAATGTAATACAAAGAACTGAGGCGCTCAAAGCATTTGCTGAAGCCTTGCATGCAAATCACAAAGAAATTATTAGTGCTCTAAAGGCAGATACTGGCCGAGCCCGTATTGCCCAGATTGAATTTGATTTAATGATACAAGGGATTGAAAGAGTGTGCCTTGCGGCGCCTAGAGTTGTAAAAGATGAAGCAGGATACTCTAGTAACATTAATGACATTACTGCGCATCAACAAAAAGTGCCCTACGGACTGGTACTAAATATCGCTCCTTGGAACTTTCCTTTATTACTATCATTAATTGATGTTTTTCCCGCCTTAGCAGTCGGTAATGCGTGCATAGTCAAACCAAGTGAAGTAACACCACGCTGGGTCGAACCAGTTAAAGCAGCGCTTGAAAAAGTACCTACATTAAAAAATGTTTTGAGTTTTGCAATTGGTTCAGGAAAAACTGGAGCAGAGTTAATTAATCATGTCGATGCCGTAAGCTTTACGGGAAGCGTAGTAACAGGTCGTGAAGTTGCCAAAGCTGCGGCAAATAAATTTATACCAGTATTTCTCGAATTAGGCGGTAATGACCCAGCGATCGTGCTCAAATCAGCGGATATTGATAAGACCGCGGAAAAAATTGTATGGTCATCGACAACATCCAGCGGTCAAGCATGCCAATCACTTGAGCGAGTGTATGTAGATAAAGGGATAGCAGAAAAATTCACAACTGCGGTAATTAAGCACGCAAAAAACATCACCATAAATTACCCAAAACTGGAAGATGGTTTTATTGGTCCTTTCATTTTTAAACAACAACCAAGGAAAGTAGCAGATCAATTGGAAGATGCAGTAAACAAAGGTGCTAAAATTCTAACTGGGGGTAAATTAATCGATCATGGCGGAGTTTGGCTTAATGCTACTGTGCTCATTGATGTTAATCACGAAATGGATGTTATGCGAGAAGAAACCTTCGGGCCAGTAATTCCGATTATGGAGTTTAGTACCGAAAATGAAGCCGTTGAATTAGCCAATGATACCTACTATGGATTATCGGCTTCGGTATTTGCTGGAACTCTAGAGGAAGGAGCAAAACTTGCTCGACGGATTGATGCAGGAGCAATCTCAATTAATGATGCCTCATTGACTTCTAGAGTGCATACCGTACCTCATGAGTCATTTGGTTTATCGGGTATGGGCAGAAGTCGATTTGGTGATGAAGCTCTGCTTCGCTATATGCGAACTAAAGCTATTATCAAACAACATAACTAGCAACTTTAGCTGCATTTAAATTGCATTAACGTATATTGGGCAAAACCTCATCGGCAAATAATTTGGTTTGCCTAATCATGCTCTCTTGACGAGCTCCGTGCGGATGCGCTACTCCAGAACCACCTAAAAGATAAACATGATCAAGTCCCTGATCGATAATGGCCTGAAGTCTTTTCTGGCATTTATCCGGGGTTCCACAAATAGAAAACCACTCTATAAACTCATCGCTTACTTCATTTAGATGAGTGCCCTCATCCTGAGCATGTCGCTCCATATCGTATTGGCTTTGCATGTGTATCGCGAGCTCTTTCAACTGTGGCGGCAAATGGCCAACAGGTGCATTCTTCATGCCGGCAAAATGCGCCACCATGCCGGCAATCATTCGCCCCATATTGATCGCATTTTGATTATCCTGATCGCAAACTAAATTGACAAAAGCACCAATGCTGATGCTTGATCTTTCACGACCAATTTTCTCAAGGTGCTCATTTGCGGTCTTTAGCGCCCATTCAATTCTCTCGGGCGCACTGCCAACTGCGAAACTGATTCGATCTCCAACTTCAACAGCCATCTGAATAGTTTTAGGCCCGGTGCAAGCAATATCCAACGGTGCTGGAGCAATATCTTCTCCTTTTAACCAACGAAGAGAAGATTCTTTTTCTCCACGCATTATTGTTTCACCAGCCATATAAGCTTGAATCTGTTCGATGCAATTTCGAAGTTGTCTAGTAGTTGCATTCGATAATCCAATATGTGCGGCTGATGAATCACCCCGACCTATTACTGAAATAGCACGGCCACCCGACTCTTGCTGCAAAGTCATTATTGCTGTGGCCGTAACAGCAGGATCGCGTGTAAGTGGATTAGTCACTCCGGTACCTAAATTCAAACTTTCAGTGGCAGCACAGGCTAGAGAAAGCTGACCATAAGGATCTGGAGCAAGGTTCTGAGTATCAGGGCATAACAGATAATTGAAGCCCATGTTTTCGATTTCCTTAGATAGCCTTGCGGTATATCCGGGTGATGCCTCCATAACTACGCCAAATTCAGTCTTTCTATCGATCATGCATTAACCCCCACTATTAAATCGATCCATGACTTCATCATCCATTCCATACTCAGCTGAAAGCTCCTTAAAAAATTTCATCGTAACTGTTTTTAGGCCCTTTTCTTTAGCGCTCTCTTCAGTGTTGTTGATAACTAAAGCTCTAACGCCAGGTGGAACTTGCATAAGAGCAGCAGAAGACTCCTCGTCCCAATCCATCGCCGTTTTTGCATCAACACTTTGATACGCACGTAAATTGTCTTTCAAACGATGCATAACTACATTTGAGGTATCACAGTAATAATAATCTTGGCGTTTCTCATCGCCTAAACCAATTGGCAAGTTCATCGCCTTAATACGCTCGGGTCGGCTCATTTCCTCTAACCCTTCATCCACAACAATGGCTTCAATGTTTGCAACCACTATGCCATTGCTCTTTTTTAATTTAACAATTTCATCAACGGTGCATTCAGCAATTTGTGGGCACTCTGCAATGCTCGGAGGTTTTACCTTCTGCGATGGAATCATCGTGTAATCCGTATGCTCCAATTCGTTTACTCCAGCTGGCCAAAACCGTGCTGTCTCCATCATATCTTCCAAGGAGTCCCAACCTGGGCAGTTAATAACAAATTCTCCTGTATCGCAGATATTTTGGAAAGTATGGGAGTCCTGCCTAAAACCTAACATCATTTGAGGATTATGATGCATCACGTTGTACTGCATGATGAAGGAATAAGGAGCTGCATTGATCCTGCCTTCCTTATCCATACTGGTGATAATGTTAATTAACTTTGGAAATATCCAGATATCTGAATACCAGAAAGGTCTGATTTTAATTGACTTCTTTTTTGATGCAGTTTCAGTCATAACAATTCCGGTGAGATTCTTATTTGTATAAACATTACCATGAAAATTTACCTGCGATTCTAATCTTTACAAACTGTTGCAAAATATTGCACTTATAAAATATTTATAATAATAAGCAAATTAAAAAAATACCCGCCAACAAAAGATGGCGGGTATTTTAAACTCTCAAAGTTCTAGATTTATAGGAAACGATCAAAACGCCAACGGACATCAAACTGAATATTGTTGTCGGAATCATCCAATAGTGGATCTTGGTTAATAAGAGTTAAACCAAGTGAAAAGTTATTATCAAAATTGTAACGGCCACCAATCTTATGCGACACCTCTTTAGCACCAGAATCGCCTTCATCAGCGTCAGCGTTTTCAACTCCGGCATCGTAATCGCCGAGAGAAGCAAGAGCAAACAGCTCTAATTTATCGGTGTACATGGAACGAATGCCTATCTCGATGCCGTAATAATCACCATCCGCACCGTCGTCGAAAAGACCGTCATCCCAATCCTTATTGCCCGCAAAGAAATTAATAACAAGATCTGAATTTGCCGTCAGTGCAGGATGACGTCCAAAATTTATTTGCCAAGTATCAAAATCACCATTTGGATCCCCGAAGCCACCGTCCTCATCAGTATTCTCGCCATCAGTTAATGTAAGTCCGATGTGATAATCGTTGAGAAGCTCAAGGCCAACGCCAATCGATGTTGCTTCATTGCTGTGATCATAATCGTTATCTTCGTCGCCTTGATTAAATGCGACTTCGAAATAATTCCACTCAGGCGAGGCTGCGATCGAAGTTGTAGCATAGATTACAGCTAACAAAGATACCCCTAGGCTCAATAGAAATTTTTTCATGAGAACTCTCTCCCTCATTTATATTAAAAAATCAAAACCCTCGATTGATCACAACTAGCGATAATAAGGGCAAATTAACCAATCTAAGAATAACACTTATAACGAACGATCGGTGATCAAAAATTAAGATTTTGGTCTTTTAAATTAGGACTAATTGTCAAAAACAGGATTAATTTTTGAGTACTTATTGTAGATCTTTCGATACGCAATGACTGGGGCATCGCTTGGTAAAAGTTTCTCGTGATTGGCTTCCAAAACATCGCCAGGGTTTTGGCTATGAACGATTGGCCAGTCCTCACGGAATACAATAAACTGAGATATTGCACTCCAAAGATTCATCAGGGAATGCTTACCGGGAAAGCTCTTGCGATAAAACCAGCGGCCATAAACCGCGGTTTGAAAATTATCAACTGGAGCAAAAACTGCGGTCATATTCATGCCGTTCGATAATTTAAGCAGCCACATATTCGGATACAAAAACTCAATATATTGTCTTCGCTTACCGTTATCCATTAAGTGCGCTCGAAACCCTCCGGGGACATCTTCCATCTCAAGATCGACCACCGGATCTCGTAGCCCTCCTCCAATAGTCCAACGATGCACAAAAGGTAAATGACTGTAGTCACAAACGTTTTCAATACATCGAGTGTAATGTGCTGGCCAAAGAGTCGTGCTTTGCCCATAAAGAAAGCCCTGCAAATCTGGATGAAACGGAACACTTGGTAACACGTCAGTTTCCTCTCCCTGCCAAAGCCAAATATAACCTCCGGACTCGATAACCTTTAAGGAAGGTACTGAAAATTCTTTACAAAAACTCTGGTCATGCTCAACTGGGACTTTTGCACAATGCCCATCTACACCAAATTCTAAACCATGAAAAGGACAACGTAATGTGCCGGCCTGAGGGTTAATCTTACCCAAACTCAATTTGGCTCCTCGATGCGGGCAACGATCCTGCATGCAAACCAATTCTTCGCCACTACGCCAAAAAACGAATTGTTCACCGCGTCGAACTAAAGAAACTGGGGTTCTACCTACATCAGCAGAAGCAGCAAGAGGAAACCAATAACCTTTAGTGTTAGACATATAAACTTATTTTAACAACATTTTTATACAGAAATATCTCCACATAGTGATCATTTTAAGAAACGTTCAATTAATTGAAGACAGCCAGGCATTAACTTCCAAAAGATTTCGCTATACTTTAGAAATGCTTAAAGTGATTAAATTACTAAAATTTTTTGCCTACTTTATTTTATTTTTATCACTGGCAATCATTATCTTTTTAGACAATCCATATAAATTTACCAACTCAGTCGTACTGAAGCCGCCTTATGAGATTGATCCTGTCGCTGATGAATTTCATCACAGTTTGTTTCTAGCCGATTTGCATGCGGATACGTTTACTTTTGTTGATACCTTTATGGAAGCAAAAGATTACGGGCATATTGATTATCCACGGGCACGAGCTGGCGGTTATAACTTACTTACGATGAGCATTGCCACAAAAATTCCCTTTGGTATGGTTTTTCGAAAACCTGAAGGCATTGATCGCTTTGGGAATATGATTAAAGTGGGAGCATTTTCTTCACTCGAACCGCCTTTAAACTGGTTTTCAAATTATGCTCGCGGAAAGTGGGTAATAGAAAATACTCAGCGTGTAGTCGAAAAAAATCCAGAGCAACTCCTAATAATCAGGTTTCGTGAAGATCTACAGCAATTACTCAATGAGTCTGCCGAAGGAAGTGATCGAATAGGATTAGTTTTAAGCGTCGAAGGTGCACATATTCTTGAAGGTAATCAAGAACGTATCGAAGATTTATTTACAAGTGGTGTGCGCATGTTAAGTTTGACGCATGCATTCGATAACGAATATGGAGGAGCCTCAGAAGGAATTCAAAAATACGGCATTACTACTGAAGGAGAAATACTACTAGAACGAATGAATTCGCTTGGCATGATTATCGATATAGCACATGCATCGCCTAATCTGGTTAATGCAATACTCAATAAATCAACTGCACCGGTTGTCTACTCGCATGGTGGGATTCAAGGCAAATGCGATATAGACAGAAATTTACAGGATGATGTGCTTGAAAAAATTAAAGCTAATGGTGGGCTAATCGCAATTGGTTTCTGGGGCAGAGTCTTGTGCGGCGATCAAGTGAGCGATATCGTTTCCAGTATCCGCTATATAGCTGATCGGATTGGAACAGAAAATATCGCTTTAGGTTCAGATTTCGATGGAAGTGTGAAAACCATTTTTGATGCTTCTGGTTTAGGTTTGCTAACCGATGGGCTATTACAGTCAGGATTCAAAAAGGATGAGATTAAAAGAATCATGGGAGACAATTATGCTCGTGTGCTATGGCAAAGCCTACCAATTAGAAATACGCAAAAATAAATATCAATAATCATGTTTTTTTATGTAACAATGAATTGAGAATTGAAAGATTTTTTTAAGCTGGAATATATAGCGCTATCAATGAATATATCTAGAAAGAATTTACCTCATTTATTGTTTCTATTAGTACTAAGTTTGATTACAACTTCTTGTGCTACCTCTAAATTTAATAACACCGAAGTTACTCGATTCCATCTCGATGAACCTATTGAAGATCAATCCGTAAGCCTAAAAGCCGGGGGTGACAATAGTATTCAATTAACTCGTTACATCAAGCTCGTTTCCGCTGAACTTGCCCAAATCGGCTATCCGGTAATCGAAAGCAATTCGACAAAAATCTTTATTGATATGTTTGTATTTCGAGGGATGGAAACCAAAGCCAGAAAAAATAGCCCGGTTTCTGTTGGCATCGGTGGAAGTTCTTATGGCAGCAAAATTGGACTGGGTGGCAGCGTAAAGCTTCCAATTGGTCGCGGGCCTCAAGAAGTTTATGTAACAAGACTGGAAGTAAGATTCATCGACCGCGATACAAATGCAGCCATCTGGGAAGGTCTTGCAGCCAAGGAGTCTAAATACCCGCCAGAGAATCCAGATGAAGTAATGAGGAAAATGGTGAAAGCCCTATTTCAGGATTTTCCTGGTCAGTCGGGACTTTCGTTAACGATCGAGGATCAAACCTAAGCTTATCAACGACGCAAAATCGTGATCCAACGTCGAAGATTCATTAAACCTGCTAGAGAGGCAGCAACATAAGTGAAAGCAGCAGCCTTCAAAATTTTCCTGGCGTGGGGTAAATCTCCATCTTGAAGGTATTTACCTTGCTCCAAGACAGGAAGCGCTTTGTTAAAACTCGCGTCGAGCTCTACCGGCAAAGTTACAAAATGTACGATTGCGCTTATCACCATTGATCCAAAACCAATAACTAACATCCCTGCACTCAAATATGGAATTCGTGCCACCAACATAATAATGGGCGCTCCAACCAAAAGAATGCTACCAACCTTTTCACCAATCATTGCGATGCGAACCAGCCATTGCCTATAACGAAACAAGCGCTCTCCACGAAAATGTTGAATTGCATGGCCAACCTCATGCGCAGCCACCGTTATTGCTGTTAATGAGTATCCCTCGTAATTCTCTTTCGATAAACGAACAGCTCCGGCAATGGGATCATAATGATCACCTAAGTCAGTTTGCTCGACTGAGATATCGGTCAAATTAAATTTCTCAAGTAAGTGGCGAGCGAATTCCGCACCATTGCCTTGACCGATATAACGGTCAACAGGCCTACTGTATTTTTTTAAAACAAATTTAACCCAGATACCTGGTAAAAATACCAATAAGACGAAAGCAGTGAAAATAATTAACCAACCCATGGCGTAAATATACCTCGGTTTCTTAGTGCTCTTAATAAATTTGAATTTTATTTAATAAAATCAGTATTTTATAGGAAAATATATTGCTGCCACAGGCTGGCTATATTGCTTAATAATTGCTTAATTTAGCTCTTTAAATTGATAAAATTAATTTTTATTGAATTCATTCAAGTGCTTAAGAGAAGAAAATAAAAAATATGTACAGTAATTTTTGGTACCCACTTGAGCGAAGCGAAAAGATTACAACAGATGAGCCACTTAGAATTGATCTTCTGGGCATGGGATTTGTTACATTTCGCGATGGTGAAGGTATAGCTCATGTTTTAGCGGACACATGTGTGCATCGCGGAGGCTCTCTAAGTAATGGGCAAATAAAAAACGGTCGAGTTGCTTGCCCCTACCATGGTTGGGAATTTGATGGGAATGGCAAATGTGCCAAAGTTCCTTCTCTTGGTGATAAGAAAATTCCCGCTCGAGCCAAAGTGGACTCTTATCCAGTTCAAGAGCGATATGGGATTGTATTTGCCTTTCTTGGAGATCTGCCCGAAGAAGAAAGACCGCCACTCTATGACATAGAAGAATACGGCAGTAAAAAATGGCGCTCACAACTTTATGTACTCAATATAGATTGCAACTACGAACGTTCCATCGAAAATGGTCTTGATCCGATTCATAACGAATTTGTTCATCCGTCTCAAGGGGCACCAAGTCTTTCCATGGACTATCAAAGCGGTGGCGTGCCAACCGAAGATATTCCATACGGAGTAAAATTTTATTTACCCTATCCAAATAAAGTAAGCACTGATACCAAATTGGAAAGTGCTAAAACCGGAAAAAAAGTTGGCGCTTCTGGTTCGTGGGTTCAAGGACCAAATCAAGTGGTTACTTGGATTGATTTAACAGCAGAAAATTCATTTCATCAGTACATATTTGAAGCTCCGGTTGATGATTCGCATACACGGATATTCTTTTTGAACATGCGAAGTTGGCTGCTAGATGAAGAGCATGACATGAGGATAGAAAAACCAACAATGACTGTAGTTGATGAAGATATAAATATACTGGAAAAGCTTAGGCCAATTCGTACGCCCGTCACCAATACTAAAGAAATCATGGTGCCTGGAGATGCCGTAATAATGCGTTATCGTGAATTGCTTTCAGAGTGGGATGCTAAAGGCTGGAGAATAGATTACAAGCGTTTGCAGCAAGAGCGTGATGATATTGCTTTCGCTATACCTTGCCCCGAAAGACGTAGCTCAAAAAACTGGGTTTTAGATGCAATACCACTTCAACCAGGCGGCGATCAAGCGCTTAATCGACGCAAAAGTTCTTCCGCTGCCTAATCAAAGACAAAATTATGCTCCCTAATAAAGCCCTCGCTAAAATTGATATACGCCCTTTAACTGCTGCTTTAGGAGCTGAAGTTTATGGCATTGATGTAAAGAATCTGGACTCAACAACCTTCGATCAAATTTACCAAGCTTGGCTAAAATACTCTGTATTAATTTTCCGCGACCAAACTCTTAGTGAGCAAGAGTTCGCTGATTTTGGGCGTCGTTTTAGTGAATTGGAAGAAGAGCCCTTTGTGCCTAATAAATCTGAAACAGAAGGAGTGTATTATTTTTTTGGGGCACCTAAGAATAGTAAAAGATTATCTTCTCAAAATCTTGGTTGGCACATGGATCACAGTTACCAAAAAAATCCAAGCATGGGGGCAATGTTATACGCACTGGATGTACCGGCTGTTGGAGGAGATACATTGTTCGCAAGCAGTTACGAATCTTATGAAGGATTATCTCCTGCAATGCAAGAGATCCTTGAGGGAAAAACAGCAATTCATGATGTTTTACAATATGGCCTCAATTCCGGCCACCAATCCATTGAAACAGTAAAATCGATTGAGATGCTTGCCAAAATGCGAGAGAAATTTCCTCCAATGGAACACCCTTTAATCTGCAAACATCCTGAAACAGGGCGAAAAATGTTATTCATTAACAAAGCATGGACAGTTGCTATAAAGGATATGCTTCAAGAAGAAAGCAAAGCACTGATTGAAATGCTAAAGGCACACTCATTAAAAGATATCTATCAGTGTCGAGTTAGGTGGTACAACAAATCACTCTTACTTTGGGACAACCGCTGCGTTCAGCACAGCCCAAATTCCGACTACACGGAATCCAGACGTATGCTTCGCCTTGCCTTGCACAGCAATTGGATTCCAGGCAACGAATCTTAGGTCCTCTTATGAATTCAGCTATAAAAACTCCTTCAGATACAATATATTTTGGTCCAATCGCTTTAGCGCCTGGCATCACTCGTATAAACGTGTCAGCAAAGCTTTTTACTGCATTCGTTGCTATCGCAATGTTAAGCGGAATGTCCTTCCTGCAGCCTTATATTTTAACCGAACATCTTAATATACCTAGAAATCAACACGGAACCGTCTCAGGTAATCTTGCTTTCTGGACAGAAATTGTTGCGATTCTTCTCTACTCTCCTTTTGGAATACTTGGGGATCGAATTGGCCGAAGGCCAGTACTTGTTTTCGGTATTCTGATGATGGGACTGGGATTTGGTCTCTACCCATATGCAACATCAACGACAGAATTAACTGTCTTTCGTATGGCCTATGCAGTTGGTATGACTGCAACAACTGGAATGCTTGCAACAATAAGCAATGATTACCCACAAGATCGTTCTAGAGGCAAACTCATAGGTTTGTCTGCCATGTTTAATGTAACAGGCACAATTTTTATGTCTTTGTTTGTTGCAAGAATTCCATACATGATGATTGAACAAGGTTTTGATCCAATCGCGGGTGGAAAAGCAATGTACCTTTTTGCAGCAATGCTTTGTCTAACTGCGGCACTTGTTGGAAAATTCTGGCTCGCAGAAGGAACAGTGGTTAAAAAGAAGGAGCGGGCAGCTTATCGTGAACTAATCATTAGTGGGTTTCATGCTGGACGCAATCCTCGCATCGCAATTGCATACGCATCTGCTTTCATAGCACGGGCTGATATGGTTATTAAAGCAATGTTTCTCGCATTATGGGCAATTCAAGCTGGATCGCAAATGGGCCTGCGTCCTGATCAAGCAATGGCAAGATTTGGAATCATGTATGTGGCAATGTATGCCGTCAGTTTTTTCTCGGCTCCAATCTTTGGTTGGTATATCGACAAAGTGAACCGAGTGACATCAATGATTACAGCGCTTGCTATAGCAGCAGCTGGATATTTGGCAATGCGCTTAATTGATTCTCCTTTAGAGCTTTCATCGATGCCCTTTTTGATGCTACTGACCTTAGGTTCAAGCTGTATGCTTAAAGCATCATTAAGTCTTGTAGGTCAGGAAGCTCCGGCAAGAGAAAGAGGGAGTATTATTTCTTTCAGTAGTATGTGTGGTGCTGTTGGAATTCTTATTTTTACACTTGTGGGTGGTCGCCTATTTGATAGTTGGGCACCTTGGGCACCTTTCTATATTGCTGGCGTATATCAAGTTGTACTGCTTGTATTTGCGATCGTGGTTAGGAAAGTTGCCCCTGGAGCAAATCCTAAATAAGAAGGCTTTTGCAAGGGTAAAAATAAACTCGGAGATAACGATGTCGGTATACGCGATTGCTCAAGGACGGGTCGATGATCAAAAGAAATTTAATCAATACATTGAACTTGCCGTTCCGACTTTAGAAAAACACAAGGTAAAAACAATTGCCTTAGATGAATCACCGGTATTGATTGAAGGCAATGTGGATTACCCTCGCACAGTAATACTTGAATTTACTGATAAAGCAGCCTTTGATAAATGGTATAAATCCCCTGAATATCAAAAGGCGCGTGAGCATCGGGTGAGCGCTGCTTTTGGTACATTCATACTTGTCAACGGAATATAAATATTATGAGTAAAGCATACCCTTGGGTCTTACCTCCCCATGAAGATAAAAAACTAAAACGAGTTGATCTCGAAGACCGAATTGAGGAATTACTCCATTCCGTAAATACTTGCACTCTCGCTACTCTTGATACCAAAGGTAGGCCAGCTGCAAGCCCAATTGAATACTGCGCTGAAGGATTGGATTTATTTATGTTGCCGGACGTTGGCTCACCAAAACTTAAGGCAATGGAACGCAATTCTTACGTTTCACTTGCGGTACATAATAATCACAACGGTTGGTCACATGCTCGAGGTGCTCAATACTTTGGAGATGCTAAAATACTTGATGTCGATAGCTCAGAATGGAAACATGGAATGGAAATTTTTCCTTGGCGTGTGTGGGCAGATCAAATGGAATGGTCTTTAGAATCTCCGCCCCCCATGCAATTGGTTAAAATCATTCCTCAGAGAATTCTATACACAGAGACTTGGCTTTGGAAAAATGGGTTAGCGCCTCGTCAAACTTGGCGAGCCATTGACAATACATAAAAATCTAAATTTCCTAAAGCCTCTAATAATATTTATTAAAAAAACTGGGGTTGGCATTTCTAATCCATGTGGCGAGAAAGCCAATTAAACCATAAGATTGAAGCATGAGTTAAAAAGTATCAGGTGCTATGTTCTGTATTATCAAAAATATATAAAGTAGGTCATTATGCATTCATTAAAATTATTTCCAATAATAACTATCCTGTTATTGCCATTAACAGCAATGGGTGAATTTCATTTTCAGAAAGATACATCAGATGTCATTGATAAAGCTGAGCTAAAACTAGCGGAAGAAATAATTGAGTTTCTTGATATTTACGAGACAGCCTATAACAATCAAAACTACCGTAAAGTTAAAAGTATGTGGTCAAATGATGGCAATCCAATCTACATCGCTGAAGAAGTGCCATTCCCTCTTTATGGTAAATCTCGCCTGGATAACTATATGAACCCTGTGCCAGGAAAAAAAATACTTGAAGGGATTGACAATAGATACAGCGAGGTTCGTGCGAAATATATTTCTGAAAATATTGCTGTTGCTACCTATCGTCTTGACTATGATATTAAATTAGTTGGTATGCCAGCAATGAATGGTTGGGATCGGATTATGGCTGTCTTTGTAAAAGATGAAGGCAGTTGGAAAATGTCAGCCTATGCGGAAGCACCTATGGGGCCAGCAACTATGGTCAGAAAAATGATGAAAAAAAGCCCAGCTAAAACTGATGAAGAGAAAAAGAATTATGCTATTACTTCTGCGACGATAAAAAACCTAAATGAAAATCTTGTTAGCCCTGGCTTTGATAAATTCTTGGAAGAAAGAAAAGATATTCTTCCTTCTTACTAAAGCAGATCTAAAATATTTAGAACTAGAGATATACACATTGAATAAAACACTTTAATCCAGTATGACCAAACTAAGTGAACACTCTATAAACGTTAATGTCGCACTATGGTGGAGCCTTGGCTTTAGCTTTGTATTTGTTGGTTTAATATGGCTAACGGGAGAACTTTGGCTAAATCCTCCCCCATTTGCTGAAGAGCAAAAAGGCGCCATCTTGCCGGGTATGTGGTACTTATGGCAACTCGCAGAACCATCCGTCTGGACTCGAGCATCGGTTTGGGGCATGTATACACTTCACCAGATCAGCATTTGGTATCTAATCTGGAGAGCACAAACAAGTGATTACCAGTACAGCTCAAACCTTCATTGGTTCAATATTGCCGCTTTAGCAGCGAACGCTTTTTTTATTGCTTTACATTTATTACAAACGCATCTTTGGTATGACGGTATTGCCGGTGATACGCCTGAGGTAACTTCACAAGCATCTTTAGTTATTGTTCTAGTTGCGATTCTCATTATGGAGAATCAACGTCGGGGAATATTCTTTGGAAAAAAAATGCCGTTATCACAAGATGCTGTGCATGCAATCCGTAAATATCATGGGTATTATTTTTCATGGGCAATTATTTATGTATTTTGGTACCACCCAATGGAAATTACCGGAGGTCACCTATTAGGTTTTCTCTACATGTTTCTTCTGCTCTTACAAGGCAGCTTATTTTTTACTCGCATGCATGTAAATCCACGCTGGACAATATTCTCTGAGGCTTCAGTCGTATTGCACGGTGTTGTTGTTGCTATTCTTGCAGCTGAAGAATGGCCTCGATTTTTTGGCGGATTCCTTGGTGTTTTCGTTATTACACAAATGCATGGGTTAGGCCTAAGCAAAAGAACACGCTGGATAATCAGCTTACTTTATATTGCATCACTGT
>JAYZVL010000042.1:0-39705 GCA_036155675.1 Pseudomonadota bacterium | reverse complement strand
CCAAATCAAGATAATCGTCAAAAAGCAGCGCGGGCTTTTGCAGCGATGGTTTTCAAGGCAACGTGTACTTGGCCCAAAATAAAGGGAATAGAAAACTTACCAAAGCAACCAAATATAATTGTTGCCAATCATGCTAGTTATCTAGATGGCATACTTCTAACTGCTATTCTTCCTAATTACTACCAGTTCGTTATTAAGCGAGAAATAACTGAGATCCCTTTAATTCATTTTTTTTTAAAGCGCCTAGGTTCGCATTTTGTCGATCGTTATAACCATCAGCGAGGCGCATCTGATACTAGAAAATTACTTAGATTTTCCAGCGAAGGTGTATGTTTAGTATTCTTCACTTAAGGAACTTTTACGCCAAAACCTGGATTACGTAATTTTCAAAGCGGTGCGTTTACAATCGCTAAAAGGAATAAAATCCCGGTTATACCATTAGCTATATCAGGCACAAGAAAAATGCTTCCGGCTGGTAAAATTTTACCGCTTCGAAAAAAATTAGCAGTCACTGCACTACAACCTATAAGTGCAAGCGATTCAAAAAACATAGATAATATAATTAAAGAATGCAGAGAAAAAATTCTAATGCATATAGATGAGCCAGATATTAAAAAATGAGAATTTCCCTTGCTGCCATATCGATAAAACCAGCATAATAAGAAGCTGTAAGATACATGTCATCAAAGCTTTTGATAAATTAATAACTCCCAACTAAATCTATTGGATTAATCAGTGAACAATCAGGATATTTTTATAGTCGCTGCGCGAAGAACCCCTATTGGTGCTTTTCAAGGCTTATTGAAGGACCAAAGTGCAGTTGAATTATCAGCAATAGCAACAAAAGCTTGCATTTCAGACAGTCAAACAAAATCAGAAATTATTGATACTGCTTTAATAGGCTGTGTTCTTACGGCTGGTATTGGGCAAGCGCCAGCAAGGCAAGCAGCTCTGGCAAGCAAGCTCAATAAAAATATAATTACAGCAACCATAAATAAAGTTTGTGGTTCTGGAATGAAAACTGTGATGTTGGGTCACGATCTAATTCAAGCAGGAAGCGCGAAAGTGGTTTTGGCCGGTGGCATGGAGTCGATGTCAAGTGCACCATATCTGTTGCCTAAGATAAGAGAAGGCTACCGAATGGGAAACAAAGAAATCATAGACCATATGTTTTATGACGGATTACAAAACCCATATGACAACAATATGATGGGATTCTTTGCCGATGCCACTGCAAAAAAATATGGATTTAGCCGAGAAAGTCAGGATGAATTTGCTCGTGAATCTTTTGCAAGAGCTAATAGGGCTGCTGGTGATGGAAGTTTTAAAGATGAAATAGCCTTTGTTAGTATTAATAATAGAGGTAAAGAAAGCCATATAGATTCCGATGAAGAACCGCTTCGATTTGATCCAAAAAAAATCCAATCTATGCGCCCTGCATTTACCAAAGACGGAACTGTTACAGCGGGTTCTTCTTCAACAATTGCTGATGGTGCCGCAAGTCTCATTCTGGCTTCATCTGAATCAGTTGAAAGGAATTCTTTAAAGCCAATTGGGAAAATCATAGGTCATGCAGAATATGCTCATGAACCTGAATGGTTTACAACTGCTCCAGTGGGAGCAATCAAGCAATTATTTGAAAATACTGGTTGGTCTAAAGAGGATGTCGATTTATATGAAATTAATGAAGCATTCGCTTGCGTAACAATGGCTGCAATGCTCGACATTGAGATAAACCATGAAAAAGTAAATGTTAATGGTGGTGCATGTGCTCTAGGGCATCCTATAGGTGCAAGTGGAACCAGAGTTATAGTAACGCTCCTGAATGCTTTAAGAAATCGAGGCTTAAAACGAGGAATCGCATCATTGTGTATTGGCGGTGGAGAAGCTGTTGCAATAGCTATAGAAGCAATTTGAAAATACTGAGAGGCCGTTACATGTTAGTGTAATTTGGTCCTCCTCCTCCTTCTGGAACTTTCCAAATAATATTTTGAGATGGGTCTTTAATCTCACAAGTTTTGCAATGGACGCAATTCTGGCTATTAATTTGAAATCGCTTCTTACCCTTCTCTTCAATAATCTCATATACACCAGCTGGGCAATATCTCTGAGCTGGTTCATCGTATTTAGGTAGATTTTCATTAACAGGAATATCTGAATCATTAAGATTTAGATGAACTGGCTGGTCTTCTTCATGATTTGTATTAGATAGAAAAACGGAAGATAGTAAATCAAAACTAATTTTTCCATCAGGGATTAGATAATCAATGGCCTTTGAATCTTGGGTAACTTTAAGCTTCAAATAATCAGGAACAACGTTATGCAAGGTAAAGGGAAGCTTCCCTTTGAAAATATTTTGATCAATCCAAATAAATAAAGCGCCCAGCCAATTACCAAACTTATTCTGAGCAGGTGCAAAATTTCTTGCCTGATAAAGTTCCGACCAAACCCAAGAGTTATGAACAGCTTGTTCATAACCTCCAGCCTCATCATCTACTTGAGAAGATTGCAAAGCCTTATGAATGCTCTCTGCAGCCAACATACCTGTCTTTAAAGCGGTGTGAGAACCTTTAATTTTTGCGCCATTTAAAAAACCTGCTTCACAACCAACTAAAACACCACCAGAAAAACTCAATTTTGGTAAAGACTGAAACCCACCTTTATTAATCGCTCTAGCGCCATATGAAATGCGCTGACCTCCATCAAGAAATGCTTTTATTTGAGGATGGTGTTTCCAGCGTTGAAATTCTTTAAATGGATTCAAATAAGCATTGGTATAATTTAATGCTACGATCAAGCCCAAAAAAATTTGATTATCAGACGCGTGATACAAAAATCCACCACCTTCAGTTTCCTTTCCAAGCGGCCACCCTAAGGTATGTATAACCTTACCTGGCTGATGTTTCATTGGATCAATAGTCCAAATTTCTTTGAAGCCAATACCGTAATGCTGTGGATCGCTGTTATTTCTTAAATCGTATTTAAGCATTAACTCCTCACCAAGACTACCGCGGCAACCTTCTGCAAAAATTGTGTAGCGAGCTCGTAACTCATACCCTGGCTCAAAAGTTGGCTTTTTGCTTCCATCAGCTTTGATTCCCATATTGCCAGTGGCAACACCAACAACGCGATCCTCTTTATATAAAACTTCAGTCGCTGAGAAACCTGAAAAAATATTTACTCCCATCGTCTCAGCTTGTTCCCCAAGCCACTTACATAATTCGCCTAAACTAATAATATAATTACCTTCATTACGCATAGATTGAGGAACCATCCAGCTTGGTAAAGAAATTCCTCGCTGATCATTTTGCAAGTAATACACCTGGTCGCTAACAACTGATTCTTTAATTGGTGCGCCTTGCTTAATCCAATCGGGAAACAATTCTGAAAGTGCTCTTGGCTCAAAAACTGCTCCCGATATGATGTGGGAACCTATTTCAGATCCCTTATCAATTAAACAAATATTAAGCTCTTGGCCATCTTTCTCCGCAAGCTGCGCAAGCCGGCAAGCTGCGGCAAGCCCCGAAGGGCCTCCTCCAACAATCACAACATCAAATTCCATGTATTCGCGTTCAGACAACTTTTCAAACCTTTTATTAGTAAGTTAATAGCGTTCGAGGTTATTGTAGCTCATTGAGAATAACTTTCGAATCAAAGAACTTCATTGATCTAGGAAAATAATTACATCCTACTGATAGAATTTAGCTAATAGCCTAGAGTTTCTTTTATAAATAAAAACGAGATAATGATTATTTTCGGAGTCTTAGAATGCCACTGAAAAGAGAATATAAAAATGTTCTTTCGAAAAATGGATTTATATCCGATCCCTCTCAGTTAGAAATTATTGAGCAGTTAAATAAAATTTATTTACAGCTTTGTGATGCGCCTCCTGCTGGTAGTTGGAAAAAAAGCATTAACAGAAAGCTTCCAAAAAAATTAATCTCTTATAAGCCAATAAAGGGATTATATATCTGGGGTGACGTAGGACGAGGAAAAACTTTCATTATGGATATCTTTTTTGCATCACTTCCATTTGACGACAAACTGAGATATCACTTTCATCGCCTCATGTATCGAATACATAAACAACTACATAAGCTAAAAGGCGAATCTGATCCAATTGAAATTATAGCTGATGGGATAGCTAACCAAGCAAGAGTTATTTGCTTTGATGAATTTTTTGTCGAAGATATTGGTGATGCAATGTTATTGGGGAAATTTTTACAAGCATTGTTCGATCGTGGCGTTTGCCTAATCACAACATCTAATATTAGACCTGATGATCTTTATTTAGAAGGCCTGCAGCGTGATCGTTTCTTACCAGCTATTGCTCTTATTAAAAAACAAACAGAAGTGATAAAACTAAATGGCGAAAACGACTACCGTTTGCGTTTATTAGAGGAAAATACACTATGGCATTATCCAGATAATTCTGCTGTAGAAAAATATCTTGATAATTTCTTTTCTATGTTTGTAAATGATGGAAGTTCTGAAAAAATAAATTTAGAAATCCTTGGTCGAGATATCCCAATACATAAACGTTCAGATGGGGTTGTTTGGTTTGAGTTTAAATATTTATGCGGAGAACAGAGATCACAAAATGATTACATTGAGATCGCAAGGGCGTTCCAAACAGTCTTGGTGTCAAATGTACCAATCTTGCAGAGTGATAATGATAATGAAGCGCGGAGATTTATAGCTTTAGTAGATGAATTCTATGATCGTCGTGTAAAAGTATGTATTTCAGCTGCTGCCTCTATTAATAATATATACCAAGGCAATACTCTCATAAAGCCATTCCAGCGCACTGCAAGCAGGCTACATCAAATGCAATCGACTGACTATCTCTCACAAGCTCACCTTGCTTAATTTTTGATTTAAATTATCAAGCACTGATCTTGCTACAATAATCTATAAATATCTTAATTAATCGAAAACCAAATTAAGCTAAGAATAAGTTTTTTATAATAAGAGAAAAGTATGGAGCAATATTTATGGCAGGTAAACTAGTATTGTGTCGTCACGGACAGAGCACCTGGAATAAAGAAAATTTATTTACTGGTTGGTCGGATGTAGATCTAACTAATCAAGGAATAAAGGAAGCCAGACAAGCTGGGAAAGAGTTGCTCGATCTCGGACTTCAATTTGATATTGCCTATACTTCATTATTAAAACGTGCAATTCGAACATTATGGTTAATGCTAGATGAAATGGATCAAATGTGGATTCCTGTAACACGAGCCTGGGAGCTTAATGAACGCAGCTACGGGGATCTTCAGGGGCTAAGTAAAACAGAAACTGCTTTAAAACATGGGGATGATCAAGTTCACATTTGGAGGCGTAGTTTTGATATTCCACCTCCACCGCTTCAAGAAGATGATAAAAGGCATCCTCGTTTTGATCTTCGTTATAAAAACCTAAAAACCTTACCAGCAACAGAATCTCTTAAAGATACACTCAATAGGGTTGGGCCGTATTTTAAAAATTACATTCAACCCAGGCTGAAGTCGGGTGAAAATATATTAATTTCCGCTCATGGTAATAGCCTAAGGGCTTTAGTTAAAATGCTTGAAGGAATTTCTGACAAAGAAATTACTAATTTTAATATACCTACAGGTATTCCGATATTGTACGAATTGGATAAAAAATTAATTCCATTAAATAGAAAATTTCTTGGAGATGAAGAAGCTGTCAAAAAAGCTTCAGAAGATGTGGCAAATCAGGCTAAAAAATGATTTATTCGCTTGGTAAGCGTAAACCATTTATTGAGGAATCGGTATTCATTGCGCCTGATGCGGCAATAATTGGAGATGTGGAATTACATTCTAAATCGAGCATTTGGTTTAATGTAGTGCTGCGTGGAGATATTGAAAAAATTACCGTTGGTTCTGGCTCAAATATACAAGATGGAAGCGTTGTGCATACTGACCCCGAAAATCCTTGCACATTAGGAGAAAACGTTACCGTTGGTCACATGGCAATGCTTCACGGCTGTAAAATTGGTAATCACTCACTTATAGGAATAGGCGCAACTCTTCTGAATGGATCAGAAGTTGGAGAAAACTCTATAATTGGTGCGCATTCTTTATTAACAGAAAATAAAAAATACCCTGATAATGTTCTTATTTTAGGAGCACCTGCAAAAGTTATACGTGAGATCACGCCACAAGAAAAGCAAAGTCTTCGCGACAGCGCAGAACGTTATAAGAAACGAGCTAATGATTATCAGTCAAGGCTGCAAAATCACTTAGAGCTCTAAATTAGTCTCGGACTCTTATCAACCCTTCCTGAGCACTAGAAGCAACAAGTTTGCCCTTTTGGGTAAATACCATACTTCGAGCGAGACCCCTTGATCCTGATGAACTCGGACTATCAAACGCAAATAACAACCATTCATCCAAACGAAATGAATGATGAAACCACATAGCATGATCAAGGCTGGCCATTTGAATTTTAGTGTCCGTGAAATTAATTCCATGCGGCAAGGTTGCAGTTCCAAGTAACTCATAATCAGAAACATAAGCCATCAATGTTTGATGCAACAGTGGATCATCAGGTAGATGATCAACGGCTTTTATCCATACGTGTTTTACTGGTTCGATCTTTTTAGGGTTTAAAAAATCTGGCTGACTGACTGGCCGAATCATGAATGGCCTTTTCCGCATCAAATAACGACGCATCTTTTCATGGACTTTTGCTAAAACCGCTTCGTCAACTTCACTTCGATCAGCTAAACCATCAGGTCCAGCAACTTTTGGCATTTCAAGCTGATGCTCAATACCAGATTCAATCTTTTGAAAGGATGCGGCTAAGTTAAATATTGGTCTTCCATGTTGAATAGCTACGACTCGGCGACTGCTAAAACTACTCCCATCACGAGCACAATCAACCTCATAAATAATTGGGGATTCAACATCACCTCTACGTAAAAAATAAGCATGCAAAGAATGCGGGGTTCGATCCTCAACAGTTTGACCTGCAGCCGATAAAGCCTGCCCTAGTACTTGCCCTCCAAATACTTGCGGTGTACCAATATCTCGGCTCTCCCCGCGAAAGATATTCTTCTCTATACGCTCAAGACTAAGAAGTTCAAGCAAATCAGCAAGTATTGGATCCATAACATTCTCCTGATATATGACCTAAGTATAAGCAAGCTAGATGAATATCGCGCGATATTAATTCGACTATGATAAATTCTTCACCTCATATTGCATAAGAGTGGAGAGCGGATTATGGAAGCAAAGGCACTCGCAAAGGGTGGAAAAGCTTGCAAATGGTCAATTAGGCTAACCTTTATTGGGCTTTCAATATTTTTAATAAGTTTTTTAGGTCCTAGTTTGGGCTTGTCGCCAATGATAGCGATGCTTGGAATTACACTAACAGTATTGTTGTGCGCTATTGGTGCAATTGTTTCAATCATTGGGATGATAAGAAGCAAAGGAACCTCTGGTGGCTCTTCTATACCATTAACCTGGTTAAGTATGGCCATTGGTATTTCAGCGATAATTCTTACTGCTATAAATATCAACAATAGCGGTGGGCCATCAATCCATGACATAAGCACAGATTTAGATAACCCTCCAATCTTTATTGAAGTGGCAAAATTACGCACTGATAGCGACAATCCCGTCGAATATTCAGGTGAAAAAACTGCAAACTTGCAACGAAGCGCTTATCCAGATATCAAAACTATTGTTTTATCAGAGTCAATAAACTCTGTTTATGATGAGGCTTTGGACGTTGCAACTAAAATGGGCTGGGAAATTGTTGCATCAAATAAGAACCTATATCGGATTGAAGCTACTGCTAGCACACCATTTGTGGGTTTCAAAGATGATGTTGTCATTCGTATGAAAAATGAAAACAACAAAACATTTGTTGATATTCGCTCTAAATCAAGATTAGGCAGTGGTGATATGGGTGTAAACGCAAAACGCATCAGAACATTTAGAGAAAAATTACTAGAGGTTCTGTAAGCAAAAAAGATTAGACGCCTTTAAGAAAATACATGACAATGATTTCAGCGGAGGCAGCTGGTTTATTTTGCCCCTCCATTTCAATGCGGCAATCAAGAATAACCTGCAATGCGCCAGCCCGTTTTCGAGCAGATTTTAAAATTGAGCGCATTCTTACTTTACTTCCCGATGGGACGAGAGTGCGAAATCGAGCCTTATTGATGCCATAATTTATCAAGCGCTCAAGGCCTACAAAATCAACCATCTCATCTATAAGGGCAGGAATAAGCGACAAAGTTAGATAACCATGAGCACAAGTAGTGCCAAGGGGAAATTCCTTAGCTGCTCTTTCGGGGTCAGTATGAATCCACTGATGATCATCAGTGGCATCAGCAAATAAATCAATGCGATTCTGGTCGATAACTAACCATTTACTAAGGCCAACTTCTTTTCCAACCAATGCTTCTGCGTCAGCTAAAGTTTCAATTACATAGGTCATCAGAGGTTTAAAAAACTATAAAGCCTTAAGATTTTTTAATCATGCTTAAAAATTCAGAACGAGTTGAATGATTTGTACGAAAACTGCCAAACATGGCACTAGTCGTCATCTTGATATTTGGTTTATAAACACCTCTTGTAGTCATACACTCATGTTTTGCTTCAAGAACTACAGCAACCCCCGTTGGCTTAAGAACATCATTCAGACATCTAGCAATTTGAACAGTCAATTTTTCTTGTATCTGCAATCTTTTTGAATATGCATTGATCATTCTAACTATTTTGCTTATACCTACGACCTTCTTATTCGGAATATAAGCCACATGTGCACGGCCAATAAAAGGTGCCATATGATGCTCACAATGCGATTCAAAATCTATATCTGTTAAAACAGCCATCTCGTCATAACCATCAGCATCAGGAAAACTGGATCCCAAAATCTCAACAGGATCTGCCTTATAGCCTGAAAACCAATCCTCAAAAGATTTTAATACTCTATCAGGAGTTTTTAACAATCCTTTTCTTTGGGGATCTTCACCAATCCAAGATAATAAAACACGCAACGCTTCTTGCGCCTCATCTCTTGAAAAACTTTTGTTCTTTTTGTCTACCATAAAAATTTCAGAAATTTTGATCAGCCCAAACTATTAAGATTCTTTAAGTCCTTAGCTGTATTTATACTTTGTAACGCACGATTTGAAATAGGAGTAATTAAGTGAGTATCTGCACTGTGCAACCAAAGTTTTGGACTAGAGCTTCCTCCCCTCCTTACAAAATCAGTAAATGAATCAAGGGTACCGGGTTCATAGATAGCACACAACGGCTCAGGGTAGATTTGCCCTGCGTTTAAAAAGGCCGTAGCGTCCATCTGATCATCGCGTTCTCCAATAATTAAGGCGATATCATCAGAAGTTAAATGTGGCATGTCGCAAGCAACAACCAGCCAAGCTGCCTCAGGGTAGGTACGATGCGCAGCAATTAAGCCGGCTGCAGGACCAAGTTCAGACTGACGATCGATTATTAAATTAAACGCAGCGCGCTCTGGCTCTTCTTTCTGATCTTCACGAACCGAAACGAAAACATCAGAAACGTAACTGTTAATAATACTAAAAGAGCGATGCAAAAAAGTCTGTCCGGAAAAAAGAATCTTTGCCTTATCTTGGCCAATGCGGCGACTTTTTCCACCAGCTAGAATCAATCCATACAATAATGACTTCATATTCGAGCTCGATCACTTCGCCTGATAATCGCTTTTGCCGCCAGATTTCGATTCAAGCTGAATTGGACCAATAATAATTTCCTTAGAAATTGCTTTGCACATATCATAAATCGTTAACGCGGCAACTGAGGCGCCAGTCAAGGCCTCCATCTCAACACCAGTTTTGTGATGAATACGAACATGGCAATCAATTTTGATCAAACTAGAATCGATAAACGAGATTGATATTTTGCATGCCTCGAGGCCTAGAGGATGACAGAAAGGTATGAGCTCATGAGTTCTTTTAGCTGCAATAGTCCCTGCGATGATAGCTGTATGAAAAACTGGTCCCTTCTTTGTCAAAATTTCATCATTATCAACTATAGAAACAATAGCATTCGGCAGACGAACCTTAGCGCTCGCATAGGCAGAACGCTCAGTCACGTCTTTAGAGCTAACATCTACCATCGTAGGATTATTATTTTTATCTACATGTGAAAGCATGCGACAAATTGTCCTCCCTTAAAGAAGTTACTATTTATGAATATAAAATATCATATGCATTGGAATTTATAAAAAAACTAATCTTTGATTACATGAAAAACCCTAAAAACCTCAAACAAAAAACTTGCTATCCCCCAGCTTAAACCGATAATAACTCCTATATCAGCAATTCCTCGCCATGGCTGTGGTGTAACTTGTAAAATAAGAACAAACATCAAGATCATAGCGGTCCCAGCCCAAGCAAATATAAGTGCTCTACGCGAAGCTCGGAAAAACCCCATAACAAAAAAAGGCGCAAATACTAGATTTAAAACATCAGGATTACGATATAAATATAGGGTTCTTGTAGCACACTTTGGAGAAAAACTTTTCTGAAAACCTCGATAACCTTCTGAATAAGCCATAATTATTGAAAATAATAATAAGAAACCCCAATGCAAAAAATTTAATTCATTTTCAAAGGCCTTTATAGCAATAGCAAAAAGCCGATTTATGGCATCTAACAAGATAAAGACAAACCCGCCTGCACCCCAGACTGCTCCAAAAAAACCAAGCCAAGATTGCTTAATAGATTGATCATCCATAATCACAAAAACCTTTATTTCTAAGGGCAGGAAGGTTGCCCTACAAGCTGTTAAAATTATCTACCATTGAGAATTGTTCTTAATCTTTGTCTTTGTATTGGTATTGTAACTTAACTTTTAAATTTAGCAGGAAATCTTACATTTATAGATTATGAAAAAAACAATAATCGAAAAAATTTGGGATCAGCATAAAATTGCAGACCTAGGAAATAATAAATGCCTAATCTATATCGATCGTATTTTCCTTCATGAGCGCACAGGAAGCATCGCATTAAAAAGCCTGGAAGCAAGTGGTCGAAAAATCCGTAATAAAGCAGAGGTTTTCTGCACAATGGACCATATCGTCGACACGTTCCAAGGGCGTAACGACAAAACTCTAGTGCCCGGGGGGACTGCATTTATAGAAACCACTCGTAAAGCAGCGCTTAAATCTGGAATAAATTTATTTGATTTAAGTGATGATCGTCAAGGCATAGTCCATGTAATTTCTCCTGAGCAAGGAATTGCCCTGCCGGGACTAACTGCGGTTTGCCCTGACAGTCATACTGCAACTCTTGGCGGGATTGGTGCACTTGCATGGGGAATCGGTTCAACGGAAGCTGAACATGCTATGGCAACCAAGACTCTTATTGTAAAAAAACCTAAAACAATGCGAGTTAATTTCAACGGAACACTTGCTAAAGGCATAACTGCAAAAGATTTGATTCTAAAGCTTATTGGAGAACACACTGCTTCAGGTGGAATTGGTTATGCCATTGAATTTTCAGGGGAAGCTGTAGAAAATTTGGCTATTGAAGAACGCTTAACCTTATGCAATATGACCATTGAATTTGGTGCTTGGTCTGGGCTAATCGCACCAGATGACAAGACGTTCGATTATTTAAAAGGTAGGCCTTTTGCACCAGAGGGTAAAGATTGGGAACTTGCCCTTTCCTCATGGAAATTGCTCAAAACAGATATTGGTTCAATTTTTGATCATGAAATTAATATTGACTGCAGCAAAATTACACCTCAAATAACCTGGGGCACTAGCCCTATGCATGAGATTGGAGTTAATCAAAATATCCCTGATCCAGCTGAAGAAAAGGATCTTGGAAAGCGCAGCGCAATGGAAAAAGCGCTGAAATACATGTCTTTGGAGCCCGGCACTCCGCTTGAAGAGATACCGATTGATGCAGCCTTTATTGGTTCATGCACTAACAGTAGAATTACTGATTTACGTGAAGCAGCTAATATTTTAAAAGGAAATAAAGTAGCAAGCGGAGTTAAAGCTATATGTGTTCCTGGATCTGGTTTGGTGAAAAAAGCTGCTGAAGCAGAGGGCATCGCTCAGATATTCATGGATGCTGGTTTCGAATGGCGTGAACCGGGTTGTTCTATGTGTTTCTATGCCGGAGGAGAAAGTTTTGGTTTAGAGGAACGTGTCATAAGTAGCACAAATCGCAATTTCGAAAACCGGCAGGGCCCTAGAACCAGAACACATCTTGCAAGTCCGGCAACAGTTGCTGCATCAGCGATTAAAGGCTATTTAGCTGATGTGCGTAAAATAGATTAAAGAAGCTATGGAAAAATTTACTAAACTTGAGGCTATCGCTGCACCAATCATGCAGATTAATATTGATACGGATGTAATCATTCCAAGTCGAGAGATGAAGCATGTTTCAAAAAATGGTCTTAGCGATGGGTTATTTGCAAATTGGCGATACACCAAACCTGGTGGACGAAAATTAGACCCGGATTTCATTCTTAATCAAAAACCTTACACAAAGGCAAAAATTTTGTTCTCAGGCGCTAATTTCGGCTGTGGCTCTTCTCGAGAACATGCTGTATGGGCTCTTTATGAGTGGGGAATTAGGGCAATTATTGCACCAAGCTTTGGTGATATTTTTTTTGGTAATTGTGTCCGGAATGGAATATTACCTATTGTTCTAGAAAATCAGGCTGTACTTGAGCTTGCTAATCAAATAAAAAATGAGGAAAAAAATAGAATTGAAATTGATCTAAATAAATGCGTTATTAGAAGCCCTAGCAATGAATATTATTCGTTTAATATTTCTGCATCTGATAGAAAAATGTTACTAGAAGGAATGGATGAAATAGCAGTTACGCAAAAGAGAGATGATCAAATCTTTGCTTTCCAGGAAAAAGATATTCTTTCTAGGCCTTGGGCTTACCTTGAAAAAAATTAGACAAATCGTCAAATAAAGTTCTTTCTAGTTAGGATCTATTCGCCGCTTACAACGCTATTCGCAAACATTTTTTCTATAACCTCATCAGAATAATCCAATTCCGTTAAGAGTTCGCTAGTATGTTCGCCAGCATGAGGAACAGGTTGATGCAGCCCAAAACGAACTCCATTCATCTCAAGCGGAATTGCAGGAAGTTTAACTTCTGCACCCTTTCGCTCGCCATCTGTAACTTTAAAGGGCACTAAACCTTCACCAAAATTAAGATGAGGATCATCAAAGAGCTCTTCGGGTTTTGCAATTGGGGCAAAGGGGAGTCCGGTTTTTTCCAATTTACTCATAAGCTCATCCTTAGAATAACGCTTAAAAATATTTTGAATAATTGGCACAAGTCGATTCTTTGATTTAACTCGATCGTTATTTGTTTTAAGAGTCTTGTCGTTCATTAAGTCATGCAAATCGAATGCTTCACAAAATAATTCCCATTGCTTATCGCTAACAACACCTACAAAAATCGGATCATCTGCTGTCTGAAATATTTGGTATATAGCCCAAGCTGATACCCTTGAAGGCATAGGCGCTGCAGCTTCTCCGGTAACGGCCTTTTGCGCCATATGCTGGCCCACCAAAAAAACCGTACTTTCATACAAAGAGGCGACAACTTTTTGGCCCTTCCCCGTTTTATGTCTATCGTGAAGAGCGCTTAAAATCCCTATGGCCCCAAACATACCTCCAGTAACATCAATAACAGAAGAGCCAGCACGCAATGGTTTTCCAGGAGGTCCGGTCATATATGCCAAGCCGCCCATCATCTGTGCAACTTCATCCAAGGCCGTTCGGTTTTCATAAGGGCCATTTAGAAAACCCTTTTCAGAACAATAAATTAAACCTGGGTTTAATTTATTCATAGCATCAAAACCAAAACCCAAGCGATCCATGGTTCCAGGTCTAAAATTTTCTATCAAGACATCTGCGTCGGAAACGAGTTTTAAAATAGCCTCCTTACCCTCATCTGACTTAAGGTCGACACAAAGTGATCGCTTATTGCGGTTATACATTGGAAAATAACCTGCTCCAGAGCCAAGCAATCTTCGAGTAGAATCTCCGCCTATTGGTTCAATCTTAATAACATCAGCGCCCATATCAGCAAGCATAAGTCCTGCTGCAGGACCCATCACCATATGGGTAAATTCAATTACCCTGACTCCCTCAAGCGGTAATGAATGTCTATCCGTCATGATTTTTCCCTTATATGTATGGACTCAGACATTGATTGGTTATTTCCGTTAGAATTATTTGTAAAGATAGCCATTTTACAATAACCCAATCATTATCCCCCAGTGCTCGCAGATATAACAGCCCTGAGTGCTATCTAAAAAAGTGGTTGCTGAACAAACAAAAATATGGACAGAACAAATGGATGTATTAGTAAGTGAAGTTGGGCCAAGAGACGGCTTACAAAATATCAGTACAATTATGCCGACTGATGCAAAAAAAGCTTGGATTAAAGCTGAAGCTGATGCAGGCGTTAGAGAAATTGAGGTCGGCTCTTTCGTACCACCAAAATTACTTCCTCAATTAGCTGATACCGCTGAAATAGTTAATTTTGCTAATGCAATTCCAGACTTGGAAGTAGCGGTATTAATTCCAAATTTTAAGGGCGCGGAAAATGCTATTAAAGCAGGCGCAAATAAAATTACTTTACCTTTATCAGTATCTGAAACTCATAGCCAAGCAAACTTGAAAAAAACTCATAGCCAAGTTTTTGCTGAGGTTGAAAAAATATGTGAAATGATAAATGGCCTTCCATCCAATCAACGTCCTCATTTTGAAGGAGGCTTATCAACTGCTTTTGGTTGCACACTTGAAGGTAAGGTGCCCGAAAAAAGAGTAATTGAAATGGCAATAAAGCTAGTAGAGCTTGGGTGCGATGAAATCGGCCTTGCGGATACAACAGGTTATGCAAATCCAAAACAATTACGTAGGCTGATTAAGTTAATTCGCCAAGAAATAGGAGATAATAGATTACAGGGCGTGCATCTTCATAACACTCGTGGTTTAGGCTTGGCCAATACTTTAGCGGCTTTGGAAGAAGGTATTACAACTATCGATGCATCATTAGGAGGTCTGGGTGGCTGCCCTTTTGCGCCAGGCGCAAGCGGCAATATTGTCACTGAAGATCTAGTTTTTATGCTTGATGCAATGGGCTTAGATACGGGAATTAATCTTGATAAACTACTTAAAGTTAGGGAAATAGTTTCATCAGCGCTGCCAGAAGAAACAATTTATGGCTTCACGCCAGATGCAGGTTTACCTAAAGGGTATGAACTGAATGGAAAACGCGGTTGGGGTATAACAACTTAAATAATCAAACATCAAATATCTCTACCGCCCATTTTTTATCAACATATTCAAAAATATCAGGATTAGCTTCAGTAAATACATTTCGACTGTAGGCTGGGAAATTTTCAGGTCCTCCTTCTTCAGGCATTTGACGAGTAGCATCAATAACCATCTTGCTTGTCTCGCCACGTGCCGGCGCACTAGGCTCAAGCGGCATAGTTTCCATCATTTCGGAAAAAATATGGCTAGCGGGATAAGGTTGCCAACGAGTTGAAAACGCAGCGAAGGTTTCATTTGCCTTCATCAAATCGATATCATCATCAACCATAACTATTATTTTAAATACGGGAACAATGGAAGCAAGTCGTTTTCCAATATCCAGAGCTTCTCCCGGTTTCGTTTTTTTAACCTTAATATAAACCACGCTATCCACATAACGATAACCGGTAACAGCAGGAAAAATTTTCTTCATCGTCCAAGTTTCAAGAGCCGTACTCGGTGCCTCAATCATCGGTCGACTTACACCAGTAAAATCATTAACAATCCATGGTTTTTCACGATGAGTGACCCTTGTGACATTCATAAAAAACGCTTCCTCATAAACGGCTCCAACATAACCAGACCCTTCTGCATAAGGCCCATTCGGATCTGGGATATTCAAATCTATAGTCCCCTCAATAACCATCTCTGCATGAGCAGGAACCATAAATTCATTGGTTTCGCTCTTGATAACTTCAAGGGCCTTACCCCTTAAACCACCAGCAAGTGCAAGCTCATTTACTGGTTTTTTACCTCGTCGATTTGCAACGCGAGAACCACTGATCAGCCAAACAATTGGGTCTTGCCCTACAACCATTGTCAAAGGCACATAACGCTCACCGCGAGCTTTGGCTGCCATCAACATATTGTATCCAGTTTGGCCATCTCCTGAGCCAACACTAATATGTCGTGGGCCTTTAATCTGACATCGATAGGTACCAAAATTTAAACCCTGCTCAGGATCAGTTGTGAAGACTGATGCGGTATTAATAAAACGATCAGGTTCCGCAGGATTATTTCTAAAAAATGGAAAATCCAAAATATTGATATCGTTTTCCTCTATAACAACTTCTTTGCAGGGAGCGTCACCTCTATCAACAATTATGGGATCTATTGTGGGATAGTTGCCTCGGTTCTTATTTAATATTTCTGTTAGATGCTCAAAAGCATTGTGATAACTTTCGACTGGGTCACGATCAGATGGATCGAGGCCAAATAAAATTGCCTCAGCATGCAAATGCCGCAAACGATTAGCAATCACCGGTCCTTCCATCCATCTGCCGCCAATTTTTACCTTATTAAATACAACTATAGGCGCTTCAAGAATTCCGAAACGATCGATAAGTCGATACATTATCGCAGTGCCTTCATAAGCATCCTGATCGATAGCATCGAAATAGCGCACCAAGCCTTGGGCATCCATAGCGGCAATATAGTCTCGAACTGAATCAAAAGGCGCATTAGGGACATTGCCTTTATTTAATTTCAAACCAATAGGCGCGGAGACCGAAGAAATAGTAGCTGCGGCAGCAACTCCAGCACCAGAACCAACAATAAAATCCCTTCTCGATAAAGGTCCAGATTCTGGCGTTTTAGGCTGACTATTACTCATTAATCTATTCCCGTGTAATCCTTGTTTTAAGCTATTTTTAAAGGTAAATCTACCTCATCATGTTCCCGTGGAACAAGGTCGTCAATCGACTGCATCAGCTTGTGATTTTCCATCCAATCAGTGGTTTAGAGCTCTATCGGATTGACACAGACAGTATAATTTTGCGAGCATGATTTTATAGCTCACTTTAATTGTTAGCTTTTTTATAATTTCAAAGAAAGTGATTGGGGTTTTAAACGAAAAGGTCCTTTCTTTAAATAAATTTTAAATTTTAATTATCTACTTATAAAGATTAGAAAATACATTGGGAGTAAAGGCATGAGCCGTGGACTATCTACATCCGCAGTAATTTCATTAATTGCCACAATTTCATTATTGATAACGAATTCTGCATTCGCAATTGATGAAATTGTTGTTAAAACTCGTAAAACGGAGGAAAGCCTCCAAGACGTTCCACTTGCAATTACAACAGTTAGTGCTGAAACTCTCGACAGAACTGGGGCTGATGGTTTAGAGGATATTACAAAATTCTCTCCTAGTTTTATTTTCGATCAAAACTCAGCCCAAAAAGATGTCCGAATTGCTGTTCGTGGCTTATCTGCAACGCGTGGCCGTTCAAATGTTGCCTTTCTGGTTGATGGTATCGATGTTACAACTGAGGCCATTGGTACAGCCGGTGCAGGGTTATTAACCAGTCAACGACTTTTATCGGATGTTCAACAAGTAGAAGCTGTTAAGGGCCCTCAAAGCGCGCTCTTCGGAAGAGCTGCATTTGCCGGAGCAATAAACTACGTAACTAAAGATGCTCCAGAAGAGTTCGAAGGATCAATTGGCGGTCAATTTGCTAAATATGGGGATTACTCCATAGATGGTTCTGTTGGTGCGCCCATCAATGATAAGTTGGGTTGGTTAGCAAATGGCTATTGGTTTGATGATGAAGGTCAATACAAAAATTCCATTTCAGGGTCTCCGCTCGGAGGGGGTGAAGGATTTGGCGGATCCTTAACTCTCAACTGGAACCCAATAGACACCCTTGATCTAAAGGCCCGTTTCGAGTACATCGATGAAGAATACGATGATCTCCCAAGGGCAAGGTATATAAGTGATGTAATTGATACTGGCGTCAACCCGGTAGCAGATATTAATCCCGATGCAGAATTCAACGACAACCTCCCATTTGTTGCCAGATACCCAAGAACTCTTGGAGATGCTAATACAGCAATCACCCCTCTAACTCGAGGCGCAGACCCTAGGAGTTACTGTATTCAGCAAGCCGATGGCACTTACGATGATTGTGATTTAAGTAGAACGCCGACTGATTATGAGGGAACCTCGCAAGAGCTCTTTCGTTTCTCTCTTGTTGCTAACTGGGATGTTCCGGCTCTAAAAGGCACGCTTTCGTCTCTAACAGGCTACATCGACTCGAAAACTCATGAAGAATACGATTGGGATGCAAATGCAATTGGACGTCCTGACACGATTCCAGGCACTCATGACATTGTTAACGACGATACAGTAGAAATCTTCAGCCAAGAATTTCGTTACTCTTCAGATTTAGAGGGTCCACTTAACTTTACTCTTGGTGCACAAGTCTGGGAACAAGAGCGAGTCCAACGTGAGTTCGGTATGCTCAGTGCTTACGCCCAAGGAGAGGATTTCTGGCAGGAAGATTTCTTCCCGTTCATAGAGTCAGGCGGCAACATCCGAAACCCAAGAACTGTTGAAGACGAACATAAGTCACTTTATGCATTATTAGAGTGGGATATTAATGATCAGTGGAAAGCAGCTTTTGAGAATCGCTATACGGATGAAAAATTTAAGCAAGAACGAACAGTAAATATTTTTGCGTTCAACACTCTGTCTGTGCGAAATCAAGATTGCTCTTTCACCCAAGCTATTCAATGTTTTACAAACGATTACATTGATAATCTAGTGCTTTGCCCTGACCCATTTTGTGCAGTTGATGCTCCATTGAGAACACAACTTCAACGTGAAGTTGATTCAGACTTCATTACACCTAAATTCACTTTACAGTACATGCCAAATGATGATGCGATGTATTACTTTAGTGTAGCTAAAGCTGTGAAACCAGCAGGTCTTGATGTCCTAGGTGGCGGTGGTCCACCAGTAAATAGTGATAATTCACCAGAATACGACATATCAACCCCTGACGGTTTCGCAAATGCTGTGGATCAGGTTCTAGAGCGTTATGTGGGTGAAGTAATCTTTGCCTCTGAAAAAATGTGGGCTTACGAAATAGGTGCAAAAAATACTTTTGATGGTGATTTTGGAACCTTAGTTTTGAATAGCGCCTTCTTCTTCCAGGATTATACGGATAAACAAGTTAGCGTTCGTGAATACAATCCAATAACTGGTACGACTGGAAGACAAACTGTTAATGCAGGTGCAGCTGAAGTTTGGGGTCTAGAGCTTGAAAGCCAATGGTTTACTCCAGTTGATGGCTTAACCGTTCAAGCAGCGTGGACGTGGCTGCCGAAAGCTGAATACAGCGAGTTTGATGAAATAACAACCAGCACGAATACCGCAGCAAAGTTGGACAATTGCATACCGGTTGACAGAGAGGGTAATGAAGGGCCCGATGCAGATCGATGCCTTGTTTCTCGAGCCGGTAGAGATTTAGAGCGCGCTCCTGAGCATGCTGTGGCTCTTGGCGCAAACTACACTCAACCTTTAATAGGTACTAATTTTGAATGGTTTGTTGAGGGTAATGTAACCTATCAAGATCAACGATACACTGATCCTGAAATGACGACTTATTTAGAAGATTACGCACATTTTGATCTAAGGTTTGGTATAGAGTCAGATCAATGGGAAGCGCTGGTATTTATCGACAATGTATTTGATGACGATACTGTTCTTTCAGGTAGTGAAATTCCTGATTTTTCTCAGCCTCTAAATGGACCAGCTCCTAACTTCATTACTCTTGGCATCTTGCCAGATCAACGGCAAGTAGGCGTTAGAGCCAAATACAATTTTTAATTAAAGAGAGAGTTTTTAGAAATATAAAAAAGGGCCGGAAGGCCCTTTTTTTCTAACACTCCGTTGGCATAATCTTCAGTAAGCTGATGCAAAGGACTGGTAAAAACTGTTTCTGTTTTACTCAGTTCAAATAAATAAATGAAATAAAATTAAGAAGTTCTCTGAGAGGCTCTAGAATATGCAGCTATAATAATCGTAAAGTTTTACTGGATTTATTTGATTAGAAACTTACTCTTTTGTAGCTTCATTTAGATATGCAATTAAATCTGCACGTTGTTGCGGATCATTTATACCTGCAAAAACCATATTATTACCTGGCACCAATTTGCTTGGCGATATCATCCATTGGTCTAAAACATCATCGGTCCATACTAATTCGGATTGAATTAAAGCCTCAGAAAAAACAAAGCCGTCTTTCTCAGCTGCTGCCGAATTTATAAACCCAAAAAGATTTGGGCCCACTTTATGAGCACCACCAGATTTAAGCGTATGGCAAGCTTGGCAATAGATATATAATCGTTTCCCTGTTGAAGCATCGCCAATGATATTTTGACTAGCAAGATTTATTGATTTTTCTTGAGGTTCACCTGAACTTTCATCTTGAGAGCATCCAAAGGAAAAAATAACCAAAATAAAGGCGAGTAAAATAAAAAAACCTCTCATAATCTGATTATCCATCCTAGCGATTTTAAGCATTGGAATTTATTGAATCAGCAGCTCTATGAATAGCTCGGCGAATTCTTGGGTACGTTCCACAACGACAAATATTTGTCATTACATTGTCGATAGTCTTATCATCCGGGTCTGGATGCTCTTCCAATAAAGCCACTGCCGCCATAATCATGCCTGACTGACAATAACCACATTGCGGTACCTGCTCATCTATCCATGCCTGTTGAACGGGATGCAAAACATCTTCATTAGCAAGGTTTTCTATCGTTTCAACATTGCCCCCAGCTACTGCACTGACGGGCATTACACATGATCTCACGGCTTTACCATTAATATGAACGGTACAGGCCCCACATTGGGCGATACCGCATCCATATTTTGTGCCTGTTAATCCCAAATGATCACGTAATGCCCAAAGCAATGGCATCTTCTCGTCCACTTCAACATTAACATTCTCACCGTTCAGCTTAAATTCAATCATTTTCATTCCTCTTAAGTTTACTAGCTCCTTGCGACACTTAATCTCTCTGGGTATTCAGCATCGATGCGCTTACGGTACTCTTTCGGCAATGCGTCCACTGATGGAAGTTTAGTGCCAGCTGCATGCCATAAAAGATGACCTGGTTCGTCTTCCATCATCATCCATTGCAGCCAAGGCATTGTAACCGAAGAACTAAATACTGCAGAAAGTTTAGGTAAATTGGGATCATTAAAATCCGCAACATTTGCAAATACACTCTGGCTCTGAGCTCTTGGGGCGGCAAGCCCAGGAGGATAAACAGTATCGTTGTTCATCCATACTCGATCGGCGGCAACTGACCACCATTTTTTTAATGGTTTATCAGGGATTTTGTCTTTCATGCTTGAAAAACGAACTCCATTAACGGATAGATTAAACCCTCTACCGGGACCGCCCCCCTGAGTTGCTGGTTCAACTTTGTTCAATTTTCCAGTAAATGGATTCTGAAAATCATTGATCCAATTATTATTCATATCACTAAAAAAAGTTACGGTATTTCCAGTTAATTCATAGGTGTTATCTTGCAATTTTGTAACAAGATAAAGCTCCATTCCAGAAAAACGAAACAACGGTTGCGGATTTTTTGTTTCCCCAAGGACGGCATAAACAGTGCCGTTATACCACCAAGGAACATCAACCTCTTCTAGGCTCGCCATCATGCGAATAAATCCAGCCAGATTAACTTCTGGCTTCTCAAGATCGACATTACCTGATAATAAAATATCAGAAGATGCTTCAGGCAATGCACCTTCCAAAGAGTTTAATAATAATCCTCCAGTACTCATTAAAAATAACCTTCTTGATAATAAATAACGCAAGTGAAAAGAGCCTGCAGCTAAAGCTGCAAACCACCTGGATTCATAAGTCCTTCAGGGTCAAGCTGTCTCTTGATTGCTCGAAGAGTATCTTCAGCTGCAGAATCACGATTTCTCATATAAGGATAAGATTTTCCAATCTGCATATGAATTGCACCCATCTCGCTGAAAATATCTTGGATCTTGTGTTTCATTTCGTCGACCAATGCTCTGCCCTCAGGATTAGAAGGATATTCAGGTAAAATATCCAAATATTCTTTTGGTAAGTAGCGATTATGATAAATAGTTCGATCGTCCTCCCAATAAAAAACAGGCTCATAAAGAAATCCATTAGTGCTTATAGAAGTAAACATAGCAGCAAATTCAACTTTACCCTGCTCCATTCGTTCAGAATAATCAGCATAAAGTTTTTGCAGCCGAAGATGGAATTCAGTTAATTTCGAGAAAGGCATGATGCCATGCATAGGAACCCATCTTTGTCCGCGTGGTCCTAGAATTGGATAAAGAGGGATAAATGGCATTGCCATTAATACGGTTGGGATCGTGTTAGCTATTTCATTACCGTAAGGTTTAACTGCATTACGAACCATATCTAACTTAGTTGACACTTCTGCCTGACTAAAACCTTCGACATTAAAGTGCATAGAAAAGGGATAAGCTTTAAGAAAACGTTCGCCTGCTGCTGCCATTTTGATTAATTTGATTAATCCATCAATTGGATTACGCGCAGTTGCATAAACATTCTTAGCAACTTGAAACTTCTGATTCGAGTCGGCGCTTCCAAGTTGACCTTGTTGTAACTTAGGATCTAGGCCAAAATTTTCTGAAGCGACCCCAAGTCTTGCGGCGGCGGAAGCCCCTGCGGCCATTGTATTAAAATCATCAAACCCAAAAGAGCATGCCAGTTTGTGCGATGGATTCGTTATAAGGCGCAAAGTTATGCTGGCCTTTAACCCAAGCGCTCCAGCGTCACCAGTAAAAAGCCCTGTTAAATCAGGTCCATACCATCGAAAGAAAGGCGATGCTGTTGAAATTGCAGCCGACCCAGTGCTTAAAATTTTACCTCCTGGCAATACAATTTTAAAAGATAAAATTGAATCGGCGGAAATACCAAATGTTCCAGAACCCAAACTAACTGCATTTTGAGAAGCAGATCCGCCTACAGTGGCTTTAAGCCCTGAAAAAGGCCCCCAGAAAGGCGTGCGTAAACCTTTGGCGTTTAGAGCGGCTGTCATATCTGACCAAGTAATACCGGGTTCAACCGTTACATACATATCGGATTCGTTAATTTCTAAGATACGATTCATGCGTGAAGTATCAACAATTAAAGAATTCGGAGTATTAGGAAGATACGCATCGGTATATGAAGCACCTCCTCCCCGAGCAACCAAAGCAACGTTAAAACTATCTGCGATTCGGGAAACCGCAATCATCTCTTCAATTGAACCGGGCTGCACAACAGCAATTGGCAACTCTCTAGCGGCATAAACATCCATTGAATAAAATTGACGATCTTCAATCGTCGATAAAACATACTCATTACCCAGTTCGGCAACCAACTTTTTTAATAGATCCTCATCACGAGATTCCGATTCACTTACGGCCATCAATTTATCCTTTTTATTAATTTGATTAAAACAAATAACATTCAACTTGAAGTAAAAGCTCCGCCAACTTGGCTCACGCCCCCCGGCAAAGAATAATCCTTCCAAACTTTAATTTTTCCGTCCCTTACTAAAAAGAACCCAGCAATCGAAAAATGCATACTTTCTTTTTCAGTTTCACCAATAAAATGATCAATGCGATCATTTATAACAAGCTCGCCAATTGCGTGGGAGCGTATTATTTCCCATTCGATCTCTTTCAAATTACTAACAAAGCCGCCAAGCACTTTTTTAAATGCATCGCGCCCAATAATATCGGGGCGGCCCTCAAACATCTGATAAACAATGTCTTCAGCCAAGTAATCAGCAAGCTGATCAACATCTTTATTTGCCCAATCCAAACAAAATTGCGTAACAATGCGTTCATTTTCTTGCTCTAGTGTAGTGCTCATTGCCTGCTCCCTTAATTTATTCGTTGAATAGCAACCGCTGAGACCCGTTGCAGCAAAGCCTCCAGCACCAAATAAAATATCTCGGCGTGAGAATGATGCCAAATGATTATCCTGTCCCATCTCAATCCGCTCCCACCAGTAGCTAAAAAAATCTGAGTATAATTATCTTAGTTAAATATTTGAGTTATTATTACGCGATAAAAAATTATTAGATCATTAATGTCAATTATTTACGAAAGTTTCCCAGTCGGTCCTTTACAATGCAATTGCACCATATTAGGTGATTCAATCAGTGGGCAAGGCTATATCTTTGACCCAGGTGGTGACCCTGACATCATAATGGATCGCATCGAAACACTAAATCTAAAAATTAATGCTTTAATCCATACTCATGCTCATCTGGATCTTATTCTCGCCGCAGGCCATATTCATGAGAAAACCGGCGCAAAGATTTGCCTCCAGCGAGGAGATGAATTTCTTTGGCAAATGATCGAAGCCCAATGTGAAATGTTTGGTGTGCCTTATTCTCCCTTACCAGATCCGCATCATTGGCTAGAGCATGAAGAACCATTAAATTGCGGGTCGGGCATTTGCATTCATACTCCGGGGCATACTCCAGGTTCTATGAGCTTTTACTTCCAAGAAACAAATTTATTGATTGCCGGAGACACGCTTTTTTTAGGTTCAGTTGGACGCACTGATTTCCCTGGGGGAAATTCAAAACAACTTATTAAATCAATACAAGAACGAATATATAGTTTAGATGAAACTGCAAAAGTAATTACCGGTCATGGACCATCAACAACTATAGGGCATGAAATGCGCAAAAATGCTTTTGTCAAAGCTAAAAATTAATTCTCCCGAATCCAAAACTGGAAATTTAAAAACTATTAAGTTAACTGATTACAAATGGGCCACTGATCTCGTAAGTGACCCCTATCGGCTTAGATGAGTTTAAATAGTCTGCCTCCACCCCCCTCTGGGAGCTAAAATATAGACGAGTGCCAGAAGGATCAAACGCCGGGCCAGCAATTTCTCCGGTATACCCTAAAACCTCATGGCCTAAAAGTTTAAATAATGGCAACAGCAATCCATCAGGGGTTATTGCTTGAACTTGCATATCATCACCATCTTCTGCAACCAAAACATCGCCTCCAGAAGAAACTGTTACATTATCGATACCATTCAAACTGTCGTCTTCGGGGAATAGATCTGTCCGATTATATATTTGGGTCAAAGTGTCCAATTCACCATCTCCTCCGAGCTCCAAAGACCAAACATTGCCGCCCCCATCAGCTCCTGTTGCTGTGGTTGCAAAATACATAACACCATCGTGAAACCAAGCGCCTTCCCCACGTCTAAAGATAGCTGCACCATCAGCTATTGCTTGAGAGCGTGTACTGGTATTGACTGCCAAGGGGTCTTGAACATTTACCCAACTTACTAAACCTTCTAATGCATTTCCTTCAGCATCCAGTGAGTCAACCACGGCTGCCTGCAATAAACCCGAACTCAAATCTCCATAGTCATCAGGTATGAAACGATAAAGACATCCATCCATACGATCTTCAGTGAGATAAACGATGCTTGTATTGGGATCAGTTGCGGCAGCTTCGTGCTGAAAAACCCCCATCGCATCACGGCGAACAGCAGCTCGATCGCCACGATCCAAAGGGTAACATTCCCAAACCATGCCATCAGTTACCTCTTCACATGACAGCCAAGTATCCCAGGGCGTCAATCCTCCGGCGCAATTCTTAGATGTACCATTCAACAATTGGAATGCATCAATCAGAACCCCTTCTGAATCAAACTCCAGCGCGCCTACTCCGCCAGACCCATTGCTGCCTTCGCTATTGGAAACATAGATCCAGCCGCCTTCAACCGTAGCAAAAGTAGCTCCTCCATCAGGCAAATCATGCCAAACATAATTGCTAGTATTCAAAGGCATCGTATCTGTTTTCGCAAGCACCCTACTAGTGAAGCCAGAAGGCAATAAAAACCCATTAGCATCGGGGGTATCGCTCAATGGTCCTATATTACCGAGATTGCTGCTATCAGGATTTGATGGGCTTACGGTAGCATGCGAATCACTTCCACATCCGGTAATCATTTGACCAGTCGACAACGCAAAAACTGAAGCAAAGCCTTGCTTTAAAAGCCTTCTCCGCATTTGGTTATCGATTGCGCTTTTCTTAAATAATCTATTTTTCATAACTGCACCTAAAAAATTAAAGGTTGAGTCTTTTAAAAAACCGTTCTGGAATAGAACGGAGAATAAACATGATAGCTCTCCAAAATTTAGGCAAATAAACCACATCAGAGCGTTTATCAATAGCACGAACAATACCTTTAGCAATTTCTTCTGGCTCGGCCCATAAAATATTTCTTTCCTGGACATCAGAAGTCATAGGAGTATTAACAAAACCAGGTTTAATAGTTAAAACCTGCACTCCTGTTTCACTTAAACGATTACGTAAACCCGCTAAATAAGTATTTAAACCACTTTTAGCGGACCCATAAATATAATTACTCTTTCTACCTCTATCGCCTGCAACAGAGGAAATAACCGCTAACACACCTCGTCTTTTTTCTGCAAAGTGGTTGGCCAAAGGGGTTAGCAAAGAGACAACGCTAAGATAATTTACATCAATACTAGATAAAGCTGCTTCAGTATTATTTTCACATTCAGATTGATTCGGAAGAACGCCATGAGCAACAATTACCGTATCAAGTTCTGGATAGGCATCTAGTGCAGCTGAAATGATCTGATTATGATGCCCTCGATGACTTAGGTCAGCAGCAAAAGTCTTTACTTGGGATGCACCACGAATTTTCAAATCATCTGCAATGGAATTGAGCTTTTCAGAATCCCTAGCAACTAAGAACATAGACGTTCCTCGGCCAGCAATAATTCGAAGGGCCGCTTGCGCAATCGCCGAGGTTCCACCGAAAACTAATAGATACTTCATATCAACCCCGAAGTCACTCGACGCCAAAAACTTGATGAAAATCTTGGATCAATATACTGGGAAAACTCAAGCCAATTTGGATAAAAAATATTAAAGCTCTTACTGCTCATCCTAGAGTCTTTAGCCGGATAAACTGCACCTGAAACCTCTGTTGTCATTTCATCCAACCGTGAAAGAAGTTTAAAAACTTCTGGGGAATTAGGGAAGTCTAAGGCAAGCGTGACTCCAGAACGTGGAAAAGATAGCATTCCTGGAGATTTCTGATCGCCAAAAATTTTAGCTACCGCAAGAAAAGAGCCTTGGCCTGATAAAGCTATAACTTCAAGCATATTTTTTAACATTTTCCGGCCATCGCTTCCCGGTAAAACACATTGATATTGCAGCATGCCAGCTGAGCCATAGATTCTGTTCCAATTATTAACAGAATCCAAGGGGTAGAAAAAGGACTGAAAATGGCGATGGAAGCTTTTTAAATTTTGTCGATGCTTGCCATACCAATAATCATTAAATAACTTAACGCTAAAATTATTCACAAGAGAGAAAGGAAGGGTTATTGGAAAATTCCATTTTGCGCCTGTATCAACTTTATAGCTCTTTAAATCTTTAGATTGAATATATTTTTTATCCGAATGATTGGCTCTAGAAAAAATTCCGCGGCCTAGAGAATTATTTCTAGCCATACAATCAATCCAAGCTACGGTATATTCATAATCTTTGTCAGAATCATCGCTTATTTGGAAAAATTCATTAATATTAGAAAATTTTATGCTCTGCTCATCAAGCATCGGACTATTAATAGAACGCAGCTGTATCTCAGCCCAGGTAATTAGCCCGGTTAGCCCTAAACCACCAATAGTCGCATTGAATAATTCACTATTTTCTTTTTCCTGTAAGTTACAAAGATGCCTTACTCCATCAGACCTTAAAAGCTCAAACGCTCGAACATAATTACCAAAAGTTCCTGCATGATGGTGGTTTTTTCCATGTACGTCATTTGCAATAGCTCCGCCTAAAGTGACATATTGAGTACCTGGACTAACTGGAAGAAACCAACCATATGGGACTATAAGTTTTAAAATATCTATCAAAAGCACCCCAGATTCACACCTAAGAACTCCGTTATCCTGATCAAAGCTAATAAATCGATTCAAACGGCGCACATCAAGCACTGTTCCACCTCGATTTAAGCAAACATCCCCATAACTGCGCCCATTGCCAAAAGGAAGCAAGGTTTTAGTTCCATTAATCGGGTCGGGTAAACTTTGTTTCCGCCAATTAAGCTGAATACCTTCTTGGATAAACCTTGGATGGCGACCCCAAGACTGATATTTCATTGCATCCATCTTTAATCGAGGAACCAAGAAAATTTATTACTAACTAAAGGCCAAAAAATGGATATGAGAAGCGTGATGCATGCTATTAGAGCAATCCAATAGGTTCGTCGATCTTTGATCGTGAACACAACGGGGTCCTCATGCATTTCATTACGCCTCGCAAGAAGCCACATCCGGCTAATCCAATACAACATCATTGGGCATAACAACCAAAGAAACTCTGGGCGAGCATAAAGCTGAAGCACGGCATTACTGTTAATGTAAAAAGCTAGAACTAATACAGCAAGATAGCCACTGGCAGTTCCTAGCTGCGCGAGTGTCTCTGCATCAATATATCGATAAGATCGTCCAATCAATTCAGCCTTACCCCTTGCATGAAGCAACTGTAGCTCAGAATAACGTTTAATAAATGCAAGACTTAGGAAAATAAACATAGAAAATGCGAGCAGCCAAAAAGATGGTGATACTGAAACGACAGCTGCGCCAGCAATCAACCTTAAAGTATATAAAGCTGCCAGAGTTAAGCCATCAACTAATACTGCTTGCTTCAACCAAATAGAATAAGCCAAACTTAAAACATAATAAGTAATTAAGGCTAAAACAAAAAGTTCAGACAATTGAAAAGCTATAAAAATAGATAATAAAAATAAAATAGCCAGGCAAAAACAACCTTGCCATAAAGGTAATTCTCCAGCTGCAAAGGGACGAGAACGTTTGGTTGGATGCTGTCGATCAGAGGGCAAATCAAACAAATCATTAAATAAATAAACACTTGATGCGCATAATGAAAAAGCTATAAAACCAAGAAATGCCTGCAAAACTAATTGGAGATCAGATAGTTGATGTGATAGAACCAAAGGCACAAAAAGTAATAAATTTTTTAACCATTGGTGTGGTCGAATAGCACGTAAAAAAGCTTGAATTCTGTTAGTGCCAGATTTAAAAATCTTTGCAACAGAAGTATGGAGCCGTACTTTTTCAATAATAGATCTTGATGAATCTACTAAAATAGCCTCATCAGACTCTGCCCATATAGATAAATCAATCGATGAATTACCGACATAACTGAAAGAACCTTTACCCAGCATCTCCCGAATTGCATTTAGTTTAGTGCGACCAGAAAGATTTCTATTTGCATCGCTTGCGAGCACAAGATCGAAAATTCCTAAATAAGCAGCAACTGCTTCTGCATATCGTTTATTAGAAGCTGTAGCAAGCATAAGCTTTACGCCTGTACGTCTTTTTTCTTGTAAATAATCCAAAAGATCAGAGTTATAAGGCAAAAGATCAATCGGGAGTTCGACGCGCTCAGCAATCTCTTGTTTTAAATGAGCTTTGCCTTGAAACAGCCAGAAAGGTAATGCAATTAAATAGAAAGGGTTTCTTTTAATAAGCACCAAAACCGATTCGTGCAAAAGATCGGTTCGAATTAGAGTACCGTCTAAATCAACTACGAGAAAATCGTCTGAGGCCTTATCAATCATCTTTTAAAAATTAACCTACACATCATCATTCAAACTATCACGTTTATTAAAAATCTCCAGCTGTATAACAACTAAAGAGCCAATTAATACTGCAAACCATAATGTTGCGAGTCTGCAAATAATAACTGCGGGTATTGCAATAGGTGAATCTACGTTCGCTATAATCAACATTGAACCCATAGCAAGCTCTGTGCTTCCCAACCCGCCTGGAAGAAAGGAAATTACTCCTATTAAAATACTAATTCCATATATTCCAATTGCCAAAGGCACGCTAACATTTGCACCAAGTAAATCAAGGACTATATATAGCGCGTAGCCTTCTGCGGCCCAAGCTAATAATGCAAGAAATAGCCCATTATATAACGGCCCTGAGCGTAACAATACAGAGGCTGTGCTCAGCATCGATAAGATATGTCCGCCTATATTACGCATACGAACTGAGGAAAAATTGTTACTTATATTCTCGAGCAGTCGGTAAAACCTTTTATTGCTCAGAACTTGAAAAAATATAATAATTAAAATAAATGAAACAATCATAGTCCAGCGAAAATTTTCTAATTCAGAAATAACCAGAATCGCAATAAGGGTCATTGCTATTAGATCTATAAATCGCTCAACAAATAATGCGGACAAACTATGGAGATAACTAACCTTTAATGGATCCAAATATAAAGAACGAACGATTTCACCAACTTTCCCAGGTGTTGCTGTAAAAGCAAATGATGCTAAAAAAGCATATAAATTTCCTACCAATGGAACTTTGTAATCAAGCTTCCTAAGGTAATAATCCCAACGAATAAATCTAGCTAAATAATTGAACAAAGATAAACTTAAAATAATAGCCAGCCCATCAAAGCCTATTTTTTCTAACGAAGACCATACGTCCTCAAATCCAATCCAAGCAATAGAAATACCATATAAGATGCTACTTAGCATAACTACAACTAAAATTTTACGAAGTTTTTTTATAGAAATTATCAATAGATATCCTATTTAAAGAGACATTATTAATATTAACAGAGGATCAGATTTAACTTCCGTAGAGCATTTGCTTATGTACTAAGGAATGTTATCTATCTGCGAATACGCGATTTTCCACTATATACATTGAATCGCCCGTCACGAAGAAATGCTACAAGAGTCATATTTGATTCCCAAGCCAAGTCAATTGCTAAACTTGACGGCGCCCCAACGGCTGCAAGCATTGAGCATCCTGCCATCATAGCCTTTTGAACTAATTCAAAACTTGCTCGACCACTAACAAGCACTCCAAAGTTATTTAGAGGAAGATGATTATTTTCCAAATGAGAGCCAATTAACTTATCTAAAGCATTATGCCGACCTATATCTTCAAACACGTTACCTACGATACCTTGCTGATCAAACAATCCAGCAGCATGAATACCACCGGTTCCTTCAAATATTTCTTGGGATGAAATAAGCTGTTGCGGCAAACGAGAAATAGTATCTACAGATACAGAAAAATCATCATCAGCAATTAAATAACTTGATTTTGTTTTCAGGGCATCAATAGATGATTTACCACAGATACCACAAGAAGATGTTATATAAAAATTTCTTTCTGTAAGAACGTCTTCAGAAAAACTTCCACTACAATTTACAATAATAATATTTGAAGTTATTTGATCTGTATTTTCTTTGGGTCTGCAGACAGACAACACCTGCTTAATTGATTGAATAATGCCTTCGGTAAATAAAAAACCGATAGATAATTCATAATCATTCCCAGGTGTACGCATGGTAATAGCAACCTTACGTTCTTCAAAACCATCGCCAGAAGGCCATGACAAACGAATTTCTAAGGGCTCCTCTACTGCAACGGTATCATTTTCAATTTTACTATTGAGTCCAAATTTCAAGACTGGGACTTCAGTCGAAGATTCAGAAATATCTACAATTTCGTCAAAGTAAAAATGTTCCTTCCGGTTTTTTTTGTGGGCTGAAATAAGGCTTTCCTTAACTAATCAAAAATCCTGCCCGAGTTTAAAATACCTTGAGGATCAAGTGATGTCTTCAAAAGACGCATAAGCTGAATTTCATCATTAGTTCGACTAATTGAAAGCCAGTCTTTCTTTTCTAAACCAATGCCATGCTCACCGGAAATTGAACCGCGTAAATTTGCTAATGGATTATATACAGCTTTTTCAACTTCCCTAAAAGCTTTCAATTCTTCTTGATTTGGCACACAAACGAGATGCAAATTACCATCACCCACATGGCCAAACACAAAACATAAACTCTTTGGCAAAGCTGATTTAAGACGCTGTTTAACTTCAATAACGTATTGATCCATTTCTGACAAAGGAAGACTTACATCGAAAACCTTTGAAGGCCCAAGATCAACTATTTTGTCTACGCCATCTCTTAGTTGCCAAAGTCGATCTCTTTCAGCTCCAGATTTTACAATAACAGCATCTGCTAACTCACCAGCCTCTTCTGCTTGGGAAATTACACGAATAAACCTTTCTCGATCAACTTCAGGATCGTTCCCTAAAGCCTCCATGAGAATATAAAAAGGAAATTTATCTGCTAATGGGGGAGTTGAATTTGCCACTAATTGGTAAAAATTTTTCCACATTACTTCGAATGCAGTTAAAGTGCCTCCAAGAGATCGATCAAAACGATTAAGCAAAGCAATGACATGAGAAAAATCAGTGCAAGCTAATAATGCGGTCTCCTGACTAAGACTCTCAGGGCGTAAACGCAGAATAAGTCGACTGATAATACCTAAAGTTCCCTCAGAGCCAATAAACAAATGCTTTAAGTCATAACCAGCATTATTCTTCAACATGCTGTTCATTGAGTCGATAATTGTGCCATCAGCTAGAACAACCTCTAATCCAAGAATTGATTCGCGCATCATGCCGTAACGAATAACTTGATGACCGCCTGCATTCGTTGCTGCATTTCCACCTAAAGTGCACGACCCCCGAGCACCGAGGTCAAGGGGGAGCATTAAGCCTCTTTTTTTTGCGGCAACTTGGGCTGATTCTAGCCTAACCCCCGCCTGTAAACGCATAGTGCGATCATCAACACTAATTTTCTCTATTTGATTAAGCCTCTCAGTTGAAATAACAACATCATCTGAACGAGTTAATGCTCCAGAAACCAAACCAGTCAATCCTCCATGTACAACAACTTGCTGTCCAAAAAGATTGCAAGATTTGAGGGTCTGCGAAAGTTCTTTGGTGCTAGAGGGCCTAAAAATAACTGAGGCCTTAATTTCTTGTGAAGCCCAGACACCTGATTGCCTGCTAGCCAATTGTTCTCCCGTAAGAACACCTTCTGGCCCTAAAATAGGGGTCAAATCAGCTATCAGTGCGTCGATTGACATAGACAATCAACCGCCGATGTAGTACATCTCAATTTTATCCTCTGGCGCTGCCTGTCTAGCTCTTAGTTCGCTATAACGATCTTCTCGCTGGAGCCATGATGCAGAAATAATTTGGGATAACTCTTCATCGCTGCAACCCTGTCTTAAAGATGATCGCAAATCGAGTCCTGAGGTAGCAAAAAGACAGCTAAAAAATTTACCATCTGAAGATAAACGAGCGCGAGTACATGAGCCACAGAAAGGCTGGCTAACTGAATTAATAAAACCAAGCTCGCCCTGGCCGTCAGAAAATAAATAACGGCTAGCAACTTCGCCACGATAGTTAGGTTCAGCAGGCTCAATCCGCCAAAGCGTGTTGATTAATGCTACAAGTTCTTTTGCGGGCATAGTTTCAGAGGGTTGCCAATGGTTAATTGTGCCAACATCCATGTATTCAATAAATCGAACAATTACGCCTGAACCACGAAAGTGATCCACTAAATCAAGCACAGCATGATCATTAACTCCACGCTTAACAACAACATTAATTTTTACTGGATTGAGTCCTGCTAGAGCAGCCTCATTAATACCTTCAAGAACTCGCTCATAACTACCCCTACCTCCAGTCATTAATTGAAAAATCTCAGGATCAATCGAATCTAAACTAACAGTTACTCTATCCAGCCCTGATGCCTTAAGAGCAGCTGCATTTTGAGCCAATAAAATGCCATTCGTAGTCAATGCAATATCTTCAATACCTTCAATACGTCGAAGCTCCGCAATTAAATCAGGTAATTCCGATCTAAGTAATGGTTCGCCGCCGGTTATACGAACCTTATGCACTCCAAGTCCAGCAAAAACCCTAGCAACCTGGGCGATTTCTGAGAATGATAAACGCTCATCTGAAGTTAAAAACTCGAAATCCTTATGGTACTTATCCTCTGGCATACAATAAGGACATCTAAAATTACAACGGTCCATTACTGAAATACGCAGATCTTGCAATGGGCGATTCAGCTTATCGCGACAACCCAAAGACGGGGCAGATTCGCCCAAATCCTCAGAAGGAAATTCAACAACTTTCTCATTCATATGATATTTACATCACTTTGCTTTATGCTGACTTCAAGCTAACACAGAACCAATCTATGTCAATGAGAATAATCAATCTAGGTTCACTTGGTTTATCTATATCTTTGCTCTCCGATATATAAGGCTGGTTTATACTTAGCATCAAGGCAAATCAAGAGATAAAATTCTAGAAATCTATGAGTCAACGCTTCCTAATTAATAAATTCAACGAATGGCGGAGAAGAAAAGAACCGCTTGCCCTTGTAACCGTTGTTGCAACAGAAGGCTCAACTTATAGCAAAGCTGGTCGGCATATTTTAATACGCTCGACCGGGGAGCATGTAGGTTTGGTTAGCGGCGGATGCTTGGAAGGTGATTTAGCAGAGCACGCTGAAAATTCAATAAATACAGGCGATAGTCAATTAATTACCTACGACATGCGAGATGATGCAGATCAAATCTGGGGAATGGGTGTCGGTTGTAATGGTCTAATCGAAGTATTAGTTCAGAAGCTTTCTTATGAAGAAAATTGGGAGCCTTTTAAAACACTTGCCAATGCAATTGCAAGCCCCAAGGTCTCAATAGCATCAATGGTTATAGAATCCGAAGATCCAAAAATACCAGTTGGGTCTTTAGGTATTCTTGATTCAAATAATAAGTTTATCTCCGGAAAAGAGCTTCCTGCTCCAACTAAGCATCTTCCATGTATAAGTAACATAAATTCAAAAAAGATTTTATCTTGGCAGATTGATCCATGGCCACGCCTTCTGTTGTTAGGCGGAGGTCCGGATGCCGAGCCTGTTTGTAACATGGCAATAAATTTGGGCTGGAAAGTGACTGTTGTTGACCATAGAGCAACATTGATCCAATCAAATGGTTTTATTAACGCTGATGAGAAAGTCTTGTTGGAGCCAAATGAGCTTTCCTTAAAGATTAAACTCGAAGAATTTTCAGCTTGCGTTGTGATGAGTCATCATCTAGAAACTGATCTTGTGTATTTACAACAATTGGCTAAAAGTTTTTCCGCGACAGATTTCAAATACATAGGAGTCTTGGGTCCGAGTGAACGGCGCTTAAAATTACTTGATCAATTAACTGACATACCATCTAATTTCACTAAATTTCTCCGTGGTCCAGTTGGCTTAGATATAGGCGCAAAATCTCCAGAAACTATTGCACTATCATTACTGGGTGAAATACAAGCGGTACATGCTCAAAGATCAGGTGGGCCAATCACATCAACAAACATATAGTTGAAATATCGCATCGTGACTAAGTTATTAAATAAACAATTAGAGAAAATTGATAATTTTCGAATCGATGTTAATACAGCTGAAAAATTAATTTTCTCTTCGATGCCTCACTTTGGCAAAAGTTCAATAAGTCTTTCGGCGGCGACTAATAAGATTTTACGTCAAGGTATAGTAGCTGAGCGTGATCAACCTCCTTTCGACAGGGCAACGATGGACGGTATAGCAATTGCTTATCAAGCATTCGAAAATGGTCTAAAAAGTTATAAAATTGCTGGCATACAAGCAGCGGGAAGTATAAAAAAATCTCTACCGAGTATGGAACATTGTTTTGAAGTAATGACAGGCGCAGTAATGCCAGATGGAACCGATACGGTTATTCCAGTAGAGAGAATTTCGATAAATAATAATAACGCTGAACTGGAGCCGGAATACAAACCTAAATTTTCTGAATTTATTCATCCCCAAGCATCAGACCACTCCAAAGAGGATTTATTACTGGAACCAGGCATAAGGATCAATGGTCCAAATATGGCAATTTTAACTGCAGCAGGACATTCCAATGTCATGGTCACAGATGATCCAAAAATTTCTATCATCTCAACAGGAGATGAACTTATAGATGTTGGGCAAGATATTGCTGATCATCAAATACGTTCATCAAACGATAGAGCAATTGAAGCCATACTATTCAAAAATGGTTATATAAATACGAATCGCAAACACTTATCAGATAACAGGGGGGAAATACTAAAAGAGATTAAACAACTTCATGAAAAAAATGATGTATTAATTTTGAGTGGTGGTGTTTCTATGGGCAAGTTCGACTATATCCCTGAGGTTCTAGAAGAGCTCAAAATAAAAGTCATTTTTCATAAGATACTTCAGCGCCCAGGTTTACCTATGTGGTTTGGAGTCAGTAAAACTCAAAAACCCGTATTTGCATTACCTGGCAATCCAGTATCTACGCTAGTTTGCCTCGTACGTTACGTAATTCCGGCGCTTAATCACGCTAGCGGACAGAACAGATCCTTGCCGGAGTTTGCTGAACTATCTAAGCCTGTCGATTTCAAGCCCGACCTTTGTTGGTTTTTGCCTATAAAATTAATCAATAATGATGATAAGTCTTTATATGCGTTACCAAAACCAACAAATACTTCGGGTGATTTTATCGGTTTGCGCAATACTTGTGGTTTTGTTGAATTACCTAGAGGGGAAAATCATTTCCCTGAAGCTTACAAAGCTCGGTTTTTCCGTTGGTAGTTTTAAAAGAAAAAAGATTTTTATTTTATTCTAAATTTAACGAGATTTAATTGGAAAGTTGTCAATGAAAAATAATTCGAAAGTTGTCCGGGAATTTATTCCTCTTAATATTGCAGTATTAACAGTTTCAGATACAAGAACTGTCGAAAACGATACATCTGGAAAATTATTGTGCGAGCGGCTGGAAATGGCTGGACATAAATTAATTGACCAATGCATCGAACCAGATAACAAATATTCCTTAAGGGCAGCATTCTCTAGATGGATTGCTGATGAAAATATTCAAGTCATTATTTCAACCGGTGGAACGGGCGTAACCGGCAGGGACGGAACGCCAGAGGCAATTGAACCCTTATTAGATAAAGTTATTGATGGCTTTGGTGAAATGTTTCGTTCTATTTCTTGGAAAGACATTAATACATCAACTTTGCAATCTCGTTGCCTGGCTGGAGTTGCAAATAGCACTTACATATTCTGTCTACCTGGATCCTCTGGTGCATGCGCAACCGGATGGGATGAATTGATAATGAAACAATTGGATTATCGCACCCGGCCATGCAATCTAGCAGAACTTATACCCCGCTTAAATGAAACTTAATATCAATGATTAATCTAGAAATACAATGCTGAGAGGTTTTATGCCTATAGAATTTCATATGTTTCCATGTTTGCAGGATAACTATGGATACCTTATTCACGATAAGAATACGGGCGCAACGGCAACTATAGATACTCCAGATGTTAAGCAAATTGAGAAGGCCCTAAAACATAAAAACTGGCAATTAACTCACATTCTTAATACGCACCATCATTTTGACCATGCTGGAGGAAATCTTGAGCTTAAAAGGAAGACTGGATGCACCATCGTTGGTCCGGCTGCAGATGCGAATAGGATTCCGGGTATAGAAGTGCAAGTTGGTGACGGTGATACCTATATGTTAGGTGAAGAACCTATAACCATTTTTGATACTCCGGGCCATACATCAGGACACATTGTCTACTACCTAAATGATTCAAAGATGGTTTTTGTTGGTGACACACTTTTTTCTCTGGGTTGCGGAAGGCTTTTCGAAGGCACGCCAAAAGAAATGTGGGAGTCTATTCAGAAGCTTATTCAGCTTCCTGATGACACTAATGTGTATTGTGCCCATGAATACACTTTATCAAATGCTGATTTTGCTATCACTTTAGAACCAAATAATAAAATTTTACTTAAAAGAATTAAGGAAGTTACGGCAATGCGAAAAAAAAACCTGCCGAGCATTCCAACGAATATTGGATTAGAGCGAAAAACAAATCCATTTATGCGGCCTAAAAGCGAAGAAATAAGGGCATTATTAAATATGAATGAAGCCAATGACGTTGAGGTATTTGCAGAAGTTCGTCGGCGTAAAGATAATTTCCGATAGTGGTGCTTGAAGAGTCAAATATAACCTGTCCATTTTGTTGGCAGAATTTAGAAATAACTTTAGATCTCTCCATTGACGATCAAGAATACATTGAGGATTGCCAAGTTTGCTGTAACCCAATAAACATTATTTGCAGTAGCAAGGATGGAAAATTAATTAAATTGGTTGCGCAAAACTGCGAATAGCTAGAAGCTGATCCTGCCATCGTGTAAGATCCTCGCAGCTAAGGACTATGAAATTTGAAATCATAATCTAATTAATTATTGCGCCCGTAGCTCAGCTGGATAGAGTACTCGGCTACGAACCGAGCGGTCGGGAGTTCGAATCTCTCCGGGCGCGCCATTTATAAAATGTTCTTCTGTTGTTAATTTTTATAAAGTACGTTGAAATAAAAGATAAGTAAAAAGAAAATGACTGAATCAGATACATCGCCAAACTTTCAGAGCAATCGATTTAAATGCCTAGGTTGTAAAAAGATCACTGACCAAGCTTGGTTTAACACTTATGCCAACCAGATTACTAGTGATGATGGCTTTCCACTAAGAATTCAGGGGGCTGGCCTAGAAATGCTTTCTAACAACCCTCAGTTTTCACCTGAAGTAAGAAAACAAAAAGTAGCCTATTGGAACAAAGTAAATAATGGCGAAGTTTTTCTCGATAGATGGGCACCGGTTCATACTGACGTATTTGTAGCAGGCATGGAAGTCAGCGTATGTCATGAATGTCTTCAGGCGGCTGTCTGGCTCGGCGGTAAATTGATATACCCGGAAGATAATTAAAAATCTTGAAATTTATCCTTGCTTAACGTATCTTTCTCCTCGTTTTTAATAGGTGACTAACAGTTGATTTCAACTGCTAGTAAACGGGAAGACGGTGAGCTATTAGCAATCCCGTCGCTGCCCCCGCAACGGTAAATGAGTTTATCGATTAACTCGCCACTGCGTTTTTTTCAGGCGTGGGAAGGCAATCGAAAAGGCAAATATTGTCACTCATGAGTCCGGAGACCGGCCTGTTAATCTTTCCAAGTTTAATCGCGGCGGGCGGTTTAGTTTAGATCCTTAATATTTGATCTCTCCTCCTCGCCAAGATAAGCATTAAATGCAAGGTACGGGGAATCCTGCGAGAGATAAAAAATGATAAAGCAGGCCTCTGTAAGAATAAAAAAAATTTTTTTCTTGGTAATTTTTTATACGAACATACCTTTTGCCCTTAGCGAAGAAACAGACGAACTTCTGATTATCGGAAGTCTTTCACCAATTCAGGAATTTCATCTAGGTAATGCAACTACAGTAATTACGCGTGAAGACATCATGCGTCAACAAAGCCGATATGTAACTGACTTACTAAGGGCAGTCCCAGGCTTTTCGATAAGTCAGTCAGGCTCCAAGGGGTCACAAACACAAATCCGGGTTAGGGGCGCAGAAGGCAATCATGTACTCGTTGTAATCGATGGTATACGTGCAAATGACCCAGCAAACGGTGATGAATTTCGATGGGAGCTTTTAAGTGCTTTTAATCTAGAAAAAATTGAGATTGTGCGTGGCCCTCAAAGCGCTCTATGGGGAAGTGATGCTCTTGCAGCAGTGGTTTACATTAAGACAGCAAA
>JAYZVL010000041.1:0-75131 GCA_036155675.1 Pseudomonadota bacterium | reverse complement strand
GCTGCTAAACAGGCGCTAAAGATCGCAAGACCTACCGCGATGTTTAATCCATTATCAAGAATCGTCATAGTGGTCGACGAAGATGTTGATGTTCTAGACACTCAAGCGGTCTTATTTGCCCTAGGATCAAGGTGGCAGCCAGCACTTGCATCTGAAATTATTGAGAACCGCATGGCTTTCCCTCTGGATCCAGCTTCACCCGATCGAAAAACGACTAGTAAAATTATTATTGATGCAACAAGACAATGGCCAGATGAAGGTGGGCCAAAGATATATCAAAAACTCAATCGCAATGTTTTTGAGGATGCTGAGCCTAATGCAATTAAGAATGTGATAGCTAAATGGCCGGATTCACTCATCAAGAGCTAAATGGTCTTTGAATCTGAGTATCTTTGCTGCCTTGAAAAAAACGAATAGTAATCGCTGCAAACATCAAAACGAACTGAAAAATACCAGTCATTACGAATGGCGCATGTGGGCCAATAGAATCAAATAATCGACCACCGATAACTGAAGCAAGTAATATTCCAATGGCGCCAAACATACCGCTGGTTGCAACAATCGTACCGCGTTCCTTAACAGGTGCTTCCTGACCTACAAGGGTTGATGCAGCTACTATCGCACTGCCTTGACCAATAGCAAGCAGAACAAAAAAAGGAATGCTAGATGAATACAATGGAGAATCAATTAGCCCCATAGATGAAAAGCCCATACCAGCTAGCAACATCGCCAACGCCAATCCAGATACACGATTGATACGGTCAATAATCCAACCAAAAAATGGCATCCATACTAAAGTCACTAAGCCCATCAAACCCATCAGTTGCCCGGCTTTAGCAAATGCAGCAGGCCCTTCTAAGCCTGCAGCCGGAGCAACTTGAAGAACCCATAAAGAAACAAATAAACCTTTAATGGCGTTGTCTGATCTACCGGCAAATGCTGCCGCATAAGACAATGAAATCTTTGGATTACGTGCGGATTTCAATCCTCGTAAAAACAACTGCCAGGAATCAGGGCGCTCTTTTAATTCAATAGGCGCACCTCCTTTAAGCCCAATACGATATATAAATGCAGACAAGAAACACAAAAAAGCAGCGCCAAAAAACATAGCTGTTCCTGCTTCAACTGGATCCATCCCACGATCTGCCAGTATGCTTGGGATCTGAGCTAATCCGGCGCTCATAAAAATAACACCCAATCCATTCAATACACCGCTAAACCCAAATAAACGGCCTCGAGAACGCTCTTCAGGGTAATCATTTCCTACGGTGGGGAGCTGAGCGGATAAAGCTGCTGCCCCAACAGCAAAAAATATTCGATACGAAATCAATTCAGAAGCAGTTTCTGCAATCGGCAATAGAACATAACCAATCCCAATGACAACCATGCCAAAAATCATCAAGGGTCTTCGCCCAATTCGATCGGAGAGGATGCCAAATGGAACAATCAAAACAATAGCAATAATTTCTGTATAAAACGCCAAGTCGCCGGTTAAAGTGCCACGCTCATCTATAGGGATTTTTAAATGCTCTGCAAGAAGATAGGGCTGTAAAAAATTCATGCCGGCGAGCATCGCGATACAAATAAATGATGCATACATAAAGGTCCAGAAATTAAAACGGCTAATACCAGGGGCCAAGGTGATGGGCCCTACCTTTACTGCATTGGTTGAATTCATTAGATGGCTCAATAGGATAATTTTGGACAAAACATCCAATCATATTTGATCTATAAGAGCAAATTGTTCGAAAATATAAATTGGGAGAAGAATTTAAAGGCTAAATTAACTGTAAAATTTAAATTCTAACTAACCTCAGACCGTACCTGAGGACCTAGACAGTAATTTTCAACATTTGGAGGCTGAAATAATGTCAAAGCAAGATAAAACTAATCCGTTAAATACCATACTCACTTCTGTTCTTGTAAGCAGCTTAGGTGTTATAGGCGTCGCTAATGCCAATGATAATAATCAGGAAGATCTATTTATCATGGATGAAGTAAATGACAGTCAAATGTTTGCTGGTGGACATAAAGAAGGTGGCTGTGGCGGTGATAAGGAAGGTGGTGATGAAGGAAGCTGTGGCGGCGATGAAGGAAGCTGTGGCGGTGACGCCTAAACAAGCTTAGTGCATAATTCTTTAATAAAGCTGAAAACCGCGTCGGCAAGATGAATCTTTCCGGCGCGGGGCTTGGTCTTCGACGATCAATACTTGAAGAATTTTTAAAATTAAAACCAGAAGAGGTTAGCTTTGTTGAAATTGCTCCTGAAAATTGGATTGGAGTAGGCGGTGAATATCGCCAACAATTTCTAGAAATAACCAAGGACCTTCCTCTTATATGTCATGGATTATCACTATCAATTGGTAGTCCTTCAGATCTAAATTTTAAATTTCTTAATCAATTAAAAAAATTCTTTAAAGAACATAATGTTACTGTTTACTCTGAGCATCTGAGCTATTGCAGTGATGAAGGTTATCTTTACGATTTAATGCCTATACCTTTCACTGAAGCAAGCGTTAAGTATGTTGCGAATCGAATAAAAAAAATTCAGGAAATTCTAGAATTAAGAATAATTATAGAAAATGTTTCCTACTATGCTGCACCGTCTCAAGAAATGAGTGAAATAGATTTTCTAAAAGCCGTTCTTTCTGAAGCAGATTGTGATCTTTTGCTTGATATCAATAATGTCTTTGTTAATAGCATTAATCACAGCTATAACGCTGAGGATTTCTTAAATGAAATACCGAAAGAACGATTACGCTACTTCCACGTCGCTGGACACTTTACTGAAGCAGAAGATCTACTGATCGACACTCACGGTGAGAATGTATGCAAGGATGTATGGAATTTACTGGGACTAGCTTACCAAAGCTTTGGTCCAGTTCCTACGGTATTAGAAAGAGACTTTAATTTACCGCCTTTAAAGGACCTATTAAATGAAATAAATCAAATTCAAACTCTGCAAAGAAAAAATTTTACACAGAATTAAAAAGAGGAAATTCATTCTGGTGAAAAAGTTAACTTTAGAAGATGTTAAAAACAAGCAATTTGAATTTGCGCGATATCTTCGTGACCCCAAAAATACCCTTGCTCCAAAAGATATTGATAAGCCTAGGATGGATATCTATAGAAGGCTTTTTATTAATAATATTAAGAATTTTTTGAAGTCTACCTATAGAAGAACTTACAGTCTTTTAGGCAAAACAGAATGGGATACTTTGATTAGAGACTATTATCGCGATCATAGAAGTAAAAAAGCTTTATTTCCGGAGTTGGCTGGCGATTTCTTAGAATATTTAATAAATGAACGCCCTGTCAGTAAGCGATTAAAAAATCAATCAGATCCTCCATGGCTTAATGATTTAGCCCATTATGAATGTGTTTTAAGACAACTAAAACTTTCGACTGATCAGGAATTAATTAAAGGTTTAAAACCTAGCGGAGACTTGATTAAGGAATGCCCCATTATTTCTAAACTTACATATTTACTCAGTTACAAACACCCTGTTGAAAAAATCAGCCCAACACTTTTATCAGGAAAGACATCTGATGAAAAAAATTATTACATAGCGTATAGAAATAAAAAATTTGACGTGAAAACTGTAAAAATTAATTTTTTAGGTGCCCGCTTATTTGAGCTTCTACGCGATCATCCAGAAAGAAATGGTAGGGAACACTTAGAAACTATCTCGTCTGAGTCCAAATATCTAGAAGTTAATAGCATTGAAAAGAGCGGTTTATCGATATTGGAAAAATGGCGAGAGAAACAAATAATTTTAGGAACTTTACCTAAAAAATAGATTAGCTATTCAGCTCGTCCGGCTTTACGGGCCTCTAAAACTTGCCGATAAGTTTCTTGTGCGCTAGTTAATTCAAATCCATTCCATTCGCTTGGCGCTGTAAGATATTCTGAATGATGTTTCTCGATATAATCAAGTTGGGGTCTAGGTAAATCTTCTGGTCCCCCCATGAGCTTCAATGCATGACTATGGAAAACCATCTTGCCAGGGGAATTCCCCATCTCCATGAATGGCAACCAATTTGATACTCGACTCCAAGACATAGTGCAAGGGGCGGAAGTTGTATCCGGGTCTAAAATTTCGCTCTTTCGCCCCATCAAGCCCCAAAGCTCAGCATGCTGATCAATATCCCCATAAGAATGAAGCGGATATTCAGCTCTACTCATTGGCGCCTTATGATGTATAAAGAAATTCCACTGAAAAACAACCTCATCACCAAAACTAATATAGGGGTAAGGTCCTGCGAGAGGGCTAAGTGGACCGTCGCCACCAACAGAAAAAACACCGTTAACAGGATCGTTTGCTGTATGAAATATTTCTATCTTCCTGCCTCCAAGAAAAGGATTACTCCAATCTTCAAGAATTTCTCCCGTAACAGGGTCGAGAAATAAAAGCACTTCACGGCTATAGATCCTATAGCCCTCAGGAACCTTTTCCAACTTACCGGATGAAAATCCCAATGTTTTAAAACATTTAACAGGCTTTTCATTGGGCACCATTGACCATGCTTCACCTGGAAAGCCAGAAAAAAAATCTGCGCCAGACAAATCGCCTCGTAATTTCATACAAGCGTTAAAATTAACTTCTGGATTGTCTAAATCCAGAACATCGTCGCGAGAAGTTTTAATTTCCTGTAATTGTGAGAATCTTAAAGTCATCTGTCTCTCCTTAAATTCTAATTTTATTTTGCATAACGAAGTCTTTTACAAAATGAGACATCACAAACATCGCAACGGGCGTTTTCTGAACAAATGCTCCCGGCATCCTCAGACGCAAAAATTTTAAGGAGCTTTTCTACATGTTCAACTTTTCTACCTGCAGATGATGCAAATTTCATCAGAATTTCGGCTATCTGACTGTCGCTAATTTCTTCATGGTGAATGCCAAACCTGCCTGGCCCAAGCATAACTTTTAATAAATCATCAGATACATCATTCGGGATATTAGTTTTAATTAAATTTTCAAAATCAATATTATGCCGAGATAACGACGATTCAATTTGTTCAAGAAGCTTTGTTGGTTGATGATAGGCTTGATTAGGTCGAAACCAATAATAAGCCTGAACCATTCCGCCGCCTACCATACTCGTAAGGTCCTCAAACTCTTCGCGAGCAAAGAATCGCTCTTGTAATTCTGGTGCGAAGAATGACTTAATCTCTTTACGATCAACCCGAGTCGGTCCCATCTTCCCATCGGCTTGGTTTTTAAAAAGCGGATGCCAGTGCAATAAGATAAAATCTGCGTCAGGCGCAAGTGCTTTTAATACACAATCACGATAGGCTGAATATCGAACTGGGTCCATATTATGAAGTAAGCCGTGATCCAGGACGAGATCAAACTGAGTGGATGGTTCCCATTGCGTAATATCAGCTTCCACTGCTGTAACAGATACTCCAGCTTTTTCAGCTCGTTGTTGGGTAAATTCTAGAGCTTTGGGCACAAAGTCCAGACTGGTTACATCCCAGCCCTGTTGAGCCAAAAAAACAGAATCAGTCCCTGCGCCGCAGCCAATATCAAGAGCTTTCCCAGGTATCCGAAGTCTGCAAATTTCTGATAAGAAAAGCGTTGGCTCGGCATGTGACCAAGGTAGCGTCGTCCACTCATTCGCCCAATCGTAAGTTGACATAAATGTTTCTTTTTCATGCGTATCCATTACTTTGCCTTTGGTTTGCTCAAACTTTTATTAATCAGTGTGCCATGTTTTATCAAAATGTCGAAATTGAATTAAGAAATTCTCTACAAAGTGGACAGTAGTTAAAAATTGTCCTGAACCATTATGCTGGTATTGCTAAGCTCCTAAATATCAATAGAAGAGGTATTAACATGCAAACCATTTTCCAACTTAAATTTTACAAATTCTCAATTATCGCTCTAGCTCTTTCTGGATTAATAACTAGCAGCTTATCTTTCGCGGGAGGCCACGGTAATGCTCAAAAAAGGACTGAGCCAGTTGTTTTCGATCCAGCAAAACGAAGTGATACTAAAGGTACAGTTTTAGTAAGTGGTAGTAATCGTGGTATTGGTCTTGCAATGGTGCGTAATTATGCCGAGCGCGGTTGGACTGTTATCGCAACAGCGCGTAAACCCGATAAAGCAGAAGACTTACAAAATTTAGCAGCCGATTATCCTGATCAGATTCGGATTGAACAAATGGACCTTCTGGACCTTGGAAGCATTGATGCACTAGCTAAATCACTCAATGGAATGCCTATCGATGTATTGCTTAATAATGCCGCTTTAATGGGCGAACCTAATGACCAGTCAATAGGTGCTTTCGACTATGAATTAGCAGAACGCGTCCACGCCATAAACGTAACTGGTACGCTGAAAATGATCGAAACGCTGCTCCCAAATGTGGAAGCTAGCAACCAGAAGAAAGTTGTGGGGATTAGCAGTACTCAGGGCTCTGTCGCGAGCCTTCGTGAGCCAGGTATCGTGTTCTATAAAATGAGCAAAGCAGCGTTGAACATGGGCTTACGTGCCCAATCCCGAGCACTGAAGAAACGCGGAGTTACAGTCGCCATTGTCTCCCCTGGTGCAGTCGACACCGATATGATGAATCTTGCCCTGGATCGGGCGGGCGTGAAATTTAAACTGCTCACAACCGAACAAAGCGCTGAAGCTGTCATCAATGTGATAGGCCAATATGAAATTAAACAAACGGGAGTATTCATGGGTCATGATGGCAAGGAAGTGCCCTGGTAAAAATTTGCAGTAATACTTTACTAACAGCATCTAAGTTCTAAATAGATAATAGAAAAGGAAAAAAACAAATGGCCTACTGGCTAATGAAATCGGAACCACATGAATTCAGCATTGATGACCTAAAAGAAAAAAGACGCCAAAGCTGGGACGGCGTTCGAAACTACCAAGCACGGAACATGATGCGCGATGACATGAAAAAAGGAGATCTCGCGTTTTTCTACCACTCTAACTGCAAAGAGCCGGGTGTTGCTGGAGTTGTGTCCATATGTAAGGAAGCTTACCCGGATAACATCACGTTTGGCCGGAAAGGAAAAAAAGTCAAGGGCAATGCAGACCCCGACAATCCTACCTGGTTCATGGTCGATGTTCAGTACAAACGGAAGTTAAAACGAACCATCACACTTGCGGACATTAAAGCCGAGTCTAAATTAAAAAATATGCAATTGGTCCGAAAAGGCAATCGGCTATCGGTAATGCCCATCAGCAAAACTGAGTGGGATCATATTCTCAACATGGAGTAAGCAACCCGCCTGCTCACGGAAGCTAATCTTAATAAGCATTCCCTATTGATCGTGACTTTGGCTCTTGTTGTGACTATGGCTATGACCCTTAGCCGGTTTCTTGCCGCCATGGTTACCCTGCGAATGACTATGCGAGCGATCACTCGAATGAACGTGATCACGTACAACTTTACCAATTCCGCCGCGTTTCTCGACGGCAGGCTTCGATTCATCGTGCGTATGTTCGGCATGCGGAGTAGGCGAATCAAGTGTATGCATAAAACGGGGACGAATATTTGGTTTCTTAAGAGTTTCGTCAGAATTTCTCCACCCTTTACCCTTTAGGTGAAATGCTGGGGCAGAAACCAATTTTTTCAATGCCTCAGATCCGCATTCAGGACATAAAGTAAGTGGATCAGCCCCAAGTCTTTGCAATACATCAAAATTATGTTCGCAAGCATCACATTTATAATCAAAAATTGGCATATCAATCCAATGGAAACTGTTAGCCTGATGATAAAAAGGCTAATCTTATCACTTTGAGAAAATTAAGAATTATATAAATATTTTCATAACCCCACTAAATTCTACTTGATTCCTGCTTAAATACTAATACTGTCCTAAAGTTTAAATATATCGAAAGATAAGAAATTCAATCAACAACTGAACATAATTCTTCATTTAGTTAGTAAAAAATTTTGAGTATTAAGGATTTATAATGCTATTAACAAATCGATTTATCTCCACTGCTTTAGCAAACGTTTTTTTTCTTCTAGGTAGCACATCTATCCTAGCTCAAGAAACTGCCCTTCCTGATCCGGAGTCGAATCGGTTTTGCTCAATCGTGCAGAAAATACTGTCGAATACCAGTATAGAAAGCATAAATACTATTTTTGACAATATGCCCGATTATCGATCATCTAAGCCTTCTGTTTCGCCATTGAATACTTATCAAGTTATTACTTATTCTGGTGCAACACCGATAGTTGTTTCTTGTAAAATCAAAACATCCGATCATCTTCAATCAGAATACGGTGAAGATGCCGCAGGAAAACAAAGATATTGCCCAGAAATTTCAAAACTTACACTTCAGCAAGCTATTACAGAACTTGAAACTGAAAATGCAGATGCCGCTGTTATAGCAGCTAATTTTGTGGTGGATGATACAGAACCATATGCAACGGGACAGAGTTATTTAGGGGATTATCAGCCCATAGCAGAAGATGATACGGGAACAATTCACATCACTAGCCCAGGCCTTCAAAGCAATTGGAATAACTTCCCAATCTCGTGGATTCTTCCGGATGAGCTTCTTGGCCAAACATACTGCCATTTCCCAACGGTTGATTTCTTGAAGGCAGTAGCTACTGGAGAAATTGAGCCTGGTCTAACTGTTACCACTAGTGAAGATGCACCAACACAACCTAATTAATGTAATTTAATAAACCTATAAATTGAGGGGCTAAGCTATTCAACTCTGAATAGGTTAAGGGTTGGGTAATTTTATTTCATGGTCTTTACTATATAAGTAATCCTTAAAAACATGCTCCGCAGTAAGTAATTGATAACTGCCATCTGATAATTGATTAGTGGTATTTTTTAGCCGATATACATTGTGACCGCAAGTCCAAACATTATGTTGTCCAAAATGATGGCATATGCAAATTTTATCCATGACGGGTAATTTTTTTCCTGATTCATCAACACCTGTCGCTTCATAAGCATCTAAATAGAGGCATGTACCCGCACTACTTAAATTATACCCAAGAGGTTCACACTGAGGCTTATTATTTGATCCAATTGCAGGACTATTCTTTAACATACGAATAAGATAGCCGGTTGCTGAAAGATTATTAACCTCGACATCATCTTCGTCAGCAGAAAGATATTGCTGTTTAACTTTCGCAGGTAAACCACATTCTTCAGTTACGGTAAATCGAGTGGCAACTTGAACAGCTGAGCAACCCATCTCCATATATTCGGTTGCATCCGTACCGGTAAAAACACCACCAGCTGGTATAACAGCAATGTCCAAACCCTCGCCCTTAATATAATCAAGAATATCCGGAACAATATTACTCAGATCGTGTTCAGCCCAATCTTCACCAAAACCTAAATGCCCTCCAGCTAAAGGCCCTTCAACAATGGCATAATCAGGCATACGATCAAGTTTTTTGGCGCCTCGAATAAAAATCTTTAGTGCACGAACGCTTGAAACAATAATTCCAATTTTAGCGTCCCTAAAGCGCGGATGATCCTTAATCAATTTCATGGTGCCCAAGTGCAGACCAGCAGAGAGAGTTATTCCATCTATACCTGCATCAAGCGCAGCTTTAAGGCGGGTGCCTAAAGTATCGGCTGCAGCGCCCATGGTTAGCTTCTCCATGACATTGATAAATAAACCACCATTACCCTGCTTTTTCTCCACTGCCGCTTTAACCACTTTTAAAGTCGCGTTATAAAGCTCTTCAAGATCAAATTTCACTCGAGTTTTATCCATATTATCTCGATTAAATTTATAACGACCTGACTTAGTTTTAGTGAAATGAGTTTTAAACTTTCGATCTGATACCCATGGAGTCATGGCGTCTGAAATGTGCCCAATTCCGCCTAATCTACAGGCCTCTAACGCAAGAGTAGAAGTTGAAATATCCACCCCCATACCACCTACAACAATAGGTAAATATTCATCATCTCCAAGCTGAAGGCGAAAATCATTCAGTATTGCCATTATTTTCCATTAAATTAGAAATCTTAATTAAGTTGAGAAAACTTCGATGCATTAATGAAGCTAGGGCATCTAATTTGCCATAAACCGTTATTGAGCACACCTTAATAAAGATACGTTTATAAAAAAAGAAAGTCATAAATTGAATATATAATACTGATTTATAAGAAAAATTATAATCATTAACAAATCAGTCGTAAATAAATCGAAATTACTAAAAAAGAAATTTTATTACACGGATTATATCTAATAGCGCAATTTTCGGATAAAAAATTCTAGTTTTTTAATTGATCAAAATAGAATTAATTTTCACCGTAAACCCAATCAGGCCTCCCGGGTATCATTCCGCCATGCAATTTCACTCCTGGTTGTGGTTTTGAGGTCCAAAGGCGATCAGCAAAACGTGGGATCGCCATTGCCCCCACAGGAAAACACTCAACCATATGCCCAACACTTACAGGTAATCCAGTAAGTGCGTAACAAAAAAAATCGCGTTTATCTATATACCAAAAACCATTGATTGACTTTTCACTGGAAGCAATTGAGCCATCAGTTTTGACGTAGACATCAAAACGAAAATCCTCGCCTGCTTCTTCATTGATCCAATGATAACGTGTCGCATTGAACATCAAATGATTCCAGAAACTGGGAAACCGTTCAGATGGAGGCCTTGATTTATCTTCCTGATTAGCTGCAAAATTGGTTTCGGGTCTTGGCCAATCTACCGCGCCAGTTTCAATCAACATAAAGGCTATAAGATTCGCATGATCCATTAAAGGAACAGGCTCAGGAACGCCCATTATATTTCCAGGAATATAGCCAATGGGATCAGACAAAAAATCACTTACTTTGTCAGGGGACCACTTAAGATTGGTGTTTGAAAATGAATCTGAATAAACAAATCCTTCTTTCTTTCCAGCCCAGCGATCAAATATTCCCCATAAATTTGGCCCTGTAAGATCGCTACTATTATCAGCTAAAGTATGGCAAGCACTGCAGCGACCCTGAAATATTTGCTTACCTTTCATATAATCCGAGTCTCGCAATTGATCAAAAGTAAATTTCTCCTGAGCAAATGAAAAAGCACTGAATATAAAAGTAGAAAAAATAAATAGAATACAGGTAGTTAAAGGTCTTTGCATAACTGATTTTCCTAAGGAATTTATTCTAATTGTCGCGATCCCATGGAGAACTTCGGGCAAGATCGATAGCAGAATATGTTTTACCGATAGTCTTATTGTCATCTAAAACGCCTACAATTAAACGTGCTAAGTCTGCCCTAGCAATAAAACCAAACGTCTCAGGGTCCTCAGTTAAAACCCCGCCACCGGTACCTTCATCTGGGGGTAATCCACCTGGTCGTATAATTGTAAAATCAAGGCCAGTTTCACGTAGATATTCTTCTGCTTGAGTTTTTAGTGGCAGAACATCACTTAGAATTATTTTTGAAAGCCATGATGCTGAACTATTTCCGGCTCCAATAGTACTTATCATGACAACACGCTTGACTCCAGATTTAACAGCAGCATCAAATATATTTGCGTTGCCCTGAAAATCAGGTGGTGGATTTCCTCGAATATTTCCAATCGTTGAGACTACTGCATCGAAATTATTTTCAGAGAACGCATCAACTATAGTATCTAGTTTCATAGCATCGCCTACTGCAAACTTAACATCCAATTTTTGAAGCTGACTTCTATCGGAAGTCGGTCTTACAAAAGCAGTTACTCGATCGCCACGAGCAGTTAATAGCTTGGTTAGTTCGAGCCCAGTATTACGAGTGCCCCCAAAAACCAATACATTCATCCCTTCTGCCGATGTTGTTGGTATCAATTCAACTGTATTGCTCGGAAAATTTGGTCTAAAAGATGTGATCACTAGGGCAATAAGAATTACGATCAATCCTACAATTGCTAAGAAAATATTCTTAATTACTCGCATAGTTAATTATCCTTATAAATTATTGCCTTATGGTAAAATACAAAAATATACAAGTCTATATCCTAAGGGTTTGCGCGTTTTAAAAGAAAGCTAAGAAAACCATCAACGGCAACTGCATATTCGTCTAGCGTCTGAGCACAAATTTCATTGCCCAGCAAGGCCTGCCACCAATCTGAAAGACGTTCATTGTTTAAAGTAGGGTCTTTAATCTCTTCAAAATTCTGAAATACTATTTTTTTTAAGAGCATCATGTAAGGTCCGGCTGCACAATCACCAAGTGATGGTGTCTCATTAACCGAAAATGGACCGGTGCCCATAAAATGCTCAAGGTAACCAAAAGCTTTTTCAAAAGCTTGTTTACTTTCATCAATAACAGCTGAATCACGAGAATCTGGATTAACTTGTCTAACCATATTCGATACATTAGGAGCAATATAAAGATCAGTAATACGTGAGATCATCCTTGATGAAGCTCGATCTATTTGGCTCTTTGGTAAACCTGATGGTGTAGGATACATATCTTCAAGATATTCACAGATCACTTCTGATTCAGCAATGGTATTACCGTCGACGACCAAACTTGGAATTTTACCAATTGGATTAATTGATCGATATTCTTCAGAGCGCGGGCCACTAGGGGCTTCGACCAACTCAAGTTTTATATTTTTTATTCGAGCAAACATTACCACTCGAGTTACATATGGGGATGCAATAGCGCCATAAAGTTTCATGATTTTCCCTTAGTTTTCCAGCAAACTGGCGGAGAAGGAGGGATTCGAACCCTCGAAGGGCTTTTGACCCTTACTCCCTTAGCAGGGGAGCGCTTTCGACCACTCAGCCACTTCTCCGAAAAATTAATATGCTTTATAAATAATTAGCATAAAAAAATTTTGCCCGCTTATAACGAGAGTGAGGTTAATAAAAAAAATACAAAAACACCTGCAAATTAAAACTAGGTACGCCTGTATAAGAAAAAGGATGCTCTAATCATTAAGAGTAATCTGAGGGTCGCTCTGAGAATCATGGCCACTCAAACTTGGATTACTGACATTGTTATAGCTTTCGATTTTTTCTTCACTAATACGTTGGTAGATTTCTTTTCGATGCACACTAACTTCACGTGGAGCTTTTATCCCTATTCGGACTTGGTTCCCTTTTATACCCAAAACAGTTACATCAATATCATTTCCAACAATTACGGATTCGCCAACGCGTCTGGTTAAGATTAGCATTCCTAAGCCCCTTATCCTTTTTATTACTTGATTTTGCCATCCTTGCTGTGCCACGTGACTTATAGTTTATAGAGGAATCTTTCGCTGGAGATCTGGCCATAAAAACTAGATTTACCACTTCAGGATTCACGCTAATTTTTGTTAAAATTTATTGGTTTACGTGGCCTAGATGTTAACCATCGCATATAACCAGGTTCAGGTCCAATGCTGAGTCAATCAGGCATCAACCAAAAAACATACTAAAATGATAGCGCCTGAAAAAAACTTTTTATTTTTAAATAGATAGAATCAAAGATGATCTCTCACCCAAGGAACAACCAAAGATAAAGCATGATCAAGAAGAGCAGGATCACTGCCCCCAGCCTGAGCAAAATCCGGTCTGCCTCCTCCTTTGCCGCCAACATGAGCAGAAATATCTCGAATTAAATCCCCCGCTTTAATTTCTGAGGTTATATTCTTAGTAACTCCAGCTGCCAAATAGACCTTTCCATCGTCTGAAGCACAACCTAATAAAACGACAGCTCTAGGAAATTGATCTTTAAGTCGATCAACACCAAGGCGTAGCTCTTCCATTTCAGTATTATCTTGAAGTCGGGCAGCCAACACTTTTATATCCCCTACTGCAACAAAATTACTAGCCATCTTGTGATTTACGTCAACAAGATCATGCTGTCGTGATGCCTTAATTTCCTTTTCATACTCCCGATTTTTTTTCTGGATTTGATGAATTTTCTTCTCTAAATTAGGGGAATCAGTACGTAATATTTGAGTAATTCGACCCAACAATGCAGCTTCGGTATTAACGAATATTAATGCGGCTTCGCCTGTTAATGCTTCTATTCTCCTAACACCTGAGGCAATTCCAGATTCAGAAGTAATCTTAAATAATCCAATATCTCCAGCACGTCGAACATGAGTTCCCCCACATAACTCAATAGAGTAGTCCCCGACTTTCAAAACGCGAACATTGTCGCCATACTTCTCTCCAAACAGAGCCAAAGCTCCAGAATTAAGAGCATCTTCATAATTCATAAGCTCTGTTCTAACTAAAGCATTCGAACGAATTTGATTATTCACATGCTTTTCAATTTCTAATAATTGTTCAGGGGTTATGGGTTCTAAATGTGAAAAATCAAAACGCAAACGATCGGCCGCAACCAAAGAGCCTTTCTGTTCAACATGCTTGCCAAGAATATTTCGTAACGTTGCATGAAGTATATGAGTAGCGGTGTGATTAAGAGTTATGGCTGTTCTATTGAAAAAATCAACCTCAGCAGTCACTTTATCTCCAACCATCATTGTTCCAGATTTAAGTGTGCCAAAATGCAAGTGAGCGGAATTTATAGGCTTTGTATCAATCACAGCAAATTTTGCTGTTTTTGAACTTATGAAACCTTTATCCCCTAATTGACCTCCGCCTTCAGCATAAAAGGGGGTTACATCCAGAATAATTTCGGCTGTTTCAGCTTTAACTAAAGACTCAACCGCAATGCCATCTTTAAAAATAGCCGAAACAATTGCTGTTTTTTTTAATTTATCGTGCCCGCAAAATTCAGTAACAAAATTAATATTATCCCTAGCGGACTTCAAAGAAAATTTTGATGCGGAACGGGCACGGGTTCGTTGCTGATTCATAGCCATTAAGAAGCCCTCCTTATCCAAATCCAAATTCCGAGCACGAAGAATATCTTCAGTTAAATCAACTGGAAACCCATAAGTGTCATATAATGTGAAAGCTATCTCTCCAGGCAGAATACCCCCATCAATAGATTGCAGCTTCTTATCAAGTATTTTCATACCTTGACTTAATGTTTCTGAAAATCGTTGCTCTTCTTGAAGAATGACTTTCTGAATATTTTTCTGTTCTTTCGCAAGAGCAGGATAAGCTTCGGACATTTGATCTACTAAAGGAATAACTAGCTTATAGAAAAAGTCGCCTTTGACTCCAAGTTCATGGCCATGTCGCAAAGCACGACGAATAATCCGTCGCAAAACATAACTCCTGCCATCTCTACCTGGCATCACTCCATCGAGAATTAAAAATGCTGCCGAACGAATGTGATCTGAAATAACTTTAAGAGAACTATGATTTAAATCAGATGTAGAGGTGACTTCTGCTGCAGCCTTAATTAACGCTTTAAATAAATCTATTTCGTAATTGCTTTTCACGCCCTGCAAGACTGCAGCCATTCGCTCTAAACCCATTCCGGTATCAACTGATGGTTTTGGAAGCTCTAGAAGCTGACCATCAGATTGTCGATCATATTGCATAAAAACCAAATTCCAAATCTCTACAAAACGATCACCTTCATCAGATGACCCTGGAGGTCCACCAGATAAATCGCTGCCATGGTCATAAAAAATTTCGCTGCAGGGGCCGCATGGCCCACAATCACCCATAGACCAAAAATTATCTCTTTCTCCAAGTCTACTAAACCTTTCAGGATCCACTCCCAAAGTATTTAGCCAGATATTAGAAGCCTCATCATCATCTTCATGAACAGTGATCCAAAGTTTATCTGGCGGTAAATTAAGCTCAATAGTCAAAAATTCCCAAGCAAATTTTATTGCATCATCTTTAAAATAATCACCAAAACTGAAATTACCAAGCATTTCAAAAAAAGTGTGATGCCGAGCAGTGTAGCCAACATTATCCAAATCATTATGCTTGCCACCAGCCCGCACACAACGTTGTGAACTTGTGGCGCGGGAATAATCGCGCAGTTCTTTTCCCAAGAAAATATCCTTAAACTGAACCATCCCAGCATTAGTAAACAGCAATGTTGGATCGTTGCCTGGAATTAAGCTTGAGCTAGGGACTAGCTCATGATCTAGATTAGAGAAATAATCAAGAAATAACTTGCGCAACTGTGTTGTTTTCATAAATTCAGTTTTGCTCTAGATCGCTCAAGCCGAAATCAAAAGCCGAATTAATCTGATTGGTCGTAAAACCTCGATACTCGAGAAATCTCATTTGACGAGCTTTCTCTTTAAATTCTGAAGGCAAATTAATACCAAATTTTTTTCGCCTTGCTGAGAAAGCACGACTTTCCCACTGGTCGGCCTCATTAGCAAGGCATATCTGGACAATGTCATCATTCACACCACGTTGATTCAATTCGTTTTTTATTCTAACTGGGCCATATCCTTTGCGACTGCGAGACTTTGTATAAGCCTCTGCAAAACGTTTATCGCTCAACAAGTTTCTCGACAACAAATCATCAATAACCTTATCAATTTTGCAAGAATCAAAATCTCGTGCAATTAGTTTTTGGCGCAATTCTGTTTCAGAACGCTCGCGTCGAGCCATTAGTTTCATTGCGATCGCATAAAGAGAAATATTAGTATTTTGATGATTGGACACTTTAAGATTCGTCCAAAACTTCCTCTGAATTATCATTATCGGAGACTGATAAATCCGAAGTTTTAGGCATCAAAAGTTCACGTAATTTTTGATCAAGATCGCTAGCATCAACTGGGTTATCTAAAAAAAATTGTCTGACGTTTTCTTTGCCTTGTCCCACCCTCTGACCATTATAACTATACCAAGATCCAGATTTTTCAACTAAATTATTAGAAACACCCAAATCAATCAATTCCCCCTCACGCGAAACACCATGGCCATAAAGAATCTCAAATTCAGCAATCTTAAATGGCGGAGAAACTTTATTCTTAACAACCTTGACGCGAGTCTGATTGCCTACAACCTCGTCTCCTTTCTTAATCGCACCTATTCGGCGTATATCAAGACGTACTGATGAATAAAATTTTAATGCATTACCACCACTTGTTGTTTCTGGGCTACCGAACATTACACCAATCTTCATACGAATCTGATTTATGAAAAAAACCGTGCATTTAGATCGTTGAATATTTGCTGTTAATTTACGCAAAGCTTGGGACATCAATCGAGCTTGTAAACCAACATGAGTATCTCCCATCTCTCCTTCAATTTCTGCCTTAGGAGTAAGCGCAGCAACTGAGTCTATAACCACTAGATCAACGGCACCTGATCGAACGAGCATGTCACAAATTTCTAGGGCCTGCTCACCTGTATCTGGCTGCGATATCAATAAATCATCAAGGTTAACGCCAACTTTCTCTGCATAAATAGGATCAAGCGCATGCTCAGCATCAACAAAAGCGGCTGTGCCCCCTTGACGTTGACATTCGGCCACAACCTGAAGCGTCATAGTCGTTTTACCAGAAGATTCAGGGCCATAGATCTCGATAACTCGCCCTTTTGGAATACCACCCACGCCTAAAGCTATATCTAATCCTAAAGATCCAGTAGAGATCACTTCAATATCACGCGCCGGCCCAGCATCGCCAAAACGCATTACTGAACCTTTACCAAATTGTTTTTCTATTTGGCCTAATGCAGCGGCCAGAGCCTTTTTTCTATTATCGTCCATATTGATACACAACCCGCATATTTTGAAAAGAATTTGTTCGAATTACCCAAAAATTCAAACAGTAAAATTTCTCTGATTATTTCATAGATTATGATTCATAGCAGCCTTGAATGTTGCTGGTAAATAGCTTTTCAAGAAATCTGTAAATGAATTTTAGAGCTTTTGCTGTCACCTCAAATGCATGCAGAACTAACTTCTAGCAAATTAACAAGGCCTAAATCTCATTGTTCTCGATTCGATCGAGCAGGCCCTTCAAAGCTGCGCTCACAGCTTGATAACGAATCTGATTACGATCACCAACAAAATAGAAACATTCACAATCAAGATCTCGAGATGGCCCTCCCCAAGCTAACCAAACAGTGCCCACAGGTTTATCTTTTTTACCCCCTGCAGGACCAGCAATTCCTGAAACTGCAATTCCATAATCCGCAGCTGAAATATTCAATGCATTCAAAATCATTGCCTTAACAGTCGCTCGACTAACAGCCCCTTCTAGCTCAAGAGTTTCTCTCGATACATTAAGAAGTGAATGTTTAGCATTATTTCCATAACTCACAAATCCGTACTCAAACCAATTTGAGCTTCCTGGCAGATCGGTCAGAACTTTCGCAATCCAACCGCCAGTACAAGATTCAGCCGTGGTTAAAAGCGCTCCTCGTTGAGTTAATTCAAACGCTATTCGTTTCGCATATATTAAATTATCACTCACAGATCATAATCGCTTTGAAAAAAATTCAGTATAGGAAATTAATCCAATAAAACCTCTTTATAAACTTGTATATATGCATTAACCATCTTTTCTGTAGAAAATTTTTCTTGAACAATTTGAGGGCCTTTAACTCCCAAACTCTTTCTAAGTGACTCATTTTTTAGCAAAATAATTAATTTACTAGCTAAGTCCAATGGATCATTTGGCAATGTAAGTAAAGCAGTCTGATCGGCCTCAACAGCCTCATTAATACCGCCAGCATCAGCTGCAATAATCGGAACTTCAGCGGCTTGAGCCTCCAGTAAAATAATCCCTAAACCCTCATTTAGGGCGGGGTGCACTAAAATATCTGCACAGCCCAAAAAATCACGTAAATCTTTTCGGAAGCCTTGAAACTGAACCGATGTATTTAATCCATAATCATAAACAAGTTTTTTAAGGTGAGTTTCTTGATTTCCTTGACCAAAAATCAATAAGCGCGCATCCGGACAAGCTAATGAAACTTGAGTCCAAGCATTTAATAAATTGCTATGTCCTTTTCTTTTTATAAGTTGTGCCGCGCATAAAACGACAAGGTTTTGAGATGATAAATCAAAGTGCTTTAAAAATTGCTCGCGAGACCAAACAGGAATACAATTTTTAGAGTCAATTGCGCTATAAATAACTTTGATAGTATCTTTTGGAGCGCCATCCAAATATAATTGCTTCTCAATCTGATGAGAAATAGCAACCACTCTATTGTACATACTGTATTTAATTCGACCAAAAAAGGGTAGCTCTGGATTATCTACACGACGAGTTAATATAGATGGAATTTTTGCGCGTCGAGCAGCTGAAACACCCCAAAAATCAGCGCCTCGTCGACTGTGAATATGCACAAGGGCGGGTTTAATATTCATTAATTGGCTTAACAGTCTTTGGCCAAATCTGATATCTAAATCACCTAACATTGGTATACAGTGGATCTTTGTACTAGCTGAATTTGCTACAGAAGCTATTGCACTATTAGGGTCGCAAACTAAAGTATTTTTTATGCCTTTTTTTGCTAAACCATCAATTAATAAAAGAACTTGACGAGGGCCGCCATACAATTTCTTACCGGTTTCCACATGTACTATATTCATTTCCCTAAGACTAACAGCGAAAAAAGCAGAAGCGATAGAAAAAATTTAGAAAAACTTCAGAAAATAGACTTAATAATTAGCATCAGGTTGGATTATTTCTCAGTCGGAGCCCAACTTCTTTTAATTGCTGAGTTGCTACAGTTCCTGGAGCTGAAGTCAGTAAACAGCTAGCAGATTGAGTCTTTGGAAAAGCAATAACATCCCTGATACTTGATACACCAGCCATCAACATAATCAATCTATCAAGCCCAAAAGCAATTCCTCCATGTGGTGGGCAGCCATAACTAAGAGCCGATAGTAAAAAACCGAATTTATTTTCTGCTTCTTCTGAAGTAATGCCCAAAATATCAAAAACAGCTGTTTGTATTTCTGGGTTATGAATTCTTATAGATCCACCACCAATCTCAATACCATTTAATACCATATCGTACGCTCGAGATTTTATTGATCCTGGCTCAGAACGTAAAACATCTGGATCTTCAATTGCGGGAGCAGTAAATGGATGATGTAAGGCATTCCATCGGTCTTCCTTAGAATCAAATTCAAATAAAGGGAAATCTACGACCCATAGAGGCTGCCAATCATCTTTAATCAGTCCTTTATCTTTAGCCAACTTTTGACGCAATGCTCCCAAAGCATCAGATACAACCTTAAATCTATCAGCTCCAAAAAAAACAATGTCACCAACAGTCAAATCAAGACGTGTAATTAATGCATTTATTGTGTCATCTGGCAAAAACTTAAGAATTGGCGACTGTAAACCATCTCTACCAGACTCAGCATTAGTTACCTTCACATACGCAAGACCCTTAGCGCCGAATTGAGTAACAAATTCAGTGTATTCATCAATCTCTTTGCGAGAAAAGGATGCGCCTCCAGGAAATTTCAATGCTGCTACTCGTCCAGAAGGATCTTTAGCGGGGCCTGAGAAAATTTTAAACTCGACTTCTTCCATTAAATCAGCTACGTCAACAAGCTCTAAAGGGAAACGTAAATCTGGTCGGTCTGTACCAAAACGCCGCATGGATTCTTCCCAACTAATACATGGAAACTTAGATGGCAAATCAATACTCATGGCTTCTTTAAAAATTTTTCTGATAAGATCTTCCATTAATTGCATGATTTGCTTTTCTTGAACAAAAGACATTTCAATATCTAGCTGAGTAAACTCAGGTTGACGATCTGCCCGTAAGTCTTCGTCACGAAAACATCTAGCCACTTGATAGTATCGATCCATGCCGGACATCATTAACAATTGTTTAAATAATTGTGGGGATTGGGGTAAAGCAAAAAAACTTCCCTGCTGAGTTCGACTTGGAACAATATAATCGCGAGCGCCTTCAGGCGTAGCGCGAGTTAGGATGGGTGTTTCTATATCAATAAAGCCATTCGAATCTAAAAAATCTCGCATACTTTTAGTGACCCGGTGTCTTAGAAAGAGATTTTTAGACATTTCCTCACGTCTTAAATCAAGATAACGATATTGGAGTCTCAAATCTTCACTAGGGGTTTCATCATGATGAAAAGGTGGTGTTGCAGATGCATTGAGGATTTTCAATTCATTTACAAGTAATTCTATACTTCCACTTGATAAATTAGGATTGACAGTACCTTCGGGACGCGCACGAATAGCTCCTTCTACTGTTAGTACATATTCTCCTCGCACTCGTTCAGCAAGATTAAACATTTCTGGATAATCCGGATCACAAACAATCTGAAGCAGTCCGCTACGATCACGTAAATCGATAAAAATTACACCACCATGATCTCGACGACGATGAACCCATCCGGCAACCTGAACAACGTCTCCAATGAGATTAGAATCAATTTCACTACAATAATGAGAGCGCATGACTATATATTAAAGGCCTTTTATAAATAAGCTAATAAAGATTAAGGGCGAGAATATTAAAACTGGTTTCAAGGTTTCGCAACCAAAAACTAAAATCATAAGTCATGGTTTGGGGAATCAGCTCCATAATCTTTTATGATTCGATTGGCTTTCATCTCCGGGACAACAACACCTAAAGAAACAACCATTTTGACCGCATCCTCAACTTCCATATCTAAAACTATTACATCATCCTTTGGGACCATAAGCATAACGCCTGAAGTTGGATTGGGGGTAGTTGGAACAAACACACATACTACAGATTCATCTGTTCGTTCCTGAATCTCAGCAAGATCTGTAGAAGTTTGAAAACAGATGCTGTAAAGACCTTTTCTTGGGTATTCAATTAACATCGCTTTTTTAAAAGAATCTGTACTATCAGTTAGAATAACTTCTGCAAAACTTTTTGCTGCTGAATAAACAGATCTCACTAAAGGAATTCTTTTTAAAAGGTTTTCCCAAGCATCTACTAATCTACGACCAAGAAAATTTGCTGTAAACAAACCTGTGACAATTAACACAAGAAATGCCAACACAATCCCTAATCCTGGAATATTAAAACCAAATAAAGCTTCGGGACGGGAGGATGGGGGCAATAAAAGTAGAGTCTGATCCATAAACCCTACTAAGATCTTTCCCAAGAATAGAGTTATTCCTAGCGGCACCCAGACTAGTAAGCCAGTTACCAAATATCTTCGCAGTCGTTTCATGGTAATACCTAAAAAATTTCAGCTTAAAACCATAAAGCTAAAAGAAATACAGATTATAGATTATCACAACAGTTAATCTTGACATTCAGACTATTTTTCATTATCTGATACTTTCTTGGTAGTTTTATTTGATTTATCTGGCTTTGAGGTCTTAGCTTCCTTAGCTTTATCGGTCTTTTTCTCACCATTATTAGTTTCTGGTTTACCACTATCACCAGCTAAATTACGTTTATTACTTTCTTTAAAGTCAGTTTCATACCAACCTCCACCCTTTAGGCGAAAATTTGGCGCCGATAACAGCTTTCGAAGATTCGGTTGATTGCATTCAGGACAATCAGTCAAAGGATCATCATTAATCTTCTGCAATGCATCAAATACATGATGACATGTTTTACACTGATACTCATAAATTGGCATTAAAACCACCTATCTAAGATTTCAATAGAGTTCCATCTAGAACGAAGCATTATCTAAATAATCCAATGAAGAAAAGCAAGTTATTAAGCTTAATTTAAGTATTTCTAAACACAAGCTCGTCTTTATTGACATTTACATTGACTTTATCTCCAGGCAAGTACTGATTTTTAAGTAAAGCCTCGGCTAGAGGGTTTTCCAAACGTTGTTGTATTGTTCGCTTTAAAAGTCGAGCCCCGTATACGGAATCAAAACCAACTTCGGCTATTAAGTCCATAGCATCATCATCAACATTAAGTTTGATATCTCTTTCAGCTAACCGTATGTTTAAAGAAGCAATCTGAATCTCAACAATTTGTCGAATTTCATTTTTATCAAGCGAATGAAAAACCACGGTATCATCAATCCTATTAATAAATTCGGGCTTGAAGTGCTCCGTGACAACTTTTAAAACGGCAGATTTCATTAAATCGTAATCTTTATGAGTTAATTTTTGAACCTGTTGTGAACCAAGGTTAGATGTCATAATAATCACGGTGTTACGAAAATCAACAGTCCGTCCATGCCCATCAGTTAATCTTCCATCATCCAAAACTTGAAGCAATATATTGAAAACATCTGGATGCGCCTTTTCAATTTCATCAAGCAAAACAAGAGAATAGGGCTTGCGTCTAATTGCTTCAGTAAGATAACCACCCTCTTCATAACCAATATAACCTGGGGGAGCACCAATCAGCCTTGCGACTGAATGCTTTTCCATAAACTCCGACATATCGATTCTAATCATTGAATCCTGAGTATCGAAAAGAAATTCCGCAAGAACTCTACTTAATTCAGTTTTACCCACTCCTGTTGGCCCAAGAAATAAGAAGGAGCCATTTGGACGATTAGAATCTGCAAGTCCTGATCGTGATCGCCGAATTGCATTCGCGACAGATTGCACGGCTTCCTTTTGTCCGATTAATTTGGAGGAAATGTTTTCCTCCATACGTAATAGCTTAGTTTTCTCACCTTCAAGCATTTTTGCAATGGGAACTCCTGTCCAACGTGAAACAACTTCAGCAACTTCTTCTTCAGTAACACGATTACGTAATAATTGATTGTCATGCTTCTCAACCTTAGTTGCCTCTTGAAGTTGATGCTTTAATTCGGGTATAAGCCCATACTGTAATTCAGACATTCTCTGTAAATCCTGTTCTCGTCGCGCAGTTTCTAGACTCAAGCGAGCTTGTTCCAGCCCTTCTTTTATGTGAGCAGTTCCAATCAAAGCAGCCTTTTCAGCCTTCCAAACATCATCGAGATCAGAGTATTGTTTTTCCAAATCATCAAGTTGATCTTCTAAATCTAATAAGCGCCTCTTAGAAGCTTGATCTTCTTCTTTATTAAGAGCCTCTCTCTCAATTTTTAACTGAATAATACGGCGTTCTAACCTATCCATACTTTCTGGTTTAGAATCAATTTCCATCCTAATAGCTGATCCGGCCTCATCTATAAGATCAATTGCCTTATCAGGTAATTGTCTATCAGAAATATATCGATAAGACAATTTTGCAGCACTAACAATTGCAGGATCAGTAATATCAATCCCATGATGAAGTTCGTATCTTTCTTTAAGGCCTCGAAGAATTGCAATCGTATCTTCAACAGTTGGTTCTTCGACTAACACCTTTTGAAAACGGCGTTCAAGAGCAGCATCTTTCTCAACTTCCTGCCGAAATTCATCAAGCGTGGTAGCTCCCACACAATGAAGCTCTCCCCTCGCAAGTGCTGGTTTGAGCATATTGCCAGCATCTAAAGATCCTTCGCCTTTACCAGCGCCTACCATAGTATGTAATTCATCAATAAATAAAATTATTTGGCCTTCCTGTCGCGCCAAATCATTTAAAACGGCCTTAAGCCGTTCTTCAAAATCACCACGAAATTTTGCTCCTGCTATCAATGAGCCTAAGTCTAGGGATAAAATGCGTTTCCCTTTAAGTCCTTCTGGCACTTCACCATTAACAATCCGTTGCGCAAGGCCCTCAATGATTGCAGTTTTGCCTACGCCAGGCTCTCCAATTAAGACAGGATTATTTTTAGTGCGTCGTTGCAAAATCTGGATAGTGCGACGAATTTCTTGATCGCGGCCAATAATTGGATCAAGCTTACCCCGTTCAGCAGAAGCCGTTAGATCAATAGTGAATTTTTCCAAGGCTTGGCGCATATCTTCTGCATTAGGATCTCTGATCAAAGAGCCGTCACGAACAATATCTATTGCCTCTTCCAATGAGGATATTTTAATTCCTGAATCTCTAAAAATTTTACTAAACTGTTTATCATTTTTATATAAAGCTAGAATAAAAAGCTCAGTACTAATAAAATTATCGCCCCTATCCTGTGAGAGCTTGTCTGAGATATTAATTATTTTAAGTAAATTATTTGAAAGATGAATCTCACCACTAGCTCCATCAACCTCTGCCAACTGATCTAAGATTACCTCTAAACTCATACGCAATGAATGAATATTCGAACCGGCCTTAATGAGTAAATTTTTAACAGTACCATTCTGATCACTCATTAGCGCAATCATCAAATGCACCGGCTCGATAAATTGGTGATTTTGACCTAATGCCAATGATTGAGCTGCTGCAAGTGCATTCTGGAAATTACTTGTTAATTTATCGATACGCATATTACTCAGCCAAAATAAAAATAAGAACTTATTAATCTTATAAAAAGATATGATGACTCAATAGTATAAATTCAAGGTTTATATTTGACTGATTTAGAATAATGCAGATTTTTTCAAGGCCATCGTTTATTAGAATCAAGACTTCATAATTAACTATCGAGCCAAATCATTGTTGCTTGACGACCGCATAGATTGTCACGGCGATAGGAGAAAAACCGCTGGTCGAGGTAAGTACAATAATTACCACCAGTAATACTTCCTACACCACTTAAATATAGGATTCGAGATGCCATTTTAAATAAATTAAAATTCCAGTGGCCCTTACGTGTAGGCTTAAAAAGATAACTGCAAGATGGATCAGTTGCAATAAATACATCTCTAACGGATGAATCAATTTCATAATAATTTGAACTAATCGAAGGACCCAACCAAACCATCACATTGCTGGGTAAAATGCCAGCCATAGTAAATATTGAAAGAGTATTCTCTAAAATACCCGCATGCATACCTCTCCAACCAACATGAGCTGCAGCAACAATTTCAGCATTTTTATCGCAAAATAGAACAGGAAGACAATCTGCAGTTAATATTACACATGATAGCCCAGCCTGACTCGTCCATGAAGCATCGGCCTCAGTTTGAGAATTAACATCATCAGCACAAACAACCCTAGAGCTGTGCACCTGCCTTAACCATGATGGATCTTTCAAGAGATTTAATTTTTTAAGAAGATAATTTCGATTTCTTTCTACATTAAGAGAAATATCTTCGACATTGTCAGCAAGGTTAAGTGCAGCATAGTTACCCTGACTAAAACCACCTGCTCTAGTAGTTGTCAAAGCCCTTACAACTTTTGGCGCCGGCCAATCTGGCTGAATAAAATCTAATTTTTTAGTCATTATTCTGGCCATCGCATTGCAGAATAATTAAGATTACTCTCTGGTGAAAGTGCATTTAAAAGACTCAAAAGATCCAATGGAAGAGGTGCCTCAAACTCCAGAAGCTCTCCATTATTAGGATGCTTGAACTCAAGCTGGAAAGCATGCAAAGCCTGCCGTTTAAAACTTTGCAATACTTCAGTCAACTGATTACTTGCTCCAGAAGGCACGCGCAACCTACCACCATACAAGGGGTCACCGACTAAAGGGCAATTCACATAGGACATGTGTACTCTGATTTGATGAGTGCGCCCAGATTCTAGTCTAATTCCAATAAAACTATGTTTTCTAAACCTTGCCAGCACTCGATAGTTTGTTACTGCTGGTTTACCGTTAGAAATAACCTTCATTCTTGTTCGATGATTAGGATCGCGTCCTATTGGCGCATCGATCATATCACCTGCCACTAATCGATCATTGCAGATTGCTCTGTATTCTCTACGAATCAACCTTCCTTCCAAACTCTTCACTAATAGATTGTGAGCAAACAAATTACGAGCAATAAGTATTAATCCAGTCGTATCTTTATCAAGTCGATGAATAATCCCAGCGCGAGGAACAGTTCTGAGTTCAGGATAATAATGAAGCAACCCGTTCATAAGTGTACCAGTCGGATTACCTGCCCCAGGGTGCACAACCAACCCAGAGGGCTTATTAATGACTAAAAGATGTTCATCTTCAAAAACTACCTCCAAGGGAATTGCTTGACCCTCTGAAGCAGCAATTGGATCAAACTCAACACTAAGTTCAACAAATTGTCCGAATTTAACCCTAGTACTTGGCTGCGCTGGATTACCATCAAGCAAAGCCTTTTCTTGCTTTATCCAATCTTGAAGACGCGCACGAGAAAAATCAGGAAATATTTGAGCTAGCGCCTTATCGAAACGCTTACCATTGAAGTCCTCGCTGATCCTAGCTTCTAATTTTTTTGCTGACATATTAATTTATTCTATATGGTGTATTAAACGATACAACAGTATTTAAAAACTTTAGGCTATACTTCCACCATTAATCAAGAATATTTACTCATCTTATTGTTATAAATTATTTATATAAATGAAATCTAAAACAACTCTTATAAATTTTTATCAGCGTGTGAAATTACTTTTTCTTGTAATTGTCTTTTCATCTCTATTTGGGTGCTTCTTTTTCGGTGACGAAGAATTGGATGAAGTCCAATCTGGCGCAGAACAGCTCTATGATCGCGCAAAAAATGCTCTTAATGGCGGCGATTTTAATAATGCAATATTTTATTACGAAGCACTTGAAGCCCGGTTTCCTTTTAGCAACCTAGCTCGTCAAGGCCAAATTGATTTGATTTATGCTTACTATCGAAATAAACAACCGGAATCAGTCATCGATGCTGCAAGACAATTTGCAAGAGAGAATCCCACTCATCCTCGCGTAGACTATAGTCTTTATATGCGTGGTATGGCTTTATTCTCTGGTGAAGAAAGTTTTTATCACCGATGGTTTGATGTCTCTCTTGCTATGCGTCCGCCAAAAGATGCTGAGAATTCATTTTCTGTTTTTGCTGAGCTAATAAGAAGATACCCTAATAGCAGATATGCCCCAGATGCTAGGCAGAGAATGATTTTCCTGCGGAATCGTCTTGCTGAACATGAAAATTATGTTGCTAATTTTTATCTTGAACGAGGCGCTTATGCTGCAGCAATAAATCGAGCTACTTACACGATAGAAACTTACGATGGATCACCCACAACATCAGATACGTTATCAATTTTAGTTACCGCCTACCAAAAATTAGGAATGAATGATCTTGCAAATGATACCGAAAGAGTGCTTAAACAGAGCTATCCAAATAAAATAATTAAGGATGTAGAAGCGCAAGATGAACCATGGTTCAAATTCTGGGAAAGGTTTTTATAATTCTCAATATACAGTTACTATTTCGATCTTCCATAACCTGAAGTAATTGGATAGCGCCAATCTCTACCAAATGCCCTGTCACTAATTCTGACTCCTGGTGTCGATTGACGACGTTTATATTCATTTCTCCGGACCATATCTAAAATAGCACCTACTACATTGTGATCAAATCCCCTTGAGGCAATTTCATCAACAGATAAATCCTCTATCATCAATGCATCAAGAATGGGATCAAGAACTTCATAGGGAGGTAAGGAATCGCTATCTTTCTGGTTTGGTCTTAATTCGGCAGAAGGTTCCCGATCTATAACCCTTTGGGGTATTGCCTCAGAAATACTATTTCGGTAACGAGCGAGCTCATAAACTAGAGTCTTAGAACAATCCTTAATAGGCGCAAAGCCTCCAGCCATATCGCCATAAAGAGTTGCATAGCCAACTGCCATTTCGCTCTTATTACCAGTGGTCAATAACATTCTTCCAGTTTTATTGGAAATAGCCATTAATAAAATTCCACGGCATCTAGCTTGAATATTCTCTTCGGTCTTATCCAAAGGTAATCCATCAAAGACATCATTAAGGATCTGATTACTGGCCTTAACCATTTCGTCTATTGGCAATAGGGAAAACTCAACATTCAAAAGGTTCGCCTGCATCTGAGCGTCTTGAATACTATTCTCAGATGTATAGAGATAGGGCATCATAATTGCCTTTACTGCATCTGCCCCTAGAGCATCAACTGCAATAGTAAGCACAAGAGCTGAATCAATTCCTCCTGATAAACCTAGGACTACTCCCTCAAAACCATTCTTGGTTACATAGTCTCGAACTGCTGAGACTATAGCCTTATAGATATTCTGACTCGCATTAAGCAATGGGGTTATTTCTCCCGGCAAAGCCTGTATTGAACTATCTTTTATAATATTAAAATCAGCAAAAATAATAGATTCATCAAATGCTGGGGCCCGCAATAAAATTTCACCCGACTGATTAACAACACACGAACCACCATCAAAGATCAATTCGTCCTGTCCTCCAACCATATTCTGATAAAGGATTGGCACGCCTAAATCTAAAGATCGGCTCGCTAAAAGCTCTTCGCGCTCCTTTTGTTTATTTAATTGGAAGGGTGAGCCATTTATTGACAGGATTAGTTTAGCGCCATTTCTAACAGCATCCTGAGCGGCATCAATAGATTCCCATATATCTTCACATATTGTGATTCCTAAGGGTACGCCCTTAGCTGTCAATACAAGCGCTTCGTTCCCGATCGAAAAATATCGGCGTTCATCAAAAACACCATAATTAGGTAAACAACGCTTACGATAATTACCTTTAATTTCTCCATCTTCTATCCACATAGCAGAATTATAAATTTTATCTTCAGAATATTCTGGGTAACCAATTACAATCGCAATACCACTGGATGCTTGCTTTATTTTATTAATTGCATCAGCTACTCGATTACTCATACCAGAATGAAAAAGTAAATCTTCAGGAGGGTAGCCACAAAGAGAGAGCTCCTGGAAAACAACTAAATCCGAATGATGGTCTAATCTTGCACGCTCAATCGTTGAAATTATTTTTGCGGTATTGGCGGGTACATCGCCTACCATCAAATTAAGTTGCGCCAAGGAAATTCTTAAACAATTACTCATGAATATTTTAGAGATTCAATTTTCTGGCTTTCAAATAAAAGGCTTTAACGTAGATACTCTAACATCCTACTGCCAAGCTCTGCTGGAGATCGAACTGTTTTCACTCCAGCGGCTTCAAGTGCGGCAAACTTATCAAAAGCCGACCCTTCACCCCCAGAAATAATTGCACCTGCATGTCCCATTCTTTTACCCGGGGGTGCAGTTAAACCAGCAATGTAAGATAGCACGGGCTTACTTACAGAGTCCTTTATATATTCAGCAGCAACTTCTTCATCCGTGCCGCCAATTTCTCCCACCATGATGATGCCTTCAGTGGCATCATCATTCTCAAATAATTCAAGGCAGTCAATAAAACTCATACCTTTTAAAGGATCCCCGCCAATACCAACACAAGTTGTTTGTCCCAGCCCATTATTTGTTGTCTGAAATACAGCCTCATAAGTTAAAGTACCGGAACGTGAAATTATTCCAATGCAACCTGGTTTATGAATATTTCCTGGCATGATCCCTATCTTAGTTTCTCCTGGAGTAATAATTCCAGGACAATTTGGACCAATAAGCCTGCAATCATAATTGCTCAATCCTGCTTTCACACGAACCATATCGTGCACCGGTATGCCTTCTGTGATGCAAACAATAACTTTTATTCCTGAATCAGCCGCCTCAAGAATTGCATCTGCAGCAAAAGGTGCTGGGACATAAATCATACTCACATCTGCACCAGTTTCTGAAACTGCATCGTGAGCAGAATTAAAAACCGGTAGATCAAGATGATTTTCTCCACCGCGCCCAGGAGTTACACCAGCAACTAAATTGCTACCGTATTCAATACATTGGGATGCATGAAAAGAACCCTGCTGACCTGTTATCCCCTGACAAATAATTCTAGAGTCTTTGTTAACCAGAATGCTCATTTATTTTCCGTGTTATTTTTGTGTTACAGCTAAAACTACTTTTCTAGCAGCATCAGTCAAATCTTCAGCTGCGATAATATCCAAGTCATTTTCAGCCAAGATAGCCTTGCCTTTTTTAACATTAGTTCCCTCCAACCTTACGACAACTGGAACACTAACATTAACATCTCTAACAGCCTGAATTATTCCTTCAGCAATTAGATCGCAACGTACAATTCCACCAAAAATATTCACCAGAATAGCTTCAACTTGATGGTTTGAGAGAATTAACTTGAAGGCCTCTGACACTCTGTTGGGGGTAGCACCCCCACCTACATCTAGAAAATTTGCCGGATCTCCGCCCTCAAGCTTAATAAGATCCATCGTAGCCATAGCAAGACCAGCCCCATTTACCATGCAGGCAATATTTCCATCTAAAGTAACGTAATTTAAATCATGCGCTGCTGCGCGGCTTTCTGTTTCATCTTCTTGGCTTGAATCTCGCATGGCAACAAGATCAGGGTGACGAAATAGTGCGTTGTCATCAATATTAATTTTGGCATCTAAAGCTAATAAATCGCCGGCGCTATTAACAATTAATGGATTAATTTCTAAGAGACTTAAGTCACATTCTTGAAATAATTTATATAAATTTTTACAAATTACACTAAATTGCTTTAATTGCGACTCATTTAGATCCAAGTTAAATCCGAGTTGTCTTACTTGATATGGTTGAAGATTAACAGCTGGATTAATTGAAATGCTAAATATCTTTTCAGGAGTTTCAATTGCAACTTGTTCAATATCCATACCTCCCATAGGTGATGCAATAAATGTAATACACTCGGTCTTCCTATCAATAATAATGCTTAAATATAACTCCCGTTTAATATCGCTCGCAGCTTCAATAAATACTTGGTTTATAGGTAAACCTTCCTTGCTAGTCTGTTTAGTAACTAGGCGTCGTCCCAACATTGAAGCTGCAGCTTCTTGAACTTCATTAAGATTTTTTGCGAGCTTAATACCCCCAGATTTACCGCGACCACCAGCATGAATCTGAGATTTAACGACCCAAAGATTTCCACCTAAAGTTGCAGCAGCACTTCGCGCACCTCTGGGAGAATCCGCAACCTCACCACTGGAAACAGGTATAGCAAATCGGGCAAAAAGTTGCTTTGCTTGATACTCATGCAAATTCATTAAAAATACTTCCTTTTTTTATAGCAAGCTTATCCAATCAATGTAAGCTTGAGTTTATGATTCAAAACTATTCTGTCAACGCTATTGTCCGTTAAAGTAGACTTCAGATAAACCTATTATAAAATAAGGTAGCATGAGCCTGGAGATCAACAAAAGAGTAATTATGCGAACTGTTAACCAGCAATCAGGTTTTACTCTAATAGAGCTAATAATTGGAATTACAATCCTTCTGCTTCTTACAGTTATTGTTATGAATACTTTTCGGACGTATGTTATCAGAAGCCAAATTATGGAAGGTCTTGAAATAACTGATAATATAAAACAATTAATCAATAAGCATCACAAAATACATGGTGATTTACCACTTAGCCACGAAGACCTTGACTTAAGTGTTGAAACGATCATGACATCTGATAATGTAAAATCAATAGATATTATCGATGGCAGCATTATTCTAACTTTTGGCAACCAATCAAACCCCACAATTTCTGATGCCGTCATTACGCTAATTCCAAAAATTATGCCTAAGAAGAATTTAAGCTGGTCTTGTGGAAATCGATTGGAAACTACTGTTCCACAACGTTATCGGCCTCAATATTGTCGTTAATTCACTATGAATCTTTATAAATATTTGTAAATACTGGAATAGAACATGCTAATCATTGTTGGAGGAATTTTTCTTGGTTTGATTGTGGGAAGTTTTCTAAATGTTCTCGCCTATCGATTACCCATCATGATAGAAAACAAAATTAACGATACCGATAGCAATAAAAGTAAAATTGATTTAGAAGCATTTAACCTTATAACTCCTAGCTCTAGATGTCCTATATGTAATTATAAAATTCAGATCTGGCAAAATATACCTGTAATAAGTTGGTTGCTTCTTAAAGGCAAATGTCACCATTGCGAAGAAAGGATTAGTTTGCGTTATCCTTTAGTTGAAATCTTGACTGGATTGCTGTCAGGATTAATAGTCTGGAAATTTGGCATTACTCCGGCAGCATTGGCGGGGCTTTTCCTGATTTGGATACTAATTAGCTTAAGCTTGATTGATTTAGAGCATCAAATATTGCCCGATCGTTTAAATTTTATGCTTTTATGGTCTGGGATTACTCTAGCTTTATTTTATCCTCTAGAACCAAATTTACCTTACCCAGATCTCCAATCGAGCATAATTGGAGCAATGTTAGGGTACTTGAGCCTTTGGAGCGTTTACTGGTTATTTAGATTTTTTACTGGTAAGGAAGGTATTGGGTATGGTGATTTTAAACTCCTCGCTGCCTTGGGTGCATGGCTTGGGTGGCAGATGTTACCTCTGATCATTTTATTATCTGCCTCAATTGGCACTTTAATTGGATTGATAATAATTAAATTAAAAGTTAATGATCGGGATAGCCCTATTCCCTTCGGGCCATTCTTAAGCATGGCGGGACTTATTTCATTACTTTGGGGTGAAGATATACTCACTAAATATCTAAACAATATTTAATCAAACTTGCTAAATAAAATAATCTAAAACTTCTTTAATTAATTTAATCTATCAAATGTATTCTAATTCAAATCCAGATAATAAAAACCTAAGTCAATATCGTTTAAGAATAGGGCTAACGGGCGGAATAGCATGTGGGAAAACTACAACTTCAGATCGTCTCAGAGCACTTGGGGCTGGAATTATTGATACAGATATAATAGCAAGGGATATTGTCACTCCAGACTCAGAGGGACTTAGAAGAATTATAGAAGCATTCGGTTTTGGGGTGCTTGATAAAGATGGAAATTTAAATAGGAAGGTATTAAGAAAAAGGATTTTTGAGAATGAAGCTGAAAAATCGCTCCTAGAATCATTACTTCATCCGATTATTAAATCAGTAGCAATAAATCAATCAAAAACAATTACGGGGAAATACATTGTATTTGTAGTCCCTCTTCTTTTTGAATCGGGTTTTGACAAATTGGTTGACCGTATATTGGTCATTGATTGCCCAAATAAAACTCAAAAAGTAAGGCTGATTAGTCGCGATCAGACAGAAAGTGACTTTGCGGAAAAAAGCATAGGCAATCAGATTGATCCTACTAAAAGGATGAGACTAGCTGATGATGTGATTGATAATTCAGGAACAATCGAAGAGCTATTCATTAAAATCGAACAAATTCACCAGTATTATATTGAGTTAAATAAAGCCAAAATAGCCAAATCTAACTAAAAATTTTATGGGTAAATAATTTTATTATTGAATATTTGCGGTCCTCGTCAGTCTCAAGCAGAATAATCAATTAAATATATCTGGAAATTGCTCTAAATGAATCAGGCAGCTGAAGCCATACCGCAACAAACTTCTTCAGAAACGTTACTCTTGTACGAGCAACCTTTAAACGAGAGGATGAGAACCTTCCTGCGTTTAGAGTTTTTATATGACCAGCTTTGTTACCATGGCGAACAATCATCTGGTTGGTCTAGCCGAGGTTCGATAGCGAGCTTACTTGATGTCGTAGCAATTTTATCGCGTGGCGATATTCGCGGTGATGTGCTCAAGGAGCTCGAGAGACAAATATTTTTACTTGACCGATTACAAGAAACTGATGAAATTGATGAAGTTCGCTTGAAAGAGGTTTTGGAAAATCTAAAACTCCTTCACCAAAAACTAATTTCTGTTGGTCCAAAATACCTTCAGGATTTAAGGGACAATGAATTCTTAAATGCTATTCGTCACCGTAGTAGTATTCCAGGGGGCACTTGTGCATTTGATTTACCAGAATATTCTCATTGGCTACGTCAAAGTTACGAACGACGATCAAATGATATAGGCTTATGGATCGAAACCGTAAGACCGCTATGTGAAAGTGTTATAGGTCTTCTCTGGTTGCTCCGTAATAGCAAAAAATCAATAAATCAAATTGCTACTAAAGGTGTTTTTCAACATTCAATGCCTAGAGATATACAGAGCCTTTTAGTTCGAGTACGCTTACCAATAGATTTAGGTTTATATCCTGAAATTAGTGGAGGGCATCATCGTTTCTCTATTAGATTCATGAAGTGGGAAAAGGGTGAATTAAGACCAACACAAACAATTGATGATGTTAATTTTGAATTAACTGTTTGTTGAGCCTAATTTTTCTACTAAATCATTCAATTTAAGAAAATTCCTCAATTTAGGGTAAATATCTATATTTAAAACCTTTTTTCTATTCAAGATATTGATGATACTTATATCAGCTTCAAGCAAGCCCTGATCTTTTAATTTTTTTAGGGGTATCCATTTAAGGACTTGATTTTCAAGAGGCCTTACTGATCCATCCCAATGCAATACCCTCCAAGAAAATAAACGAACTCTAAAGTTGCCATAGTCATATCGTGTATCAGATAAATAGCGTACATAGAGGACAGAAACCCCCAACTCTTCATACAATTCTCTTTTTAAAGCCTGCAGGGGGGTTTCAAATTTAGTTAATTTCCCCCCTGGAAATTCCCAAGCGCCTGGGGAAAAAACTTCTTTGGAGCGCTGACTTATGAGCACTTCACCTAACGAGTTTTGAAAAACACCAACGGCAACATTAAGCTCGGGAGTCTGCAATAAACCGGATGGCATTACTGCGAAATTTTTCCATGGCAATGTTTAAATTTTTTTCCTGAACCGCAATGGCATCTTTCATTCCGACCAATTTTTGGTTGCTCGCGGATAAATGGTTTAGCGGGATCCGCCAAATTTTTTTTCTGAGAAGAATTATCAATATTAACGGCTGAGTTGGATACTAAAGATGAAGAGGTATTCATAGCGGAAGCAGCTGCATGTTTAAACTGAATATTTTTTCTATTTTCCCTTTCTTGAGCGGCCCTTATATCTTCCTCACCGCGGACACGAACCTTTGTAAGAAAACTAATCAATTCACGCTTCACTCTATCGAGCATATCACTGAACATTTCAAAAGCTTCGCGCTTGTATTCTTGTTTGGGGTTTTTTTGCGCAAAACTTCTTAGGCCAATACCTTGACGCAGATAATCAAGCGCTGCCAAATGTTCACGCCAATGCATATCTAGAAACTTCAGCATATATTCCTTTTCTATTTGTCGCATGATATCAGCACCTACCTTCAAGGATTTATTTTCATAATCCTTCTCAAGCTCAGCAATAACCTCTTCTTCAATATCCTCCGCATTTAATAACTCATCTCTATTAACCCAACCTTGAATATCAAGACGTAATCCAAATTCCCTTTCCATGACCTTATCAAGCCCTTGTAAATCCCACTGCTCTTCCATGCTTTCAGGGGGAATAAATTCATCAATAATTGAATTTATAACTTCTCTACGAATACCAAAGACGGAATCTTCAATATCATTAGCTTCCATTAGCTCATTTCGCTGCTGATATATCACCTGACGCTGATCATTTGCTACATCATCGTATTCCAGAAGTTGTTTGCGCATATCGAAGTTATGAGCCTCCACCTTCCGTTGAGCGCGTTCAATCTGCTTGGTTAATAAACCTGATTCAATTGACTCACCTTCTTGCATGCCTACACGTGACAACAAATTTTTGGTCCGCTCTGGGTCGCCAAAAATACGCATTAAATTATCTTCCATTGAGAGATAGAATCTACTTGAGCCAGGGTCTCCCTGACGCCCAGAACGGCCTCTCAGCTGATTATCAATTCTTCTGGATTCATGACGCTCAGTTCCAATTATATGTAAGCCCTCAGCTTGAATTACTCTCTCATGAAGATCTTCCCAGGCCTCTCGATGCCGATTAATATCATTAGGTGAAGTTTCCTCTGGTAAATTAGATAATTCAGCATCAAGGTTTCCCCCAAGAACAATATCTGTTCCGCGACCAGCCATATTGGTTGCAATAGTAACTGCTCCAGGTATCCCAGCCTCAGTAATAATTGATGCTTCACGTTCATGCTGTTTGGCATTTAAAACGTTATGTTTAATTGGTGGTTTTAATTTTTTCAATTCTTTAGATAATTCCTCAGACATATCGATTGAAGCAGTGCCTACAAGCACTGGCCTGCCTTTCTCAACGCAATCCTTAATATCATCGATAATTGCCCTGAACTTATCTTTTTTAGTTAGATAAACAAGATCAGCCTGATCTTTTCTAATCATGACTCTATGAGTCGGAATTACAACAACCTCAAGTCCATAGATTTGTTGAAATTCATAAGCCTCAGTATCAGCAGTGCCGGTCATACCGGCTAATTTGTCATACATCCGGAAAAAATTTTGGAAGGTGATAGATGCAATAGTTTGGTTTTCCTCTTTAACATTGACCGACTCTTTAGCTTCGATAGCCTGATGTAATCCATCAGACCATCGTCTACCAGGCATTGTTCTCCCCGTGAATTCATCAACGATAACAATTTCGCCATTGTTAATAATATAATCCACGTCACGCTTAAATAATGAATGAGCTCTTAATGCAGCGGTCAAATGGTGCATTAATCGAATATTGGTTGCGTCATAAAGACTAGTTCCAGAAAGAAGCAAGCCTTCACTCTCTAACAACCGCTCTACTCGATCATGCCCATCTTCAGTTAAATAAGCTTGTTTGGTCTTTTCATCAATTGTGAAATCACCTCGGGGAGCCAAGATACATTCAGGAGGACTGGAATTGGAATTTATCTCAACTAAATCCATTTGAATCTTTTGAGCTGCCTCTATTGCATCATTAATTTCAAGTTTACCCAAATCATTTCCATCGTGATCACGAACAAAAACTTTCTGAGATTTTATCTCTCCATTTCTTGCAGAATTTTCGTTGCCAGTGCGCAACTTCAGCTTATGAATAAATTTATTTATACGAATATAGAGCTCGGTATTTTCCTCTGATGGGCCAGAAATAATTAGTGGGGTTCTTGCTTCATCAATGAGAATCGAATCAACTTCATCAACTATAGAAAAAGTTAGCCTACCTTGAGATTGATCCTTAGTTTGATACTCAAGATTATCCCGCAAATAATCAAACCCAAACTCATTGTTAGTTCCATAAACGATGTCACAAGAATAATTTCTTTGCTTCTCTAGTTTATCTTGACCAGACTTAACCGCTCCAACTGTCATACATAGAAAATTATATATCGGTGCCATCCAATCTGAGTCACGAGTAGCTAGATATTCATTAACAGTTACTATGTGAACATTACTTTCAAGGGCATTCAAATAAGCTGGCAAAGTCGCAACTAAAGTTTTACCTTCACCAGTTCGCATTTCAGCGATCTTTCCTTGATGTAAAACAATCCCACCAATTAATTGTTCATCGAAATGCCTTAAACCAATTGTTCTTTTTGAAGCCTCTCTAACGCATGCAAATACTTCTGGCAGTAGATCATCAAGAGATTCACCATCTAATAGTCTTTTTCTGAACTGATCAGTCATAGCAGAAATCTTCTGATCAGAAAAATTTTCGAAAGCTTTGGAATAGCTATTTATAGCATCAACAGTTCTACCGAAGCTTCGAACTAATCTATCATTTCGGCTACCAAATATTCTTGTAAAGAAATTTGCCATGCTTTAGTCCTTCCGAAGACTATAATGAGAAAAAATTGATAATCTCTTAATATCCAATTTTATTAGACATTGGGGCAATGAATTCAAAATAGCCATCGGTAGTTTAAAAATATCTATTTTACTGTGATATGAAGTGAAAAAGAATTAGGTTAATTAACTTAAGCGGTATATTAAAGGTTAAAATGAAAGTTTGAATAGAATAGAAACTATATTTGATAACAACAAGTGAATATTTAATAAATTGGTAACTAAATACAAAAATATACCTTCAGGACCAAGACCTCTATCTGAACTGATTAGTAAAAATCAAACTAACCTCGGTAAATTAGCGATTGAGGCTAAAAGACGAGAGAATCTCAATAATTACCTTTTAAGAAAACTACCTAGCTCAATTAGCAAAGGAATCTCACATTGCAACATAAACCCTGAAGATACAATTACAATTCTAACGCCATCAACAGAATGGGCATCTAAATTAAGATTTAATCATTCAAAAATACTAGAAATAAGTAAGAAAAAAGAACCAAAAGTGAAACGAATTAAATTCCGAGTAAAAGAAACTTAAAGTTCTAAAAGTGTGGGAACTGGACGATACGCAATAGGCGCTTTTGAACTATCTTTAAAAACTATTTCATCCCAAGCATTTTTTTGATTTAGGAGGGATCGAACAAGTTGATTATTCAAATCATGTCCTGATTTATATCCTATAAATTTACCCAATAAACTTCCGCCAACAAGATACAAGTCTCCAATTGCATCAAGAATTTTATGGCGGACAAACTCATCCTCGTAGCGAAGACCATCTTCATTTAAAACTCGGAAATCGTCTAAAACAATTGCATTACTTACGCTACCGCCTAATGCTAGGCTGTTTGATCTAAGTGCTTCAATATCCCTAAGAAATCCAAAGGTTCTAGCTCGGCTCACCTCTCTTAAATATGAAGTTGTGGAAAAATCAATTGAGACTGTTTGAAGATGTGACTTAAAAACAGGATGATCAAAATCAATTTGAAATGTAATCCCAAAACCATCATAAGGTTGAAATTCAGCCCACTTATCTCCGTCTTCAACTCTAATTGGTTGAGTAATACGAATAAACTTTTTTAGGGCATTTTGTTCTGTAATGCCTGCAGACTGCAAAAGAAAAACGAAAGGGGCCGCGCTGCCATCCATAATGGGGACTTCATCAGCACTTAAATCAACATAAACATTATCAATACCAAGTCCCGATAGAGCAGACAATAAATGCTCTACCGTTGATACCTTAGTATTATCCTTAATAAGAGTTGTGCCAAGTAATGTTTCGCCAACTAACTCTGCATGAGCAGGTATATCAACGGGAGGGTTAGAATCAACCCGCCGAAAAACGATTCCAGTGTTTTCTACAGCTGGTCTAAGGGTCATGAAAACCTTATGGCCGGTATGAAGACCTACACCGGTAGCTCTAATCGCATTCTTCAAGGTTCTTTGTTTAAGCATATTCATCCTGACACAAGAAAACGCTTGCGGCTTAATTATCCTAAATTTATATAGCTTCAGCTCAAAAAATTAGAGGTTGTCTATAACTACAATCTCAATAATATCTTGCGCACAACCAATGGCTATGAATGCGCGAAATTTATCATAGCCCAAAGGCTGATAGCAAGAAAATTAAAGGTTTTGACTAATCTGCCTGACGTCTCAAAAATGCAGGAATATCTAATAAATCAAGATCTTCCTGGGGGTCATTAAAATCTCCGCCAGCTACTTTTCTTTGCTTTGGTGGACGTTCAAACTGAGCATAATCTGGTTCATCTGATTCATGCTGTGTTGCAATAATTTCCGTATCAATTTCTTCTGGTTGCGATTGAACTAAAGTTAATCCTCTACCAAGCCCAGTAGCAACAACTGTTACACGAACGGTATTATTCATTTCTGAATTAAGCGCTGTGCCGATTACTACAGTAGCCTCATCTGAAGCAAATTCCCGAACAATCTCACCTATTTCATTGAATTCGCCAAGTGTAAGATCTGTGCCTGCTGTAACATTCACTAGGATCCCATTAGCTCCAGCAAGATTTATATCCTCAAGTAATGGGCTAGATACTGCTGCCTCAGCAGCCTCGCGAGCTCTATCTTCACCATTAGCTATTCCAGAACCCATCATTGCCATACCCATTTCAGACATTACCGTTCGAACATCGGCAAAATCAAGATTGATATCGCCTGGACGAGTAATAAGTTCCGCAATACCTTGAACAGCACCTTGTAATATTTCGTTAGCTGACCTAAATCCATCTTCCAATGTTGTTTCGGCGCCAAGAACAGTGAGTAATTTTTCGTTAGGCACAGTAATTAAAGAATCAACATTTTTAGCTAACTCCAAAATTCCTTGATCAGCAATCGACTGTCTTTTAGCGCCCTCCATAACAAATGGTTTAGTTACTATAGCAACAGTAAGAATCTTCAATTCCTTAGCAATTTGAGCAATAACAGGTGCTGCACCTGTGCCGGTCCCACCACCCAATCCTGCTGAGATAAAAAGCATATCTGCGCCTGCAATAAGCTCTTCTATACGATCGCGGTCTTCCATAGCAGCTTGATAGCCAATTTCTGGATTCGCTCCTGCACCAAGGCCTTTGGTAATATTGCAGCCAATCTGTAAGGTGTGTTTAACATTTGCATTTAAAAGCGCCTGGCGATCTGTATTAGCACAAATAAAATCGACTCCTTCAATACCACTATTCGACATGTGCTTAACAGCATTCCCGCCGCCGCCGCCTACTCCTATGACCTTAATTACTGCGCTCTGACTATGTGCATCCATGAGTTCAAACATTGTATCGCTCCTTGATCAATTGTCTCCCTGTAACCAGGATTTCATTCGTAACCAAACTTCCCGAAACCCGCCTCTGATCATGATATCGGCCCCTCTTTCTACTCTATCTCTAGCGTATATAAGAATACCAACACCAGTCGCATGAATTGGATTGCGGACAACTTCACCTAAACCTTTAACATGCTGTGGTAAACCCAATCGAACTGGCAAATGAAAAACTTCTTCTGCTAGCTCAACAGCGCCTTCCATTTTTGAACTACCTCCGGTTAATACAACACCAGCTGCAATTAAATCTTCAAAATTACTACGTTTTAATTCATTAGTAATAAGAGTAAATAATTCTTCATAGCGCGGTTCCACTACCTCACCAAGCGTTTGACGAGCTAAGCGCCTAGGAGGTCTATCTCCTACACTTGGGACCTCAATGGTGTCATCTCGATTGGCCAATTGAGATAAAGCGCAAGCGTATTTAATCTTGATTTCTTCGGCATATTGCGTTGGTGTTCGCAATGAAATAGCAATATCATTAGTTACCTGATCTCCAGCAATCGGAATAACCGCAGTATGCTTGATAGCCCCATCATGGAAAATAGCAATATCTGTTGTCCCACCACCAATATCAACAAGGCATACGCCAAGCTCCTTTTCATCATCAGTTAGTACTGAAAAACTAGAAGCGAGTTGCTCCAAAACGATATCTTCAACCTCTAACCCACATCGTTGGACACACTTTATGATGTTCTGTGCAGCGCTAGCAGCGCCCGTTACCATGTGAACTCTTGCCTCTAACCTAACCCCACTCATTCCAATAGGATCACGAATGCCTTCCTGTCCATCAATAATAAATTCCTGCGGAAGAACATGCAGAATTTTTTGATCAGCTGGAATAGGCACAGCTCGCGCTGCCTCTATAACTCTTTCAACATCACCGGCGCCAACTTCATTGTCACGAATACCAACTATTCCATGTGAATTTAAGCTTCTTATATGGCTTCCTGCAATACCAGTATAAACAGATTGAATTTCACAACCCGCCATCAGCTCTGCTTCTTCTACAGCTCTTTGAATAGAGTTAACTGTGTATTCAATATTAACAACTACTCCCTTCTTCAAACCTCGAGATGGGTGAGACCCAAAACCAATAACTTCAAGCTCTCCGTCTTCTTGCACCTCACCAACAATTGCAACAATCTTTGATGTTCCGATATCAAGGGCCACAATTAATTCTTTTTCGAGCTTATTAGGCATGAGGATCTCTCTCCTTAAGACCATTGAATTTTATTTGGCCTTGAACTTTCCAACCAATCGCGAATCCATTTGTATATCGCATGTCAACATAGTCTATACGCTCAGCAATTGAAGAAAGAACCCGATTAATTGCAAGAAAAAAACGATCGATTCGATTGTTAAGATTTACTGCACCAAATCTAACGCTAATACCATTACTCATCTTTAACTCTAGGGCTCCACGAGGATCCTGCTTAAGCGAAACGGCAACTAAACCAACTTGCTCTAAGCGAGAACGGATTTTAAAAAACTGCAAAGCAATTTGTTCCGAGCTACCTTCTGGCCCATCTAATCTAGGCAATTCAGCAGGGATATGAGTTGCACTTTCAACAAAAACTTGTCCTGAGGTATTGACCAAGCCGGTATCACCCCAACGGGCTGCTACTTCCTCTTCTTTAACCAGAACCTTCAAGGTGTCTGGCCAAGCCCGGCTTACAATAGCAATTTTAACCCAAGGTATTTTCGCAATCTCAGTTTGTAATTGCTTGATATCAACAGAAAGAAAACTTTCATCAAGATATTCACGCATAGCAGCTTCAACCTGTGGTGAGCTAACACGCAAAAAATCTCCCTCAACCTTCACAACTTCAACCGGTCTATCAATAAACCATACGGCGACTTTGTAGAATCCTAAAACGAGCAAGAAGATAGATAGAGAATTTATAATCCTTCCTCTAATAAAACTAGAGAACCTAATTTTTAGCTTTAGATTACTTTCCGGTTTTGGCTGTATACGTCGATTTACCCTTTTACGATACATAACCTTTACCTTCTAGATTAAAATTCTTTGAAATAGGTAGAGAGTATTTATCAGGCTCAAAGCTTGTTTCTAATATTTGCCAAGATAATGTCGCGAAATCTATTCCAGCTTCTGCTGCGGCCATTGGAACTAAACTATGGCTAGTCATCCCTGGCACAGTGTTGACTTCTAGAATCATTGGTAAATTAGTCTTTTCTTCAACTATAAAATCAATTCTTCCCCAACCCTGACCACCAACATGATCCCAAACCTTTAATGCTAACTCAGAGTACTCATGCTCAGCATCTTCAGAAAGGCCAGTAGGGCAAATATATTTCGTTTTATTACTGATGTACTTAGCTTCATAATTGTAAAAACTTTTATCTGTTTCTATGCGAACTAAAGGTAAAGTTTTATCCTGTAAAATTGAAGCAGTAAATTCTTGGCCTTCTATATATCTTTCCGCAATAACTGCATTACCGTAAATAGCTGCTTTCTTCCATGCATTTAACAATTGCGGTGCTTCTTGAACGCTTTCCATACCAATGCTGGAACCTTGCGATGCAGGCTTAATAATTAAGGGGTAATCTATTTCGCTCAAAAGCTCATTACAACATTGTTCAGACTCTATAACCCACCATTCTGGGGTAAGAATATCTAAACCTTTCATCAACTGCTTAGTTTTTAACTTATCCATAGTTAATGCGGATGCTGCTACTCCACTTCCTGTATAAGGCAAACCGAGTATTTCTAAAAGGCCTTGAATAGTTCCATCCTCACCTCCTGCACCATGCAATATATTAAATACTCGATCATAATTTCCAGAATTCAATTTCTCGTAAATACCTACATTAATATCTAAAGCATGCGCATCAATATCTTTGCTGCGCAATGCTTCAAGGATTGCATTTCCTGAAAGGATTGAAATATCCTTTTCTGTTGACACGCCACCCATCAATACAGCAACTCGACCAAAATCAGTTGGGTCTTCAATTGATCTATAGTTAATGGTTACCATATTAGTTAGCAGCCTCGCCAATAATATGCACTTCGGGTTGTAATTTAATTTTATGCTTGGCTGCGACTTCTAACTCAACAAGCTGAATAAGCTCTTCTATATCACTAGCAGTAGCAGAACCATTATTAATTATAAAATTTGCATGCTTCTTTGAAATTGTTGCACCGCCAATTGAAGTCCCCTTAAGCCCAGAAGCCTCAATCAATCTAGCAGCATAATCATTTGGGGGGTTACGAAAGACAGAACCACAGCTTGGTAAACCTAAAGGCTGTTTTTTTCTTCGTTGATTTATCAAAGACTTAATTTTTTCCATACTAGTTTCATAATTCTCCTGAAAACCAAAACGTGCACTCAGAAACCATTCATCAGGGAAAGGGATATCAACTTGGCGATAAGAAACACAATACTCTTTTGGCTTCCTCACACTCACAACTCCAATGCGATTAACTACTTCAAGAGATTCAACAATATCCCAAGTTTCCGTCCCAAAAGCACCAGCGTTCATAGCTAATGCACCACCAACAGTTCCAGGAATACCAGCAAAAAACTCTGCGGGGCCTAATATTCTTCGGACACAATTGCGAGCAAGGACATTACAAGCAACGCCGGCTTCTGCTGTAACATAACCTTTCTGTTCAAATTTTATTGCTTTAAGAGCATCTTGGACAGCAATTACAATACCTTGAACTCCACCATCTCGTATAAGCAGGTTACTGCCTAAACCAATCATATAAATAGGAATTTCTGGGCCTATTCTTTGCATAAAACTTAAAAGTTCATTTCTGCTTGCCGGACGGAATAAAATTTCAGCTTTACCACCAACGCGCCACGAAGTATGTTTACTCATTGGCACGTTATAACTAATCCGACTAGCAAATTCTTTCTCTCCATTAATTTTCATTAACGATTGACCAAAGCTAGAGTTTGCAATTCGTAAGGAAGTTTTTTTGCGAGACTACCTATATCGCCAGCGCCAAGAGTGAGAACAACATCACCTTCCTCTAATATTTTCAATAAATCATTATTGAGAGATTCAAATTTAGGAACAAAGATAGGCTCTACTAACCCCCTACTTCGAATTGCACGACAAATTGATCTTCCATCTGCATTATGAATCAACTGCTCTCCTGCAGAATAAACCTCGGTAATAATAAGTCGATCAACGCCCGAGAGAACTTCTGCAAAATCATCCATCAAATCACGAGAACGACTATAGCGATGGGGCTGAAAAATAACTACAAGTCTTCGCTTAGGCCAAGCTTCATAAATTGCTTCTAAAGTCGCTTCGATTTCAGTTGGATGATGAGCATAGTCATCTATAAATAAAACTTTGCCTACACGAGTTTGCACTTCACCATTTATTTGCAAACGTCGGTCAATCCCTTCAAAACTTTTAAATGCATTAATTAGATTCTTGTCTGATAATTCTAGTTCGAATGCTACTGCAACTGCTGCCAAAGCATTCAAAACATTATGCCTGCCAGGTAAATTAAGCTTTAGCTCTAATAAATTCTTTGACCCTGGTCTGATCACCTTAAATTCAGTAGAAGCTCCATGAGCTTTGACTTCTAGAAGACGAATATCCGCATCCTCACTAAAGCCATAGGTAAGAGTTGCACGCTTTATCTTAGGTAAAATATTACGCACGCCTGGATCATCAATACAAATAACAACTAGCCCATAGAAAGGAAGATTATGCAAAAACCTAATGAAACTTTTCTCTAATAACTTCAATTCACCGTTATAAGTTGCAAGGTGATCATTATCAATATTTGTTACCACTGCAAGCATAGGCTGTAAGTGCGTAAAAGAAGCATCACTTTCATCAGCCTCAGCAACCAAATATTTACCTGTACCCATACGTGCATTTGTATCAGCACTCAATAATCGTCCGCCAATAAGGAAAGTAGGGTCTTCACCAGCTTCTGCTAGAACACTTGAAATTAAGCTTGTTGTTGTGGTCTTGCCATGTGTTCCTGCAACTGCTATCCCAAAACGAAAACGCATTAATTCAGCAAGCATCTCAGCCCTTCTAACAACAGGAATTCTTTGATTTCTTGCTGCGTCTGTCTCCGGGTTCCCAGAATCAATTGCTGTAGATACAACGACTACATCTGCGCCTTTAATATTTTCAGCACTATGTCCAAGAAAAAACCTTGCTCCCTGCTTAATAAGTCGGTCTGTAGCTTGAGACTCTTCTAAATCGGACCCTTGAACGGCATAACCTAAATTTAAGAGCACTTCAGCGATTCCGCTCATTCCAACACCACCAATGCCAACAAGATGTATATTTTTAATTTTACGCATGCTGCCTTTCATTTGATTTTCTCCAAGGCTAAGCACGCAGCTACAACCTTATCTGTAGCATCAGATAATGAAAGATTACGGGCGCAATTTGCACGCGCTAATAATAAATTTCGATCATTTGTACAAAGATTTAATTCTTTAGCAAGGCGCACTGGCGTTAAATCTTTTTGCTGGATCAAAACTGCTGCACCAGCATCACAAAGAAATTTTGCATTTAAAGTTTGATGATCATCTACTGATTCTGGATAAGGAATTAATAGCGATCCAATGCCAACAGCGGTTAACTCTGAAACAGTCATCGCCCCCGAACGAGAAATTACAACATCTGCCCAAGCATAAGCTTCCGCCATATCCTCAATAAACTCATGAACATTAGCTTCAATATTTTTTTGAGCATAAAGAGCAATGGTTTCCAAATAAGTTTTGCTTCCAGTTTGATGCCAAATTTCTACTTTTTTATCCTTACTGAGCATCTCAGCTGCATCTGGAAAAATTTGGTTTATTGCTTTTGCTCCCTGACTACCGCCAAGCACTAGAATTCTTAGTGTTTCTTCTTGGTTTTTTCTGTCTTCAAACCGCTCATCTGGAGTGCTAAGTGCAAGAATTTTCGCCCTCACAGGATTACCCACAGTTTGGGCTTCTACGCCAGAAAAACTTCCTGGGAAAGCTTGCAGTACATCGCGGGAAAAACCAGCTAGCATCCTATTGGTAAGGCCTGCAGCAGCATTCTGTTCATGAATAATTAATGGGTATCTTAATAACCAAGCTACAAATCCGCCAGGACCTGAAGCGAATCCACCCATACCAATAACTACTGAAGGACGACATCGAATTAAAACAAGCAGCGCGTCAAATACAGCAAATAGAATTTTCACTGGGGAAGTAAGCCAATTTAGAATACCCTTGCGCCTAAGGCCAGTTATTCGGATTCTTTCAAGCTGAATACCTAATCTTGGAACCAATTGATTTTCAATCCCTTTAGAGGTTCCTAGCCAAACTACTTTCCGATCAAGCTTAAGAAGCGCTTCTGCCACTACAAGTGCTGGAAAAACATGGCCACCGGTCCCGCCTGCCATTATTAATATAGGAGAACCAGTCATCTTTTCAACCCTCTTCCTAATTGTTTTTTCTCAAGAGGTTTTTTATTTAGCTGAGAATCACGATTTTCAATATCAATACGCAATAACAATGCAAGCGAGAGTAATGTAATAATCAAGCTGCTTCTTCCATAAGAAATTAAAGGTAAAGTTAATCCCTTAGTAGGAAGCATCCCCATATTTACTCCAAGATTAATAAATACCTGCATTCCCTGCCAAACAGCAATTCCAAATGCAAGATAGGCCTGGTAATAACGTCCCAAAGCAGCTGCAGAATTAGATATTTTTAAACCACGCCAAACCAAACAACTAAATAAGAAAATTAGTATTAACGTTCCAACTAGGCCAAATTCTTCAGCAAAAACAGCAAAAACAAAATCTGTATGGGCTTCTGGCAAATAAAAAAGCTTTTGTACGCTGTTTCCAAGGCCAACGCCAAACCATTTCCCGCTTCCAATTGCAATTAATGATTGAGTAAGCTGAAAACCACTACCAAAAGGATCATCCCATGGGTTTTGATAGCCAAGCAATCTCTGTAATCGATAAGGTGCAGAAATAATTGCCACAGCCATTAGCCCAGACAATACCGCGGATAGGAAAATAAAGTGCTTAAATTTTGCGCCGACTAGAAACAATAGCGACATAGCAATTAGCACTATTATGAAAAGAGCACCAAAATCTGGTTCGGCAAGCAAAAGTACAGAAATCATAAAAACCAGAAGCATTGGCCTTAAAAATCCTGCAAAACTTTCTATGATAGATTCTCGATGCCTAACCATATAACCGGAGAGATACATGAGCATAGCAAGCCTTGCTGCTTCAGATACTTGAAAATTTATTCCGGCAATACTAATCCAACGCATCGCCCCATTAACTTCTCTACCTATACCTGGAATAAGCACAAGCACTAGTGAAACAAGCGCAAAAAATATAAAGATTGAAGAGAAACGGAACCAAATTTCTGTGGAAATCATCAAAACAGCGACACCCAAAACAAGGCCAATAATCACAGCAGTCAATTGTTTGAATAAATAATAAAATGGCTCACCAAATGTTTGATCTGCAACAGCTATAGATGCAGAAGTTAGCATTACTAGTCCTAAGCTCATTAGAACTATAATCAATACTAAAAGGCTACGATCAACAGAATTTTTAAGATATATCAAGCTATTCATGTCTGAAGCCTATGAATCGCATGACTAAATCTTTGTCCGCGTTCTGCATAACTCGAAAACATATCCAAACTACTACATGCAGGAGCTAATAAAACCGTGTCGCCAGAATTTGCTATATTCGATGCCATATTGACTGCTTGCTCAAGATCATCCGCAATCTTTACTTTACAAAATCTAGTAAAACCGTCTACAAACATTTGACGATCTTTACCAATTGCAATGATTGTCACATTCCTCTTAGAAAGCTCTTGAGATAATATTCCTAAGTCAGCGCCCTTAGCATCTCCACCAGCAATTAAAATCAGCTTGCCCTCTGTAGACACTATACTCGCAAGGGCTGCGGCAGCATTTGTAGCCTTTGAATCATTAATCCATAAAATGCCATCTTCACTCGGCACTAGATTCATTCTATGAGGTAACCCACTAAAATCTCTGGCAGCTTTTATTAGTCCTTCTAGAGGTAAATCAAGAGTAGAGGCAATTGCAAATGCAGCAAGTACATTTAAAAGATTATGACGACCAACAAGTTTTAAATCTTTTATTGGCATAACAGGTTTTTTACCGCAAGCAATCCATTCTTCATTAACAAGCTCAACTAATCCCCAATCATTATGGTCAGGAATGTCAGTGCCAAAACTGATTTGATTGGGCTGAGGAAGAACTTCATTTCTATTTACAACTGCTGTGCCGCAACGTTTGTATATTCGCTGTTTAGCTTTTTCATAATTTTTAAAGCTAGTATGACGATCAAGATGATCTGGGGATAGATTTAATAAAGCCGCGGCATGAAGTTCTAAATATTTACTGCGTTCTAAATGGAAACTGGATAATTCAAGCACAAATACTTCAGCATCTTTATGCAAGAGATCCAGTGCCGGAGTACCAAGATTTCCACCAGCGACAGCTTTAATACCTAACACATTTAACATATTCGAAACTAATGAAGTTACTGTACTCTTGCCGTTAGAACCTGTGATCCCTATCACTTTACCTTTGCAAGTATTCATAAATAGATCGATATCACTACGTATAGGTATATTTTTTCTTCGAGCATCTTTCAGGATAGTGAGATTCATTTCGAAACCTGGTGAGATTAAAATCTCAACTACATTGTCGAGAATACAAATAGGCATTTCGCCACAAAATATTTCTGCTTTAGGTATTAATTTCTTAATAATTAATAATCCAGGCGGTTTCTTTCTTGTATCAAAAAAATCTGCAGTCCGTTTATTCTCTGCCAACCACTTAGCAATCGAAATACCGGTTGCCCCCATACCTAAAACCAATGCTTTATTTTTTTTTAACAATTTATTATTTTCGATTAAGGTATTCATTAATTTCGTCTAGCGAATCTTTAAGCTTGCAAGCCCAATTAATACAAGGACTACTGTAATAATCCAAAACCTGACAATAATTTTCGGTTCAGCCCATCCTTTTAACTCATAGTGATGATGGAGAGGCGCCATCCTAAAAACTCTCTTGCCTGTCAGCTTGAAAGAAATTACCTGAATCATTACTGAAACAGTTTCAATAACAAATAAACCACCCATAACAAATAAAATCAGTTCCTGACGAACGATTACTGCAACTGTTCCAAGCGCTGCGCCTAAAGCAAGTGCGCCAGTATCTCCCATAAAAACTTGGGCAGGGTAGGTGTTAAACCATAAAAACCCGAGCCCGGCACCTGACAAGGCTGCACAAAAAACCATCATTTCGCCGGCACCTTCAACATATGGCACACCAAGGTATTCAGCAAAAATAATGTTCCCTGCTACATAGGAAAAAATCCCTAGGGCTCCGCCAACTAATACTGAGGGCATTATTGCTAAGCCATCAAGTCCATCAGTTAAATTAACTGCATTACTAGTACCTACTATCACCAAGTAAGTAAAAATCAGATACATCCCTCCTAATGGAATAGCAAGATCTTTAAAATAAGGAATGAGTAATGAAGTTTCAGCGGGGTGATTCGGATCCGCAATATTAAATAATATTACAGAAGCTAGAATGGCAGTTATAGTTTGGGAAAAAAACTTCCATTTTGCCTTTAAACCCTGAGTGTCCTGAAGAACTAGTTTACGATAATCATCCACCCAACCAATAATGCCAAATGAAAAAGTCACCCCTAAAGCTACCCAAATATATCGGCTACTAAGATCACCCCATAAAATTGTACTTGTTAAGATCGCAAGCAAAATTAATGCGCCGCCCATTGTTGGCGTTCCCTCTTTCGGAAAATGACTTTCAGGGCCATCTTTACGTATTAATTGCCCAATCTGTTTATTAATTAAGCGTTTAATAATCAATGGTCCAAGTAAAAAAGATATTAACAATGCTGTAAGCGCACTCATGATCGCGCGCGTGGTAATGTAACTAAAAACATTGAAGCCCGAATAAATTTCACTAAGATAATCAGTCAAAAATAGGAGCATTATTCTTTACCTGCCTCTAGCTTAATCCGGTTCACTAGCTCGTCTAAACCCATAAATCTAGAAGCCTTTATTAAAATGTTACATCCTGAGCTCAATTCAATCGATACTGCGGCATAAAGCTCATCTAAACTTAAAAACCATTGGGCACTTTCACCAAAACCTCTCGCAATTGATTGACTAAGTTGACCTATACAGAGCAGCCTTTTAATACCTGATTTTCTTGCGAATCTACCTATATCAAAATGAAGTTTCTCAGCATTAGAGCCAAGCTCCCCCATATCGCCTAAAACTAAAATAGCTTCTCCTTGCAAAGAAGCGAGAAAACTTATAGCTGCAGAAACGGAATCTGGGTTTGCGTTGTAGCTATCATCATAAATAACAGTATTATCTTTAAGAGGAATAGCGCGTAAACGTCCTTGAATATTTCGTGAACTTAACAAACCTGACCTAATAGCAGCTAAATTGGCTCCGGCAGCAACAGCAGCAGCACTAGCCGCAATAGCATTTGAAACATTATGCTTTCCAGCAAGAGGTAACTCGATAAATTCACTGCCTAATGGGGTGACAAGCTCGAATTCAAATCCAATGTGGCCATCAATCTCTATATTACGAATCTTTCTTGGATAAAAATCTGCATCTGCGTTAGCGCCAAAAGTAATAACTTTTGCTGGCCCAGCTCTTTCAAACCATTTAGAGAAAAACGGATCATCTTGATTAAGTATTGCGGTGTCTTCATGGCCAATAGAATCAAGAATTTCTCCTTTCGTAGCTGCTACTTCATCAATTCCTCCAAATCCAAGTAAATGAGCTCTAGCGGCGTTACTAATCACAGCTATATTGGGTAAAGCAATTCCAGCCAAAATCTTTATATCTCCTATTTGGCTTGCTCCCATCTCAATAACTGCAGCTTGATGATCGCGACAAAGATTTAAAATTGTTAGAGGTAAACCAATTTCATTATTTTGATTATCTATTGTTGCAAGCACTCTTCCCTTATTTATGCTAACCCTTAATATTGCTGCGGATAATTCCTTAATGGTGGTTTTTCCATTGCTGCCAGTAATACCAATCAATGGTATAGAAAAGTGTTTTCGCCAAACCTGGGCCAATTTATGTAGGGCTTTTCGCGAATCGGAAACTTGAACCTGAGATATGGCGATGGGTAATTTTTTTTGAACAATTGCTCCAACTGCACCACGGTCTAATGCATCTGAAATAAAATTATTTGCATCATATTTTTCCCCTGATAAAGCAAGAAATAAATCGCCAGGATTTATCGTTCGGGTGTCAGTACTAACAGCTAAATAATTCTGGTCCTTGCCATATAATCGACCACCAGTATCTTTTGCGACCTGAGATAGAGTTCCCATATTCAATGTGGAATCTCCAAAAAAGAAGCGGCTAAACCTAGATCAGAAAAATTAATGCGCTTATCCCTAATAATCTGATAATCCTCACTGCCTTTCCCAGCAATCAAAATTACATCTTTACTGGAAGCTGAATTTATAGCTGTTTGTATCGCAACAGCACGATCTTTTATTACAACTATTGATTTTGAATCTGACACACCCGAGAGGATATCTTTAAAAATTAATTCTGAATCTTCATGACGAGGATTATCATCAGTTATGATAACTTTGTCAGCGTATCTGAAAGCTGCCGCCCCCATAAGACTTCTTTTTCCTTTGTCACGTTCTCCACCACATCCAAAAACACAGATAATGTTTCCCCAAGAATAGTCACGTAGAGCCTCTATCACATTTTTCAGAGCTGCAGGAGTATGTGCAAAATCCACAACAACTGTAGGACCAATTTTAGGCCTCAAAACCTGCATCCGGCCCTCAGGAAGTTTTAATTTTGAAAGCACTGCGGTAGATTCTTCTAAGGAAAAACCATGGGCTAGCAAAATACCTGTAACAATTGATAAATTCTCAAGATTAAATTTACCCCAAATTGGACTGAAAAATTCTGAGGTTCCAAACGAACCACTTAATCGAACTTCCAATCCTTTTTTATCCACCTTCAAAAGCTGAGCAAATAAATCAACTTGATTCGCATGGATCCCTGAGCCCTCAACCGCAACACTAATAATTCTCTTTGCAGTAATGTTTCTTCGAACTAAATCAGCACCAAAACTATCCCCCATATTGACTACAGCTGTCTCCATCTCTGAGTGAGAAAATAATTTTGCTTTAGCCTCGGCATATTCAGAAAAACTAGAGTGATAATCAAGATGATCACGAGTTAAATTTGTTAAGGCAGCAGTTTTTATTTTTACTCCATCTATTCGCCCCTGATCCAAACCATGAGAAGAAACTTCCATTACTACACTTGTGGCTCCTAAATCAGCTAAATACCGAAGACGTTTATGCACCAAAATACAGCCTGGCGTTGTCAATTCGCTAGATTTGATTTTGTTTCCAATGCCATAACCAATCGTCCCCATATAGCCCGAATTAGAGCCTAAGGTTGATAATGCTGTGCTTGCCAATCTAGCAACCGTAGTTTTTCCATTCGTGCCTGTAACACCTGTTACAGATAAATGATTAGAGGGGTTACCAAAATAATGGTCTGCTATTTGACCTATATAACCACTTAAATTCTGGACTTCTAAACTAATAATATTTTCAGGCAAATTAGGGGATTGATAGTCACATGAAGGTTCCCATGCGATAGCCGCTACATTAGAAGCGATAGCCTGATCAATATATTCAAGTCCATGCTTGCGCTTCCCGGCGCAAGCAAGAAATAATCCGCCAGGTAAAATGTTATGGCTATTAGAACTTATATCAGTAACTGCCAAATCAGGAATATTGCTTTTACACTTTACATCTGCAAATAAACTTCGCAGATTGTTAAATCCACTTGGCAACTCTGAGATCATTGCATTGCCACTCTTAAGGGAGCTTTAGACATGCCATCAAGATTGTCAGGAGGAATAGATAAAATCCTTGCTGCAGCGGCAAAAATCTTTGAGAAAACAGGTGCAGCAACGTCACCCCCATAATATTTACCTGAAGAGGGTTCATCGATTACAACAACTATGGACAACTGAGGATTAGATACTGGACCAATACCAGCAAATATAGCCATATATCGTTCTTCACTATAGCCCCCAACACTATTTTTTCTCGTAGTGCCTGTCTTACCAGCAACCCTATAGCCAGACACAGAGGCATTTCGCCCAGTCCCATCAACACTGACCACATGCTCAAGCATATTAAGAATAGTTTTAGATGTGCTTTTTGATACTACTCGATGAGGTATAGCTGGTTTTGACACTCGCATAAGTGAAACCGGATATTTGAGTCCATCTGCTCCAAATACAGCATAAGCTTGAGCAAGTTGAAGCGGAGTAACTGATAAACCATAACCATAACCCAGAGTTGCTTGACGAATTGACCGCCAATTCTCATGATCGCTCAATAAACCAGCTGATTCACCTGGAAAACCAGCTGCAGTAGTTTGCCCAAGTCCAAAATTAGTCAGAATTTGCCAAAGATTTCTTGGTGCAATAGATATCGCAACCATTGTTGCTCCAACGTTACTAGACCTTGCTAAAACTGTAGTTAGATCTATTCGGCCAAGGTTATTTGTATCGCTGATTTTTTTGGTTCCTATTTGTATATAACCAGGATTGGTATCAATGCTGCTAGTTGGTTGAAATTTTGAGGTTTCTAAACCAGCTGCAATTATTAAAGGTTTAATACTGGAACCAGGCTCAAAAATATCTGTAATTGCGCGATTACGATAACGTCTAGGATCTCGCTGCAAACGATTATTTGGGTTATAGCTAGGCTGATTAACCATAGCCAACACTTCGCCAGTATGCACATCTAAAACAACAGCTGAGCCAGAACGAGCACCATGAAGACGAACCGCCTTCATCAGCTCTGTATAAGCTAAATACTGGATACGTAAATCTATACTAGTTGAGATATTTTGCCCTGGTTCTGATGCTTCAATACTTTCGATGTCTTCGACAATCTTTCCATGCATATCCTTGAGCACTCTTTTGCGGCCTGGCTTTCCTGCAAGTCGATGATCAAAAGCAAGCTCAAGGGCTTCCTGTCCAACATCATCAATATTAGCAAAACCAATTAAATGCCCTGTCACTTCTGCTGCGGGATAATAACGACGATATTCACGTTGTAAATAAACACCAGATATATTCTGAGCCTTGATCTTGCTTGCATCAGAAGGATTCATATGTCGTTTGAGATATAAAAATTCTTTTTCGCTATTACGGGTAATCTTTTCAGTTAAGCCTATTGAATCTTCTTGAAGTAATTCTGAGAGTACTGAAAGATCATCTGGTGACTTAAGTAATTTATTTGGATTAACCCAAACACTATCTACCGGAGTACTAACTGCAAGAGGTTCATTATTTCGATCAGTAATAATCCCACGATGCGCAGCAAGATTCGCAATGCGTAAATGACGAGCTTCGGCTTGATCATTCAAAAAGTCTTGATCAACAATCTGCAAATAAGTTGCCTGTAAAATTAAAACCAAACCGCTTAATAAAAGAAAACCAGTCGCGACTCGAATACGTAAAATAAAACTTTGGTGTTGCTGGCGGAATGTTTTTTTAATCTGTTTCATGGCGCAACAATTTGAATTTCATCTGGTGTTGGATTGCGCATCTTCATTTTCATACGAGCATTTTCCTCAACCCGAGAATGTGTTGACCAAGTACTTTGCTCAATTTGTAATTGACTCCATTCCAATTCCAAAGCATCGCGTTCTGAAATCAGATATTGAAGCTTTGTGAACAACTTTCGTGATTCATGACGAGCATAAACGCAAAAAATAGCAGTTGTAATTGAAGAAATTGTTAACAATAAAGCGACTAAAAATAATCGATTATGTTGCATCATCTTAATTTCTCAGCAACTCTCAACACTGCGCTTCGTGCACGTCGATTTTTTTTCACTTCTTGAATACTGGGTCGAATAGCTTTGGTTAATAAATTTAAACGGGGTTGGGCTAAATCAGGAACTAGAGGTATTTCGGCTAATTGAGGATCAATACGGGATAAATTACGCATATAGCGCTTTACTAAACGATCCTCTAAGGAGTGAAAACTGATTACACTTAAACGTCCAAACGGAGCCAATACTCCCAATGCTGAATCTAGGAATTTTTTTAATTCTGTCAATTCGTCATTAACCTGGATCCGAATAGCTTGAAAAGTCTTTGTTGCTGGATGCTTACCATTATTTTTACGAGAAATAACTTTCTCAATAAGCTCTGCAAGCTGCTTAGTTGTTCTGATACTTTTTAGATCGCGTGCTTCACAAATAACCCTAGCAATCTTTTTAGCCGCAATATCTTCCCCATAATTCTTAATTACGGCTCTCAACTCAGATTCGGCTACCGTATCTAGCCAATCTGCTGCAGACATACCGGAAGAGCGATCCATTCGCATATCAAGTGGTCCATCAAATTGAAAACTAAACCCTCTTTCTGGGTCATCAAGCTGTGGTGAGGAAACACCAAGGTCAAGGAAAAGCCCATTAACCTTACCAGCAATACCCTCTGCTGCTGCAATCTCTGCAATGCTTCCAAAGCTTCCTTGCACCACCACAATCCGTGAATCCTGTTGCGCTAATTTTTTAGCAAAAAAAATAGCTTGTTCATCCCGATCAATAACAAACAATCTACCTTCTGCGCCAAGTCTTTCTATTAATGCTTTACTATGGCCACCTCGACCAAAAGTTCCATCAATATAAATTCCATCAGTTTTTAAGCTTAAATGCTCCAATAATGGATCTAATAAAACTGGAACATGATGGCCTTCTTTAGCGCTCATAAACCAACTCGGCTTTTGCCGTGTGTTTAATTTTTCCCAATGCGCTAAGCAAAGTAATTAAAGCAGGAGCGACTCAAGCTCTGGCGGCAAGTCTTCGCTAATGCTGTCGCTATTTTCACACCATTTATCCCAAAGCTTTTCATCCCACAACTCAAACTTACTACCAAGTCCCACTAAAATAGCCTGCTTAGATAAATTTGCTTGCTCACGCAATTTTGAGGGAATTAGAATACGGCCATGGTTATCCATTTCCATATCAAAAACTCGGCCAACCATATTTCTTTGCATACGTCGCACTGATCTTTTATTTCCTGACAATCTTAAAAGACGTCGAGCTGCGCCTTCCCAATCAGGAGAGGGATATAGCAAAATGCAAGAATCATCATTATCCATTGCCCCAACCAAGCTGCCATCACAACGGGATGAAATCCCATCACGAAAACGTGTAGGAATGGCCATCCTCCCTTTACTATCGAGGGTAACTTTGGCTGAACTGCTAAACATTCTTTAATATAGGCTAATAAGCCCATTTTCTCCCACTCTTTACCATTTTTTTCTACTTATTTGCACTATATTTAAGATTCCTCCCTGATGTCAACGAAGATCGCCAATTATTTCTTTTAGACCAGTGACTTAGGGGTGGTTTTAGGGGTAAAAATATCGACTTCAAACTAAATAAATCATAGGGTTAGAAAATCTTTCTAATCAAATACTTAGCTATTTAAATTTTTTTCAACCAAAGCGATTCTCTTCTCAGATAATGATTTAAATGCGCTAAAAAACCTACATTGCTTGCTTAGTAAGCATTTCAGAGGTAACTGAGTAAATATCACTGATATCCTAATAAATGGATGGAGTCGGCCGTAAGCCGGGTTCTGTCAAGGGCAATCATTCATCTAGGGCAGATGTTGCCATCCACCTCAAGCGACCTACCCGGAAGCAACCGCGGACGGATATATGCTTCCCTATTTGGTCTTGCTCCGAATGGGGTTTACCATGCCGCGAAATGTTGCCATCCGCGCGGTGCGCTCTTACCGCACCTTTTCACCCTTACCTCAAAATGAGGCGGTATATTTTCTGTGGCACTAGCCGTGGGTTCACACCCCCCAGGTGTTACCTGGCATTCTGTCCGCAGGAGCCCGGACTTTCCTCGAATTGATAACAATGCGCGATTGCCTGGCCGACTCCAAGAAGAACCTTAACAGATATGGCCTATATAAGTTATCTATCTAGATAACAAAATCGTAAGTGCACCAATAATCCAAAGATACCAAGCAAAAAAATAAAACCGTTGCGAACGCAATAACCAGACAAATATGAACAAGGCTAACAAACCTGATATTAAGGCCGCTATGCCGGCAAAGATAATGTTTGTAATTAATTCTGGGGAAGCTATAACCAACTCTGGAAACATTAATATTCCGGCTCCAAACATAGCAATCATGCCCAACATGAAAGAAAACTCGGCTGCTACAATTGGATTAATTCCAAGAGCAATCGCAACAGCAACTGTTGAGCCACTTCGAGAAATCCCTGGCAAAATCGCAATTGCTTGCACACAGCCAATTATCAATGCATCGAACCAACTAGGTTCTTTATTATTCTCATTTTGCAAAGTGAAGCGAGTGCTCCAAATCAAGCAACCAGTAAGCAATAAACATACAGCAACAAAGATTAAAGAATTAAATTGATCTTCAATCCAAGAACGAAAAAATAATACTGCAAAAACTGCTGGAAGAGTTCCAACGAAGAGCTTTCCAATATAATTTAAAGAGCCTCTATCTAATTTTAAGAATCCTTGGATCAGGATAAATAATTTTTTACGATAAAAAATCAGGATAGCGATTAATGTAGCTATATGTACTGCAACCTCAAATAAAATACCACTACCAATATTGACTCCTAGTAACTCCTGAACTAAAACAAGATGGCCTGAGCTTGAAACAGGGAGAAATTCAGTTAAACCCTGAATAATTCCTAAAAAAACTGAGTAAATAATCTCATCCATAACAATTTAAAATATTAAATAACCCTCTCAATTCGTTTGGAAAGATAGCATAATCAAAGTTATATAACTGAAATTATGATTTAGTTGTTAAACTGTTTCTTTTATAGCTTATAAAGCTTAAAGAACCTCTTATAACTTCGAAGAAAGGATTAACTCTTGAAAATAGGCTTTGGATTAGCTCTAGATTTTTGGAGCAAGAAAAAAACTCTATCCAAGCACCTAGATCAATATTCTCGCTTGATAAATATGGCAGAAGAATATGGATTCAACTCAATTTGGGCCGGAGAATTTTATTCAAATACATCAATACCTGGTCATACGCCATCGCCTCTAATGATCCTAGCAGCATTGGCAGGAAGAACAAATCTCAGAATTGGAACAGGTGTAACGTTAATTACTCTTTGGCATCCGCTGCGTCTGGCATATGATGGAGCGATCCTAGATCATCTTTCTGAAGGTAGATTCACTCTAGGAGTAGGAGTTGGGGCAAAGTCGCAATTAAGACGTTTTGGTTACTCAGGAAATCAAGCTGGCTCCAGAATGGATGAAGCCTTAGAGCTTTTAAAAGCATTCTGGTCAGGTGCTGATTCTTATCAAGGTAAACATTTTCAATTTGATGGCAATGTCTTTCCTAGCCCTATCCAAAAAGGTGGACCACCGATTCTCATTGGTGGTGCAATCAAACGTTCAATTGATCGTTCTCTTAAATTTGGTGAAGGCTGGTATGGCGCTACTCAATATCATTTTGAAGTGATTAAGCGCCAAGCAGCTCTTTACAACAAGGAACTTAAATTAATGGGTGTGGAAAAAGAACCGAACATAACAGTCAATCGAACTACATTTTTAGCCCCAACCAATCGTATAGCTCAAAAAGAGGGTATGCCTTATGTTGAGGATGTCCTTAATTTTTATGCGCGCATGCGGGCACTTAAGGATATAGATGGAAATATTTTACTGCCGAAAACCAATCTTTTTGAAAAAACTGGCAAAGAAATATATTTCCTTGGAACACCATCAAGTTGTATAGATGAAATGACTTGTTATATAGACGCAGGAGTAACGCAATTCAACTTCCGCGTTGGTATGGGCGACATGCCAATAGAATTAATTGAGCGCACAGTTAAATTACTGGGAGAAAAAGTTATACCACATTTTACTTAAATAAATATAGAGTTGAAATAACTTAGACCTCAAAAGAAAATTGAGTATTAGAATTTTTCTAGATCAAAAGCTAGTAGGTCTCATCAGATGATTCTCTTATTTCTAAAGCACGCTTATAAGCCAAATTTTTTTTTATGCCAAGTAACTCCGCAGTAACTTCTGAGGCTTGTCGGACACCAAGATAACGAAGGAGAACAGATAGAGCTTGATCAATGTTTGCATAATCAACCTCTACTGATTTTACACCGCCGACCACTAAAGTGAATTCTCCTTTTTTACCGCCTGTATCGGCTACGATTTGATCTCTAACTTCACGAACAGTTCCACGGTAATAGGATTCATAAAGTTTAGTAATTTCTCTTGCTGCCATCATAAGCCTATCAGGCCCAAAAATAGCTTCGACATCCTTGAGAGTAGCTAAAATTCGGTGAGGTGCTTCATAGATAATTAAAGTAGCAGAAGATTTTTTAAATTCAGACAGTTTATCTAAACGCTTTTTTGAAACATTAGGTAAAAATCCAAGAAAAAATAACTTATCGGTTGGAAGGCCTGCAACCGAAACTGCTGCGATAGCAGCACTACAGCCAGGAATTGGTATAACTTGATAACCGGCTTCGATAACTTCACAAACTAGCTTATACCCTGGATCGTTAATAACTGGAGTACCAGCATCGCTAACCAAGGCAATATCTCCTCCCTCCCCTAGAATTCCAAGTAGAGTAGGAATTCTTTTGGATTCATTGTGTTCATGGCAGGAAAGCAGTTGATTACTGATTCCAAGGTGTTTAAGCAAATTACCAGTTCGTCGAGTATCCTCTGCTGCAATTAATTTTACATTTTCCAAAACCTTCTTGGCTCGAAGACTGATATCATCAGCATTGCCAATAGGAGTAGCTACAACAAAAAGGATTCCCTTGCTTATATTCACAACTTACAGTTTCTCGTTTAAATAGCTCTTATATTCTGTTGCGGCATCATGGTCAAACATTAATCTTAGACTCACAACAAATGTATATAAAATTAAAATCTAATCGATCAATACTCATTTCAAATTTAGCAATAAGTCTTGCCACTTTCATTTTATCTGCTTGTTCAGTGGACACACTACAAAACTCAATCCAACAACCTGAGGGAGTGCAAAAGGCAATAACTCTTTCGCAACGTGGTGACCATCTCGCAGCAAGTCAACAATATGAATTATTAGCAAGCACATCAAATGATCCTCAAAAACAAAGATATATTCTATTTTCGGCACAAGAATTGTATCTCGCAAATCAATTCACTTCAGCGGAAAGAAAAATCAGTGATTTCGGAGATAATGTAGCAAATTCTAATCTTGCCCTATGGGCAGAAGTGCTCGCTAATATATATTTAGCACAGGAAAAACCTGGAGTTGCACTCAATGTATTAAATCGAGTAATAAATGCTCCCACTCGACAAGGAGCAATAAGAATACTTCAATTGCGGGCATACACATTATTCCAACTTGGGCGTCAACAAGCGGCCGTTACAGCATTGGTTAGAAGAGAAAACTTATTAGATCGCCTTAACGACCGCAATCAGAATCATCAGCTAATATGGGAAAACCTTGAGCGTTCTGAAAAACCAATCACTAATCTTTCTATCGAATCAGCTACTGATCCAGTTGTTGGCGGCTGGCTTTCACTCGCACAAATTAATAATAAAAATCGTGGGTCTATTGGACTCCTTCGCCAAAGCTTAATTGAATGGCAAGAAAAGAATCCTGAGCACCCGGCAAATATTAATTTGCTGCCAGAATTATTAAGCAATCTAGCTGCATTAAGCAACTATCCTTCTAACGTTGCTGTGTTGCTACCTCTTTCTGGAAGTAAGGTTTTAAAGGGAGAAGCCATTCGAGATGGTTATTTAACAGCGGTTTACTCTTTAACTGAAGCGAATGCTAGACCAAATATTCGCTTCTATGATACGGAAAAATCTTCAGTATCTAATATTTATAAATCTGCAATCGACAATGGAGCAACATTTATAGTAGGTCCATTATTGAAAGAAAGAGTTAATGAAATTGCATATAAAGCAAAGAGCATATCTACATTAACTTTAAATTATGCGACCATCAGTGATATTAATTCAGACAAGCTCTATCAATTTTCTTTAGCTCCTGAAGATGAAGCTAGATCGATTGCTCGTAGAGCAATTTCAGAAGGTCTTAGAAATGCAGTTGCGCTAATTCCCGAAAGCTCCTGGGGAAAAAGAATCTATGAGGCATTTCAAAATGAGCTTTTACAATATGGCGGTCAAATCTTAAAAGCGGAAAATTACCCTACTAATGAAACAGACTTTTCCCAAGTAATAACTAGCGCGCTGCTGATAAAAGAGAGTGATGCCAGGCGCAATAGCCTTGCAAACCTAATAGGCAAAAAACTGCAATATGAACCGCGTCGTCGTGAAGATGTAGATTTCATCTTTTTAGCATCGCAGAAACCAAAAGAAGCTCAGCAACTACGGCCGCAATTAAAGAAAAATTATGCAAATGATCTTCCTACTTTCACAAATTCTGATGCATATAACCCAGGAAGTGAATTTAATGAAGATTTAGATGGTGTAATATTTCCTGATGCTCCATGGCTTATAAATCCAACAATAACCATTGAGAAGCAAAAGCAAGCTCTAAAGGATATTTGGGGAAACAATTTTGAAGAGCAAGCTAGGTTCTTCGCCATGGGGTACGATGCATATCAACTTACAACTCTTCTAAATGGGAAAAGTGGGAGTTTTAAACTTTCCCTTAAAGGAATGACCGGTGAAATCTTTATGGATCAAGGTGGTTTATTACATAGAAACATGGATTTTGCTCGAATAAAAAAAGGCCGGCCTCAACTTATTTCACAACCTTCGGAATCAATAGAATTACCCTTAGTGGATGATATTTCCTTAGACAAGAAATTAAATTCAGAGTTGGAGGATGGATCAACAATATCAATTATCTCACCTAACGAAATTTAATCGTTAGACATCATTAACCCAAGGTAGAGTATATTATCTAAAGTGAAAATCTCTGACATTACAAAGCAGCATTTTAAAGAAAGCATTGAGGTCAAAGAAGCCGCAATTAGCTTGTTATCTCCATTAGTTGAGCAAGGCGCCTTAACTATGATTAAAGCTTTAAACAATGGGGGTAAAATTTTAAGTTGTGGAAATGGAGGTTCGGCTGCAGATGCTCAACATTTTTCTTCGGAACTAATTAATCGGTTTGAAATTGATCGTCCATCATTGCCCTCTCTAGCACTAACTACCGACAGCTCAATAATTACTTCGATTGCAAACGACTTTAGTTTTGAGGAAGTATTCTCAAAACAAATCTATGCACTGGGGCAACCTGGAGATATTCTTCTAGCTATCTCTACTTCCGGAAATTCAAATAATGTTATTAGGGCAGTTACTACAGCTCAAGAAAAAGAAATGCCAGTAATAGCCCTAACTGGATCTGATGGAGGAAAAATTGCGCAACTTCTAAGAGAAAACGATAAGGAGATTCGCGTTCCATCTGAAAGGACAGCACGTATTCAGGAAGTCCACTTATTAATTATTCACTGTCTTTGTGATCTTATTGATAAGCAATTATTTGCTTAAATCAATCAACCGATCTATTTGATCAATTTTAAATCAGGTCGTCCTTTCTGAGGGATATTATCTTTGGTATCAACTTTGTTTTTGACTACACTCATATTTGATTCATTTTCAAACATAATACCCTCTTCTGATTCACGCGAATAAATCCCTTGAATTGCATTGATAGGAATCACAACATGCCTTGAGTTCCCAGAAAACCTTGCTGAAAAAGTAATTTTTTCATTATCAAATAACAAGTTCTGAGTTGCAGACCAAGAGATATTAAGAATTATCTGGCCATCTGAAGTATATTCTTGAGGCAAAATGGCATTATCAACATTAGAATTAACAAGTATCAAAGGAGTCTGATTATTGTCTGAAACCCAATCGTGAATAGCCCTTAATAAATAAGGTCGTGCCGATATTTCAGTTTTTTTCATTTAAATCGATTTTTATGAGATCAAGGCCTCATTTCCTGTTCTAGCTCACTCAAACTTTCATGAAATGAAGGTCGACTAAACACTTCATCCATATATCTAAATATTGGCGCTGCGGAATCATCAAGCTCAATACCAAAATGCTGCAATCTCCATAAAACAGGAGCTATAGTGCAATCCACAAGAGAAAATTCATCACTCAAAAAATATTTCTTTAAATCAAAAATATCAGTACTAGAAAGAATGCTTTCTAAGAGAATTTTCCGTGCACGTGTAGATTGACGCCTGTCTGAAGCATCATCAATAGCCTTTGCCTGTGTATACCAATCTTGCTCAATACGAAATAGAGCTAATCGAAATTGCGCACGAGTAACTGGATCAACAGGCATTAAAGGAGGATGTGGAAAACGCTCATCAAGATATTCAATAATTACTCGCGAATCATACAAAACTAGATCGCGATCAACTAATGTTGGTAGGCTTTGATAAGGGTTCAAATCTAATAGATCTTCAGGCAAATTTGCACGATCCACATCAACAATATCAATATTGATACTTTTTTCTGCCATTACCAATCGAGCGCGATGACTATAAAAACAAGTAGGGCTAGAATATAACGTCATTTTTAAAATTACCTAATTTTTTCCGGATAAGAGGTCTAATGCTCTGATCATAAATTAAAAAACCATATCAGATTGGAAGAAAATTAATTTTTAGATATAAAAAATTTTCAACAATTTAGTTAGTCTAAATCCTTCCAAATCTCAATCTTGAGTAAATATGCAAACATCAAAAATACAAACAAAAATAAAATCACCCAAATACCTAATGACTGCCTCTCCAAACGTTCTGGTGTCCCAGCCCAATCAAGAAAATTAACAATATCAACGACAAATTGATCATATTCTGAAGGTGTCAAAGTTCCTGAATATTCAAATTCAAATTTCTGAAATTCATCAGGATTGGCAAAATTATTAATAATTTTCTCATCTCTAATAGTCGAAGCAAATTTAGCATTTTGCAAACCCTGTAACTCCCAAAGAACATGGGGCATAGAAGTATTAGGCAACATAAGGTTATTAACACCAGATGAAGAACGATCATCTCTATAAAAACTTTTTAAAAAAGTATAAACCCAGTCTGTTCCTCGACTTCTAGAAATCAAGCTTAAATCAGGCGGTGCTTGGCCAAACCATTTCTCTGCATCATTGATGGACATAGCATTTGTAATATTTTCATCTATTTTATCGGCAGCAAACATCAAATTATTTTTAACCTGATCTTCGGTTAATTCCAAAGCTTCCTGTAATTTATTAAAACGCACATACTTAATCGAATGGCAAGCCATACAATAATTAACGAAGTTTCGAGCTCCTCTCTGCAAGGATGCTATGTTAGCAACGTCATTTTCAGCAGTCTGGATTATTGTATTAGCAGATGCCGCAAAGATAGACGTTGAATAAAAGAGGCAAAGAATAACGGAAAACATTACAGATTTAATCTGTAAATCCTTAACGCAAAATTTAATAAACAGTTTAAACATTATCTTATTTAAGTCGATCTGGTACAGGGCCTTCCGGCTCCCTACCAGCATAAAAACAAAGAAACATAAAAAACCCAGAATAAATTAAAGAAAAAAGCCAAGCGCAAGCGTAAATTGCAATCTCTGATGGCGCTTCAAGCTCTTCAAAACCAAGAGTAAGAGTATCGCTAAACAAAAGCCCGATTATTAATAAAACAAGAGAAAAAGCTACTCCGGTTCTAAGCGTTACTCCTTTATCTTTTCCAGTGTAAACCGCTAAATAGATAAAGAATCCATAATAAAAAGCAGTGAAAATTTGGGCCATAAAAGTATAAATACCAATAGCAGGTTTTAATCCCAAGTAACCTAAAACAATGAAACTTGTGGCAAATACAGTTAGAGGAATCTTATAATCCCAGCCGCGATAGCGAATAGATTTGACCTTACACCTATCCAGCCAAGGCAAAAAGAATAAAACAAAAATCGCTGAGCCCAATAATAAAACCCCTCCGAGCTTACTTGGCACTGCTCTTAAAATTGCATAAAAAGGTGTGAAATACCAAACTGGAGCAATATGTTCTGGTGTTTTTAGGGTATTAGCAGGTTCAAAATTAGCATGCTCAAGAAAATATCCGCCCATTTCAGGGGCGAAAAAAACGACAGAAAAAAACAGAATCAGAAAAACAATAATAGCCACTAAATCCTTCGAAGTGTAATAAGGGTGGAAAGCAATACCATCAAGAGGAATACCATCTGGGCCCTTGGTTTTCTTAATTTCAATACCGTCAGGATTGTTTGAGCCAGTTTCATGTAATGCAAGAATATGCATCACAACTAGCATCACAAGAGCTAAAGGCAAAGCAATAACATGAAGTGCAAAAAAACGGTTTAATGTAATATCAGAAATATTGTAATCACCTCGAATCCACTCAACTAAAGGATCGCCAACAATCGGTAAAGCACCAAATAGAGATATAATGACTTGTGCACCCCAATAAGACATTTGCCCCCAAGGTAATAAATATCCAAAAAATCCTTCTGCCATTAGAGCAACATAAATCAGCATTCCAATCAGCCAAAGTAATTCTCTTGGGTTTTTATATGAGCCATAGAGCATTGCTCTAAACATATGCAAATAAACGACAATAAAGAATGCTGATGCACCTGTAGAATGAATATACCTAATTAGCCAACCCCATTCGACATCACGCATTATGTACTCAACGGAAGAAAATGCATCCTCCGCAGAAGGTTTATAACTCATCGTTAAGAAAATTCCGGTAACAATCTGAATAATCAGAACGAGCATTGCCAAAACGCCAAAAACATACCAAATATTAAAGTTTTTACCTGCATAATATTCTGTAGCATGTTCTCGCAACATCTTACTTAGTGGAAATCTCTCATCAATCCAATCCATGAGGCGTGAACCACGAGTTTTAGGAAAATTATTAGTTTCAGAAATTTTCAAGCTATTTCCCCCGGATCCTGCCCTATCAGGATTAGTGTTTCATCCAAAAATCTATATGGCGGAACCTCAAGGTTTAATGGAGCTGGCACGCTAGCAAATACTCTTCCAGAGAAATCAAATTTAGATCCATGACAAGGGCAAAAGAATCCACCAACCCAATCAGATCCAAGATCAGAAGGAGCAACTTCGAATCTACTAGTTGGAACACACCCAAGATGAGTGCAACTACTTACAACTACGAGAATTTCTGGTTTGATTGATCTGTATGCATTTCTGGCATATTCTGGTTGCTGATCACTGACTTCAGAATCAGGATCTTCAAGCTTATTGTTGCTTTTAAGCATTCGATCAAGCATTTCCTCAGAACGTTTCAAAATTGTGATTGGTTTGCCGCGCCAAATTACTCTTAAAACTGCTCCTGATTCGAGTTTACTAATATCAACCTCAACCGGCGCTCCAAGAGCCCTTGCTCGGGCGCTAGGCTTCCATGAAGCCAAAAATGGGTAAGCAGCACCTGCGGCTCCAATCGCTCCGGTCACACTAGTTGCAATACTTAGAAATTTTCTACGGCTAAGATCTGAGTGGTTGCTCATGATTAAAAGCCCTTTGAATTTAACATTTAGATAAACCTTACTAGTTTAAAAGCCCAGGAAGCATTTTCTTCGTTTTGAAAAAAATTCGAACACAACTCAATTCATAATCAGCACCAAAACCAATTGATTGAGTTATCTCTGCGAAGAAAACGCGGATTATACACGCCACAATCCACTTGACTATGGCTATTCTTAGGAACTTTTAGGATAACCTCAATTAAATCGTCTTATATTAGCGCCAAGTTGACCTAATTTTTCCTCAATGCGCTCATACCCACGATCAATATGATAGATTCGATCAACAATAGTTTCACCTTTTGCGACCAAGCCCGCCAATACTAAACTAGCTGAGGCACGAAGATCAGTAGCCATAACAGGAGCTCCATGCAGTTGAGAAACACCTTGCACAATAGCTTTATTGCCTGATAAAGCGATTTTAGCGCCCATACGTTGTAATTCAGAAACATGCATAAAACGGTTTTCGAAAACCGTTTCAGTAACTTTACTAGTTCCAATAGCCACCGAATTAAGAGTCATAAATTGAGCCTGCATATCAGTAGGAAACCCAGGATATGGATCAGTAATAATATCCGTTGAAAGTAATTCAGCTCCATTCATATCAAGATCAATCCAATCATTACCAATCTCTATAGAGGCTCCGGCTTCCTGTAGTTTTTGCAAAACAGACTGAAGATGTTCTGAGATAACATTTTTAAGTTTAACTTGGCCACCTGTAATAGCCGCTGCAACGAGGTAAGTAGCAGCTTCAATGCGATCTGGCATGACTTTATAAGTGGTGCCTAAAAGCTCTTTCACACCCTGAATAACAATTCTTTTTGTTCCTGCGCCAGAAATATTAGCTCCCATAGAGATTAAAAAATCAGCAAGATCTTTTACTTCTGGTTCTTGGGCTGCATTGTCTAAAATAGTTTCGCCTTCAGCAAGAACTGCGGCCATTAAGAGGTTCTCTGTTCCAGTAACAGATACCGCGTCAAGTAAAATTTTATTGCCTATGAGTTTTTTTGCGCGAGCTCTAATATATCCTTCCTGAATATCAACATCCGCGCCCAATGAACGCAAACCATTCACATGAAAATTAACTGGCCTTGCCCCAATTGCGCATCCCCCAGGTAAAGAAACATCTGCTCGTCCATAACGAGCAAGCAATGGGCCAAGCACAAGAATTGATGCGCGCATAGTTTTTACTAAATCATATGGTGCTTTAAATTCATTGACATTTGTAGTGTCAACTTCAATTTCCATTGGTTCATGAAGTGTAACTTCAGCACCTAATCGGCCTAATAGCTCTATTGTTGTTGTAACATCACGCAAATGAGGAACATTTGTGATGCGTAACTTTGCAGAAGAAAGTAAAGTAGCAGCTAGAATCGGCAGACTCGCATTTTTTGCGCCAGAAACATTTACTTCGCCGTTAATCTTAGATCCGCCTTCGATCAAAAGTTTTTCCACGCTAACAGCTCTTATTCTTGAAATTCTTCATCGGGCGTAATTGCCTGAATAGTTAAAGCATGGATTTCTCCACCCACTAAATCACCTAATGTCTTATAGACCATCTGATGCCGCCTAAGTGGGGGCTTACCCAAAAATTCAGCACAAATAACAATAGCATCGAAATGAGTATTATCATCACTAACAACTTTCGCTTTACTTTCAGGTAAGCCTTTTTCAATAAGAATTTCAATTTCAGTAGGTGTCATCTAAAAAAACCTCTTTAACTAACAATCATGAGACTAGCGAGCTTGAAGGCATTGGTAAAGCATTTTAGAAATAGAAATTTATACATATTATCGATTGTGTATGATTAGCCTTAGAAATAGCTTACTAGAAATAATTTTTGATCTATTCTGGGTATAGATAGCGAAAAAGGCATGTTCTTAGACATATTATTAACTTTAAGCGGATTTGGGATATTAGTTTGGGGTGCCGATAGGTTCATTATTGGCGCTAGCGCGCTAGCGCGCAACCTTGGCGTATCTCCTTTTCTCATTGGGTTAACTATTGTCGGTTTTGCCACTTCTACCCCAGAAATCATGGTTTCTGCATCAGCAGCTCTAAAAGGGTTAACAGGAATCGCTATAGGAAACGCTATTGGTTCCAATATCGCTAATATAGCTTTAGTTATGGGTGTTACAGCAATCTTTAAACCGATAATTAGCTCTAAATCAGATATGTTACGCCTACAAATTTACTTACTGATTTTTTTAACTATATGCGCAATTTTTCTGTTAATAGATTTCAAACTTGATCGGCTTGATGGGTTAATTTTAATTTTTACAATGTGCTTATTTCTTTATTGGCTTGCAAAAAGAGCTAGGCATAGCAGTTATGCAAAAACACTTATTAAAGAAGTTGAAATCTCAAAAGAAATAAGCCAAAAAAATAGTTTAATTTTCATTATTTTTGGATTTGTGCTTTTATTATTCGGCTCAAATCTTCTAGTGAATGGCGCAGAAAATCTAGCAAGGGCATTTGGAGTAAGCGAATTAATAATAGGCCTAACAATAGTTGCAATAGGCACAAGCTTACCAGAGCTGGCAATCTCGATTATTAGCATTATAAAAAAACAAGAAGGCATTGCTGTTGGAAATATTATTGGTTCCAATGTGTTTAATCTGCTTGCTGTGATTGGCGTTGCTGGAATTATCCATCCTGCGGAACTTGATCGATCAGTTCTTTATCTTCATTACCCAATAATGATCCTTTTGACGCTATCATTACTAAGAATTATCGGAAATACCTCTCAAAAAGGGGGATTTGGACGATTAACCGGAATAATGATGTTAGGGGTATTCTTGATATACCAAGTCATAATATTAAGTTTGAATATCTAGACTCTAAAATAAACAACCGAGCTCAAATTAATGAAAGAAGATGCTACTAATTCCAACCTAATTGCTACTGCAAAAAAGGTTCTTCAGATCGAAGCTGAAGCTATTAAAGACATTTCACCTCGGCTCGGAAAGAATTTTCTTAAGGTCTGCGAATTATGCTTAACTTGTGAAGGACGTATTGTAGTAACAGGTATGGGAAAATCTGGTCATATTGCTAGAAAAATCGCAGCAACTCTTGCTAGTACCGGCACCCCTGCATTCTTTGTGCATCCCGCCGAAGCAAGTCATTGTGACTTTGGCATGATCACTAAAAAAGATGTTGTTATAGCATTATCTAACTCAGGTGAAACAACTGAATTGATAACACTTTTACCGCTTATAAAAAGACTGGCTATTCCCTTAATAATCTTAAGTGGCAAATTAAACTCAACACTCTCTAATAGTGCATACGTTTCTCTCGATATTAGTGTAAAGCAAGAAGCTTGTCCTCTTAATCTAACACCTACTGCTAGCTCAACGGCTGCCCTAGCAGTAGGAGATGCACTTGCAGTTACATTACTGGAGAGTAGAGGTTTTACAGAAAAGGATTTCGCACTCTCACACCCTGGAGGTAAATTAGGTAGAAAATTATTACTTCGAATTGAAGATCTTATGCATACTGGCACTGAAATTCCTCAAGTTCGTCCAGAAACATCTCTGGCTGATTGCCTTATCGAAATTACTTCTAAAGGCTTAGGTATGTCTGCTATAACAGATGAAGATGGCAATTTACTTGGAATTTTTACGGATGGAGATTTGAGGCGTGCTATTGATGAGAACATCAATTTAAATAAGACATCAATGAAAGAAGTTATGAATACAAAATGCAAAACCGTAACTGCTAATATGCTTGCAGCAGAAGCATTTCATGTGCTTGAGCAAAACAAGATAAATTCCTTAGTTGTGGTTGATGAAAAAAATAAAACTATCGGAGCATTAAATATTCATGACCTTTTTCGTGCAGGGGTTATGTAAATATGGCCGAGAATTTTTTTGATTCTAGAAAACTAACTCAAGTTGCCTCAGGAATTAGGATGCTTGCATTAGATGTCGATGGTGTTCTGACAGACGGGCGCTTACATTTTGATTCAAAAGGGAAGGAATCCAAAATTTTTCATGCTCATGATGGTTACGGTATACGCAGCATAATTAAATTAGGGCTTCAGATTGCACTAATATCAGGCAGAGAATCAAATGCAGTAAGAAAAAGAGCGGGAGAGCTTGGGATAGAGAAAGTTTTTCAGGGTGTGTCAAGAAAAGATTTAATATTGCAGCGACTTATAAATGAATGTGGATATGAATGGAAAGAAGTAGCTTATGTGGGTGACGATATTCCCGATGCAGAATGTTTGACCCTTGCTGGTTTAGGAGTTGCTGTAGCTGATGCTCATGCAGATATTAAATTATTAGCAAACTGGCAAACAACGAAAGGTGGTGGTCGAGGAGCAGTTCGCGAAGTCTGTGACTTATTATTTGATGCTCAATCAACTAAAAAAGACTAAGAATGAAACTTCCGAATTCAAGCGTAATGCTAAAATTTATCTTGTTGTTTTTAGCAACATCCCTAAGCAGTATTTTATATTTTAAGACACGTGAACCAAAAATATCAGATATCAAAGATAGTCTGAGCTTAGCCTACTATCTAGATACAGCTGAAATAAGCGGCATGGGCGCTAATGGTGAAATTCTCTATCAATTAACAATGGACAGAGCCTCTCATGTAATAGCGGATGACAGTATTACTATGAGAGAAGTTGAGATGCTTTATACACCAAAAGAATTAAAGGGCTGGAAAATGAGCGCGGATGAAGGTCGTATCCCATCAGATGGAAGTATTATTGAATTATTCGGAAATGTTGTTGTTCAATCTGGTGAGAAAAATCAAATACCAACAAAAATTACAACAGAAAAAATGGCTATCAATCCAAGTAAAAATCAAGCAAGAACAAATCAAGATGTAATCGTTGACTATGATGGTCGACTAGTCAAAGCTAAAGGAATTGAGGTTGATCTTAACCAAAATAGGTTAAAATTATTATCTCAGGTTAAAGGAAGTTTTTCTCCAGTAAATTAAATCCGTGATTAAACTTATTCCGATAAATTTTTTTTTACTTTTAGCATTTTCTGCAAATGCTAGCAATCACATCAATCAAGGGCTCCAAAATAATCAGAAAGAGCTTCCAATTGAATTACGCACAAAATCATCGGATTTTGATTCAGGCCGTTTAAATTTTCGTGGTTTAGAAATTAGGCAAGGAGAAATATTAATCAAATCAAATCATGCTGAAACTAGCAGACTTGATTTTGCTAATGGGGAGTGGGTTTTTAGTGGTAACGTCGAAGTTAAAACGGAGACTACAAAACTATTTTGCAATGAAGCTAGAGTTCGTTTCAAAAACCATCAATTAGTTAATGCAGAAATTAAAGGGACGCCAGCACGTTTTGAACAAATTCTTCTAAATGAGGGTAAATCTAATAATGGTGAAGCAATTCGAATGTTTTACCAAATAGACACTGGAATACTTGAATTATATAACGACGCTCGATTTTATGATGGAACCAATGAAATAAGCGGGGAAAAGATTATTTATGACGTAGTCGGAAAAAATTTGAGCGTTGATTCTGGGAAAAACGGTCCTGTTACTATTCTTATAGAACCAATCGACTAAAAACTTTGGGGCCAAATTTTGAGTAAACTAAGCGCGAATCACTTGAGTAAAAAATTCAAATCTAGACAAGCAGTTAGAGATATTTCTTTTGAAATTGAAAGCGGCGAGGTAGTTGGGTTATTAGGTCCAAATGGCGCTGGAAAAACCACTGCGTTTTATATGCTAGTGGGTTTAATTCGTGCGGAAAAAGGTAAAGTTATTCTTAATGATCAGGATGTAACAGCATTACCAATGCATCATAGAGCTCGCCTTGGAATAGGCTATTTACCACAAGAAGCATCGATTTTTCGAAAACTCACTGTAGCAAAGAACATTCTTGCTATCCTTGAAACCCGAGAAGAGCTTGAGCGTGCCGATAGAGAACGTATTCTTGAGGAACTTCTTGAGGAGCTACATATAAGTCATATTCGTAATAACATTGGCTTAAGTCTTTCGGGGGGCGAACGTCGCAGAGTCGAAATTGCAAGATCATTAGCGATTGAACCAAAATTCATGTTGCTTGATGAACCTTTCGCCGGTGTAGACCCTATTTCAATACTCGATATTCATAAAATTATTAAACACCTCTCATCTCGCAATATTGGCATACTAATTACCGATCACAATGTGCGTGAGACGCTTGGAATCTGCAGCAGAGCTTACATCCTTAATGACGGTGAAATGATTGCCGAGGGAGGACCAGAAGCTCTTTTAGCAAATAAAAAAGTACGGGAGGTTTACCTTGGTGAGAATTTCGCGTTATAAAACTAAATTGAAGCTGGAATCTTTATTGAATAGAACTTCCAGCATGGCTAGAAAAATTTCTTCAAGGTAATTCTACAGATAATTAAAACTGTTCATGGCTAAATTAACGCTGCAGCAAAAACTTGGTCAGCAATTAACTATGACGCCTCAGCTTCAGCAAGCAATTCGCCTGCTGCAAATGCCAGTGCTTGAGTTAAACAGTAAACTTCTTGAGGCTCTAGAAAGTAATATTCTGCTAGATCAGAAAGAAAGCTCTGAAATAAACCAAGAAAAAGAATCAGAAAAAACCATTGGCACAAGTGAAACCGAGCATAGCGACTGGGGAAATTCTATTTCTAAAGATTGGTCTGGTGATGATCAAATCTTCGATCCGCCCGATACAAGCTATCAAACTCTTCAAGAACATCTTCTTTGGCAACTTCAAATCGATAATTTTACACCTAGAGAGACTGCTATAGGTGAAACTATAGTCAATTATATTGACGAAGACGGCTATCTGAGTGAATCATTAGAAACCATATCAGATTCCTTAGAAGAATCTGCCAAATTCACAATGATAGAAATCAAGAGCATGTTAAAAAAAATCCAAAATTTAGACCCTTTGGGTATTGGAGCTAGGTCGCCAGAAGAATGTATATCAATACAGCTAAATGGCTTACGCAAGAATGAACCTGGCCTTCCACTAGCAATAAAAATTGCATCGAATAATCTAGAAATGGTAGGCCGGCATGACTATACGAACCTGCGTCGTGAGCTTAGCGTGTCAGATAATGATCTAAATTTAGCACTCACTCTTATTCGTAATTGTCATCCGCATCCTGGCTCTGCATTTCAAATTAACAACGCTGAATACGTTGAACCAGATGTTTTTGTTAGGTATCAGGATGGAAAATGGATTGTAGAATTGAATAGAACGATGACACCAAATATTTTTGTCAATCAACAATATGCCGAGATTTTGAATAATTCCAGCCCACATTCAGATCTAAGCATGCAGCTGCAAGAAGCAAGATGGTTGGTTCGTAGCCTTGAGATTCGGAATAACACGTTAACCCGAGTTGCTATTACAATTGTAGAAAAACAAATTGAATTTTTAGAGCATGGCGAAGAATCGATGAAGCCTATGGTTCTTCGAGATATCGCAGAAGAGCTAAATATGCATGAATCTACAATCTCTCGTGTAACTACAAAAAAATATATGCACACACCACG